>JBEKNJ010000003.1:0-261305 GCA_049522955.1 Acidobacteriaceae bacterium
TCAGCGACAAAATCCTTATAGCCTGCAGGGTCGATAAAGACACGGGGGCCATCCTGCGGATAGTGCTCCAGTTTCGTGAGCAAATCGAAATACCCGCCGTGCGCTCCAAGAAATACGTCACATGGCAAAGTCCGCAGCACGGCAAATGTATGTTGGAAGTCCTGAACAATGCCGGGATAGCTTACGGGGTGGTTGGGTGTCGCGACGAAGTGGTACTCCGACCAGAAGCCTGTTCCTCCGGCGATGACAATGTTGCGCGACGTTCCCGCTGGCTCCCCTGGGAGGTGAGAGCGCATGGTCCACGTAGTGCATCCGCGCGTGTGGCCGGCAGTCTTAACCGCCGTCAGTGTCAAACCCCCGAGGTTTACAGTGTCTTCGTCGCGGAGAATGCGGTCCACGCGCACTGGGGTGTACGTGGGGATGTTGGGTGAGGGCGACAGGAAGTCTGCCCGCCCACCGCTCTCGACTACACTTACGTCGCCGTCCATCACCATGTTCTTCGCATGCGTCTCACGAATCACTTCGGCCGCGCCAGCCATGTGATCGGCATGCGCCTGACTATTTAGCAGGATCTTAATGTCAGTCCAGCGGAAGCCTAGCTTTTCCACACTCGCGCGTATCAGCAACGGCGAGGTAGCGAGGCTCGCATTGATGAGAATATTCCCTTTCGGAGTGACGACCAGATAACTGGCAAGCTCCTGGCTCCCCACATAGTAGAGGTTGTCGGCAATTCGGAACGGAGCGATGGATGTAGTCCACGAGGGGTTCGTTTGCGCATGGACGAGTGTTGAAGTGCAGAACAGAACCAACAATAACCGGGAAAGAAGCACGCGCATGTCTTTTATATATAGCACGTACCAAAGAGGTTAGAGCGCTTTGAAGATGCTGGAGACAAGCCAGACAGAAGGATTGTCATGAAAAGGAGAAGACCTGCAAGGAAAGCCGCGGAGAGGCTTACGTCGTGGGATGATTAGAGCGATCGCGCTGGTGGCCAGCGCTATTTTGGCAGGCTCGTTTCGGTCGGCAAACGCGCAAACCGGAAGCACACTCGGAAGTTACTTGGTCGAGAATGGCAAGATTTTTTACGAAGAATGTGGAACGGGTGGTCAAGCTCTCGTTCATCTCATGTATATCGAGAAGCCGGAAGAGTTCCTGACAATCGTCACACACTTTCTTGAGGGCAATCGTTGGACAATACATAAAATCTCAGGCCGCCCTTGGCGGAGCGACCTGGGATTTCTTGTTCAACGAAAGGTTGCGGCAATTTAGTGATCGTGGGAAGCCTGGCGAACAGAAACGATCGTTCCGTCCTGTTTTGCCATCACGTAATTCCCATCGATCTGGCGCCACTCATTTTGCGCTGGCGGGCGGCGAAGGTGGTTCTGCTTATAATCAACCTTATCGCCTCTGTTCCAGTCCTCCTGCTGAATCTTTGCGCCTGTCTTCCATTCGTTGTGCTGCTTGTAAGTATGGTTGTCGGGATGATCCTGGGCCATGGCAGGCATGCTTGCCAGAGCCATAGTCAGGATTGGTAGTGCGAACGCTGCTCGGATCGTTTTCATGAGTGCTCCTGGGAATTGGATTCCGCCTTGGAGGGAAGTGTGGTAGAGACGAGATTGGCAGGGTCTCGCGCACGCCATTGCTTCTTCAGCAAGCTGAGATCAACCCTACGTGGTCTGCTGAATGCAGACTGTTCAATATTGCACACAGCTCCCGGTTGCTCCAATTCAAATTCGACGTTTACCGTCTCTGAATAGGGTCTGGACAGGACTAATCCTGCCGCAGCGAGCCGGAAGATGGGAACGCCGGTCGGCATGGCGTTCCCGCTCAGGTAACAGCGCCAGATCCTGAGACATGCTAGTGTCTGGAGAATGCTGCAGATGGGGTTGGGTCCGAGCTCGTTTCGCCTTCCTTCAGGTCCATGCGCTCGATGAGACCGTTCGCGATCGTATAGACGTGCCACACCTCACTATCAGAAACGACATCACCACCAAGGCTTTTCACGAGCTGATGAACTTTGACCTCGGTAACGCCGCCTTCATGGTCGATCATCTCAAGTGGTTCCACGTGAGGATCGAACTCCTTCCACTGACGGGTCCAGTAGGACCGAATCTGGTCTTTCCCGACAACACGTCCGCCTTCCGATGCCTTGGGCCAGCTGACGTTCTCACTCATGAGCGCCAGGGCTCTCTCGATATCCCGATCATTGAAGGCAGAGTAGGCCTGAGCTAGCAATGTCCGTGTGTTCGGCATAAATCCTCCCGGAGTACATACGTGTACTTTACACAAGATGCACGAAGATGGCCCTTTTCAGGGTCCGGGTTTCGTAGACAGACGGAGTTTGCAATTTGATCGTTCTCGGAACACAAAAGTGGCAGCTCTAGCCACTACCGCGGGAGTTAGGTGATTCTGGGCTCAGCCCGAATACCGAAGCGCCCTTTTTGCATTTAAATCGTGGATGAAGCTCGTCTCGCGGTGTGTCCGCAATTCAGGCGCAACAGGCCACGATTTAACGCACATCACTGTTGCATTTAAAACGTGGAAAGTCATTGAAGAAAATGCACCGGCCAGTCCACGATTAACGGCAGCGTGACAGAAGGGATGAACAGTTCGATGTTTCGGGTGCCCGCCTCAATCCACAGAGTTGTAAAGGGACGTTCAGCTCACTCCCAACTGTGAAGATGTGAAAAAGAAAGGTCTTTTGGGTCAGCCTCCCTTTGGATCAATGAACTTTCTCCGCAGCACAAGCGAAACGGGCCCATCGATTAGATGACACATCGGTGGCCCAGGCGGTGACAGCGGAAGCGGCCGCGTCGTCCCCGAGGTGACCGAACGAGCAGCCAGATCGGGATGGCTGGCAGCTATATTCTGGTGGCAAAGCGCCACGACAAGACCGGAGGTTGTCCATCGCTTTACGATGTGTGTCTTCGCGCACTCACCACAAAGCCAAAAAAACTTGCTGGGTAAGGACCTCACCGCGAATGGGCCATCGTCTGGCGGGCACTGATCGTCAGCTTGCGATTCCAATTCGAGCAACCAGAGCCTTCCCTCCCGAAGATAGAGCAGCTCTTTAGAACATCGCGGATTTGCGCACTGCATTCCTTAGTTGCGCTCGCTCGCCATCTCGTCCTGCGGCACACCCGATGACGACGGCGAGGATGTCATTGGGAAATGAGCATGTTGTAGTCGCGTAGCCCGCTGTCCGCCCGCAACGCACAGTCGCTTTCTGGCAATACTGCTCCCTGGTTCAGGGTCCACCTCTTTTCGATTCTGATCGCTGTTCTCTAACCAACAAATCGATGACCGGTTCCGTGCACAGTGAGGAAGTACCCCGGTTGTTCAGGGTCGGCGTAGTGCTGTTAACGAACCCCGGGCAAATCGGCCTCCACTTATACGCGAACTTGCCGATAACCTCGTAGGCGGCGTGGTTGGCCCTTGACTGCATCGGAGAAGGTTGAGCGAGCGCTGAACTCTTCCCCGATCAGTCGTTACTCTATGGACTGCCAGCGTGTGCTGCGCTTCGGTGTGAATGTCCTCACTCCCCGGCGTGCGTGCCATCCCCAAATTGCAGCGTGGCGTTGTGGAACTGGAGCGCGGTCAAGAACGTCTTGTCGCCCTTGGCGTCTGTCAGCTTAGCTTCGATATTGTTCCGCCCTTCGACGATGTGCGCCGGAACGGTTTTGGTAAAGTTGCCGTGGGTGAACGTTACCTGCACATTTGGGTCCGTTCCAGTCCATACGACCTTGTAGGTCCCCTTGGGCAGTTCAGTGCTTCCTACCGTTAAATTGTTGTCGAGTTCGATGTGGCCAGAGTTTGCGGAGGCGGCGTTTGCAGCGAATGGAAGGAAAGCGAGGATGAAGGTAAAGAGAAATCGTTTCGTCATGTTCTATCTCCTTGATCTGCTCCCGCACTTCGACCGTTTCGAGAAGCATTCTTTAGATTAGAAACGCGCCGCCGCGCACGTAATCTTAATAATTCTTAAGCTCGCGACACCCTGGCTGCCACCCAATTGCGCAGACCTATCTGATAGAAAATTAACCGCTCAGAGGCGAGGCGGAGCTCCGCCTCAGCACAGGAACTGACCGGCTAGACGGAGATGGGCTTGACGGAGATCGACTTATCCAGGGCCTGCATCGCCACCTTCTCTGGGGAGGATAGACGCGGTAGCACGATCTGTACCTTAAGACCCGGCGTTGCGTTTTCGGCTGTGATGGTGCCTTGATGTACCTGAACTGCCCGCATCGCGATCGACAGCCCAAGCCCAATCCCACCGCTGTTGGTATCTCGCGATTCTTCGACGCGGAAGAATGGCTTAAATATCTGAGAGAGCAGCTCTTCGGAAACACCGGGTCCATGATCGCGAATTTTGACGATCGAGGCATCGGCCGTTTCCGCCAACGTCACTTCTACCGCTGAGTGAGATGGTGAATAGCGAATCGCGTTTCGTAGCACATTGGCGACAGCGCGGCGCAGCAGCTCTGGGTCTGCCCAAAGCGGCCGCTCCAAATGGCCGCTCACCTGGAGCCTGCATTCCCGCAACTCCGCTTCAACCCGTTCTTCGCTGACGATGTCGTTGACCACTTGATCGAGATCTACGATTGCAAATTTTCTGGCTTCCGGATCGCCCTCGGCTCGCGTGATTTCCACGAGCTCAGAGACCATAAACGTAATTCGGTTCACGTCACGCTCAATACGATCCAGGGCGTGGCCCTGATCGGGCGAGCTCCTTGCGAGCTTTATGGCAAACTTGAGCCGAGCGAGTGGCGATCGAAGCTCATGCGAGATGTCAGCCAGCAGTCGCCGCTCGCTTGTGAGCAATCGCTGCAAACGTTCCGCCGTTTCATTGAAGGCCCGCCCCAGGTAACCAATCTCATCGCGGCGGCGGGTATGATAGCGGGCAGAGAGGTCACCGCGGCCAAATCGCTCTACCGTTGCCGTTAGATTACGGATCGGCGATACGAGCCAGACCGCCGCAGCCCAGCAGAGAATTCCTGTAGCTCCTATGACCAGCAGGTAGTACGGAAAGAAGTCCCAGGGATGAGGCCGAGGGGGTGGAAGAGCGATAAACCAGTACGCGCCATCCGCCGCTCTGCGGCTGATTACCAGTTTGCCTGCGCGGCGTTGGCGCCCTTCCACCGCTCCAGCCCCAGGGATCAAGCGCGATAGATCCTGACCCGAAACGACATCGACACCCGCGGAATTGAGGAGATAGTGCGAGCCACCAAATACGCGGTTCGCACGCTGCATATAAGCCGAGACGGCGGTTGGGCCGCCACCATCCAATGCCTGCCGCGCCTCTTCCAACTGTAGTTCGTCGGTTCGTTCGAATGTCCGGTAGAAGGTATTGCGCTCAATCTGCCTCGAAATGGCAAGAAAGACCACGAGAGACAACGACAACGTTCCTGCCATCGCGAGCAGGATTCCCACGTAGAGAGATCTCATAGAGTGCCTCTGTTCGGCGATTCTCCGGATAGGTTGCGCCTGATCTTATGGGCCTGGCGCGATCCTCAATAACACTTAACCTTCCGTGCTCGTAAAGACATATCCGACGCCCCGAATAGTACGAATTAAGGTATGACCGGATTCAAGCTTCTTGCGCAAGCGGCTGATGTGTACGTCGAGAGATCGGTCCGCGGGAGTTGCTTTGCGTTCGAACAAACCCTCGGTGATCTCATCACGAGATATGATCCGGCCGGCCGAGCGAGCCAACAAATCGAAGATGTCGAACTCCATTGCGGTCAAATCTACCAGGCGCTTTCCTTTCCACACCTCGCGCTTGTTCACATCGATACGGATCTCGCCAAACCTGGTGACTGCATCGTTCAGATGATGGGAGCCGGAGATTCGCCGAAGGACTGCACGGATGCGCGAGAGGAGTTCATCGGGATCGAAAGGCTTGACCAGATAGTCATCCGCACCTTTGTCTAAACCCTCGATTCGATCGCTGCGATGGGTCCGAGCCGTCAACATGATGACCGGTACAGCACTCTGACGACGGATCTGGTGTAACAGAGTGAAACCATTGATTTGAGGCAACATGACATCAAGGATCACCAAATCGTATCGGCCCTCCAGAGCGCGGGCAAGGCCGTCACGGCCGTTATGAACGGCTGTCACCCGGTGGCCGTTCTCCGCGAAAAACTCCTGCATCATGCTGCACAACTCTGCGTCGTCGTCGATGAGGAGCAACGATAACTTTCCGGATGCGGGCGATGTGCCTGGCGTCGCCATTTCCTAGACCTATCGGCGAACTTCCCTCTCGCACACAAGTTTACTCGACCGAGGCCACGTCGAAGGGGGGCGGGGGCGCGGGATTTGGTGTTGAGCCCCTGTGTCGAGGAGCAGCTCGCGGACGATGGGCATCGGTCGAGGCCCTTGGTCGAGTGTACAACTGGGACGGATCAGGCTGGATTTCGGAGGCAGGAAGGAACTGAATATCCTGCAAACCCATGCTTCAAACCTTCCGATTCCCATGGAGTTATGCAGGAAGTCATTCGTTACGTAATCAGAAGGCCAGTTAATCCTGGGCAGTGGCAGTGCCGGACGGAGGCAGTGAGACAACGAAATCCAGAAATGCGCGGGTCTTTGCCGGCAAATGCTTCCGCGAAGGATAGACGGCGTAAAGAGGAAAGCGCTCATCCGGCCAATCCGGAAACAGGTCAATCAGCTTCCCCTGCTTCAACAACCGCGACACGGCGTTTTCCATCACCTGAACGATTCCATAGCCTGCCAGGCAGAGATTGTGCATGGTGATGATGTCGCTAACGATGACGTGACCATTTGTGGGCACCTTTACGATTCTTCGGCCACGATGGAGTTCCCATTCGAACGGACGTCCAGTCTCCGGGTCGCGATAATCAATCAGGACATGCCTGTCCGTCAACAGGTCCTGCGGCGTAGCCGGCTGCTTGTGTCGTTTGAAGTAAGAGGGCGCAGCGACGGTCACGATGCGCGTGCTCCAGAGCTTTCTCACGACCAGGCTCGAAACCGGCGGGTTTCCGACATGAAGGGCAACGTCGAAGCCCTCGCTTACCAGATCGCCGAGTTGATCACGAGTTATCAGTTCGAGTTCGAGTTCCGGGTGGCTTTCAAGAAACGCCCTGAGCCGTGTTCCTTCCAGGAAATGCGCAAAAGTGCGATGCATTTGCACGCGCAGTCGGCCCCGCACGAGTGCTCGTCCTTCCATCACCGATGCCACGGCCCCTTCGATGCCAGTCAGCAGCGGGCCGACTTGCTCGTATAACCGCCGTCCTTCCTCCGTAATGGAGATGGAGCGCGTAGTTCGCTTCAACAATTGCGTTTCGAGGCGAGCCTCAAGCCGCGCGATGGACCGGCTTACACCTGATTGCGATATATTCAGCGCTTTGCCTGCGCCGGCAAAACTGCCGCACTGGACAATCGCGGCAAACGCGCTCATCCCGTTTAGGATCCGCTCATCGACCTTTTGATTCATGCGTTTCGTCATTTCTAATATGCCATTCATGCTCGATGCGCTGCAATCGAATACGACATCAGATCTTCAGGTAAAAAAATCCGGAAGGAGTCGATCATGTTTGCAATTACTGGAGTGACAGGCAAAGTAGGGGGAGCGGTGGCTCGCACTCTTCTGGCACAGGGACAGAAGGTGCGAGCGGTGGTGCGGGATGCCGAGAAAGGACGCTCCTGGTCCGCTCAAGGCTGTGATATCGCCATCGCCAGCGTGGAGGATGCAACGGGACTCACAAAAGCTTTTCACGGCGTCGAAGGCGTCTTCTTGATGACACCTCCAAACTACGATCCTGAACCCGGATTTCCTGAGACACACAAGGCGGCTACGGCCATCCGGCAGGCCATCGAAACTAGCCGGCCGGGGAAGGTCGTGTTTCTCTCTACGGTGGGAGCCCACGTTTCGGAACACAACCTTCTGAACAACTCCAAAATCACGGAAGACATGCTGCGCACGACCTCGGTTCCGATTGCTCTATTGCGTGCCGCCTGGTTCATGGAGAACGCGGCGTGGGATGTGGAAGCAGCGCGCAAGGGTGTAATCCCCAGCTTTCTGCAACCTCTCGATCACCGGATTCCCATGGTTGCCGCGGACGACATCGCCCGAACGGCGGCAGAACTCCTCGATGAAACGTGGACTGGAGTTCGTATTATTGAACTCGAAGGTCCCAGGCGCTACTCCGCGAATGATATTGCAGCTGGTTTAGGCGTGGCTCTGGAGCGTCCAGTACGGGCGGAAGCAGTCCCACATGACCAATGGGAGACGCTGTTTCGCTCGCAGGGTATCAAGCACCCCACGCCGAGGATTAGGATGATCGACGGCTTCAACGAAGGCTGGATCGACTTTGAATCCGGCGAGGCGAACTCCCGCAAAGAACGCACGACCCTGGAGTCGGTTCTGCGTTCGCTCGTCATGTCGAATGCGAACAGCTGATCTATCCGGGCCGATGGTCGACAACAATCCTTCTACCTGATCAGGTTGCAAGAACAGGTCGAGTCATTCCTCGCGCTGCTCCATCGATCTATGTCTTCGGCAAGTGGCCGAATAACCGGCTTTGCGGAGATGTCCCTAAGCTGAGTCTCGAGAACTGTCAACGCGGTAGAGAGCAGATTCCGATTGCCCGGTCAGCAGGGCCCAAATCTTAATCTGGAGTGAAAGTCGCCAGCCCGGGATATACGGATTCTTCCGGCGCCGGCTGGCCATTTTCACAGCGGGTTCCCTGTGTAGCCAGGGGCAGGGTGAAACAAAACGTGGTTCCGGGAAGAGCGCTGCTTTGTGGCCAGAGTCGTCCATGATGCAACTCGATGATGGAACGGCTGATGGAAAGGCCCATACCCATGCCGTGTTGCTTGGTGGTGAAAAAGCTTTCGAAGACGCGATCGGGATGCTGCAGGCCGATGCCACTATCCTGCACTTCCACTCGGATGGTGCCGGAATCATGCGACCTGGTACGCAGGGTCAAGGTTCGCAGGCGTTCGACCACCGAATCCATCGCGTCCATGCCGTTGATGCACAAATTGACCAAGACCTGCTGGATTTGTACTCGGTCTCCAAGGATCGCCGGCAGCGGCGCTTCTAAATCAATTTCCAGGTTGACTCGCCGCTTCTCCGCCTCGCTGCGCATGAGGCGAAATACCTCGTTGACCACCTCATTAATGTCCAGTGGCGCCTTTTGGAAGGGACCGCTCTTGAATAGGGCGCGCATGCGTTGCACCACATCGCTCGCGTGATAGCCGGAGTCAAGGATGTCCTCAACCATAGAGCGTGCCTCGTTCACGTTGGTGGGATCGTTGGAGAGTGACTCAAAACACATATGCGCGTTGGCGATGATTGCGGTAAGCGGCTGGTTGATTTCGTGGGCGATGGAGGCCGAAGCCTCTCCCAGGGTCGCAATCTGAGCTGCCCGCTCGAGCCTCTGTTCGATCTTTTGTAGGGCATGACGAGCGGCCTCACGATCCTCGATGGCTTCGCGGCGGGCGCGTTCTACCCGTTGTTTCGCGGCAATCGCCAGGTTGATGAACAGGGCCGTGGCGATAAAGGCGGCAAAGCGGGGATAAGTGGAAACCTCAGGCGAGAATCCAAAATGAGGAGAAAGAAAGAAGTAGTCGAAACTCAGCACCGCCAGACCGATCGAGAGCAGGCCGGCGCCGCGCCCACCGTAGAGACTACATATGACAATCGCGAGGTGGAAGCAGGACGAAGGGGCCCGCGAAACCCACGACAGCAAACTGGCAGCGACACATACGGCCGCTGCAAAGCAAAAGCTCCGAAGTCTAAGGGTGACCCTCATCCACAGACAATCGTCCTCTCGGTTGTTTTGGCAGCAGCTCGGAATTGGTCATGCCGCAAGTTAGAATCCGGTCGGGCGGGATGTGATTCATGAAAAATGCTTGAAAAGAGAAAATATCGAGTAGTCAAGCAATTTGTGCCTGCAAAGTCGCAACCTCGGCGAAAGTTGCTCGATGGCAGGTTTGTCCATAAAACTCGGCCTGTTGGCAACACTTGAGGTCTTGCCCGCGCAACAATCACCTCTCCGCAAACTCTTCTTTGCGGGAAAATCATTGCTAGGCGTGCGCTGATAACCTGCCACAGCTTAGACAGGAAGGTAATCCGTGGCAAAACCGACGATACTTGTGGCAACGTGGGGCGATGGGTTGTTCGCTGTCACTGGCGATGGGCGCACCCAAGAGATTGCGAGCCGGCAAGTCAGAGGGGTCGCACCGGATGGACTCGGCGGTGCGCTCGCCATTGTCGACCGGTTTTCGCTGCGCAGGCGTTCACCAGGGGGCGAATGGGCAACCGTCGCTACGAGCGAGTTCGAGCTTTCGTGCTGTATAGCTGTTCGAGACACCATATACGTTGGAACGGACGACGCGCGCATGCTGCGGCTGACCGATGGCGGGGGTGCGCTCGATCTCATCGATAGTTTCGACGACGTCGAGGGGCGGGATGCCTGGTTTGCTGGTTCGGCAATAGTGAATGGGCAGCGTCTTGGGCCGCCCTTAGGTATTCGCTCGGTCGCGGCCAACTCGAACGGGAGCATACTGTTTGCCAACGTTCACGTGGGAGGCATTCCTCGTTCTATTGACGGCGGAAGAACCTGGCAGCCCACCATAGATATCAACCGTGATGTTCATGAGGTGCGCGCACACCCGGCAAATCCTGAGATTGTCGTCGCGGCGTCCGCTGTTGGCCTTTGCATAAGCCTCGACGCCGGGGCAACGTGGACCATTGAACGCGACGGGCTACACGCATCGTACTGCTCTGCGGTAACGTTTTCGGGCAACGACATCCTTGTCTCCGCGTCGACAGATCACTTTGCGGCCCAGGGAAGAATTTATCGTCGGCCGATCACGCCGGATGGATTTCTGGTAGCCGTCGAAGGCGGGATGCCGGCCTGGACCGAGGGTATCGTTGACACCGGTTGCATCGCCGCAAACGGATCGTCCATCGCGGTTGCTGACAGAGCTGGCAACTTGTACGTCTCAGACGATTTTGGGCAGGCCTGGTCATGCAGGAGCACCAGACTGCCGACCCCGAGCGGCGTTCTCATCTGTTAATCACCGCCTTGCGCGATGATGAAGAAACAGCGCGCAGCCATGGTTACCAAAAAATCTTTCTTCCGCTCAGTCTTCCAGAATACGACGCGTGGCCGGCCCGCTCAGCGTTTCATGCGCCTCATCCACTGAGGCCAGCAGCTCGACATCGTCCATCGTGTAGTGCGCAGCAAAGCGGTGCCGGCGATAGGCTCTGGCCTCCACTCTGCCATTGGCCATATAACGGCCAATCAGCCGTGTCACTTGTGCCCGGCTCAGGCCGGTCATCTTCTCGATATAGCCCCGTAGCAGCCCGCGTGACGCCTTACCTTGACGCCCATACTGCTGTTCGCACAGCACCAGCCCGATCCAGTCGTACACCTGTGCTCGGTTTACCCCGGCAAACCGGATTCCTTCGCTGGCTTCTAAAAGCCGGCGAATCTCCTCCAGACTTAACTTCTCCGCTTCCTGCACGCTGATGTTCAATCCTCAGCATGCCCAATCCCTTCAGGCTCATCTTGTGTTGGAAACACGTCCTCCCTTCAGGCTCATCTTGCATTGGAAAAGACTCGCTCTGGACGCCGTTCCAAAACCGTACTACTGTGGGAGTAAGCTCCACACGTCAGCGCCGTCTTGCCATGACGGCCCTGTTTGGCCTTGCACCGGCGCGCTCCGCCCTTGCATCTGCCGCCCACCACCGGAAAAGCATCAGCGGTTGTCCGCATGATGACTCGGGTGCATCAACCGTAATGTGACATCGAAGCGACGGATAACGCCTGTCCGCAGCATTCCTGCGCCCCGCGAGGGCGCGTCTGCGGAGAGCAAAACACAGCGTTCAGCAGGGTGCGCTCAGTGCGTCCTCTTGATTGAGCAGTTTTGACAACCTGGGAAACACCACCACCCAGGCAAGATGGTCAATTAATTAATTGGACTTCTTGGCCATCTTCGTGAAACAAAGGACCTATTTGACCATCTTGATGAAACGAAGGACTTAGCTGCCAACCTGCCCAGATCGCTCCTCAGCTTCGGAGAAGTTGGAAAAGACGAAACGTTACCTCTTCTGTGCGCAACGTCGCTTTTTAGCCATCCTCATGCCCACGCTCGCCGGACCTCTATTTTCGAGTTGAAAATGTAGCCGTGATCATCTGTTCGATACCTTTGTAACTCACTGGCTTGGAAATAAAATCATCCATTCCGGCCGTCAAACAGCGGTCCCGATCCTCGCTCATCGCAGATGCGGTCATGGCAACAATGGGTACGTGAGCACCTGTAGTCTCTTCCTGTCGGATTTGCTTGGCGGCCTCGAGGCCGGTCATCACAGGCATCTGCACATCCATCAGGATGAGATCGAAATCACTTTGCCTCCATTGCTCCAGAGCCTCTAGGCCATTGGTTGCCAGCGTGATCCGATGTCCCATCTTGCGCAGCATGGTCATGGCGACCCTTTGATTCACCAGGTTATCTTCGGCCAGCAGGATCCTGAGCGATTGCGACGCAGGGGAAATCTCTGCAACCGGTAAAGAATTCGTACTTGCCGGCGTATGCGCGCCAATCGCGAGACGCATAGACCCAAGTAGGTCGGAAGGACTTATCGGTTTGATCAGATAGGTCTCCACTCCCATCTCCCGGCAACGCTTTGCGCTCGTGACCTGATCGCATGAGGTCAACATCATGATCACTGGACTTTGCAGCAACGGATTTTGGCGAATGCGCTCGAGCACTTCCAATCCGTCGATTCCGGGCATCTGCTCGTCGAGCAGAACCAGGCGGTACGGATTCCCTCCCTGTGCAGCTCTGGAGAGTTCTGCAAGACCGGATTCCCCGGAATCACACGCGTGCGGTTTCATTTTCCATCGTCGAGTGAGCTCTAAGAGAATCCTTCGATTGGTAGCGCTGTCATCAATGATCAGGGTGGGCAACCCCTCGAAATCCTTTTCATTCGCGACGGACGGGGCGGCCTGCAAACCAGGCGACAGGCCAAAGTAAGCATGGAAGGTTATGGTCGTGCCCTCCCCGGGCGTGCTCTGCAGGCCGATCTTGCCTCCCATCAAAGTCACAAGGCTCCTGGAGACGGCCAGTCCCAGTCCGGTACCACCGTATAGCCGATTGCCCGAAGTTTGCGCTTGATGAAACTCCTGAAACAGCCCTCCCTGTTGGTCCAGTGCGATTCCGATCCCGGTGTCGCGGACGGAGAACTGCAGGCCGGCGCGGCCGTTCATAGTCTTCTCCACGGATACATCTACGCAGACCTCGCCGTGCTCCGTGAATTTAATTGCATTGCCAACCAGGTTGATCAGGACCTGGCCAAGACGGATCGGGTCACCAGTCAGGTCAGCAGGCACATCCGGCGCGATATCTACAGTGAGTTCCAGGCCCTTTTGGTGGGCGGCGAAAGCGAGGCTCCTCGACACGTCCTTGACCAGGGTGGGTAAGTGGAAGGCAACCGAATCGAGAACCGTTTTTCCTGCTTCCATCTTCGAGTAATCGAGAATTTCATTGATGATGGTCAACAGGCGATCTGCCGAGGACTTCACCGTCAGCAGAAAATCGCGCTGCTCGTCAGTCAAAATTGTGCTGAGAGCAAGCTCCGTCATGCCAAGAATGCCATTCATCGGCGTCCGAATTTCGTGGCTCATGTTTGCCAGGAATTGGCTCTTGGCACGGCTTGCCTGTTCGGCCGCGATCATCGCCTTGGTCAACTCCTCTTGCGACCTGGCATAGCTCACTTGCAATTTCGCTGCTCGTACGCCATAGATCGCAACTGCCGCCGAAATGCAGACAAACCCCAACCATGGGTGCTCCGGCGCAATTTCCACCCCCATAAGTGTGATAGCCAGCGTAAATAATATGGGGCTGAGATTCTCGATCAGCAATCCCGCGGTCCGCTGCCCGCTGCTCCGTTCGCTCTTGCCCGTAGGGGTCTTGTGTTGCAAGGCAAACGAGCCCATGAGAGCGAGGTAAGGGATCCCCCACCCCGCGTCCTGTGCTCCATTACGCCAACCGCGCTGCAGTCCGATGTAGCCAACGGCAAGACCTACGATCCCATTCGCCCACAGATAACAGGAGAGGGCCTGGTAGAAGCGTCTTCTTGCCGGGCTTGGATGGGAAAAGAAGCGCAGGCTCACCGCTCCGACCAGAATCAAATTCTCCGCATTGTTCAGATACATGAGATTGGTCGAGGAGATCGCCTGGGGGCGGGCATAGGAGGGCAATACGGAGAATAGCTGTAAGTACGCAAGCATCGCTGCGATGAGCGCTTGAGCCCCATCGAGCCATGCGAAGCTCTTCAGACCGGCGTCTGTCCCTCGGGAGCAGATCGCCAGCATGACAGGAATTCCGTAGGCAAAAAAGAAGAAGTCGGAATTGAGGGCCTGGGTCTGAGTGTGTATGTGGGTTCCGAAATCGTAGTAAGTCAAGCCAAGCTCACCCACCGCCGCGATCATCAAACCGCACCCGAATAGCAGCCACAGTGGCCTGGTCTCTGGGGATTCGCGATATGCGCCAAGCAGGCACACGGTAACCCCCAGAAGGGGATACATAAGAAGGATCAGGTTGGACGGGAACAACGCACGCGGATCAAACACGAGTAGAGTCACGTGAGCAGCCACCAGGATCATGCCCGCCACGAAGAGACCTCGCGCCACACTCGGGCCCGCCCTCATCACTGCATACCCCGTAAAAATCCTTCCATCAGGAGCCCCTCGGCCACTGTTGTTGTCGCGCAAAGTGTGGCAAAACGGACGTACTCGGACCAGAGACTCTGTGACCTTATGTCGGACTTATCGGCGCATCCGGGGAAGCGCGCCAGTCATCCAGTCGTTCGGAGCGGAACAGGAGACTCTCAACGGACTCACCCCTGTGGCCGAAGAACAGTCAATCTGTCTACTTTTTCGCCACGCCTGATTCGCCTGAGCTGCCGTTGTAAATGCTTTGTTGGGTCGCGAGGTCCACCTTCCTCGTCGTCGTCCGCCTCGTCGTCGAACTTCTCTTCAATCACGTAGTCGACTCGTTGCTGCGTCATCGCGTGCAGCGCCTGAAGGGCATTCCCGGCGGCAGTATAGGTGGGGAAAAATCCCGGGTCAGGCTTTCCGAGACGTTGTCTGCGTCTCCAAAGACGACGACGTGCGTAGAAAACGAGGCAACATGCAATGATCGCCAGCGCGTTGAAGACATAAAAGCCGCGAATAAATTCCGTACCAAAGTCCAATAGCTTCGCCCCCTCTTCGGCTTGACCGAAGCAGGTGTTGGAAGACAGCCGGGCGCGGACCCGTAAAGGTCGCAACGACGCGCGGGTTTGCTGGGCGGCTTAGAAAAGAGCGGGCGGGGGGCGTTGGAATCGGAAAGGCAGGTCGGGCGATTGGAAAGAACACTCCTCGTTTACTGGAGACACATGCCGCAGCGAAACCGAAGCGTCAACTGTCCCAAACAGAAACACAACGACCAGCAGAGGACAGGCCATCGACACGCTGAGGTGGTGTGATTGCGGAAGGAGAAATATAACCAGTGCAAACAAGAGGGAGATGGCGGTGACGATCTTCCATGTCTGATGTTTGCTCGGCCTGCTCATAATGCTCCCAAGTATACGCGACCCCGATCATGGAACTCCCCGGGTCGCTATTTGCTGCATCCGCCGAGTGCCGCTATTGGAACGGTGATATATTGTTCGCGAGCTTTTCGGAGCCCGATATGAGTCGCCTGAGTGCCCTCGTGCTCGTTGGTCTTTTGGGTTCGCTAGCCTTGATGACACAAGCATCACTGGCGCAGAAATCCGAGTCATACCCCCCGTTCCCTCCGCTGCCACAGCCAGGAATGCCCCCGTTACCGGGAGAGCCGGAAATTGGAAAGCGTGCAATCGTTCGCGTCCGTGAAGTGTTTCTTGGAGAGCCCAACTGTGGTCCGATCGGTGTCAGTGCTCGAATGCTTGGGCAGTTGGACTCTTTGCCCTCACGCATCGTTCAATTGGATCTGAAAAACACAAATTCCGTGGCGATTATCTCTGAACGAATCACGTTCCATGGCGTCGCGACGAAAGACGAGTCTTCTCCGACGCTGCAACAAGCCTATGCGAGGAAAGCCTACGCGAAGACCCTCGAGATTGAGCGCAATGTCACGGTGGACGCGGGACGTGAGGTTCCCATCGATTCTTTACTGACTGGCTTTACTGATGTCACGCACATCGAAGTGAACTCTGTAACCTATGCAGACGGCACAAGCTGGCAGCCAGTAGACGGACAAGCCTGCATCGTCACCCCTCGTTCGCTGTGAGACGAGTTGGAGACCCCGGACCGGGAAATCCGGGGGAGCGTACCGTAGTGGAGGGATCTGCGGTGCGCCACTCGGCCCTCCCGAATTCTCCGTGGGGAACCCGGAATATCGTCCACGCTCCTCACAACCTCATCACCGTTAGCTAACGTCTCCTCACTTTTCCACGGCTGGTGTTCCCGATAGTTTCATAGCAGGTGATGCAGGCCGGAGCCGGTGCTGCAGCAATCAAAGCCATCCGCCCACGGGTATTTCTGTCAACAAAAGAAAATGAAACACCGGCCCTTCAACCAATTGTGCCTTCAGGCCTTTATCACTACCCAGCTGCAAACACTCAGGCGGGGCAGTGTGCTTCCAGGAGAAAATAATGAATACCAACAGCACTAAGCATGAGAATGATAATGAGGCCCTGGTTTCAGCAGCGTTGGACGGCGATCGGGCGGCATTTGCCGATGTATGCCGCATCTACACTCCTCGTCTTTTTCACACGGTCTACCAGATTGTCCGGAATCGTGAGGACGCAGAGGATGCGCTGCAGGATGGTTTCATGCGCGCCTTCGTTCACCTGAGAACCTTCGATGGTCGAGCGCAATTCGCGACCTGGCTCACAAGGATTGCAATCAATTCCGCACTCATGATTTTGCGTAAAAGGAAGAATCATGCCGAGGTTTCAATCGACTTCGACCCGCAGGATGAAGAGCGCTTCTCCTCGTGGGAGATTGCGGATGCGGCGGACGATCAAGAACGCCGATTGCTCAAAAGCGAGGCCGAGGAATGGGTACGGCGGGCCGTCGACAATCTGCATCGCACACTTCGCATCCCGATCGAACTCCGTATCGTTCAGGAATTGTCTAACAAGGAAGGCGCACGCCTGCTCAAAATTTCCCCTGCGGCCTATAAGTCTCGATTGGCGCGGGCCAAGGTCGCGCTGAGGGAGGAATTTACAACCGTAAGCGGGACCCTCAATGCCGTTCAGCAGGCTTCGCAAAATACGCCGGATAGTCTTTCCAGGTGTGTTCGTTGAAGTTGAATGGTTACGTTTTGGTCTGCTCCTCCTCCAGGGGGACGATGCGCCCTGAGGCACGAAGATAACCGAAGAGGTGGTCCAGTGGCGGCTTTGGGAGGAGATCGTCAAGGGTCAGGAGATCTCGGTCGGGGTGCTCCTGCAAAACACCTTCGGGCAGGCTTCCAAGCGCGGCCATCAACGCTTCCTTGCTCATGGGAGCGACATAGATGGTCACGTCGGTGAATAGCAGACGGCCGAAGCTCTCCAATATCGCGCCCGGCTGGGAAGAATACAGTCGTTCTTCCATGAGCTGAAGAAACATGGAGATCCAGATAATCACCCGGATGGGTGCAGGGGTGTAGCGGCGCAGGTAATTCAGGACTTGGTAGCCCTCCGGGAAGTCGGTGACGACCACCGTGCTTAGCGGGGTGAGCTGCTCAATCAGGCGCAGCAGTTCCGCACTCTCCGAGGTAGCTGCGCCTTCAAAACTTGCCGTATTGATCTCGAGCATGGTCAACGGTTCGTGATCGAAGGGAATACCTTCCGCCCGGAACCTCTGTCCGGCGAGCTCAAAGCTCTTGGCGACAGATGGGCCCGGATGGCCTCTCAAAGTTCGCTGTAAGAGGAGCGGACGTTTGTGCAGGGGAGTGGACGGTTCGACCACCTGGGCTTTGGAGTCAAAGACCAGGGCACGGCACATGCCTTTGCATAGCAGGTCCAGGCACCAGAGGCGGTCATCTGCACCGGCGAAGACAGGCCCGGTCAGTTCGAGGACGTCGATTTCGAGGCGTTCAAGGGATAAATCGTCGAACAGGCCGGCCAGAAAACTGTCGGGTGAAGACCGCTGGTGAAAGGCCGCGTAAATCAGATTCACCCCGAGTGTGCCAATAGCTTGCTGCTGGAGCTGCGCCGTGGGATCCCCGAGATTGATGTGGAGAAGAATTTGACTGGGCTGGTCCTCTGGGTCGGGTTGAAAACGGACGCCCAGCCAGCCGTGCTGCTCGTTGGTTCCCTGGTAATTCCGGGTTGCGACGGTGTCCGCAAAAACGAAAAATCGGGTCTTATCCCCACGAACTTTGGCAAGCCGGGCAAGGAGTAGCTGATATTCGTGGTCGAGCATGGCCAGCAGCCGCTCCCGGGAGACGTAACGCGTGCCCGCGCCGTACGTGTCGTCGCTGACCATCTTGTCGTAGGCCGAGATGGCTTGCGCGACCGTTCCCGAAGCCGCGCCAACGCTCAGAAACCAACGGGCTACTTCCTGACCCGCTCCAATCTCGGCAAACGTCCCGTAGTAGGAACCCTCCAGGTTGATGGCCAGGGCCTTGGCGTGAATGTCGGTGGATTGCGGCCGGGCGGGGGTGGACATAGGCGGCTCCATTTGTGGAATTCAGCGCGAGTATAGCGCAGAGATGCGACGCGGTGATTACCTCCAGGCCCGCCTCCGCAACAAAGCGAAGGGTGCCCCATATCTCGCTCGTTTTCGCGAGATGCCCCGAATTTCCCGCACGCAGCCCGGGACAAGACAGCGTATGCGCTTTTCTTAGGAAAGGCGCAGATTGTTCGTGGAACCCGCTAACCTGGACAGGAAATCGGGGATGTGGGATACCACAGCGTTCGCCCTGCAGCCTCTGATAAAACAGCGGGACCCATTGCTCCGTCGCTTCATTTCTGAGCCTTCATGAACTCAACTACCAGCGCCGCAATCTCATCCGCTTTGGTGTCAAGCGCAAAATGCCCTGCGTCCAGTACGTGGACCCCGGCATTTGGTACATCTTTGCGATAGCGTTCCGGCTCGCCGGGATCGAACGAGAGATCGTGCTTTCCCCAAACAACCAGCAGCTTCGGTTGCGTCTTCTGTAGCCATGCCTGCCATTTTGGATAAGCATCGACATTGGTGCGGTAGTCGTAAAACAGATCGCTTTGAATCTGCCCCTGCCCCGGTGCGTTCAGAAAGGCGTATTCATCGCTCCAAAGGTCCGGATCATAGTGTTCGACGTTTGGGTCATCCCCGACATGGCGCGTTTTCGTGGTTGCCATCGACAGCAGGTTCTTGCGCAATGCTTCTTCATAAGCAGAACGGTCTGCCCAAAATGCACGCCGTGTTGCCCAGTTGGCCCCCAGGCCTTCGTTGTGCGCGACCGCATCCTGGACGATGAGAGCCTGCACCCGCTCCGGGTGCGCCAATGCCATGCGAAACCCAACCGGGCCGCCGTAGTCCTGCATATAAAGGGTGTAGTGCGACAAACCCAGCGCTTGGGTAAAACCGTCCATCACCGCAGCGATGTGGTCGAAGGTATAATCGAACTGCTTCGGGTCGGGCCAGTCGCTATGTCCAAAGCCAGGATAGTCGGGCGCAACCAGATGGTAACTGCCGGAAAGCCTCGTCAACAGAGGCTGGAACATCCGCGAAGACGAGGGCAGACCGTGCAGCAAAAGGATCGTGGGAGCATCTTTCGGCCCCGCTTCCCGGTAAAAGATGGAGAGTCCGTCGACCTTCACTGTGCGATAGAGCACCCGCTCTTCCATGCCTGCATCCTTTCTCTGGGCGTCTAAAACTGCGCTACTGCCCAGCAACGCCGCGAACGTTGCCAGGGCCTCAAGCATCAATCTGCCAGTAATCATTCGCCACCTCGTTCGCGGTTCCAGCGCAGAACCGGGCCGGCAATGGCGGAAACTTCGGACACCAGCGTCTGCAGCAGCTTCTTCGCGTCGCTCTGGCGGCAAAGGTTTGCACTCTGTCCAGCCCAAAGCGGAAGGAGCTCCGGTTTCGCAGCCTTCTCGGCAGGGATGGAAAGGTTTCTCACCAGAGCGCGCTGCAAGGGATAGGGAAGAATCTCCACTTCCGGGCGATTGAGCTCTTCGAGCAACTGGTTATGGATTCCCCGCGCCAGCCTTCCGGTAAAGCCCCTGGTCAATCCTGTTCTGAGCGTTTTGTCGCTGAGGAGCGCCTTGCGATGATGCGCACTCGCACCGGATTCTTCACACGCCAGAAAAGCCGAGCCGATTTGTACGCCCTCGGCTCCGAGAGCAAAAGCGGCAACGATTCCGCGAGCATCCCCAATAGCTCCGGCGGCAACCACGGGGACCGAAACCGCGTCTGCCACTTGAGGGACAAGGGAGAACGTGCCGGTGAGGGACTCCTCGGCGGGGCGCAGAAACGAACCACGATGACCGCCGGCTTCAAAGCCTGAAGCAGCGATGACGTCGACTCCCGCCTGCTCAAGAACGATGGCCTCGTCCGCGGTTGTCGCTGCCCCGATGGTGAGGATTCCCTGCGCACGGCATTCGTCGAGAATCTCCTTCGCTGGAATTCCGTAGATGAAGCTGAAGGCGGGTACCTTTGCATCCAACAGGACCCGCGCCTGATCCTCGAACTTGATCGGAACGTAAGGTGTAAATGCGGGGAGCGTACCGCCCACGGCTTGGATGTGCCCCGCAAGGAACGGCAGGCTTCGCGCGAATGCTTCGCTGCCGGAAGTGTGCGCCCCCTCGTCCTCCATCGAGACCCACAAGTTCATGGCAAACGGTTTGTCAGTGAGCGATCGAATCTCAGCAATCACCTCGTTGATTGCTGAAGGAGCCCAGCCATGCGCTCCAAAGGAACCGAGGCCGCCAAAATTCGAAACGGTCGCTGTCAGCCGCTGTGTTGACAAACCGCCGAGCGGGCCTTGAATGATCGGGTACTCAATCCCAAGGCTTGAGGTAATGCGCGTCTTGTTCCACGGCGGCGACGTGGATGCCTGCGTCATAAGTATCCTCGGAAAACAACTGGCAGATAAGATCTGAGCGCGGCTCGCCTACTCTGCGACTTCGAAGATGACCTCGAGTTCTACCGGCATCCCGAGGGGAAGGCTGGCAACGCCGATGACCATCCGGACTGGTAGTTTTTCGCTGCCAAAGACATCTCGAAACAGGTCCGAAGCTGCATCCGCCACCCTGGGCTGGTCGTAGAAGTCCCCGTAGGTAGATATGAATACTCCCAGGCGGACGACGCGAGTCACTCTGTCGAGTGAACCTAAATGCTTCTTGGCCGCGGCGAGGGCACTTAAAGCCGCAGTGTAGGCGGCATCCCGTCCGGCCTCCGCATCCAGTTCTTTCCCCAGCCGGCCAACATACTTCGGCTTGTGATCGACAGCTGGGAGCATCCCAGTAAAGAAGAGCAGGTTGCCCGTTTGTAGCGTCTCCACATAAGTGCCGAACGGAGTCGGAGCGGCCGGGAGTTGAATACCGAGGTCCTGCAGTCGGCGATCTGCACCGCTCAACTGGGAACCTTGCGTGGTTACCACCGGCCCACGTGCGCACCGTCGTCCACGTGCAGCACCTCCCCGGTGACGTGACTAGCTTCCGTCAAATAAACAACAGCGTCGGCGATGTCCTTCGGGTCGGAAATCGTACCCATAGGGGAAAGACTTCTCAGAAAATCGTGCGGGTCGTTCTGGTGCATGGGCGTGTCGACAATGCCGGGGGCGACCGCGTTAAAGCGGATGTGATCCTTCGCATATTCGCTCGCGAGACTGAGGGTAATCGCGTCAAGTCCGCCCTTGGTGATCATCGCGATAGACGCCGGATGACCCGCCATTGGGTTGTCAGCCAATGCCGCCGTGATGGTTGTCACGCTCCCGCCATTGCCCTGCAACAGCATCTGCCTGACCGCCAGTTGGGTTATGAAGATAAACCCTTCCAGGTTGATGGAGACAAGATCGTGAAACTCATCGGCGGTGTATTCCGTGAAGGGTTTGCCTGCGAAGATGCCCGCGTTGTTGACCACATGGTCGATCGAGCCGAACTTGGCGATCGCGGTTTGTGCGATCTTCTCAGCCGTTGCCGCCTGACCGATGTCCCCGTCGACGAGTGCAAGTGTGGGCGACGGCGCGAAGCCGGCCTTGGAAACGTTGCGCGAGGTTGCCACCACGTTATAGCCACGATCTAAAAAGGCGTGTACCGCCGCCGCTCCAATGCCTTGCGAGGCGCCGGTTACGATGACTGTCTTTTTGCTCGTCATAGAACTCCTCGCAGCTCTCTGGTCTTTCCATGCCTGCTGCGATTAAGCCAGAACAACGAAGACGAAACCATTGGACGAAGGTATCGGTCGGCGGCTTTTGTTGCTGCGCAGACGCGCTTCTACTGACACCGGCAGACCGATACCAAAGTACAATAGCCACCCATTCTCCAAGTGGCGCATCCTACTGCTTTACACGGCGCCGCCAAGAAAGGACCGCTATGGAATTCGAGCGCAGCGCCTGCTGGAGGCGCTGTCAGGACTAGTCTGGACGGCAGTCCGTGGTTCACTTCCTCAAGCAGCACTGGTGCGGGTACATGGGAATAGGACTGCCACTGAATCGTTCGGTGTTAGCGGGTCAACAAGGACCTCGATGGTCAGCACCGAAGGATCGTCCGGGAGCCTTTGCGGACCGGCCCAGTGAAAGGGACGCACGGCCTTCTCATCGTTTGAAGTTTGGCGAACGTCCATCAGGTCATCAGGAACCCATCCTGACCGAACGTGCGCTGGTGTCCGTCGTCGATGACGACGAGTCTGTGCGCGAGTCGCTTCCCGACTTGCTGCGGGAGTTCGGCTATATCCCCCGCGCCTTCTCGTCGGCGGAAGAGTTCCTCGCGTCCGATTGCGTCGGCCAGACCCGATGTTTGATTCTCGACGTCGCCATGCCGGGCATGACCGGACCCGATCTCCAACGCGAATTGATGCGCCGGCATTACGAGATCCCAATCGTCTTCATCACCGCTCACGGAGATGAGGCAGTCCGTCCCCGATTACTCGAACTGGGGGCCGTGGCGTGTCTGTTCAAGCCATTCAGCGACACTGCTCTACTCACGGCGCTCAACGACGCATTTCAAACCGGGTAATACGCTTTCGGCAGATATAAGATAAGGTTCTCACGAGGAAGTTCGATCGGTCGCGATCTGCAGGGCTATACTGGTTCGAGTTTGGAGAGGTGCCGGAATGAGTGGCCAGGGGCAAAACCGTATGGGGACAATCCGAGTTTCAGCGATGATCGTGGTGCTGTTAGTAGTCGGGATTATGTTGTTCCTGCGCCACTAGAGGTCGTCTTCGCGGTGTCCGCGAAGTTTGGATCCGGAATGAGAACGTTTGTGACCGCGTTGGTGGCGTTCGGATCCTTGGCTCTTGCTCACGGTTGCTCGGCTAAGCCGAAGCCGAGTACGACAGACGACACTTCCTCAAGTGCTCCACAGCCCAACACCACAGACATAGTCTCCGTGGACCGTGAGGCCGGCACCTTCGTTGCTCTCGTTCGACGAGACCACACTACCGAGAGGATCGTTGCGAAGTGTGGTGTTAAATGTCCCAGCCCAGGCAGGAACGTCGCGGGCTTTTGGTCTCTGCCCGCTTCCCAGGTTGGTTGGGTCGTGGTCTCGGAGACTGAGACGGAGGGGCTGCAGTCTCATTGACAGCGGACCTGTGCAGGCAGGACAGAAAGGTTCAGAAGGATGCATCGAAATCTCAGCCGAGTTCTTATTCTGTTGGTCGCTTCCATATCGCTGGCCTGCAGCGGATTCGGCCAGTTGGCGACCGGTATTCCGCCACATGGCAAATTAGTCCGTCTGTTTAACGGCAAGGATCTTACCGGCTTCGACATACTGCTGCAATCGAAGGGATTGAATCATGATACGGAAAAGATCTTTCAGGTCGAGGAGGGAATCATTCACGTATCCGGAGACGACTTCGGCGGCATTGTGACCCAGAAGGAATACGAGAATTATTACTTGCGCGCTCAGTTCAAGTGGGGCGAGAAAACCTGGCAGGACCGTGTGGGGAAGGCCAGGGATTGCGGCATCCTTTACAACATCACTGGCCCTTTGCCTGCTCCGCCCAAAGGAGTCTGGCCGCGCTCCTTCGAGTTCCAGATTATCGAGGGTGGCACAGGTGACATCTGGCTGGTTAAAGGCGCCAGTCTCAAGGTCAACGGTCAGGTGATCGCGAGTGAAGCAGAGGAAGGCGCGCACCAGTATGTGAAGTCGCGTCGCTTCGGCGGGGGACCGTGGCAGAACGTAACCGGCTTTCGCGACCCGGCTGGCGAAGTAGAAAAACCGCACGGAGAATGGAACCAGCTCGAATTGGTGGTGGACCATGATCACGTAAAGTATTTCGTGAATGGCAAGCTGGTGAACGAGGCCACCGATCTCAACGCGACCAGAGGAAAGATTCTCTTTCAGACTGAGGGTGCCGAGACGTTCTACCGCAACCTGGAACTCGCACCACTCAAGTAGCAGCAGGCACCGGGCTCGCTTTCCCTCGGCGCCGAGTATGAGTCTCTCAGCTACAATGTCCCTCATCGCTTTGTGGGCTAAAGGCGAGCGCTTTTTGGCGATCAGGGGTGTGCGTCATCTGGGGATGTCAGCAGGCGGCGCAATCTTCGGAGCGTTCTTCAGTTCGCGTTGCGGTTTTTTAAAAGGACAGGTGAGATGGTACAAAAGCGAATCGACCAGCATATCCCTGGTACTGGGTTTTCTCCCGATCGGAGAGAGTTCGTCAAATTGGCGGTAGGCGGCGCCCTAAGCGCCGCCGGGGTTTTTGCCTCGTCGCGCAGCGCCTCGGCGACCGTACACCAGAGTGCCCCGGGCATCAAATTGTGTGCGCAAACTTCGGCCAAGCCTACCGACGAGGAGCTGCTGTTCCTCAAGCAGATGGGCGCGGAGTATGTCAGCGTTGCTTCCACTCCCGACCTGAGGACCGCGGAAGGCTTCATGCAAATCAAGAAGCGCTATGCGGATGCCGGCATCACGGTCTGGAATATCGGCAACTCCAATGTGCATAACATGCCTGAGGTCACGCTCAATCTTCCTGGCCGCGACCAGAAGATCGAGGAATACAAACAATACATTCGCAACCTGGGACAGGCGGGTATTTACTACACCACCTATGCCCACATGGGCAACGGTATTTGGAGCAGCGGCAGGGCCGAGATTCGAGGAGCGTCCGCCAGAGAATTTGATATGGCGAGCCCGAACAAGGTTGGTGTTTGGGGAGACAAGAAGTTCTACGAGCCGCTCTCCCACGGCCGCGAGTTTTCAAAAGATGAAATTTGGGAGAACTACACCTATTTCATTAAGCAGGTTGCACCGGTTGCAGAAGAGAACAGCGTTCGCATAGGAATTCACCCAGACGATCCACCGGAACCCATACTGGCCGGCGTCCCGCGCTGCATCTTCGCCAATTTTGAGGGCTATAAACGAGCCATGGAGATCGCCAACAGTCCGAACGTTGGCATTTGTTTATGTTGCGGTTGCTGGAACGAAGGCGGCCCCGCGCTTATGCACAAGGACCCGGCGGAGATGATCCGCTACTTCGGCCCGGAAAAAATCTGGAAGATTCATTTCCGCAATGTCAGCGCGCCCCTGCCGCACTTCGTCGAAACCTTCATGGACAATGGCTATTACGATATGTCGAAAATCATGACGGCTTTGGTAGAGGTCAAGTTTGACGGCATCGTGATCCTCGATCACACACCCACGGTTGTAGGCGGCCACTACCCGGAACAGGCCTACGGGTTTGCCTACATGAAGGCGTTGAAAAATGGGGCACTGGCGGAAGCCAAAGCATAGTTGGGCTGGACAGAATTCGGGAAGTGGAGGGATCTGCGGTGCGCCTCTCGGACTTCCCCAATTCTGTCGCTAAGAGCATGGCTTTCACGCAGACGCTCCCCTCATCGATGAGGCCGGCCCCCTGACGCCGCCACTTTTTCGCAAAATAAAGCCCAAATCGTTGACCCTTGTGACAACCCGGGTCGATCGATGGGAAACTTACCATAGGGCCGGCGCGTCAATCTCTCATATCCCGAGCGTCGTTTCCGGGCGAATTCCCGCGCAAATGAACAAAACAAAGTACTTGTTGACTCTGATCACGGTCCTCCTGTCCGCGCTGACCTCGCCTACCATGGTCTTTGGGCAAGGCCCGACCGGCACGCTGCAAGGACGCGTGTTGGATCCCAGCGGAGCGGTCATCCCGCAGGCGCAGATCACGGTCACTTCAGCCACCGGAAAAAGTGCCACCGCGGTGTCAGACGGCGGCGGTTCTTACCAGGTGCGCGGGCTCTCTGCCGGAGCTTACACGGTGAATGCCACGACGACAGGATTTGCTCCCTTCACGTCTACGGTCACCCTCGCGGCCGGCCAGGCAAAAACGCTCAATATTGCGATGCAAATTGAGACGGAGAAGCAGCAGGTACAGGTCGAGGCCGAAGCGCCGACGGTCGATACGAGTCCAGATGAAAATGCCAATGCCGTGGTGCTCAAAGGTAAAGATCTTGATGCACTTTCGGACGATCCCGATGAACTGGAAAGTCAGCTGCAGGCTTTGGCAGGTCCAGCAGCTGGTCCGAACGGCGGCGAGGTCTATATAGACGGATTTACCGGTGGCCAAATTCCACCCAAGTCTTCGATCCGGGAAATACGGGTCAATCAAAACCCATTTTCCGCCGAGTTTGATCGCCTCGGTTATGGGCGGATAGAAATCCTCACCAAGCCCGGTACCGATAAGCTGCACGGCCAGATCGAAGCCCGAGGCAACGATTCCTCGTTCAACGCTCGCAATCCGATCCTGCAGACGGCGGAACCACCCTACTACTCGTACAACCTGCAAGGCAGTATCGGCGGCCCAATCTCAAAGACCGCCTCGTATTTTGTCAGCGCTTTCGGACGCAACACGCAGAATGTGAGCGTAATCGATGCGGTTGATCCAACCAGCGTTACGCCGGAGACGCCAGCCGGCGTTCGATTGAATGAAGCTTTCCCCAACCCAAGTTCGCGCATCGACGTGAGCCCCCGGTTGGACCTGCAACTTGGACAAGCGAATACTCTGACCCTGCGTTACGAGTTCTTTCGCTCGGTTACGACCAACGGCGGAGTTGGTCAGCTGTCATTGCCGACGCAAGCCACCAATACGCAAAGCATGGAGAATACGCTGCAGGCAAGCGACAGCCTGGTGTTGAGCAAGAACATTGTTGACGACATCCGTTTCCAATATCGCCGCTTCCGCTATCAGAACATTGCTCAAAACGATTCACCCACGGTCACCGTACAGGGCTCCTTCAATGCCGGCGGCAACAATGCTGGAGTGGTACGCGATAACCAGGACATCTTTGAATTGCAGAATTACTTCGTGGCCGCCGAGGGCAATCACTCGTTGAACTTTGGCGCGCGCCTGCGTTCTTATCGCGACGCAGACTTCACCAACGGGGGCACGAACGGCCAATACATCTTTCAGTCACTGAATGCTTATTTGAGCAAGACTCCGCAGACGTACCAGGTGACGACGGTCAATCAATACACGGCGCGCGCAATCCTGTTCGATGGCGCGCTTTTCTACCAGGACGACTGGAAGGTAAACCAGCGCTTTACTTTCAGCTACGGATTGCGTTGGGAAACGCAAAACCGCATCCGTGATAAGAGCGACTGGGCGCCGCGCATTTCCTTCGCCTATGCGTTAGGCGGCGGCGATCGCAAGCAACCTCCGAAGACCGTGCTGCGCGGGGGGTATGGCTGGTTTTATCAGCGGTTCACCGTGCCCAATAGTTTCGGCTCCAACGCGGGCACCCCCTATGTGATCCAGGCCATCCACCAGAATGGAATCAACCAGACGGTCTCTACCATCACCGATCCCACATTTCCTGTCATCCCGGCCGCAGTCGTGACCTCGAATACGGCGCAAACTCTCTATAGCATCGACCCGCATTTTCACGCCGCCACTGACCTGCAGGCGGCCGTCGGCATCGATCGTCAGCTGGCCAAGAGGATCACCGGGAATGTGACCTATCTCTACGGACGCGGCGTGCACGAATACTTTACCAACAACATCGGAGCCCCGCAGTTTGCTACCGCTGATCTCGGCATCTATCCTGACACGCCGCTCCCCGCCGCGCAGGAGAACAACCTGCAATATCAGTCCGGAGGCGTATACCGGCAAAATCAGCTTATCGTTTCGGGCAGGGCCAGTTATCCGCGCTTCAGTTTCTTCACTTTCTACACCTATAATGTAGCCAAGGCGGATACGAATGGCGTCACGTACACTCCTTCCGTGGCCCAGAATCCTGGGCTGGACTACGGACGATCGAGTTTCGATGTTCACAATCGCTTTGTGATCCTGGGCAACTTCTCGGTGCCGTACGGTATTTCGCTCACTCCCTTTTTCGCTTACAACTCCGGCGCACCGTACAACGTCACCACCGGCAGCGATTTGACCAGAAACAACCAATTCAATGCACGACCCACGTTTTCTGCTCCGGCCAATTGCGCCATTCTGGTGCCGGCAGGTACGGAACGGATATATTATCCGACTCCTTACGGCTGTCTCGACACAAATCCCTTCGGCACCAACGAAAGGATCATCCCTTTCGGTATCGGTACCGGTCCTTCCAACGTGAGCTTGAACATGCGCGTCAGTAAAGTGATAGGCATCGGGCCGAAAGTGGAAGGCGGCCGTGCGGCACGGGGCGGCGGTGGAGGCGGCGGCGGCGGTGGTCGCGGTGGCGGCGGCGGAATCGGTCCCGGTGGTCTGAGCGGAAGCCGCGGCGGACCGGGCCGGCTGGACCAGACGACCTCGCGCCGGTATAACCTGACTCTCACTGCGTACGCGACCAACCTGTTCAACCATGAGAACCTGGGACAACCGAACGGCACGCTCTCGTCGCCGTTCTTCGGAGAATCGCAGTCGCTCGCGGGCGGTGGCTTTTTCGGACCGCCGACCGCCGGGAACCGCAGCGTCTTTCTCCAGGCAGTCTTCAACTTCTAACAGCCTTAGAAACTGAATCGGGCCAGCAAAGTGATTTGGCGCATGGGTTGGAACGCGTCGACGTGGGCGTTCGAAGTCGAGTCGAACTGGGCATTCACGCCCGCATATTGAACGATGTTTAGGGCGTTGTTGGCTGTGGCGCGCAGTTCGAGACTCTTTCCTTCGCCGAGATGAAGGATCCGCGACAGTGACATATTGATATTCTCTGTGCCGGGGCCGGGGATCGAATTGCGTGCGGCCGTTCCGTATAACTGGCCGGGCGCAAAGTCCGTCGAGAATGCAGCGGTATTGAACCACTGATGAAGGTGGCCGCCGCCTGCGCGGATAGAAACTCCGGAAACCCGGTTGGGCCGCACCGAACCGTGGGTACCTCGCTCGACCTCAGTAGCCGAAGCGGCAATCAAGGGCGTCAGAGGCACTCCAGTGGCGAACAGATAGTAGCCTGAAACCGTCCAGCCGCCGAAAAGATCAGACGCCCAACCGCCGTTGCTCAGATAAGGCTTGTTCCGGCCAAAAGGGAGCTGATAGAAGAAGCTGCCAGTGGCTTGATGGCGTATGTCGAAGCTGGAATTGCCTTCCTCGGCGCGGAGGTTCTGCCAGTTTTGGGCCACCACGGGAGTGCCCGCATTGATCGAAGAAGCATTGTCGATGGAATGGGAATAGGCATAAGTCGCCTGCAGAGCGAGACCATTGAGCAGTCGTTTGTTAGCGCGAACGATGAGGGCATTGAAGTTCGAGAAAGCGGCCGAATCCTCAAAGTTGAAAAACGCACTGGCAAAACCCACGTTGTTGTAGAAGCCGGGTGCGCTGATCACGTCAAGCCGCGTGCCCTTAGCCCCGCTGTAGCCCACATTCAGCACAATGTCGTGCGGCAGCGCCTGTTGCAGCTCGAGATACCAGACCTGCGTGTAGGGAAGCCGGTAATTCCGACTGATCGAATAGTTGCCCCGATCCGCCGTGTTACCAAAGCCGGCAGCGAGAGTATACAAGGTGATCTCGTGCGGGATATTCAGATTCACCTCGACGTGTGCAAATGGTGGCTGATAAGCAAGGTATTGAGTGAAGCTGCCATATAGGCCAACGGTGTAGTTGATGCCGTAGGCGGATCGCACGACCGTACTCCTGGAAACCTGCCAGGCAAAACCCAAATGAGGAGAAAAGTTATTGTGGTCCGGGGAGACCAGAGTACGTGGATACTTCACGCCCGAGACCCGGCCAATCCCGTTTGGCCGCACCGGAGCGACCCGGGTGAAACCGGAATTGTAGTCGAGAGTCGAAAGGCGATCATCCTTTTCCGCATAGGGAGAAAAGTAGTCGTATCGCAGCCCGGCGAGAAGAGTGAGGCTCGGCAGGACTCTCCAGTCATCCCGGACGAAGAGGTCCCAGTTGTTCTGGCGCATGTAGGCTTTCTGCCGCGCGGACTCGATGGTCGTTTCCTGAGGCAGCCCCAGCAGGAAATCGGCAAACGATGAGCCTGTAAGAGCGAGAGGACTTGCGATGGTCTCTCCTTCTTCCTGGGTGTAAGCGCCGGTAAAAATGAAGGTTCCGGTAGCGTTCGTGCCGCCAAACAGATTGAACTCGATCCGACGGATGTCGCCACCAAAGCGAACGATGTGCGTCCTGTGCTCCCAGGAGGAGGATCCTGACAAGCCGATCGCCTGCGTAAGTTGATAGTTCGGCTGAGTCTGGCTAAGTCCGGTGAAGTTATTCAGAACCAGGTTTGGCAGTCCAAAGTTGCGTGGATTGTGATTGATTCGGTGACCGAACGCATCGTTCAGAACGCCGGCTTCGGTGGCGACATCTTCGACATTGGTGAAGTGATTGCGCAACTCGGCGTTGTTGCGGTTCGAGGTAAGGCTGATGTTGCTGAATAGGTGCTCTCGATTGACAGCGTACGCCGCAGTGAGCGCATAACCCTGAACCACGCGCTTGCCGCCGAAAGCGGGAAAGACATTGATGATGTCATTGGCCACGCGGTTTAGGTTGAAATTCACACTTAGGCTCTGACTATCCGTGGGTGCTGCTGGCGATGCACCGAAGCTGTGGGTATAGCCGGCGCCGATCGTATTTGTGTGTGTTCCCTGAGGAGTGACCAAGCGGTAATTCAGACTGGTACCGCTCAGATTGGGAACGGGTAGATATTGCAGCAGCGCCAACGCTACCGGGTCCAGCAGGGCGCTGTTGATGGTGTTGTTGGGGTAGGGAACATGACTTCGTGGAGGGTAGATGAGGACTGGAGCACCGGTGGGCCCGAGCAGTTGCGAGAAGTTGCCCGCGCGCTCCAATTCGGTCGGCACAGTGGCGTAGTCATTTACCAAGGCTGTCGCGATTTGGCCGGCAAAGGAGAAAGAGGCGGAGTCTTTATTGCTAGGCCTGGTGAGCCCGATAATATACGGATGACCAGTGATCACCAATCCGTAACCGTTGCTGTTGTAACTGGGGTTAGGGCTCGGTTGCCCAGCCAATAAGAAGGGGTTAGCGTTCAGTGCGGAATTACCACCGTTCCAGAAAACCAGGCCATGGATTTGATTGGGACTGCTTGGAGTGACCGGTCCCCCCGCTCTGAGGTCCTCGTCCGATCCTACTGAAGTTCCCTGGAGTTGGTGTCCATCCTCGAAGGACTGGCGCATCAGGTCATCCATCTGAAAGAAGGGATTCACGATCGAAGCCTGCCCGTCGACTACAAAGGAGTCGCCGGAGAAATTGGGGTCACCGGGAAACGATGGGACCTGCGCACCGGAACTGGCTCCGAAGGTGGAAGCCGCCGGTTGGAGGTTGATGCTGCTGATGCTTACTGGAGGGAGTAGCACGGCTTCCCAGAGGGACGAGAGGTTGTTCGCGCCACTTTGCAGGGAAAAATCCACTCCCTTCTGGCTGGCGTTGCTGTTTAAGAGAACCTCGGTGGTGGAAGGTGCGAAGCCAAAAAGTTCCGCGCGAATCAAGTAGTGCCCACTTTGCGGCAGGGTAATAGAATACGCACCGTTTGCGTCGGTGGTTGTGGTGACTTGTTTTCCCGTCAGAGCGTTGCTTGCGGTTACGCGGACGCCCTGCAAGGGGAGAGTCCTAACCTTTACCGTTCCATGAATGCCGGCCTCTTGAATAGCCTCTCGAGCAATTTGGGCTGGGGCGGTCTGGGCGCTCGACGCTGCTCCCCCAACCGTGGCCAAGCCAAAGCTTATTGCGAACGAAACCAGCCATGTCCACCGCGAGCGTCGTATGGAAGTGTCCTGCCATTCAGATTAGAAGCCGTGTGGCTCCGAGACATTCGGGGCCGCATAAAGTCGGGAGAGAAAAAGGATCCTGCGCAAAAAAGTTTACCAAACAAATAAATATAAAAATCGCTTTCAGCACCCGTGTACGGGTTGACCGGTGGAGCGGGATCCCGACCGTTCTCCTCCCCCAGGGCCGGATCCCCGAGTTTGTAATGATTCATCACGAACTTTCGTGAATTCCCGAGGAAATGGTGGATTACCGCTGCTGTAAGCCCTTCTGTTTCAGGCTGTTAGGTTTGGCCTCCGGCTTGCATTTAGAAGTGCATAGATATGAGTTCGGGAACGAAGCGAAGCTCACGTCGCCACTTTCGAAACACGGAGAGACAGATGATTTCCAAGACGATCCATCAGGCCCTTTCAATGTCGCTGTGCGCGATTCTGCTTGTGCAGGGAGTGACCGCCCAAACCAGCACTCAATCTACATCAACCACTACGGCGCCCACCGCGGCGCCGCTCACTACAGATCAATTGGACGCTTTGGTTGCACCCATCGCGCTTTACCCGGATGCATTGGTCGCCCAGGTTCTCGCCGCCTCCTGCTATGCAGACGAGGTTGCCTTCGCGGACGACTGGCTTGCGCAGAATCAGAATCTGCAGGGAGCCGCACTTACCCAGGCGGTGGATCAACAGTCCTGGGATCCGAGCGTGAAGGCACTGACCCAGTTTCCGTCCGTGCTTCACGATCTGGCGAAGAATCTGTCGTGGACATCCAACCTGGGGCAGGCATTCACCAATCAGCAATCAGACGTGATGGCCGCGGTACAGGTCATGCGCGCCAAGGCGCAGGCCGCAGGTACTCTGCAGTCGTCGTCGCAGATTAGGGTGGTGCTGCAGAGTCCGCAGACTATCGTCATTGAGCCAGCCAACAGCAACGTAGTCTACGTTCCGCAATACAACCCGGCATTTGTCTTCGGCACGCCCCTGGTAGTGCCGGCTTATACTCCACCCGTTGCCGTTGCAGCCGGCGTTTCCTTCGGTGCGGGCGTAGCTATTGGCGCAGCGATCGGCGGCGGTGGTTTTGTCGCAGGAGGTTTCGGCGGTGGCTGGGGTTTCGGTGCCTGGGGGATGAATTGGGGAGGTGGCGGCGGCGGTGGAAACATCAACTACAACCACAATACTTACATCAACAGAACCGTCATCAACCGGAACAGCAACAACAACAACGGTAACAGAAACAATAACAATGGCAACCGCAACAACAACAACGAAGCCAACAACAGAAATAACGGCTTCAGGCCAGATGCGCCCAATGGAGGACGCAACGGAAATCATGGTCTGATCGGAGGCAATGGCGGGATTCAGCATCAGCCGGCTGACAGCAACCGTGCCAACACATTCGGTGCAAACCGTCCCCGTTCTGCCATGAACGGCAACGGTAACCAGGCCCGTGCAGAGGCGAATCGTGGTCGCGAGAGCATGCGTCCGGCAGCCTATCAACGCCAGCAACGCGCAGGCCAGCAGCGCCAGCAACGCTTCAATCAAACACGTCAGCAGCACTTCGCCCAGCCACGCGGCGGTGGTGAACGTGGTGGGGGGCGGCGCTAGGCCCCGCAGTTTCGCTTACAGGAATCCCAATCGAAAGGAATTTAGGAACATGAATTCGCAACGGAAGAGCTCAACTGCGCACCACTCTTATCATCTGGCTGCGCTGGTTATCCTGGCGGTCGTTTTCATTCTCGGCTGCTCGAAAAAACAAAGCAATACTGCTACGGAAGTATCCCAGAAAACCTTCGCTACGCCCGCGGAAGCGGGACACGCTTTGCAAACGGCAGCGCGAGCGAAAGATGGCAAGGCCATCACCCAGGTCCTGGGACCTAAGGCGAAAACGCTCGTAAGTTCAGGAGATTCGGTAGAAGATGCGACCGCCAACGATTCGTTCGCCAAAAAATACGATCGAATGAACCGATGGGTGGCCATGACAGATGGCAGCCAGGTGCTCTATGTCGGGACCGACAACTATCCCTTCCCCATTCCTCTGGCTCAGGATAGTTCCTCGCGGTGGTACTTCGACGCCACTGCCGGGGAGGAAGAACTCCGGGCTCGCCGCATTGGAAGCAATGAGCTCATGGCTATGGATGCATGCAGACTGATCGCGCATGCCGAGGATCTCTATCACCATGATAACCATCGGTACACCGATACCATCATCAGCACGCCGGGTCAGCAGGATGGGCTTTATTGGGAGGTAGCCGAAGGCCAGGCTCCCAGCCCCATGGGCAGGCTGAATGAGTTTGCCAAGGGTATCTTTGCCGCCGGAGCTCCTAGCAAGACAGCAGTATTTGATGGATACTCTTTCCGTATTCTCACTACCCAGGGGGGATTCACGATTTTCGCCACTCCCGTCAAGTATCAACATTCCGGCATCATGACGTTTAGCCTGGGCCGCGACGGCGTCGTGTATCAGCAGGACCTGGGCCCCCAGACGACGGATACGATGGAAGCCATCCATCAATACAACCCAACCAACGGATGGACGCAAGCCGAGTAGCTTGCGTCCGGTACGTCTTCTTACTGGAGGATTTCATGAAGCGCTACAAGAGCTTTCTTGCATTCTTTGCTTTCCTGTTGCTGACCCTGGGCAATGCAGTGGTTGCCCAGCAACTCCCTCAGGAGAGGCCACCAGCGAATGTGGCAGGCAACTGGACCATCTATTCGAAAAGCGATGATGGGAAAACGGCCACGCAACTGATCCAGCTCAAGCAAGATGGTAATACCATCACCGGTCATTTCAAAGGCCCTCATCAGTCGGGAGGGCTGGAAGGCACGATCAATATTCGTCACATCATCTTCCGAACCAAAACGCGCAACGTGCTCACCTTCCGAGGCATGGTGGATGGCAACACGATGGAAGGGAATTTCGGTATTCACGGAATACACGGAACGTGGCAGGCCCGGCGCTCGGACTGATTGTCATTACGGAAGGAAAGGAAAGTTTATGCCGGAACAATGGAGCAGACGTTGGTTGCTGAAGAATCTGTTGGGAGCGGCGGCAGCGGGCATGGTTAGCCAACCATTGCAGGGCCTGTGGCTTCCGCAAGGTGGTCAGCTGACGGGCATGGAACGCGGCGAAATGGGGAGATTGGCAGCTGAATTCAAGAGCAGTTTCAGGGTGCCGGCACTTTCTGTCGCTATCGCACGCAATGGACAGTTTGTTTTCGACCAGGGATTCGGGTTCAACCAGGGGTTCAACGCGGGTAGCGCCAAGGATCTGGGGCCGACAAACATGTCCAGCCTGTTCCGGATTGCGGCGGTGAGCATGCCTATCACCTCGGTTACCATCTTCATGCTGATCGAACAGGGCAAACTGAATCTCACGGACAAAGTCTTTGGGGCTTCCGGCATTCTCGACACAAAGTACGGGAAGAGCCCGTACAAACAGTACGTGACGGATATCACGGTCGACCATCTTTTGACCCACACCTGCGGGGGTTGGCCGGACGATTCGACTGACCCAATGTTCCGGTTTAATTCGTGGGACCAGGCAAAGCTGATCGGATGGACGTTGGAGAACTTGCCGCTTACGTATCCGCCGGGCCAGCATTGGGCCTACTCCAACTTCGGTTATTGCCTGCTTGGCAGGGTCATCGAGCAGCTTACCGGCCAGGGGTATGCGGATTACGTGCAAAGCAATATTTTGATGCCGTGCGGGATCAGCGGCATGCGCATTGCCGGCAATAGTCCTAGACAGCGCGCCGCGAATGAGGTGGTTTACTTCGGGCAGTATGACGAGGACCCCTACAAGATAAACATTGCGCGCATGGACTCGTGTGCTGGCTGGCTGGCAACTCCCTCCGCGCTTGTTCAGTTTCTGGATCATGTGGCTGGATCCGCGAGCATACCCAGCATGCTAAAGCCGGAAACTATAGCCGTGATGATCACGCCCAGTCCGGCGTTTCCAACATCGTCACCGGCTAAGTATGCGAGAGGGTGGATGGTTGGCGGCGGGAACTGGTGGCATAACGGCAGTCTGCCGGGGTCGACCACCCTCATGGTGCGCACGGCGACAGGACTGCGCTGGGCTGCCTTGGCGAACACCCGCACCGAACCGCATGATCAAATCGACACCGCGATGGATGGAATGATGTGGAATATGGTCCGCAGCGCCGGCTGGGCCTAAGTCGGTTCAGCGGACTCGTCTTGGAAAGCCCTCTGCGGCTTTCAGCGAGTTACATGCTTTGAAATTGGCGCTTGTTAATCTTTAGCGATTTGATCTTGGAATCCAGAGTAGAGGCTGGCATCCCGAGACGGGCAGCCGCTCCTGTTGGCCCGGAGACGCGGCCACCGGTCTGAGCAAGCGCGGCCTCGATGATCTCCTTTTCCTGAGTCACCAGTTCATCCGCCAGGGGCCGGCTGGAAGGGCGCTCGTGAGAGAGCCAACTTTCGTCCACGGAAAAATCCTCGGTATCACAGACAATCACAGATCTCTCGATGACGTTTTGCAATTCGCGAATATTGCCCGGCCAGGGATAGGTCTGTAGCCGGTCCAGGGTCTTCTTATCGATATGCCGTATCTTCTTTCCCGCCTTACTGGAAAATCGGGCTATGAAATATTCGACCAGCAGACGAATATCTTCTCGTCGCTCGCGTAGCGGAGGAACGTGCACCGGAAACACATTGATGCGGTAGAACAGATCGCTGCGGAATGTGCCGTTAGCAATCGCGGCAGGCAAGTCTCGGTTGGTGGCAGTAATCACGCGTACGTCAGTGCGGATGGGCCGGCCGCCGCCCATGCGCTCAAACTCTCTTTCCTGCAGCACGCGCAACAGGGCGACTTGCGTCTCAGCGGGCAGCTCGCCGACTTCATCCAGAAAAAGCGTCCCCCCATCGGCTAACTCGAAACGGCCCAATCGCCGCTGCAGCGCGCCTGTGAATGCGCCCTTTTCGTGGCCAAACAGCTCCGAGGCGATCAGGTCGCGCGGGATTGCGGCGCAGTTGACGCTCACAAATGCCCGCAAAGAACGCGCAGAACGTTTGTGGATGGCGCGCGCGATCAGCTCTTTCCCCGTGCCGGTCTCACCTGTGATTAACACCGTAGAATCGGTTCGCGCAACCTTGGCCACCCGGGCGAGCACTTTCTGTATGGCCGGTGAGGTGCCAACGATTTCCTCGAACATCGACACCTGTTCAATCTCTTCGCGCAGGACGAGGTTCTCCCGCTGGGTTCTGTCTTCTGCCCGCTTACGATCGTCAATATCGATTCGCGTGCCGCACCAGCGAACAATTCGTTTCTGCTCGTCTCGCAGGGGATTGATCTGGTAGAGAAACCAACGATACTCACCCGTGTGTTTCCTCATGCGCGCTTCCATGGCGAATACTTTTCCGCGCTCCATCGCATCGGATATTCCTGCCTGGAGTTTCTCCAAATCGTCGGCGTGCGTGACCAGCTCGAGAAATTCCAGCGGCGCCATTGGCGGAATGGGGCCAAAGTACTCGAGCGATGCCCGGTTACCGTAGGACGCGCTCGCATCCGCTTCCCAGATAAACATGTGCATGGGAGCGACATCGATCACCTGCTTCAGCTGCCGGGCGTGCTCTGCAATTGCTTCGTCGGCGCGCTTCAGGTCTTCAATGTCGGTGTCGGTTCCGTACCAGCGCACGATCTTTCCTTGTTGATCGCGTATCGGCAGGGCACGGCTCTGAAACCAGCGATAGCTTCCGTCCGCGGCGCGCACCCGCTTTTCGACCTCATACATCTCGCCGGTCGCCGACGCCAGGTTCCACTTCTGTGCAACGCGTTCTGCATCGTCTGGATGAAGAGTTTCCTTCCAGTCAAACTCCGCCGCCTTTTCGGTTGGAATACCTATATAGTCCAGGACTTGCTGATTGCAGAAATCGTTCTTCCCCTCCTGGTTGTCGCTCCAGACCATCATCGGAATCGAATTGAGGACCAGTTGAAGGTGATCTTCTGACCTCTTCGCCTCATCGAGAGCACTCTCCAGGCTAGCCGCAGCACGTTTGCGCTCGCTTATATCCTGGACAACTGCCTGGCGCGCCCCCGACTGCACCGCAGAAACGAAAATTTCTACGGGGATACTGCTTCCATCTCTTCGCAGGAGATTTCGCTCGAACCCGTGGCTGCCGTTCCTCTGCTCAAACGGCACAGAGGAGAGTTCTCCAGGTGGGTAGGTTGAGGCGATGTTGGCTCCCACGATCTGGTGCTCGGAGGCTTTCAACAGTTGTGCACCGGCTGAGTTTGTCGCAAGAAAATTGCCGTCGTCGTCTAACAGAAAAATGGCAACCGGGCAAAGCTCGAACAGAGCGCGATATTTCACTTCGCCCTTAACCGGCTCATCTGACTGAACGAGGGTTTTGCTGGGGTGGGACGTGGTCATGTTCGTCACCGTGCCTCAACTTCTCATTTGGATGGTTAAGAACATAAACCAAACCTGGCCTCATAGCCTAGCGCTGCCGGCATCCGAGCTTACCCGTTTCGCCATGACTCACGATTTTTCGCGAATTCCCGAGGGCTCCGCCACCCGTTGCCAGCGTAACTCTCCTCCTTTCAGGCGTTTAAGTTTGGTGCCTCGCTTGCAATCAAGAAAGTACCGACGCTCGGGGAACCGCAGCGGGAAAGAGAGAAATGCAATGCGGAATCTCTACATGGCATGGCAGGCGATAGGTAACGTCGTGCTGAGCTGTGCCTTGCAGGGGATCGGTGTTGCGGTTGTCACCCTTGCGATCCTCGCCTGGAACAACCGGGTATCGGCAGCCGGGCACGATGATCTCGTCCCCGCCCATGCGTCGGAGAGCGTTTATTGATTTTGGGAAGGACGGAAAGTATCTATGTGGAAAGTGCAAAGAACGGACGACAGTGCCCTGATCGTCTTGCTGGTAAGTGGGCGCATCGAGGGAGAACATCTAGCGGAATTGCGCGAGGTCTTCACCGCAGAAGCGGGCAATCAAAGCTTTATCCTGGACATGGGAGAAGTCAGACTGGTGGACCAGGACTCTATTGCTTTCCTGTCGCATTATGAATCGCGCGGCACCGAACTCCGGAACTGTCCAGCCTATATCCGCGAGTGGATCGAGAGGGAGAGGGGGAAGTAGCTGCCTACCGGAGGTGGATGGTAATGCCGGAGGAAATGCGCAGTAGGTTCTGGTCGTTGCCGGCAAGGTTGGGCAGGCGAGTATATCCGTAATCGGCCTGGATGGCGCGGAAGGAGAGGTGCTTTCTGTACTTCACGTCCAACCCGACGCCGGCCAACAGCGCAATGGAATTCGCAGTAGGCTCAATGAACCCCGATTTGCTGGGAAATGCCGAATCAAAGCCGTGGGCAAAACCTACCAACCCCTGGGCAAAGGGCTTGATGCGATGGTAGGTGTCAAATCCGTCTTGCCGTTGGTGTCCAAACCTGAAATTGAGGCGCATCCCTGCGGTCACCATGAGCAGGGAAAAAGGTTGACCTGTGTTATTGATTTGGCCGGTATGCGCTGCGGTTACATCGACCACAGTGGTATACCCGCGATAGGTGCGGAAGTTTCCCTCCGCGCTGGCGCCGTTCATAAAGAAGCAACCACATTGGCCGGGCCCGGCGTTTGCTTCAGTGGGACTGTAAGCGAGTGAGACCTCCGCACGCGGCAGGGAAAAATCTCTCCCTCCCGGCAGCGACTGGGCGTGGAGGCTGGGCGCGTGGAATCCGAGCATCGTTCCGATAAACAGTACGACTAGCGATCTATGCATACCCTCTCCTGCGCTGATCAGCGCACCTCGTCTACTGGATCGCAAGGGGCACCTTTGTTGAGCGCTGCAGTGTTCCTTCGGTGGCTGTAACCGTGATGGAGTAGGGAACCTTTCGTGCTGCGAAGAGGCCCGCGCCCGAGCATCCGCTCAAGCCCGCAACCGCTGCCAGGCTGAGCACCGCAAGGAGAGCAACTCCCAGGATGGGGGGGATCTGCCGCAAACGCCGGCGCATTGCTTTTGCTCCCAAGAGCGGAAGCAAAAGGCCGAGGGCAATCGGCAGGCGCTCGAAGGGCGATGGCGGCGGCGCGTTCAACGCGGTCGCGGCTGTCACGACGGTCATGGTGATATTCGTCATTTTGCCGCCGGCCGGCAGAGTCGCAGGAGAAAAAGTGACGCTTGCTCCCGCGGGCAAACCAGTGGCTGAAAAGCTCACAGTGTATAGAAACGTACTCGCCACCTGCGGCGTCACCTGGATGGTATAGGCCACCGTGGTGCCGGGCAGGATGGTCGTATTGTTGTTTCCTACGCGATTAATCAACAACTCGTCGATGGTGACGGTTACCTGACTGGACGAACTCGCAAGGAAGGTTGCATCTCCGCTATAGCTTGCGGTGATGTTATGCACGCCCGGGCCGATGCTGCTGGTGGTGAAGACGGCCTGCCCATTCGCCCCCATGGGCGCGGTTCCCAGCAGCTGACCGCCGAGACTCTGATCGAAGAAGCTGACCGTTCCGGTCGGATTGGCAAAAGGTGGTTCGTTTGAGACGGAACCCAGCTGGGCCGTAAACACTATCGGCATGGTCAGCATTTGCTGGTTCGGATTGGCGCTGAGGGTTAGCGTAGTAGCTACCGTCGAGCCTTGCAAAGGGATGGTGGTCGAGGTGCTGCTGGCAAAGGAAGCATTCCCTTCATACACGGCGTCCACGTAATGGGTGCCGGTGCCGGCGATGGTGATATTCGACACACTGGCGGTTGCTGTTTGCGTGAACACATTCAACAGAATGGTGGTGTCAAAGTCGGCCACGTTGGGAATCGCCAGGTCTGTGGTGCCATCCCCGTTGTAGTCCGCCGGTATCAGGTCGTCGGGAGAATCTGCCAGCTGGATCGGAGGTCCGGCCGGCGCGAAGCCGCCTTTTCCATCTCCCAACAGGAGAGTCAGGGTCTGCGTCGGGGCGTCGGTAATGTCGCCTTCGTTGTCGACAGCCAAGTCGATCTTTCCGTCCTGGTTGAAGTCCAGGGCTACCATGACAGTGGCATACAAGCCCACCGTAATCGGTGATCCCGGCGCGGGGGTAAAGGTGCCGTCTCCCTTGCCCAGCATGATGACCACGTTGCTCTTCTGCTGATCTTCGGGAGGAGTTTGATCGACGGCGGTGAAGTCTGCTACGGCCAGATCGGGAATGCCGTCTCCGTTAAAATCGGCGGCGACGACCTGGGCGGGGTTGTAGTTGAACCCGGGAATTGGTGAACCGGGAGCCTGGGTGAAGGTGCCGTCTCCGTTGCCCAGCAGCACGCTCACCGTGCTATCGCTCGCGTTGCTCACCGCTACATCGGCCGAGCCGTCGCCGTTGAAGTCTGCCACCGCCACGAAAAAGGGAAATGCGCCGACCGGTACAGGCGAGCCGCTGGCTGCGGTGAAGGTGCCATCTCCGTTGCCCAACAGAATGCTTAAGGTATTGTCCTTGCCATTGGCGACTACCAGATCCAGAATGCCGTCGTTATTGAAATCTCCGGTTCTTACCGTTTCAGGGAAACTGCCCACGGTAATGGGAGAGCCGCTGGCCGGGGTAAATGTGCCATCTCCATGGCCCAGCAGGATGATCAGCGTATTGTCGAAGTCACTCGTCGCAGCCAGGTCGGCGTTGCCGTCGTGGTTAAAATCTGCCGTGATCACGGAGCAATTCGAACGCTCGTTTACCGGATACGGGATGCAGGGGATGGTTCCAATTCCATAGATGGTTGTGCCCTGGGTGAAGGTGCCGTCGCCATTGCCCAGCAGAATCCCAATCGAACTCGTGTATGAGTCCATGATTGCCAGGTCTTTCTTGCCATCCCCGTTGAAGTCTGCCGTGGCACCAGCCGCAGGCTCATTGCCAGTGGGGATTGGGGAGCCGGGCGCCTGGATGAAGCCCTGGCCAAAAGTCGGCGTTCCGAGCGACGCGGTTCCCAGTACGAAGTTGCCATTGCTGGTGTCCTGAAAAGACACGGTGCCTGTGAGGAGTGGCGGATGATTCGCATGCCCAACCACGGTTGCCGTCAATCCATAGCCACTGGGGTTGCCGGTTGCGGCAATCGACGTGGTTGTGGGATAAAGGCCAGTCACCGTCAATGTTTGCGCGGCCGAAGTGCTGGCCATCGCGGTTGTCGTAGCCCTGAAGATGGCCTTGTAGCTATGGGCGCCGATTGCGGGAATGAACTTGAGAGTGGCAGTTCCCCCGTTCAACTGTGCTTTGCCGACAATGGCTGCGTCTTCGCACAGGGGCGCCGATGCGTCGCAGAAAGTGACCGTACCCGCTGCCACCGGCGCGCCGCCGGCCGTCACAGAGGCAGAGAGGGTCACCGCCGTAGGCGAAACCACCGAGGGCGAAGAAAGAACCAGCGTTGTTACCGTAGAAACTGCACCCGCCTGTGCGGCGTGGGGCACGGTGGTCGCGAATGCCAGCAAAGCCGGCAGGAGCAGCCTGGAGTTTCGGCTCATACGAAAGTCCTCAGAAGCAGTTACAAAGACATGTCGTCACTTGGAGAGCGGGAAATGACAACGGGGGGAGGACCGATCCAATGCATGTCACCGCCATAGAGCTCGAACTTCTTCTGTCGGAAGTTGATTGCTCAATGACAAACCGGATCGTATACCAGGCAAGATCGGGAATGGATACACAATTCGTCGCAATTCCAAAGTCATCGGCAAAGCTGTCGAACAACATTACTGAATAACGTTCCTTCTGTACCGAGCCCGCTCCTCCGCCAATCGCACGCCGATGGCGATCCCGGGCTCAGCCGGGTCTATCTCCGAATTTCGCGTGATCACCATCTCCGCTAGTTATGGGGTTCCGGTCGTCTACCTCGGCCTGTTTAGATCGCTAAAAATCTTATCGGCGTGAAGCAGCTACAGATCTCCTCCATGCCGGTTACTAACCAGTGTCGAGACGCTACAACTTTTGTAGGAATGTCGGAAAGTAGTACGTGCGGAAAGGGAGCAGAGCGCCCCCATTTTTTCAGATACAGCTACGGTTCCGTTCGAAAGCGGTGGCGCGGCCGAAGCCCATCGGACGTTAGAGCAGGGTGACTTTCCCGTTGCCTACATCGTAAATTGCTGAGCGAATGGCCAGTTTGTCCTGCTTCACGAGCTCACTCAAAACAGGCGAAGTTTCACGCAAGACAGATGCCTGCAGGGTGGCATTCTGGCGGCTCGCAGTCGTGAGGTCGCCGTTGGCCCCGGCGATCGCGGGATGGATGTACTGGTAGAGTGTGCTGATCTGTCCCGGTACCGCTTTGCCTGCGATGGTGGCTTTGACGGCGCCGCAATTGGTGTGTCCAAGCACCAGAATCGCTTTTATGCCCAGCACGGCCGCACCGTATTCGAGGCTAGCAATGGTATCCGGAGTGGCCACGTTGCCGGCGACGCGAACGACAAAGAGATGACCGATGCTTTGGTCAAAGACCAATTCGACCGGCACGCGGGAGTCGGCGCAGGAAAGCACCGCCGCGAATGGTTCCTGATGCTCTTCGGAGTGCGCCTTGAGGATGTCCAGGTCTTCATGGAATGAGACCAGGCTCTGCGCCACGAAACGCTGATTTCCTTCAATCATCAGGTTCAGCGCGCGATCCGGGGTTTCCGGCCGTTGGATCGTGTCGCGGGCCTGGCCCAGGGCTTGGTTGGAAGCAGTGGTGAGGCCCGCAAGGCTGAGTGCCGCTAGTTTAAGAAACTCTCTGCGCCGATTATCGGTTCCCCCCACCATTCCGTCCTCCCGGCAATTGGATGTCCGGGAATAAGAGTACCGTCTTCCAGGGCTTGCGTTGAAAGAGAATTTTGGACTACATGAGGCATCGTCTCGCCGGGAGATTTTCTTGCGATATGCTTTTCAGGTGCACAAGAAGCTATTGGTAGTCGGCAGCATCAACATTGACCTCGTGGCGTGCGCCAACCGCCTCCCGGCGCCAGGGGAGACGATCCTAGGCAGCAGCTTCGATGTGTTCAACGGTGGCAAGGGAGCCAACCAGGCGGTGGCGATCGCGAAACTGGGTGTACCCGTGGATATGATCGCGTCTCTCGGCACTGACCTTTTTACCGAGAGGCTGCTGTCAGGCCTGAAAGCAGCGGGTGTCGATACTCACGCGGTGCAGATGGCGGCAGGTCCCTGCGGGGTGGCCCACATCTCCAGGGCAGACAATGGAGAAAACTCCATCATCGTGGTTTCAGGAGCAAATCGCCTGGTCTCCCCCGACTATATCGATACCCATCTCGACACCGTGCAGCAGGCAAGCATGATTCTGGTGCAACTGGAGACCCCTCTGGAAACAGTGCTCCGCTTGGCGGAACAAGCATGGGAGGCGAAGACTCCTCTGATGCTGGATCCTGCTCCCGCCCGGCCACTGCCCGAAGTCCTGCTCAAGCGCACGAGCTGGCTTACGCCCAATGAAACCGAGGCGCAGATCTTATTGGGAGTCAATATCGATCCTGCTGATGCCGCGGAAAAACTACTGGCGATGGGAGTACGGAACGTGGTCCTCAAGTTGGGGTCCCAGGGCGTTTTTTTGGCTGGCCGCGATTGTCCGACGCAACAGGTTCCCGCATTTCCAGTGAAAGCGGTGGATACCACCGCCGCGGGGGATTGCTTCAACGCTGCTTTCGCCGTTGCACTCACCCGGGGACAGGCGCCTGCTGTAGCCGCCCGTTATGCGGCGGCAGCCGCGGCGATCTCCGTCACCCGCGCGGGAGCCCAACCGTCCCTGCCTACAGCCTCGGAAGTGGACGCCTTTCTTGCCCAGGCGAGCTAGTTCCGCAACAAAACTAAGGGTGGCAGTCTGTCCAGAATTCGGGAAGTCCGACAGGCGCGCCGCGGGTCCCTCCACTGCGATCGGGATGACAATTTTGTTTGGAAACGCTAACTATAGTTTCCAAGGCGAATTGCAATCCCGACCGGAGCGTACCCGGATTTCCTGCCACGCAGCGCTGGGCAAAGCCGCGTGTGCGCCTTCCTGTAAGGGAAAGGCGCATGAAGTGCACCAACGCCACCAAGTTCGACAGGAAATCCGGGGGAGCGTAGTGGAGCGATCTGCGGTGCGCCTGTCGGGCTTCCCGATTCTGGACAGACTGCCAACCTCACTTTTGTTGCGGGGGCTGATTGCGCGCCAGGTTCAGGCAGCACCGCGGGCGTGAACAGGCAGGCTGGCCTGGAAGATCACGAGATCCTCGGCCTGCGTCTCGATCACAAATTCCGTTGCGTGAGGCGCCAAAGCGATGGATCCCCGGCCGAGCGTTGTGCCTTTCCCCGCCGCGATCAACGTGGCGGAGCCGTGCAATACCAGGAGAGCTTTAGGCCCGTAGGCCGCCTCCCCGGCGTAGCGACCGTGCGGCGCGAGCGCGATGCGGCTCAACTCAAACTCCTTCGCCGGGGTGCGATAAACGCGCTCCTGGGTGCTCACCTGGAGCCCATCGATGATTTCCGGGGTACCCCCTTCGAAGGTGAGGATTTTGAGCAGCTCGGCCACGTCGACGTGCTTGGTGGTTAAGCCTCCGCGCATCACGTTGTCGGAGTTGGCCATCAACTCGACGTTCACTCCTTCGAGATAGGCGTGGAGGACACCAGCCGGCTGGAAGGTGCCTTGCCCCGGGTGCAGATGTACCAGGTTGAGCAAATAGACGCTGAAGATACCGCGATCGCGGTGCTCACCCGGCAAAGGAAAATTTTCCGCGGCACGCAGGGCCCAGTAATCCGCGCTGTCCTTATTCGTGGGTGGCTCCTCCCGCAGCCGGGAGAGTAACCCATTCAACAGCGAGTCCACCTGGTGCTGAGGCATGGTCATGACATTGCTGTAGAGCTCGCGAAGCAGGCTGCGCCGGGCCTGATGATCGTGCCCTGCCGCAGCCAGCCGTTGCCGGAATCCCGGCATCAGCGAACTCAACTCGGGAGTAGCGTCGAAGGTATCGGCGATCTGCTCCAGCGGTCGAAAACCGTGCAGCATCCAAAACTCGGTCAGGGCCACGCCGATTTCCGGCTTGTGGTTATCGTCCTTGTAGTTTCTGCCGCCGGCATCGAGCTTGATGCCTTCAGCGTTCTCTCGTGCAAAACCCTCTTTCGCCTGGACGAGCGTAGGATGCGCCTGAATCGAGAGCATCTTGTGCACGTCGAGAATTTTGAACAGGTAAGGCAGCCGGCCGCCGAAGTGAGCGTTCGCGGCCTGGCCAAGGATGGCATCGGGCTGGGCTTCAATCAGCTCGTCCAGCGGCACCTGCTCGTGACCAAGCTGGACCATGGAGGGCGCCTTTGTGTGCGCGCCAACCCACAATTCGGCAAACGGTCTGCGGGTCGCATTTTCGATGCCCAGAAGATCAGGGATGAAGTTATGGCCGCCCCAGTCATAGTGCTGAACCACGCCGTGCAAGGTCAGTACGCCTCCTTCAGCCATCGACGGCTTTCTCCATCCTGCGCAGGATACCAGCAGGTTCTTCCACTCCCATGGCAGCGATCGCGTCTGCACGGGTCTGAGTATCGGCGACCGCATAAATCCGCAGCTCATCCGCGTTCCCCGAAGGGCGCACGTGGGCTACCTCGCCGTTCGCGAAGAGAACACGTACGCCGTCGGTGTAGTCCACATGAGTGATATCGGCAAAACCCAGCGCCGGTGTAAAGAAATGCGCCAGATCCTTTTCAATCGCGGCTTCTGTGGCCGGCGGAGAAAACCGGCTCACGATCTTCAACGCCGTCGCTCGGGGAAATTGCTTAAGCAACGCGGCGCGGCTAAAGCGCTTGGGCAGCCTGGCGAACAAATCGACCAACGGAACGCCAATCTGTTCCGCCGCGAAAAGCACCCCCAGGATCGGCAGACCCGCGTCCCTGGTCATGAGGGGTTCGAGGACAGCTCCGTTGCGGTCAATCGGAGAGCCGGTCAGGAAGCCGCCGTTGGGTTCCCATCCGCAGACACGCTTTTTCCCTTTAGCGAGGGCGGCCTCCATGCCCGCGATCACAAAGGGGGAACCGATGCGCGTCTTCGGCTCGACCACGGGAGCCAGCTTTCCCCGATCGATGGCGTCGTTGCAACTGATGGGGACCACGACGGAGTCCGCTTGCAGATACTCAGCCACCACCATGCCTACCAGGTCCCCGCCGAAGAAATGTACCCGGCCGGTGGCTGGATCCACGCCGAGAAGCAGAGGGCGATCGCTGTCGCCGTCGGTGGAGACGATGGCGTGGAACGGGCCGCCGGCCTCATCGGCAAGCGCCTGGATTACCGCTAGTTGAGCGGCATCGATGTTTTCCGTGTCAATGGGGACGAAGGTTTCGCTCCGTCCAGCGCTTACCACCTGCGCCCCCAATTGTTCCAGAATTTCAACCAGCAAATCGCGCCCCACCGCGGAGTGTTGGTAAACCAGGATCCGCTTGCCGTTGAGAGAGGAGCCGGCGAAGAAATGGGTGAACCGCTCGATGTAGGCAGCGCGTGCGTCGCCGTGCTCTGCGGGAAGAGCCTGGTGGCCGGTTTTGAGCATGCCCCGCTCATCGAACTTGGACTGATCCCAGGGCTGCTCATACAGTCGCTTGCGGACCTGCCTCACCTGTTCGTTGATCGGCGCTTCCTGTTGCTTCAGTAGTTCGCCCCGGCTGCTGTTGGTCTTGTAGCCGTTGCGCTCAAATGGAATGTGGCTGCCGGTCACCATGATGCTGCCCTTATTACGCGACAAGGCAAAGCTGGCCAGGGCGGGCGTGGGGATGCGGCCCAGGTTGACGGCCTGCATACCAGCGTCGCCGATGGCCTCGACGATGGCTTGGGCGAGCTCGCCCCGGCCTTGCTCCTGGCTGACAAACTCGCTCGAGCTGGGCCGCAGGTCATAGGCGAAATAAAATAAGTCGCCCCGCTGGATGCCTCCCTCGGAGGGGGCTAATGACTGCAGGTACTCGAGCTCTGCCAACGCATTCAGGTAAATCTCCAGCTGAGTCAGATCGACCACCTTGCCCCGCCGGCCGCTGGTCCCGAATCCCAGTTCCTGCGGTTCGTAGTTCAGCCGCGATCGCAGCGAATCCATTTTTGTGGCTACACTCATGCTTGGTCCTTGCCCCTGCCCTTATCTTATCCGTTGCATTTTCTCGTGACATATTCCCTAACCGTCGTAGACTCGCACCCATGCACTCACATTCACGCCTGTGCATTTTTGCATCATTGCTGGTTTTCGCTACCGCATCGGCCGCGGCGCAGCAGCCTGCGGGGGCACAGCAAGTGTTTGACGGCGCCATGCTACCGGGCATCGAGGTAGTCACCTTCGAGCACAGCGACACGCTCTTTCCTGTCAAGCGAGTGCCGCGCGGCGGAGCGGTCCGGCCCCTTGCGCCGGCTTCGATCCCGCTCAAGAATGTTCACTTCCAATCGCGCGGGGCCAGCTACGACCTGTTCGATTATCTGGCTGATGATCGCGTTGCCGGTCTGCTCATTCTCAAGGACGGCAAGGTGGTGCTTGAGGATTATGAGCTCGGCGCCGGACCGGATACCCGCTGGATTTCTTACTCCATGGCCAAGTCTGTGTCCTCGACGCTGGTGGGCGTGGCCCTTAAGCAGGGCCTGATCGCCAGCCTCGATGACCCGTTGACCCGGTATCTGCCCCAGCTCAAGGGAGGCGCCTACGATGGCGTGAGTGTTCGCAATATCATGCAAATGGCATCCGGAGTGAAGTGGAACGAGACCTACACGGACCCCCACTCCGACCGCAGGAAGCTGTTGGATATTCAGTTAGAGCAAAAGCCCGGAGCCATCCTGGCTTACATGAGTAGCCTGTCCAGGGCCGGCCCTCCCGGCACAATCTGGAACTACAACACGGGGGAATCCTTCATGGTTGGAGCATTGCTCGAAGCAGCCACCCATAAACCGCTGGCAACCTATCTTTCAGAAATTCTTTGGTCACGGCTGGGTATGGAGCAAGATGCGACCTGGTGGGTGGAATCCCCGAACGGTATGGGATTGGCAGGCAGCGGCCTGGGCGCAACCTTACGGGACTACGGTCGCATCGGCCTGCTGGTGCAACAGGACGGCGTGATCGATGGCCAGCAGATCGTGCCCCCAGGATGGTTTCAGGAGGCGGGTAGCGCCCACAGAATCGGCGGAAAATCAGTTGATTACGGGTATCTGTGGTGGCCTATCCCCGCTGGAGATCCGATCCACCGCGGTGCTTTCCAGGCGCGTGGAATCTTCGGCCAGCACATGTACGTCAATCCAGCACAGAAACTTGTCATTGTGGTGTTGAGCGCACGTCCCAAACCAGACTCGGACCTGGCCCCGGTAGACGATGTACCCTTTTTCGCAGCGGTGGCCAGAGCGCTGCAGTAGTAAATCAGGCTCAAAAGCCTGTTGCCGAGCCTGATTTGGATAAGTCCCTGCAGAAGGTGACTCTAACCCGCCCGCTCGATCAGGAATTGATGTGCGGCAATGCTGGCCGCGCCGCGCACCAGGAAGTCCATTTCCACGGACCGAAACTCAAGCCGGGTGGTGGAAAGCAGATGGGGCATGATGTTGTTCTCGATCGCCCGCCGGGCACTGGTGGTGAATACCCCATTGCCGAAGCCAACCAGATCGGCAAAGAGCACCAGTTCGGGATTGTTAATTTGTATGGAGTTCGCAACCGCAATGCCGAGGGCGGTGCCGGCGTGGCGCAGCAGGTCGATCGCCTTCACCACTCCGTTGGCGGCGAGTGCCTCGAGCTCACCGATTTCCGTCACCGGCAGATCGAGCTCCGCAGCCGCCCTCAGAAGTGCGGAACTGGAGGCAAACGCTTCCACGCAGCCTTCTTTTCCGCATTCGCACCGGGGACCCCCCGGGGCCACGATGCAGTGACCTATCTCCCCCGCGGCCCCGGTGTTCCCACGGTAGAGCCGCCCTTGCATGTAGCTGCCCGAGCCGATCTTCTTGCCCAGCATAATCACCGTAAAGCTCTTCATTTCCCGGGCAAGTCCGAAGAGCTTTTGTCCCAGGGCCACGGCGTGGGCATCATTGTCGATATAGGTGGGCATCCCGGTCACCCGCTCGACAATTTTCGCGATCGGGACATCATGCCACCCGAGCAGGTTCGAATGCAGGCACATGCCGCGCGCATGGTTGACATGCCCGGAGAGGGCCACCCCTATGCCCAGCACCTTCTCGCGCGAAATGTTGGAGGCGCGTGTCAGATGAGGAATGCCTCGCGCGATGGCTGCCGCGACGGCCTCCGGCTCCATCACTACGTCGATTTCATGCTCGGCCAGGACGTTTCCATGACAATCCGTGAGCGCCATCAGAGGAGGATTTTCGGTGAGGCCAACGCCCACGAAGTATCCATACCTGGCGTTCAACGAGAGCATGATCGAGGGCCGGCCCTTCCGCTGTTTATCAATTACGGATGGAGATTCCTCAACAAACTGATGTTGAATCAGGACCCGGCTCATCTCGGTTAACGCCGAGCGGCTGAGTCCGATGGAGCTGGCGAGCTCGGAACGAGACATCGACCCGTTCTCCAGCAGCGCTTCGATAATATTCACGTACGAGGAGGTTGCCACCGCCACCGGGCGCCCCCCATCGCCTTCCCCTGGGCGCGAGGATCCCTGGGTTTTGGCCTCGCGCTTTCCGTTCTGTCTTGCTATAGGCATGCAACAAAACACTAGCATGTCTGGGCTGGTAAGACATGTGTGCCCGTGGTTACCTCTGACCAGCCTGGCTCCCATCCCCTGCCTGCTAGAATCCTCCTTCCTGGAGTCCCTAATGCGCGGATTCGGTGTGGTTTGTGTGTTTTTGATCGCTTCTTTGTTTGCCCAGGCCCAGGTGTCTCCCGTGCCCGCGGGACCGCCTGCTCACGCGCAACCAGCGGACGTAAAAACCGAAGCCGCGCCCTTCCCCGCGCAGCATGCGCTCGAAGCTGCGGATCTGGAGGCGTTTTTCGACGGAATCATACCCTTGCAGCTGGAGCGCTCCGACATCGCCGGCGCTTCGGTGCTGGTGATGCAGAATGGCCAGGTTCTGTTAGAAAAAGGTTATGGATACGCGGATCTCAAGAGCAAGAAGCCGGTCGATCCCGCGACCACCGTCTTCCGGCTGGCTTCGATTTCCAAGCTGTTTACCTGGGTATCGGTAATGCAGCTGGTTGAGCAGGGGAAACTCGATCTTGATACGGATGTGGACCAGTATCTCGATTTTCAGATTCGGCCGGCGTTTTCCAGGCCCATCACCCTGCGCAACCTGATGACGCACACGGGCGGATTCGAGGAAGAAATCCGCGACATCATTGTTACGAATCCCAGCCATGCGATCGCCCTGCGCGACTTTCTCATACGCAACCAGCCGCAAAGGGTGTTCGTCCCCGGCACCATTCCTGCCTACTCCAACTACGGGGTGGGACTGGCCGGTTACATCGTGCAACGAGTCAGTGGCGAGCCGTTTGAGCAATATGTGGAAGACCACATATTCACGGCGCTGAAAATGTTGCACTCAACTTTCTATCAGCCTCCTCCCACCCCGCTACGGAAGTTACCGTCGGAAGGTTACCCAAGCAACACGCAGAAGCCTGCGATTGGCTTTGAGGTTTTCAACCCAATGCCCGCGGGAGGAGTTTCATCGACCGCCGCGGACATGGGCCGTTTCGGGCAAGCCCTCCTGAACGGAGGCGAACTCGACGGAAATCGCATTCTGAAGGCAGAGACTTTGGCCGCTATGTGGACCCCACAATTCCGCGCCAGCGACCAGATGCCGGCTATATGCATGGGTTTCTATGAGGGTTGGCGAAACGATCTGCGATGGATCGGCCACGAAGGCGACCTGGTCGCATTCCACAGCCTGTTTATGCTCGAGCCATCGAGGAAGTTGTTGCTCTTCATCTCGTATAACTCTGCCGGCGGCGGCGCAAGGCCACGGCCCGAGATCGTCGATATGTTCACGGATCGCTACTTTCCCGGCGAGAGGAAGCAAACCTTTCTTTCCGTGCCACGGAGGGAATTGACCGCCATCGAGGGGGTTTATCAATCCACCAGAAGGGCGGATAGCACCAGGCTGAAGCTGCTCTCCCTCCTCTCGCAGAGGGCGGCAAGTGTTGATAAGGAGGGGGTCCTTCATCTGGAAGACATCAAGGATCTGCGTAATCATCCCATCCAATGGAAGCCGATCGGGAAGGATCTTTGGCAGGAGGTTGACGGCCAGCGGAGAGTATTCGCTATTCGCGATCAGACGGGTCAGATCGTCCGGCTTGCCTATGATTTTCCCGGGGTGCAAGCGCAGCGGGTCGCCTGGTATGAGTACAGGAACCCGGTACTGACAGCGGTAGCGGTCAGCCTGCCAGGGCACCGGCCGCTCCCCGCGCCGCAGAAGGGCACTCGCTGGTTGCCGTGGACGACACAGGTGGCAGCGGTGGTATGGGTCATTCTCTTCGCTGCGCTGTGGCGTGTGGCCGTTGTGACGGGTGCCGACGACACGTTGCCTCCCACGTCCGCCTGGGACAAATACTTCGTCCTGGCGAATTTCGCGACTGCCTTGGCGCTTGGGCTTAGCTTGTTCGTGGTCTTTTCTGCGATTCGCGTTTGGAGTCGCACCGGTCTGCGCAGGATCACCATGGTGAAGTATTCACTGGTTGCCGCCGCCTGCGTGATGCTTTCCTGGTTCGCCATACACTGGCATCTTCTCGGCCCGGTAAGAATTTGATCAGGCGTTGCTGTCGATCCGATCCTTCACAATGAACCAGTAAGAGAGCGCGCCCAGAGTGGTGGCCAGGGAACAGATCATCAACGCAATGTTGAAGGAGTGGGTGTGGTCGAGCAGCCATCCGGTGATGATTGGCGCCAGCGAGGCGCAAACAAAGCTGCCGAAGTTCTGGATCGCGCTGACCGAGGCGACCATGTGGGCCGGCGCCATGGCCTGGGCCAGTCCCCAGCCGGAGTTGCCGGCGAAGTAGATGAAGAAAAGCGCGGTGCTCACGCAGGCGACCGCTCCGGACGCGGTGGCGGTATAAGCCACTCCGAGCGTGCTGAGCGCGGAGCAAAACATTCCGCCAACAATCAGAATTTTGCACGCGACAATGGGAGCGTAGCCGCGGCGGATCAAGCGATTGACGGCGGCGCCGCTCACTACCGAGCCGATAGTGCCGAACAGGTAGGGGATGATAGCCACCCAGCCAGTCCTGGCGATGGTCAGATGCCTTGCCGCCTGCAAATAACCGGGCAGCCACGACAGGTAAAGCCAGGTGGTGTAGTTGACTCCGCCGAACCCCAGCATCATGCCCCACACGGTACGCAAGCGAAACAGCCGCTTCCATTGTCGTAGCGACATTTCGCTCCGGGGCCGCTCTGCTTCGAGACCCAGAGAGTCAGCCTCGGACGGGGTCAAAAGGACACTCGCCCGGTCGCGGTAAAGCGGATACCAGGCGAGCGAAAGCAGCAGGCTGAATAGTCCCACAGTCACGAACATCGTTCGCCAGCCGAAGGCGAGCATAATTGCGGTGAGCAACGGTGGGGCCAGGGTTACCCCCAGGGTGTTCGAAGCGGTTAAGAGCCCTGTCGGCAAGCCGCGATCATGGACACTGAACCAGTCATTCATCACCTTCACGCCGCACGGCATCATGGGAGCTTCCCCCGCACCCAGGCTGATGCGTGTGGTCATGAAGCCGGCAAAGCTGCTGACTAGGCCGGTCGCCATCTGCGCCAGGGACCAGACAAACATGCCCGCGGCCAGAATGACGCGTGAGCCGAGGCGGTCGAGCATCAGGCCGATGGGCAGTTGGGCTATTCCGTAAGCTAACGAAAAGGCAGAGAGCAGGGCGCCAATCTGCGTACCGGATAAGCCGAGATCGGCGCGAATGCTGGTGTTCGCAAGGGAGAAGGAGGTGCGGTCCAGATAGTTAACGATGCCGGCGAGAAAGAGGAAGGAGACGGCAAAAAGCCGCATGCGTCGAACACGGGTTGGCTTGGGATGCACGACGACTTCAGAAGCCATAGGCCAGTTATGATCGCAGACGGAGAGCGAGATGGTCTATTCGATCACCACCGTGGTTTTGATCGTTACCGTTGCCGCCTGGTGCGTGTGGGCGCGCAAGGGCGTCTCATCGTTCGGTTGGAAGCAGTGGGTCCTGCGCGTGGTGGTAGCGCTGCCTTTGCTGATTTCCGGATTCGCGCACTTTGCCCGCACCGCGCTGATGGCAACGATCATTCCACCGTTCTTTCCCTATCGGCTGCAGCTGGTCCTGGTAAGCGGAGTGATGGAACTGGCCGGAGCTGTTGGGCTGCTTCTGCCGGCATTCACGCGTGTCGCCTCTGCCTGTCTGGCGGTGTTGATGATCGTAATTTTTCCTGCCAATGTGTATGCGGCCAATCAGACCGTGGGCGGCTTGCACATGCCGAGTGTGCCGGTTCGACTTGCGATGCAGGTCATTTATATCTTGGTGCTGCTGATGGCTGGCTGGGGAGTGCCACGGCATACGCAACAATGATCGAAGAGAACCGCAGATCTCTCCACTACGCTACGCTCCGGTCGAGATGACAATTTTGTTTGAAAACACTAAGTATCGTTTCCCAGATGGATTGTCATCTCGACCGGAGCGTAGCGTAGTGGAGAGATCTGCGGTTCTTTTCGATCATTGTTGCAGCGGCCAGGATCTACTCTTTGGGCATGAACTGCAGGGTGTAGGCAGTGGATGGATCGAAGGGCTTTTTGATTACCTTCAGGTCCAGCAACTGCTGGTACATGCTTGTCCAGCGAGCCGCATTGAATCGCCCGAGGTCCGCTCCGTTGGGAGCATCGCCGGTGATGAAGTGTTGATCCCGCAAAGCCTCGTAACTGAACTTCATCTGCGGCACGCTCATCGCAGGGTTGAGCTTTGCGATGGCCGCATTGATGTCGTCCGGGTGGATCAAATAATCGTGCCAGCCGCGCAGTGACGCGCGTACAAACTTCGCCACCGTGTCTGGATGCTGCTGCAGGAAAGTGCGCGAAGTTACGAAAACCCGGTAAGGATCGTAACCCGCCTGGCTGATGAGCATGGTGCGGACGGGCACTCCTGCCTGGTGCGCGAAGAAGGGCTCGGAGGTGACAAATATCTGCTGAATATAGTTGGGGTCCTGAAGGAAGTTGGCGACGCTGTAGGTTGCCGGAATCTCGCGCACGTTCTTGAGCTGGTATCGCTTCACCAAATACTCAAACCAGGTCGACAGGCCGAGCCTAATTGCGACCGCGTGGCCATCCAAATCCTGAAAGCTGCGAACGGGCGACGCCGCATGTACCATCACCGCCTGAGGATCGTGTTGCATGGTCGCCGCCACCGCTACGAGCGGGACGCCGTTGTCGATCGCCTGCAGCGTATGGTCCGAGGATCCCATCGCAAACTGCACTTTTCTGACCGAAACCAGCTGATCTGAGTTCGCATACGGGCCGCCAGGAAGGATGGTTACATCCAGGCCTTCGTCTTTGTAGTAGCCACGAATGAGCGCATCGTAGAAGCCCCCGTGCTCCGGTTGCGGATACCAGTCGGTTTGCAGCGTTACCGGTGTAAGCCCACTCGGCGCGTGTTGCTTCCCACAGCCTGCAAGGCCAAGGCAGAAGGCAAGCAAGCCCGCGGTGATGGTTCGTAAAGTGGTCATCAATCCCCCAAGCCGGCAGCGAACGCGAGCAGCCGGGCGTCGCTGCCGCGCGCAGCCATCAACTGCACTCCGCCCTCCAACCCCGGAAGCGCGACCACAGGCGTCCCAGCGAGACTGCCCGGAGTGGTGTAGCGCAAGATCTGCATGCGCGCTGCCGAATGATCGACGCCTGGTGTCAAAGCACTCACGGGAGCACAGGGCAGTATGAGAAAGTCATGCTGCTGCAGTAGACGATCCATTTGTGCACGGAAGGCCCCATGACGCTTGCGCAAATCCTCTACCGTCGCAGCAGATAGCGATGCGCCCTGGATCAGCCGTTCGGCGACCGGCTTCTCGAAGTGATCAAAGTTCCCGCGATGCAGCTCGGACGCTTCTTGTCCCTGGATGCCGCCGAAGATGTCCCGCGTGTCATCCCAGAAGTCAGGCTCGAAGACGCGGAGCTGAGCACCACCGCGACGCAGCTTTTCCTGCCAGCCGTGATACACCTCGAGCACTGCCGGTTCGCAGTCGTGCAGGAAGGAATCTCCGACAGCGGCAATGGTTACGCGTTGAGGTGCCGCGACTTGGGGAAGATCGAACAAAGCAGCTGCAAGCGTGGGCCCATCGCGCAGGTCGCGGAACACCCAGCCAAGGGTGTCGAACGAGACAGCCAGATGCCAGCCGCCGTCCCAGGCTTGGGAGCCACCGAGGCCGAGTGTGGAGCGATACCCAGCCAATCCACAAAGCGACGCCGGCACGCGAATGGAGCCGCCGGTGTCCGTGCCGATCGCAGCCAAAGCCGAGCCTTCCTGCACGCTGGCTACACTCCCGCTGGACGAGCCTCCGGTGAGCCTGTGCGGGTCGCGAGGCTGAAGACAAGCGCCGTATTCACTGTTTTCGCCGGTGATGCCGTAGGCAAGCTGATGCAGATGCGTCTTCCCCATAATCACCGCACCGGCTTGGCGAAGCCGTGCAGCCACGTACGAGTCGGCGCGCGCGATGCCGTTCTTTTCCGCATAGAAGCGGGAGCCGCAAGTGGTTGGGTAACCCGCGACGTCAAAGCAATCCTTAATGGCGACAGGGATTCCGAAGAGCGCGGGCCGCTGCTGCGGAAAGCGATCGTTGAGGGCCTCGGCTTCTGCCAGCGTGCGTTCCTGGTCCATCGCCAGATAAACATTCCGGCCTGCATTGCTATTGGCGTACGCGAACGCTTCCTGCGCCGGCACAACCGGCCCGCGCGTAGCCACGGTGTCTTGTAGTTCGGTCAAAGGTGACATCTCGATTCGTGTATACCACGCGCCCAACCCGCGGCGAAAATGATTTAAACTGCCCCATGAACGTTGAACAATCCACGATCCGGGACGCTACCGCCGCGGATGAAACCCACCTCAAAGCGCTGGTCAAATTTACTGCTCTCAGTTTTCGTACGCGCCGCCCGGTGCCCTTTGGCGCCCTGATCGTAGATAGCCAAAGCGGGGAAACGCTCATGCAGGCGCGGAATGCGGTCGCCGTGGAGAATGATCCGTCTGCCCACGCTGAGCTGCGCACCGTGCGCCTGGCCTGCAAAAAACGCAAGAGTTACTCTCTTCGGGGATATACACTTTATTCCACCTGCGAACCTTGTCCTATGTGCATGGCCAATGCCCTCTGGGCAGGTCTCGATCGGGTGGTCTATGGGGCAACCATCGAGGACGCAAATCGATATTGCCGTCAGATCCAGATTCCGGCCGCCGAGCTCGCGCGGCGTAGCGACATGCAATGCGCAGTCATCGGGCCCTTCCTGCGTGAACTCTGCAACACCCTTTTTGACGATCCGCGGATGCAGCAGGCTTTCGCCACTTGGGGTACCCGAAAGGAAACCGCATGACAACGCCGCTTGAAGCGTCCCTGGCCTCGATTGTGGGGGATCCCGCGCGGGTCTCCACCGTTCCTCAGGTGGTAAACCGTCTGTCGCGCGACTTCTATTGGTACTCGCCCGTGCTGCGCAAGCAACTCGATGGCAAGATCGCCGACGTTGTCGTTCATCCACTGACGGTTGGGGAAATCCAGGATGTGCTGGGCTACTGCTACGCCAACGAAATTCCCGTCACCGCGCGAGGCGCCGGGACAGGGAACTACGGGCAGGCCGTGCCGCTCCATGGAGGAGTGCTCCTCGACCTGTCCCGTATGGATCAGATTGAATCGATCGATGGCGATGGGGTAGCGGTTTGCCAGCCTGGTGTGCGCCTGGGCGTGCTCGAAGGGGAAGCTCGCAAAGTGGGATGGGAACTTCGCTGCTATCCCTCGACCGTCGTCAAAGCGTCTGTGGGCGGTTTTCTGGGCGGCGGATCGGGAGGTATTGGCTCAGTGACGCACGGCGGCCTGCGAGATTTCTCCACCGTGCGCGCCATCGACGTGGTCACCATGGAAGAACGCCCCCGCGTTGTTCACCATGAGGGAGAATCCGTTCACGAGATCCTTCATGCCTGGGGCACCAATGGGATCATTACCCGCATATGGCTGGCGCTGACCCCTGCGGTGGAGTGGGCGCAATGTTCCGTTGCCTTCGATACCTTCGACCAGGCGTTTGAGTTTAGCCAGCGAATCGCTGCCTCCGAGGACTGGACGAAGCGGCTGGTCACTACCTTCGAGTGGCCGATTCCTTCCTTCTTTAGTCCCGTGCACACGCTGGCGCCGGAGGGGAAGGCGCTTATATTTTTTATGATCGCTGAGGATCAGCGGACGAGCCTGGAGATCGCCGCCCGGCAAGCCGGGGGCATGGTGACGTTCTCCGCGCCCTATGCCGGCCTGCGCACGGTGCCCTTGCTTTCCGACTACACGTGGAACCACACGACACTCTGGGCAATGAAATTCGATCCGGAGTACACCTACCTGCAGTGCGGCTTCGACGCAGTTGCTGTCCGTAGCCAGTTTGCCCGGCTTAAGCAGCGCTTCGGGGACGAGTTTTTGTTTCACCTTGAGTTCATGAAGAACGCCCAGGGCGTTATCGTTCCCGGGTCAATTCCTGTGGTTCGCTTCAGCACCGAAGAGCGGTTAAACGAAATGATCGACTACTGTCGCGAGATTGGGGTGAGCGTGGCGAACCCCCATGTGAATAACGTCGAGGGCGGGGGGCGCTATCGCAGCGACAATGTGCAGCTGCTGGCCAAACATAAGTACGACACCAAGGGACTCTTGAACCCGGGCAAGATGGTCACCTTCGAACGTCACCCCGCGGGAGTGCCGATCGCATGAGGAGCTGGATTCCGGATGCCCGCAACTTTGCTTATCTCACCTGGAAACAGGTGGACGCTCTGCCCCGGGACAAGACGGTTCTGGTTTTGCCCACGGCTGCCATCGAGCAGCATGGTCAACATCTTCCGCTGGCCACTGACACGCTGATCAACAGCATTCTTCTTGGCGCTGCGCTGGCCAGGTTGCCACTGGAGACACCGGTTTATGTGCTTCCGGCAATCTGCTACGGCAAGAGCAATGAGCATATTGGTTTTCCCGGAACGCTTTCCGTGTCTGCTTCGACTTTCATGGCCGTGGTCCGCGATCTGGGCTCGAGTATTGCTTCCTCCGGCTTCAAGAAGCTGGTGCTCTACAACACCCACGGAGGCAACTCATCGCTGGTGGACGTAATGGCGCGCGACTTGCGGGCGGAATTCGGGCTCCGGGTCTTTTCGCTCTTTGGCTCCGGTGGTGCTGCCTTCACCGGGCTGGGCGAGCAGGAGCGCACGTATGGCTTTCACGCGGGTGAAGTCGAGACCTCATTTTTGTTGAGCGCCATACCGGAGCTGGTTCATCCAAACGAGTACACCGTGAACTACATCGCAGATATTACGAAGCCTGAGCTGCTGCGTCCGGAGAATGCTCCCGCGACCTTTGCCTGGCTAACCCGGGACATTGCGCCAAGCGGAGCCATGGGCGATCCCAACCCGGCCACCGCGGAGAAGGGGACGCTGTGGATTGAAGAGGCGTCGAAAAAAGTCGCGGCTGCGTTGACCGCCATGGCCGCGTACGAAAACTGGCACAGACCCTGAATCTGTTTGGAGGACTAAAACCGCAGATCTCTCCACTACGCTACCGCTCCGGTCGAGATGACAAATTCGTTTGGGAGCGCAAAGTATGGTTTCCAAGATGATTTGTCATCTCGACCGGAGCGGTAGCGTAGTGGAGAGATCTGCGGTTTTAGTCCTCCTCTAAGGAGTCATGAGCAATGATTGACTGCGGCTCTGGAGTTCGTCTGGAACGCGCGCAGCATTGCACCATGTCGGACGGCGTCGTGCTGGTCTCTGACCACTACTATCCTCCCGCGCCGGGACCGCACCCGACCCTGTTGATGCGCCAGCCCTACGGCCGGGATATTGCTTCAACAGTGGTCTACGCTCACCCCGTCTGGTTTGCTGCTCACGGCTACAACGTGGTCATTCAGGATGTGCGGGGGCGCGGCGACTCCGAAGGCGATTTCTATCCCTTTCGCCACGAAGGACGCGATGGAGCAGAGACCATCCGCTGGCTGCGGACGCGCAGCGAATCAAACGGCAGCGTCGGCATGTATGGCTTCTCCTATCAGGGCATGACGCAGCTGCTGGCGGCGGCCGAGAGCCCACCAGGCCTGGTCTGCATCGCACCCGCACAGACCGCCTGCGACCTCTACCATGGCTGGTTCTATCGCCAGGGCGCGCTGCGCTTGGCCTCGAGCTTGGGATGGGGGCTGCAGATGTTGAAAGCGGATGCGCGGCGACGCAAACTCCGTGAGGCCAGCGACGGTCTGGAAAAAGCCTGGGCCGATCTGCGCAGCCAACCGCTGGTTACGCCTTACGGATTGCATCCGCAGCTCGAGCATGAAGGACTGCCTTCTTACGTGCGCGACTGGTTCACTCATGATCTCCCGGATCCCTACTGGTCGGCACTGGATGTGAGCGAATCGCTGACGAGGATTGCGGTGCCCGCACTGCACGTGTCAGGCTGGTTCGATACGTACCTATCGGGTAGCGTGGCTGGTTTCCTTGCCCTGGCTGCGCATACGGAAAATCAATATCTGGTCGCCGGCCCCTGGGTGCACATCCCTTGGGGTGAGCTGATTGGGGAACAGAACCTCGGCCCCGAGGCACTGCTCGACACCGATTCGCTGTTGTTGCGTTGGTTCAACCACTGGCTCAAGGATAGCGGTGAGTTTTCCAGCGAGCCGCGCATCCGCCACTTTGCTTTGGGAGTCAATCGATGGTTCGATGCGGAGTCCTTCCCCGAAGAAAGTCGTTCCCTGTACCTACACAGCGGAGGCCGGGCCGACTCGCGCAAAGGAGATGGTGTGCTCTCGAACGCCGCACCGGATTCTGCCGAGCCGCGCGATATTTTTATCTACGATCCAGAGACCCCAGTTCTCGCTCCCGGAGGTGTGGCGGCGCTCGCCGGCCCGATCAATCAAACCCAGCTCGAAACCGGCAACAACCTTCTCGTCTATACCAGTCCTCCGTTGACAGAACCCTTGCAGATCCTGGGATCGCCGCAGCTCACGCTGTACTGTGCCACCTCCGCTGACAATGCCGACTTTACGGGAAAGTTGGTAAGGCTGCGGTCCGGGGGGCAGGCCGATTTTGTCTGCATCGGGATCGCGCGCTCCTCCTATCTTTTTCGCGAGTCCGGTTACCGCGCGGACGCCATTCACTGCTGGGAGATTTCGCTCGAACCAACCTCGTGCGTCTTTGCCGCCGGCGATTCGATTCGCCTGGAAGTGGCCAGCAGCGCCTTTCCTTTGTACGACCGCAATCCGTCGACCGACGTGCAGCCCTGGCTTGCGGATTCGTGGAACTGGCAGCGCTCGACCCAGATGGTGCTGCACGATGTGGAGCATCCTTCGCGCCTCTCCCTGCCGGTGGTGAAGACGCCATGCTGACCCTCTCCAATCTGAGCAAGCGCTATGGGAGCAATCCGCCGGTGTTGCAGCAGATCGATCTTGGCATCGACAAGGGCGAGTTCGTCAGTCTCATCGGTCCTTCCGGATGCGGTAAATCGACACTGCTCAAGCTTATCTCTGGCCTCACTAGCCCTAGCTCGGGAAGTATCCTGATCGATGGTATGACGCCAGAGAATGCTCGCAAGACCGTCTCTTACATTTTTCAGGACGCCACCCTCTTGCCCTGGCGGACAGTCACCCGGAACGTTGGCCTGGGCCTCGAACTGGAGCACGTCGGTCGGGAAATCAGGAAAGAGAAAGTCCAGGCGCTGCTCGAACTGGTTGGCCTCACACACGTCGCGCGCGCCTATCCGCGCCAGCTTTCAGGGGGTATGAAGATGCGCGTGTCAGTGGCCCGCGCACTGGCCACGACACCGCACCTGTTGCTGATGGACGAGCCCTTCGGTGCGCTCGACGAGATGACCCGGGATCGCCTCAACGAGGAATTGCTTCGCCTGCGTGCGGAACAGAATTGGACCGCCGTCTTCGTCACCCATTCCGTGGCTGAAGCAGTTTTTCTTTCCACCCGCATTGTTGTTCTGGCGCCTTCCCCGGGCCGCATTGCACATCAGGTCGCGATCGATCTACCTTTTCCCCGAACCAGTGGTACGCGCGAGAGCCCGCAATTTGAATCATTGGTGACCGAAGTCTCGAGGGCGCTCCGCGGAGTGCATAGCGCATGAAAAAGTACTCAGTTACGGTGCTTAACGCGCTGGCCGTCTTCGGAGCGCTCTTGTTGCTATGGTATGGGCTTGACCTGCTGCTGCACCTGCCCCCCTACATGTTGCCCACGCCGCTCGCCGTGGGAAGAGCGGTCGTCGCTCGTTTTCCATCGCTGTTAGCGTCGCTTGCCATCACCACTGAAGAAGCGGCCGGGGGCCTGGCGGCCAGTATCGTTGTTGGGCTGCTGATCGCGTTGGTCTTCGCACAATCCCGCTGGGTACGGCGGATGCTCTATCCCTACACCATCCTGCTGCAAACCGTGCCTATCGTGGCTGTGGCACCGCTGATCCTGATGTGGGTCGGCCCCGGGATCCTGTCGGTCACGCTGGTGGCCTTCATCATTTGCCTGGCGCCGATCATCGCAAATACCACCCAGGGGCTGATCAGCGTGGAGCCGAATCTTATCCATCTCTTTCTCATGCACAATGCTTCGCGTTTACAGATCCTGACCCGGCTTCGCCTGCCGCACGCGGTGCCTTCGCTCTTTGTCGGTATCCGTATTGCGGCCGGGATCTCTGTCATTGGTGCGATTACCGGTGAACTATTTACCGGATCCAGCAGGGTGGGCGAAGGCGGCCTGGGCTACTCCATCTTGTACGCTAGTGCACAGCTGCAGACCGATTATCTTTTCGCCCTGGTTCTGGCCGCGACCGTGCTGGGTTTTGCCTTCTTCTTCCTGGTCATGTTTCTGGAATGGTATTTCCTGCACAACTGGCATGAGTCGGCGAGGACAACGGTCGATGAATAGATCGATGAAATAGAGGATTCACTTATGCTTCGTCTGGAATCTGAAGCCGGCTGGTGGTTGGTGACCCATGTCGACCACGCGCAACTGGCGGGAGCCTTTGCCGCCCAATGGGGAAACGATCTTTTCCTGGCTCCTGAGCCACGAGATCGTGTGCTGCGCGGTATCAACACTCACGATGACGGTTGGGCGGCACGCGATCGACAGCCACAGATTACGCGCCAGGGAAAGCCTAGCGCATTTTCTGTCGAGCTGGTGGGCAAGTATTCGGCTTTTGAAGAGATCGACCTCACAGACTACCTCGCAGTGCGTGAGCGGGCGGTCCGTATGGTGGCCGAGGTCGACGCGTACGCGGCCCTCCTGGTTTCCATGCACACCTACAATCTGTTAACTGCTCGTGCCGACCGTTCCACCATTGAAGCGCAGCAGATTCCGCTGCTCGATGCATTTCTCGGCCGGCAGTTAGCGTTCCAGAAGGATTTGCAAACCCAGCTGGTGGGAGATAAGCAGCTCGCGCCAGACGAGATCTCGCCGAAGCGGATCGAAAACCACTTTCGCTTGCTGCAGGCCTGCGACAACCTGTCGTTGTTGAGTTGTGTCGACTATGCCAAACCGGGCGACTTGCTGCATAAGCTGCCTCTGTGTGACGGTGGGGAAGCTCCGGTTGCGGTTGAATCGCTGGGTGAGCGCCACTTTCGGCTCGCTCCATATCCCTTCGCAGCATCACCGCTAGTGTTCGACCTGCCCGCGCGTCACGTCGACGGCAAGCTCTTTACCAGCGCTGAGGAGCTCCAGGCTAAATTTGACCAAACCGTCGCGGTGCCGCTGCGGGTCACGGTAACGCGCTAATTGCTGGGGGAGAAAGTGAATCGAACGAAGACGCAGATACAGCAGGTCCCTCCACTCCGCTACGCTCCGGTCGGGATGACACTTCATTTGCAGGGCCTTCATTTCCCGTCTCCCAATGAAGTGTCATCCCGACCGGAGCGTAGCGGAGTGGAGGGACCTGCTGTTCTTCCTATGGGCAAACAAAGAGCCGGATGGCTGACTACGCCATCCGGCTCTTACTGAACGTCGAGCTGGGTTAGAACGTTAGCTGCAGCGACATCTGTATTTGCCGTGGGGCGCCGATGGTATGGCTCACAAACCCGAGGCCGCTGGGGCAGTTGTAGAAGCTGGTATTGGTCTGGGTTCCGTCGGAGGCGCAACCTGTCGGACTAACGGTCTCGCCCACGCTGGGAAAATTGTTGTAATTCTGATTCTGAAAAACTTCATTCCCAGGAACGTCGAGGCTGGCGGTGTTGGTCAGGTTAAAGACGTCGAAGGTGTACTTGAGAGTGTAGCGTTCGTTGAAGCTCGTCACCTTGACCAACGAAATGTCTGCACGCCGTTGAGGAGCCTGGCGGAAGATATTGCGCTGACCGGTGGTGAAATCTGTCTCGAATGTATCTCCTGCGGGCACAGCGGAGAACTTCGAGCTGGATGAAGTGACCACGGGAGTATAGAAGCACGTGGGGTTGAGGGCGGGAGCTGCGTTGATGCCGAAAGCCCCGGAATGTCCAGTCAGGGCTTTCTTGGGTGAGCATTGCGAGTAGTTCAGCGGCACGATGGGATTCGTGATGCCGTCAAAGACGCTGTAATAGAGGCTGCCGACGGCGCCGGTATAGTCGACGATACTGTACGGTTGCCCGCTCTGCAGCACGGTCAATCCAATGAGCGACCACCCGTCTGTAAAGCGGCCTGCCAGTGTGGTTTTACCGTAGAAGTCGGGCACCCGGTAGACGTAATTGAAGTTGGCCACATGCGTGCGGTCGAAGTCGGAGGAGGCATAGCCGTCGCGCAAGTTGAGCGGGTTATTGCCGTTGTAGAAGAGCCCCAGTGCGCTCTGCTCGTCGAGAGCATGCGAGTAGGTGTAGGAGAAGCCCACCTGGAAGCCGTGGCTCATGCGTTTCTCTACATGGGCCTGCAACGCGTTGTACGCGGCAACCCCGGCCGCCTTGTAGTCGATGGACTCGGCCGCGTAACCGATGTAGGGAACCCGCAGGTCAATATTGCCGCCTTCGAAATTGGCCAGTGCTGTCGTGCCGTCGGCCAGTTGCAGGTAGCTGCCATCGGCATTCACCGGCGTGTAGCCATAAGAGTAGTTCTGCGAGTGCACCTGGGCCGTAGGTGAGGCGATGTTGGGCTGATTGAAGGGCACAGGGATCACCTGGTGGCGTGCAACCTTGCCCACATAACCGAGCTCGATAGCCAGGTCGTTGCGCGGCTGCCACTGAAAGTCCAAAGTGTAGTCAATGGAGTAAGGCAATTTGTTTTTTCTGTCGTAGATACCGAGGGAGATCGGCTGGCTTCCCTGAATGATCGCAGCGGAGTTGGGAAGGTAAGCCGAGATATCCGACGCCTTGGGATTCGTCGGTGGGGGGTTCTGCACATTGGTGTACGGAAATTCAAGCGACCCTGCCGTACCGCCGGCGCAGGTAGGAATGTAGTACTGGTACAAAGTGGTGACCGGGCAGCTCTGGGCAGTGACAAAGGGTACCTGCTGAACCACGCCGAAAGGACCTCCGGTTACCCCGCCGATCGCATAGCCGGGAGAGAAGTAGCTGAACAGCTCTCCGCGGTCGTAGTAGATTCCCGTGCCCGCCCGGACGACGACCTTGTTGTTGAATCTCGAAGGCTCCCACGCCCCGCCGATACGCGGAGCAATGCCCCATTGGCGGCCAGTGAGCGTGGTATTGCTGATCCCTTGCGTTCCATTCTTATTGTTGCCGGCAATGACGAAGCCGCTCTGGTTCGGTCCAAGGGTTCCAGGCGCCTCTCCGGCCGGTAGAGAGCCCGTGGCAGAGAGATAGGAGTAGAGCGACGGATCGAAGTTATAGATGCGACCGTATTTCTCGGTGAGGCCGCCGTCCCAGTCATAGCGAATGCCGGCGGTCAGCGTGAGATTGGGCTTCACCTGAAACTTGTCCTGGAGATAGAGGCCTAGCTGATTGGCTCGGAAGTAACGGTTGGCATCGCCCTGCAGGAAGGTGGTGATGTTAAAGGAGGAATTCGTGGTGACCAATCCTTGCATGAACTGGCCCAGATCCGCGGTGGCAATGCTGCCCGTGCCGGGACGCTCGTCTCTGATTTGCAACTGCGTGTAGCTATAACTTCCGCCGAAGCTGACACTATGTTTGCCCTTGGTCCAGATAGCGTTACCGGAAGGCTGCAGGCGGTTTTGGAACACGCCGGTATTGGATCCCTGTGAGGTGGCGTTAGGACCGATATTGAGGGTGTCAGCGGCTCCGGGTACCTTGTTGCTGCCCAACACGTGAATAATGGTCACCCCTGGGAAATAGTTCGACCCGAAGGTGTCAATGGAGGCCGAGGGATAGGCTCCTCCAGGAATGTTGGACGGTCCGAAGGCCTGCTCATTGGTGCTGTAGATCTTCTCCCTCAAGTAGCCCAGTGTCTGCTGCGTGCTGAGGTTGGACTTGACCAGATAGGTGTTGTTGATAGAGAAGACCTGCGCGCCGGCGTCCAGGTGCTGATTGAAGCCGGGAACGTTGGAGAAGGCATAAGGAGCGATGGTGGGATCGTGCTGATAGTAGTACTTGAGGGCCAGGGTGTCTTTGCTGGTGGCGTTGTAGTCGAGGTTCGCCACCGCCTGATCGCCGGTGAAGTAGGCGGCTCCGGGGATGAAGGCGTTAAACGTATGGGTCGGGGTGATCGTGACGTTCTGCGCGTTGGGGATGAGCCATTTGCCGGGTTCGCCTTTCACTGCGGGCGAATTGAATAAGGCAAGAGCGACTGGGTCGATGCTGGTAACCCCCTCGCCAAATTCGCTATTCGTGATTGCGGCCAGAGTCTGCGGACTGCGATCGTCTGAAAGGCCAGCCGGCACAGTAAGAAACGAGTCGCCGATCTCGGCATCGCTTACGTGCAGATGTTGATAGGCCAGAAAACCGAACAGCTTGTCTTTGATGATGGGACCGCCGACCGTTCCTCCAAGGATGTAACGATGCAGCTGCGGCACCTTATCGTTTGCGGGGATGGCATCATCCTGCTTGAAGAAGAAGGGTGCGGCGTTGAGCCAGTTGGTGCCGCGATGCAAATACAGATTTCCGTGATAGTCGTTGGTGCCGGAGCTGGTACTCAGGTCGATGTGCGCGCCACTTGTTGACCCCTGCTGTGCGTCGTACATCGATGCGTTGACCCGGACTTCCTGGATGCTTTCCGGGGCCGGAGTCGGAAGTGCATTGCCGATTGAGAGATATACCGAGGAACTCGATTGAATCACGCCGCCGGCACCGTCGTTGCCATTGCCGGTGCTTGAGACCACGCGTGCCGAGGCGACCTGGCTGGTGCTTTTGCCGTTGAACAGATTGCTGGCGTCCACGCCATTCAGCAAGAAGCTGTTGCTGGTATCGCGTTCTCCGTTCGCCCAGACGGGAGCATTGCCCAGGCCGGAGTTGACGCCGGTCCCGCCAGGCAGTTCCGCGTTGACCCCGGGGCTAAGGATGGCCACTCCGGTGAAGCTGCCGGTCGGCAGTGGAATTGCCTCGATCTGCGACTTATCGAGAACGTAGCCGTTGGTTGTGTCGACGGCGTTCAGCAGCGGGTTTACATCGACCTCAACCGAGTCGGCCACGGTGCCTACCTTCAGCTGCGCCGGAAGCGAGACGGTGCGATTCGCCTGGATCAGGATGTCCGGATACCGCTCAGTCGAAAAACCTTGGAGCGTGAAGGTTACAGTGTATTTCCCGATCGGGAGATCGTTGATGGCGTAGGTGCCTTGTGCATTGGTCTTCGCACCGCGCTCGAGTCCAGTGTCTTGCGATGTGGCCTTCACGTCTGCGCCGGGAACGGCGCTGCCGGAAGGGTCGACTACAGTTCCCGTGATGCCACCCAGAGTTTGTTGTGCCTGCATTGCCAGGGGCTGCAACAGGACGATGGAAAACAGGAGGACGAATAGCGACAAAAGCCTTCTGGAAATTAGATACATCTTGCTTATGCCTCGCATGAGAGAGAAGCTGGGACCGGAATCTAATTTTTTGTTTATGCGACTACGGAGTCGGTGTAACCAGAAAGGTCACGACAGGGTGACGGCCCAAAACTCAACCGGGGAAGTGGCGCTGTGGTTTGAGGATAGCCCAAAGTCGAGGATGGAGCCAAGCAAAAATGCGCTTAGAGCGAATCAGGGAATTTGCACCAAAAACAATGCGGTCAAGGTAGCAAGGAAACGTGTGCGAAAACGATACGCCACCCCTCAGGAAGGCGGACCCAGGTTTGGCTCTGGCGGCCGCGTGTAACCTGCCCCCCGACCTCCCGTTCAGGCCACCGTGATGCTGGCAAAGTCTTTGCCGAACGCAACGATCTCAAGCCTTGTGATGGTTCGCGCCAGGTTAACCGGGGAACGCCCTTTGCGAAAGGCTTCAATCTCGCTGATCCCGTAAAGACTCTCGCTGGGGCCAAAACGAGCGACATAGGGAGCGGCCCAGAACATATCCATCAGGGTCTCCACGTCGTTCGTAAGTAAGGCTTGCTCGTAGCGAGGATATAGCACGTGAAGCTCGGCCACGGTGTCAGGGTCGTTGATCAGCATGACGGTCAAAACATCTTCCTTGCAGGCAGTACGCATTTGGGCATGGCTGCGCTTACCGTGATCATGGGTTCGTTGACCACCTGGCTTATGCGGAGTTTCATCGCCACGCTGCACAGGAGGTACGCGTGGGTGGGAGCGAACGACCATCTGCCGATCAGCAACTCGATCATGCGTAGCGTGGCGGCGCGCGCAGCCTGCATGGCGTCTGCATCCGATTCGACCACGATCCAGGCATCTGCGGGCGCGTCAGGAGTTCGCGATTCCGCCGACTCGATCAATGGTCCGGAGAGCGGTTGCTGGCGGTGCACGCGGAAGCGAAGGCTTACCTCCGCCGGACACTCGATGCCATTGATGCAAACCTCACCATCGCCCTGGGCTGCGTGCGCGTCTCCCGCCGAAAATAGAGCGCCGGAATTCAACACCGGCAGAAAAAGCGTGGCTCCGGTGCAAAGCTCACGGACGTCCATGTTGCCGCCGAAGGGGCCCGGGGGACGGGTCCGGAACTCGCCGTCTTCCCCTGGGGCGACGCCCATCACTCCACAGAAAGGACGCAGCGGAACGATGGCCGGTCCGAGCGAAAGACTAACCTGCGGGTCCAGCGCCCAATGAAAAAGATAGGGCTCCTGAAACTGTTCCTTGAGGAAGCCGAGCCCGGGGATCACGCTCGACCAGCCCCAACCCCGGTGTTCCACTTGCAGGACCTGAATCTCGAGCACATCGCCGGGCTCGGCGCCATCGATTCGAATGGGACCGGTCAGCGCATGAATCCTGCCCCGGTCGATGGCGAGAAAATCGTACACGCTCGCGCCGGGTCTTACCTGTCCACCGCTGGCGTCGAGGCAGCTCATGTGCACCGTGTCTCCAGACGAGATCGAGAGTCGCGGTTCGAGAGCGCGGTTCCAGCGCGAATGGGTAGGTTCAGCGGTCAACCGGTGTTCGGCCATTGCGCTACTTTATACCGCCACGATCATCTGCACCTCAACCAGCGCGTTGCGCGGCAGGGCGCTCACCCCGATGGCGGCGCGGGCGTGCCGGCCCGGCTCTCCAAAAATATCGAGCAAGAGATCGGAAGCCCCGTTGATGACCGCTGGTGGATCGGGAAATCCGGGAACGGCGTTTACGTAGCCGTTCAAGCTGACAATCTGTTGTACCTTGTCGAGTGATCCCAGTTCGCGCTTCAACACCGCTAACTGGGTCAGTGCGCAGGCACGGGCTGCAGCATAGCCATCAGCAATGCTGCGATCCGCGCCGGCGGTGCCCGTGATCACGCCTTCGGATCCGGTGGAGATTACGCCGGCGAGATAGAGCAGGCCTCCAGCCGCCTTGGCAGAACGATAGTTGCCTCCCGGTGCAGGGGGTTCGGGCAAAACAATCCCAAGCTCGAGCAAACGCTTTTCGGCACCCATGTGTTCGTAATCTATATCACTTGTTAGTATGAGCCAATGAAACGAGTGGTTGCCGCTCTTCTTGCGGGCACTGTGTTGCTTGCCGCGCAAACCCCTGCTCCACAGCTACACTCGTCTCGTCACGCCCCGACCGATCTGGAAGTGGGCAATGGGCAATTCGTCTCCTATCAGGATCTGCTCCACTTACCCCAGGTCAGCTTTACCACTTCCAATGATTCCAATTTCCCCGCGCCGGTTCGCGTCAGTGGCGTCTCTCTCGAGCAGCTAAGGCATTTGTTCGGTGGAAATGCGGATATGGTGGAAGCAATCGCCGCCGATGGGTATCGCAGCAACTACCCGTCTGCATATCTCGCTGCCCACCACCCTGTGCTGGTGCTGACGGTGGACGGCAAACCGCAGCAGGGCTGGCCGAAGACGCATGACGGCGGCGAACTGGGCCCTTACGTGATCGCCAACCCGAGCTTCACTCCTTCCTTCAAAGTCCTTTCCCACACCGACGAGGCGCAGATTCCTTTCCAGGTGGCGCAGCTCGAGTTCCGGAACGAGAGCCAGGTCCTGGGTGCCATTGCGCCCCACGGTTCCTTCGCTCCGGGCTCGCCGGTCTTGGACGGATATAGGATCGCGCAGCAAAATTGTTATCGCTGTCACAACATGGGCGACGAAGGTGGCCGTATGGCATCGATCCCCTGGCCGGTGCTCGGCGCTCTGGCAAAGGGAAGTCCTGAATTCTTTGCCAAGTATGTGCGCAACCCGCAGGCGCTGAACCCGCGAAGTAGAATGGCCGCCAGCCCCGGATATGACGACGCAACGATCGCTGCTCTTCAGGCCTACTTTTCTACTTTTGCAGCGGGAGGACAATAGTGACGACTCGTGCCTCGAAGGCCCTGCTTCTGTTCGCACTTGGTTTCTATTACGCGCTGGTGGTGTTCAACAACACCAACGATTACAACTCCAACTTGACCTTCGTGCGCCATGTGCTGCTGATGGATACAACCTACCCGGGAAATCATGGGATGTGGCGGGCCATTCACGCGTCCGCGGCCTCTTGGATGTTTTTTGTCTCTGTCGTCATCTATGAGACTGCGACGGGGGTTCTTTGTTGGTGGGCGGGGTTTCGTTTGATACGTAACCTGCGATCGAGCGCGGGCATGTTCAATACCGCCAAGAAGCTGGGAATTGTGGCGCTGACGATGAGCCTACTCATGTGGCTAACGGCCTTTCTGAGCGTAGGGAACGAGTGGTTTTTGATGTGGCAGTCCAAGCAATGGACCGGCCAGTCGGTGGCCGATCACATGTTCGTGATCGTGGGCATTATTTTGCTTTACCTCGTTATGCCCGACGTGGAAGGTCAGGCGTAAAGGGCGCTTTCCGTCCTAACCTCGGATAGGGGTGAACCCAAAAAAGAAACAGCAGGTCCCTCCGCTACGCTGCGCTTCGGTCGGGATGACAATTCTATTTGGGGCTGGGATGTAATATCTAAAGATCTGTTTGAGATTGGGATGTAGATACGTAAAGATCTGTGGGATGTTGGTACCCAAACAGAATTGTCATCCCGACCGGAGCGCAGCGTAGTGGAGGGACCTGCTGTTTCTTTTTAAGTTCTCAGCGAGATGGTTAGGACGTCACTTCGGACAGCCTGGCTAACGTGCTGGCCAGCACCTTGACGCCGTTCTCGATTTCCTCTGGCGCGGAATACTCATCCGGTCTATGACTGACTCCTCCGCGGCAAGGAATGAACACCATCCCCACTGGGGCGATCCGGGCCATGAACAACGAGTCGTGATAAGCGCGGCTGACCATTTGTTTGTAGGTCAGTCCATTCTCCGTGGCAGCCTGGATCGTGGCCTCGATGATCCGTGGGGAGCAGGTGGCCGGCGCATCCGCGTTGATCGGGGTAATCTTCACCTGCACACTCCGCTTGGCCGCCACACGCGCGCAGGCCTGCTCGATTTCCTTCAACACCTGGTTTCTGCGCTGCTCGTCGGTGTCGCGGATATCGGCGTCCATCTCTACCCGGCTGGGGATACTGTTCACTGCTCCGGGATAAATATGACACTTGCCCACGGTACCGCAGGTGTCCACGGAGCCGGTGGCGAGCGCACGTTCTTCAACGGCGAGCACGAGCTCCGCGGCGGCGCAAAAAGCGTCCTTGCGATCGCGCATCAGGACGCCGCCCGCGTGGCCTCCATAGCCCTCGATTGTGATGTGCAAGGCAGCCGGGGCGGCGATGCCGGTGACAACGCCCAATGCCAAACCTTCTTTCTCCAGCAGAGGACCCTGCTCGATATGCAATTCGACAAAGGCGGAATAGTATCCATCCGGCAGGCGCACCTGGTCGAGTGAGCCCTGGAATCCGGCTGCCGCGCGCAGCTGGGCCAGCGTGCTTCCTTCAGAATCTTTCAAGCGCGCGTCGGCGCCGCTATCGAGGCCTCCGCTCAGCATCCGGCTCCCCAGGCAGCCCAGGCCGAAGCGTGTGGGCTCCTCCGCGGTAAAGAGTAGAAGCTCAATCGATCGCTGCGGCGCAAAGCCACTCTGCTGCAAAGCGCGGATCGCCTCCAGGCCGCCCAGGACACCGACCGTGCCGTCAAATTTGCCGGAGTGGGGAATGGCGTCGATATGAGACCCGGTGCCGACGGCTGCAAGCTCAGGCCGGGCGCCCGTCCAGCGGGCAAACATATTGCCCACTGCGTCTTCGCGCACTGCCAATCCCGCCTCGCGGCATTGAGATTTGAGCCATACACGTGCCTTCCGGTCCGCGTCGGCAAAGACCAGCCGGGAGATGCCGGGCGGCGTGTCGTCAGAAAACGAAGCCAGCGTCTCGAGGTCAGAGAGCAACCGGTTGCGATCAATTTGCATGGCAGTTACCTTCCGGGAAGCGGGTGGCGATTCCAGTTTTTGTAAATCAGATATTTTGCCGGGGTTTTGCCCAAGGCACCGAACCACTGCGGGCAGTAGGGCGCCATCCAGATAAAATCTCCGGTCTGTACCGGATACCAGAAATTCCCCAGCCGGTAGATGCCGCCGCCTTCAAGCATCAGCAGTCCATGCTCCATCACGTGGATTTCGACCAGGGCCAGCGAGGCGCCAGGCTGATAATGCATGGTGTTTACGGCGTAGTCCAGGCCGGGCACAGTGGGCAGCAGTTGCTTTACCTCCAGTGCCTCGTCGCCGCCCAGGGGCTGCGAGACGACCTCGTTCTCATCTCCAAAATACGCGGCCGCCGGAGCGTCGTTAGGCAGAGAGATCGCCGGCTTCTCAATCACGGCAACCCGGCTTTTCGTCGAGGCTTTCACCGTATGCTGCTGGTTGGCAGGCACATGGCCGTATCCGCCCGGGCCAAGCTGGTGCGTCTGGCTACCCAGAGCTACCGTCACGCCGCCTTCGAGTACGTAAAGAAAACGCTGCCCATGGGCTGGCCCCAGAGATCCGCCGGCTTCGAACTCTGCCGTGTACTGCGTGAAGGCAGCTCCGATCGCAGGTGCCGCATGCACAATAATAGTTACAGAATCAAAACCGGGCAGCGGCATGCCTATGAAAGTATCCGGCGTCTGTAGCAGATGGGTGGGTTGGCGATCGCTGCGAGTATGTCCGAGATTAAACACGCTGTTCCTTACTTACTTGATTAGGTAGGTGACGCAGAAATGCAAGCCCGCCCGCCAGCGCATTCTCTACATCCTGGGGAAGAACCGACTCCTCAGGATGATGGCTTACGCCCCCGGGACTGCGCAGAAAAATCATTGTACTGGGAACCCGCTCGGCCAGAATCATGGCGTCGTGACCCGCGCCGCTGATCATGGAGAGCGGGGTGATTCCGATATCGCGGATTGCCTCCATCGCCAGCGCACACATGCCCGCATCCATAGCGACCGCGGGTTGGTCCATGAGAATATTGCTTGCGAGCGTGAGGCCGCGGCGTCTGGCGATCGACGTTGCCCGGCCGAGCAGCTTATCCACGGCCGAGTGACGAACCGTGTCATCCGCATGGCGCACATCGAGGCTGGCGCGCAACTGACCCGCAACCACATTTCCCGCTCCAGGGTGGGTGCGCAAGTCGCCGACGGTTGCCACCAGGCCCGGCGTCTCGAGTGCCAGCCGCTCCACCTCGCTCACCCACTCAGCCGCGCCCGCCACGGCATCCTTGCGCAGCCGCATGGGTGTCGTGCCCGCATGGCTGGCGCGGCCGGTAAAAGTGATTTCCGCGCGGCTCTGGCCGGCAATTGCGTGCACCACTCCAAGCGACATGTCCTCGCTCTCCAGCAGAATGCCCTGCTCGATGTGGAACTCGAGGAAGGCGGCTACTTCATCACCCATGAGGCAATTCTTTATCTTCAACGGGTCCAATCCGAACGACGTCAATGCCTGGGCAAGCGGAATTCCGTCGCCGTCCCGATTCGCCAACAGTTCAGGGTCCAGGCGCCCAACCAGCGCCCGGCTACCGATGAAGGGGAGGTGGTAGCGGACACCTTCTTCCTCTGAAAACCCGACCAGTTCGATGGCAAACGGCAGGTGTTCTCCACGCAGGGTCTCGATCAGGGCCAGCCCAAGTATCACGCCCAGCATGCCGTCGAATGCGCCGCCGTTGGGCACCGTGTCCAGATGCGAACCGATCATCAGGCATGCGCTTGCGGAATGAACCCCAGCATACCGCCCACGCAAATTGCCGGCTGCATCGGTCATCACCGTCATGCCCGCCGCTTCCATCCATCCTTGCACCGCCTGCATACAATCGCGCATTGCGGGGGAGAGAAAGGTTCGCTTGATTTGGCCTGGTGCTTCCGTAAATTGGGCGAGGTAGCGGCAGCGGGCTATCACCTTCCCCGCCTGCTCTCGCAGGTCATTCACCATCACTTGTCTCTGATTACGCGGGCCACGATGTTGCCATAGGGCTCATCGGTGGGCACAAAGATTTCGTTGGGGTTGGTTTGCCCGAAGCGAGCGAGATCGACCAGCAAACAATGTTTGTTAGGCATGGCGAGTTCCATGTCTGTGATCTCCGGTGCGGCCTCGAGCGCTGCCTGGGCCATGGCATAAAGCGTGTGTTGCACGGACTTACTATCGTGCTCAGCAAAGGCCTCGATCAATGTGTCGCGCAGCTTGCTTCGCAGCTGGTCGAAGGACCCCTGCTCGGATTGATACTTCCATTGTGCGCGCATGGCAGTCCCAAACAAACGGTCTGCCGTCTCCGGCAGGGTGGTGAGCGCGTCGCGCAGATATCCCTCGAACCCCGAGTGGGCGGTTTTGAGCAGCACCAGGTTTTCGATCCCTGAGGAGACAGAGACACCACCATCCCGGGCGCGCGTAACGGCCGTGATCTGTGCTTCGCTCGACCCGCGAATAAAGGTTGACGAATACCGCTTACCCTGGACCAACGCATGCTCCCAGGGAGTGCTGGCGATGTTGATTGCAACACTCTCGACCTGAGGATTCCGAACCAGGAAAAACTCGGCCAATTCCAGGGCAAACTCTTCGACACACTCCGCGGTGCTTTCGCGCGCCCGCGAATAGACCGTGTTCTTCATCGTGTCCGTGGGCAATATGGCGCTGTTGTCGCCGTCGGTGAAGCAGCTTTCGAAGTCGCCGGACAACAGCACTTCGACTTTCCACTCCTTTACCGTATGCAGCGGCTGATCGCGCTTCACCTTCATCAGGCGAACGCTCGATTTTCCATAAGAATTTTCTGCCAGGGCAATCACCGGCTAGCTCCCCCTGTAGGTGGTGTAGCCATTGGGGCTCAAAAGTAAAGGAACGTGCAAGTGGGTGTCGCCGGGTCGCACGGTCACGACGATCTCAACCGTCAGGTATAACCCTTTGACCGATTGCGCCAGGTGGTAGGTCCCGGTATCGAAGCGCAGCCGGTATTGTCCTGGCAGCAAAGAGCGATCCGGAGGCAGAAGGTTGGCGCACCGGCCATCGCCATCCGTGTCCATCGCGGCGATCTTCTGCCAGTCGCCCGAGGGGTCTGCATATTCCAGGGAAACTTCCATGCCCACCGCCGGCCGGCCGAGCGCGGTATCCAATACGTGGGTAGAGATGCGGCTCACGCGGCCTCCAGCCATTTGCGCAAGCGAAGCTGCATGATCTGTTGTTGCTGCACCGCCGATTCCAGCAATTCCTGCGCCGGGTCATTAGTAAGCCGATGCTCGAGTATGCGCAACATCTCCGCCGGCTTCTTGCCGCTGGCGCAGACGATAAAGATCCGTCCAAAGCGCTCTTCGTATTCGCGGTGACCCTCTCGCATCCGCAGTAGGATAGCAGCATCAGCCTCGTTCATCTGGCTCTGCTCTGAGCGTGACCAGGCGGCGGAGGCAGCGGTCGTCTTGTTCTGTGCATGCTTTTCTCCGATCCGCGGGTGGCTACGGAAAGCCTCGAGCCAGTCAGCCTGGGGCAGATTCTGCCAGCAGTGGTCAGCAGCGGCGAAAAGGCTTTGCTGGTCTCGAAACGGGCGCATCGCCACCAACGTCGCAGCCCAGGCATGGGAGCCGCAGCAGGAGAGAATCTCTGTCGCTGCCTCATCAGGTGGTAACGTATGCCAACGCGCCAGCACTGGGTTCAAGCAAACAGCTCCTCGAGAAACTCCTCTAGCAAATTGCCCGCGACGTGCAGCCGGTAGGCAGCGCTGGAACGAATGTCATCGATTGGAGCGACCTCCGCTTCCAATGCCAGCCGGGCTTCACGCGCCAAGGTTGGAACCCATTCGCGGCCCCGCAGAACTTCTTCGGTCCGGCGAAGTCGCAAGGGAGTGACCGCCATGCTGCCAATGGCCAGTCGCACGTCCTCTATTTTGTTGTTGGAGACTTTACCCAGCGCCGCCAGGCAGAGCTTGGCGATCGCTTGCGCATTGCGGGTACCGACTTTTCGGGAGTAGGAGTGGTAGCCGGCAAAGCGCGGTTGCAAGACGATCGCCTCGATGATCTCATCGGCGGCCAGCCTGGTTTGCTTGTAACCGGTGTGGAACTCTACATAGGGGACGCGCCGGGTGCCGCGAGCCGAACTCAGCAGCAGTTCGGCCTCGTAAACCATCAGCGCGGGAAGGGAATCGGCGGCCGGCGATGCATTCACAATATTGCCGCCGAGGGTGCCGCGATTTTGGTTGGCAATGCTGCCGGTCCAGGAAGCAGCGCGGGCAAGCAGTGGAAATTCCTGCGCTACCTGGGGATGATTTCTCAAGTCGGTGTAAGTACACCCCGCGCCAATAGTCAGCTCCTGCGCCGTGCTGTCGATGCGCCGCAATTCTGGCAGGCCCCAGAGGCTGACCAGCTTGCGCGCTCCAAGTCTTCCCGCACTGTACTGCACCATTAATTCAGTGCCTCCAGCGATCGGCATCCACGACCCAGGCTCACGCGCGAGCAATTCGAGCACCGCAGCTAGTTGGCCGGGTGCGACTAGCTCATAGTCCGACGGACGGGCCCTCACGTTTTCGTACCCGCCGCTTCCAACACGGCCTGGAAGATCCGCGTATAGCCGGTACAGCGGCAGAGGTTTCCGCCCAAGCCCTCGCGAACCTGTTCCAGGGTGGGTGTGGGATGGTGGCCCAGCAGATGAACCGTCGCCATCACCATGCCCGGAGTGCAAATCCCGCACTGCGCCCCTCCGCATTTAAGAAATGCCTGCTGTATGGGATGAAGGCCACTCTCCCCGGCGAGCCCTTCAATGGTGCATATCGCAGCGCCCTCGGCTTGCAACACCGGAACCAGACAGCTATTCACCAACTCGCCATTCATAAGCACCGAGCAGGAGCCGCACTCCCCCTCGCCGCATCCCTCCTTGGTTCCGGTAAGGCGAAGTTCAGTGCGCAAGACATCGAGCAGCCGCTCCATGGGATACACCGACACCGTATGGGCGGTGCCATTTACCGTGAAGGAAACTTCGCGGTGGGCAGCAGGGTTGAGGCTCATTGGCTTCCCTCCGCTGCCAGTGCGGTCTCGAGTGATTCCGGCGACCGCTCCGGCTCCGCAGTCAGGCCACGGAAGATGTCTTCCGGCAGCAGCGGAATTGCATTGAATTCAATGCCCGTCGCCTGCACGACAGCATTCAGGATCGCCGGTGCGGGGCCGTCCATGGGTAACTCACCGATTCCCTTGGCCCCATACGCACCATACTGGTAGGGCACCTCTTCAAAGTAGACGCGGATCGGCGGGATGTCTTCCGCAGTGGGCATGATGTAGTTGGTCATCTGGTTGTTGATCATCCGCCCATCTTTCCAAACTACCTTCTCATACAGCGCATAGCCGATTCCCTGGGCGACACCGCCTTCGATCTGTCCCCCGGCGAGCACCGGATGAATTACCTTGCCAATCTCCTGTAAAGCAACAAAGTCATCGATGGTGACGCTGTAGGTGAGAGTATCGACCGTGACTTCCGCCATATAGACTGCCCAGGCATAGGCGCCGTATGCCTCGCCGCTGTAGAGCTCGTCATTCCAGAAAATATTAGGCGCCGCCTCATAGCGGCTGAACGAACGCAGTTCGCCGAATTGCTTGCGGTACGCCTGGCACGCGGCAAGGAACTGTTCGCGACCGTCCGTAGGTTCAAGCAGTCCGCTGTCGATCAAAGTCTGGCGCATCTTCAACCCGGCAGTTTGGACAATCTTGCCGATGATCATCGCGGTGCGCGAGGCCACCGTGGGGCCGCTGTTGGGGCAGGTGCTGGTATCGACCGGCGCCATGCTGACGTCGTCGTACTCGAGACCCAGGGTTTCTGCAGCAATTTGGCAAAGGATCGTGTTCGTTCCCTGGCCGAATTCCGTACTTGATACCAGCACACGAATTCCGCCCGCGGCCGTTGCCTCGAGGCCCACTAATGCATTGAGATACCGTTCGCCGGAGCCGGTAAAACCGGCGCCGTGCAGAAAGGTGGCTATGCCAATGCCTTTCTTTTTGCTGCTTGTCAGGTTGTGTTCAGCGAACTGCTTTACCTTTGCGTGGTAGCCGGTGAGTTCGAGCGCGCTATCGAGCATTTGGTCGATGACGATTGGCTCATGAATCACCTGGTTGGTCGCGGTTGTCATTCCCTGGCGCAACAGGTTGCGGCGGCGGAATTCATCGGGAGCCATGCCGATCGTCTTCGCGATGTGATCCATGTGCCGCTCCAGCGCGAACAGGCTTTGCGGCGCGCCGAAGCCGCGGAAAGCGCCGTGCGGCGGGGTGTTGGTGGCATACGCCTTCGCGTTGACGCGGATGTTGGGCCAGAAGTAAGGGCCGCCGGCGTGGATGGTGCCGCGTGAAAGCACGGTCGAAGATAAGGTGGCATAGGCGCCGCCATCGGTGGCGAAATCGATTTCAGCGGCGAGAAGCTTGCCCTCGGCGCTGACCGCAGTGCGGTGCCTGGTGCGCGAGGGGTGCCGTTTGGTGGTGGCCGCCATGTCTTCCATGCGGTCATAGATAATCTTTACCGGCCGCCCTGACTTCATGGCCAGCAAGGCGGCGTGAGCGGCCAGCATCGACGGATACTCTTCTTTGCCGCCGAAGGCGCCTCCAGTCTCGGCTTGCACGATGCGAACGCTTTCCGAGGGCAGGCCAGTGAGCGCGACCAGGGCCTTGTGAACATAAAACGGGCATTGCATGGAACCCCAGACGGTCAAACCTGTGGTGTCGCCCGCCTGTGCGATGACTCCGTTGGGTTCTATATAAAGCTGCTCCTGCGCGCCGGTGCTGTATTCTCCTTCGACGATCCAGGCAGCGTCCTTCCACGCTTCGTCTACGTTTCCCTTTTCCATCCGGTAGCTTTTGAAGATATTGTCCTTGCCCCAGATGATCAGCTCACGGCGCTCGCTCTCCTCAATGGTGTGAATCGACGGCGCGGGCTTGTAACAGATTTTGACTGCTGCCACCGCTGCTGCAAGAGCGTGCCGGTCGGGATGCGCCAGCAGCAGGATCGGTTCTTCCGGATGGTTAACCATTCCGTCGGCCAGACACGGTTGGTCATCCATGATGAGCGCTACGACATTGCGCCCGGGAATATCTTTGGCGGTCACAATGGTGAATTCGTGCCAGGCGATCCCTTCGCCGAATTTGATCTCTTCAATCGCGCCCCGGGCAATCGTGCTCCGTACCGTGGCGCCGAAGATCATGCCTGGCAGCGAGAGATCGTCGACATAGCGAGCCTGCCCGGTTAATTTGGCAGCGCCTTCCTTGCGGGGAACGGAGACGCCCACGACGCGAGTTTGCAAATGGGACCTCCAGTTAACGGTAAGCTTTGATTCTAGCCTCGCGGCGGTGCTCTCTGCCCACCGGCGGGTCTATGAATGGACTGGGGAACCGGCCTTCCTGGTAGACAGCGACGCCTCTTACGAATGTGGCTTGCACTTTGCCGTGCAATTTTTCCCCGAGATAGGGAGACACAAGGTGGCGATACTGCAGGTCTGCGGCGCTCAAGGTGAAGACGGCATCGGGATCGAAGACCACCAGGTCGGCGTCACATCCCGCGGCGATAGACCCTTTGCGTTCCGTGAGGCCGGCAAGCTTTGCCGGCTGCGCCGACATCCAGCGTGCCAGGTGATCAAGGGGAAGACCGCGCTCGCGCATCTCTGTCCAAATCACAGAGATGGCCACACTCAGGCTGGCAATCCCTCCCCACGCCTGGCGGAAATCTCCTTGCTTCATCGACGGCGGGCAAGGGGAGTGATCGGTGGCGATCAGATCGATCACTCCGTCGCGAAGCCCCTGCCACAGTGCTTCGCGATTCGCTCGTGAGCGGATCGGCGGCGCGCACTTATAGAGGGTGCCACCGGCAGGAACACCTTCAGCATAGAAATGCAGGTAGTGAGGACAGGTTTCTACCGTTACCGGCAGTCCTTCGGCTCGAGCCAGTGCCAGATCCTTGAGCGCGAGAGCGGAGGAAAGATGAACGATATGCAGCCGAAACCAATACTTGCGGCAGAGCTCGATCATCATGCGGATCGCCGCTAGCTCCGCCTCGTCGGGACGCGAGCGCAGGTAAGTTGCGTACTGCATCCAGTCATCCGCATCGCCGCCTTGATAGAGATGCTCCGCCAGCTCCGCGTGTACCAGCAGAGGAAGTCCGGTGGCGGCCAGATCCGGGAGCGCGGCCTCGAGTTCCGGCTTGCCGATCATGGCGAAGCCCTCTATGCCGGGATAGATGAGGAAGCATTTAAACCCTGCCACTCCTGCCCCCGCCAACGGCGCAACATGGGCGCGGTTGAGACCGGTCAACCCACCCCAGGGCACCCAGTCCACATGGCATTGCCCGGCGGCCGCAGCACGTTTCGCTTCGAGCGCTGAAACCGTCGTTGTTTCCGGGAGACAGTTCAACGGCATATCTACGAGTGTGGTGTAACCTCCGGCGGCCGCGGCGCGAGTGGCGGTAGCGAAGCCTTCCCATTCCGTTCTGCCGGGTTCGTTCACGTGCACATGGGAATCCACCAGGCCGGGCAACACCACCAGGTCGCCGAAGGCATGCAGCAAGGCTCCGTGGGGCGTGTCTCCGGGATCGCGGACGGACTGGACGCGTCCCTCGTCAACCACGACCGCGGCTGGCCGCACCCCCTGGGGCGTAACCACGCGGCTGGAGATAAACGCCTGTGTCATACTTCGGATATTCGGGCACCCCTGTGGAGAGCGCAAGTGCAAAGTGAGAACGATTTCATGCAACTCGCCATCCGGCTGGCGACGGAAAACGTGCGCAGCGGAGTGGGCGGCCCCTTTGGTGCGGTCGTCGTCAGGAACGGAGAGGTCATCGCTACCGGGGTCAACCGCGTAACTGCGGACAATGATCCCACCGCTCACGCGGAGGTGAATGCGATCCGCGAGGCGTGCAAAGCGCTGGGCACCTTTCAGTTGCCGGGTTGCGTGCTTTACACCAGTTGCGAACCGTGTCCCATGTGCCTGGGCGCGATTTATTGGGTCCGGCTGGACTGTGTATATTTCGGAAACACCTGTCACGATGCCGCCGAGGTAGGTTTCGACGACCACTTCATTTACGAAGAACTCGCGGTTCAGCGAGAGCAGCGCAAGCTGCCGACCGTGCGCTTGTTACCGGAGAAGGCGATCGAGAGTTTTCGGGCGTGGCAGGAACACCAGTCGAAGATCACCTATTAGGCTGTGCCACGCTTAACGGATAATTGACCATCGGAAATGACTCGAAAGCGGGTTTTGCAAGAACGTATCCCTGCAACAGCCGCACCCCTGCGTTCGCCAGCCAGCGATATTCCCCCATGGTCTCAACACCCTCGGCGATCAAGTCGATCCCCAGGTCGTAGCAGACCTGGCTCACTGCGCGGACGATTGCCTGACGCGGGCCGTGGCTTTCTATGCCGTGGATCAGTTCCATGTCGAGCTTGACCTGGTCGGGTTGGAAGCTGGCGAGCAGGTTGAGCCCTGAATATCCAGCGCCGAAGTCGTCTATGGCCAATTTGATTCCAAAGGCTCGGTATTCGTTAATGAGGTCGGCGAATTGAGCCTGATCCTGGATGATTTCCCCTTCGGTCACTTCGAGGACCAGGCGTTCGATCGGCAGTTGAGCTCGATGTGCGGCTTCCATGGTCGAGACAATCGAAAAGGGCGCCGAGTGCAGGCTCTGCGGCACAAGATTAAGGTTGAGCAGGCAGCTGATTCCCAGGCGGGCTGCGAGGTCAATCGCCCCCACCCGGGCCTTTTGGTCGAACAAGAATCGTTCTTCGCCGGTCACCTGTTCCAATATCTGATAGGCAGGCTCGTTGCGTAGGCCGCGCATCAGTGCTTCGTAGGAGAAGACCTCGCGGGCATGAATATCGACGATGGGCTGGAAGGCGAAGGTGAAGCTGGGATCGGACGCGCCCTGAGCTCCCACGCCTCAGGCTCCTTGCCGCAGTGCAGGGGTGGCAGCCACCCGCCAGCGTCCTTCTTCAAAGGCGGCCAGCAGCTTCTTCGCCCGGCCGGCATCGAGCTGGACAAAACAGGAGCGCTTTCCGAAGAAGTCGTTCAGGCCGGCAACGGTAGCGAGCTCTTCCGCCGACACGCTGGAGAAGCCCATACTCCAGCTGGGAAAGGACCGCCTGGCGATCGGTTCTCTGATGATCACTGTGAACCGGGAATGGCGTTTGTCCAAAATGATTTTTTGATAGAGCCGATCGACCACCGCGGGTTCGCCTTCAAGAACCTGGAAGAAATTGCCGTCAGAGTGTAAGAGCACGCCAGTCAGGCCTAGACCCTCATTCGTGGCTCGAGCTTGTTGCAGCAGTTCTGTGAGCTGCACATTTCCGAACGGCTCTGTAGCAGTGCTTGCATAGATGAGATGTATGAGGGACGGCATAAAGACATTCATCCTTAGGACGGCGACGCCCGCTAATAGATATCGGCACTAAATTCAGCCTCTTCACTGTTGCTCCGATCACCCACACTTTTTTATTGGTGCCCGGCCCCGCTTCCGTCTATGCTCCCGTATGAGCACTCGACTACTGGTCCTGCTGTTATTTGTCTTAGCCGCGGCCAGCGCCCGTGCGGCGGCGCCGATCCCGGTAAAAATAGTGGTGATCGCGCTCTTTGAGCCCGGAGCCGATCAAGGCGATACTCCGGGTGAGTACCAATACTGGGTCGAGCGCGAACACCTGAACCACATCTATCCCTTTCCCCAGGGGAACCACGACCTGCGGATGAACGACCAGGGCGTATTGGGAGTGCTGGCTGGGGTTGGGACAGCCAGGGCGGCCGCCTCCATCATGGCGCTCGGTCTTGACCCGCGCTTCGATCTCAGCAAGGCCTATTGGCTGGTCGCCGGCATTGCCGGGGCCGACCCCGTGGATGCCTCCCTCGGCTCCGCCGTCTGGGCCGAATGGGTAGTAGATGGCGATCTGGCCTATGAGATTGATGGCCGCGAAATCCCCCGACAATGGACCACGGGTTATGTGCCGCTGGGCAAGACAGTGCCGTACGAACAACCGCGTACGGACGATTTCTCCGCCGTCTTTCATCTCAACCCAGTACTTAGAGAATGGGCGTACCAGCAAACGAAAGCAGTCAAGCTCGACGATTCACCGGCGCTGGAGGCGGCCCGCGCGCACTTCGAAGGAGCGAACGCTCACCGTCCACCGTTCGTGCTCAAGGGCGATACCCTCTCCTCCTCCACTTTCTGGCACGGCAAATTACTCGACCAATGGGCGAACAATTGGGTCAGCTATCAGACTGGTGCAAAGGGCAATTTTGTGACTTCCGCCATGGAAGACTCGGGCATTCTGCAATCGCTTAGTTTCCTTCATCACGGCGGACGCGTCGATCTGGACCGCGTCATGGTTCTGCGCACCGTCAGCAACTTCGATCAGCAGGCGACCGGATTAACGGCCGCCGAAAGCCTGGCTGCCAGTGCGGCGCATCGCTACAGTGCCTATCTGCCGGCGCTCGAAGCAGCATACCGCGTGGGCAATGTTGTCGTCTCTGAGATTGTTACAAATTGGGACCGCTACCAGGATCACCTGCCGGGGCAAGTGAGCGAGGAGAAACGATGAGCACCGCCATGCCGGCGCCCAGCACCCCAAAAGTGAGTTACCTCGAGCGAACCTTCCACATACAGGAACGCGGATCGACATGGCGCACCGAGATGCTTGCCGGGGCCACTACGTTTCTCACCATGGCATACATCGTGTTTGTGAACCCGGGCATCCTGAGCGAGGCAGGAATGCCCGTGCCTGCTGTCGCCGCCGCCACCTGCCTTTCGGCAGCCATCGGCTGCATTCTGATGGGCGTGATTGCGAACTATCCTATTGCCCTCGCACCCGGGATGGGGCTCAACGCCTACTTTGCCTTCACCGTCGTCAAGGGAATGGGTGTTCCCTGGCGGACTGCGCTGGGCTGCGTCTTTATCTCGGGCTGCGTCTTCTTGCTGTTGACGGCGGCTGGGATTCGCCAGTTGATCGTGAATGCCATACCACGGGAACTCTTCGCTTCGGTGGCCGCGGGGGTGGGTTTGTTCGTCGCCTTCGTCGGCTTGCGCGATGCGGGGATCATTGTGCCCAATGCTGCAACCATCGTGGGCATGGGCAATCTGCGTGCACCGCAGACTGCGCTGGCGTGTGTCTGCCTGCTAACGATTGCCGTGCTGCAGGCATGGCGTGTGCGCACCGCCATGCTGCTGGGCATTCTCGGCACCACCGCCGCGGGCTTCGCCTTGGGTATCGTCCAATGGAAACCTGTTCACTATCACCTCACGGACCTGACAGCGACCGCATTCCAACTAGACATTCGCGGGGCCCTGCACCTGGGAGGAAGCTTTGGTGCCGGGTTGCTGGAGGTTGTCTTCGTGTTTCTATTCGTGGACCTTTTCGATAACGTCGGCACCCTGGTCGCCGTTACCAAAAAGGCGGGGCTGGTGAACCCGGACGGCGAGATTCCGCGCTTGAACCGCATTCTTTTTGCGGATGCGACCGCTACGTTGGCCGGTTCCATGGCTGGCACCAGTACCGTGGTCAGCTACATCGAGAGTGCTGCGGGGGTCGCGGTCGGGGGCAGGACCGGCTTCGCGTCGATTGTCACCGGGCTGCTGTTCCTGATGGCTCTGTTTGTCGCGCCGCTGGTGGCGAGCATTCCGATTGCGGCGACCGCACCGGCGTTGATCCTGGTGGGCTCATTGATGATCTCCGCCGTTACCGAGATCGAATGGGCGGACCCGATGGTCGCGGTACCCGCGTTTCTGACCCTGATCACGATTCCGCTGACATTCTCGATCGCCAATGGTTTGGCTTTCGGCATTACCTCTTTTGCGGTCCTGCGGCTGCTGCGCGGGCAAGCGACACGGCAAGACTGGATGCTTTTCGTACTGGCGGCGCTCTTCATCCTGCGCTTCATCTACATGGCTCGGTAGATAGCACCGCGCCGTGAGTCCAATCCCGAAGGGCCGTTTGAAAGTAACCCAGGACGTAGTTCCATAAGAGCTAACTTGTTTAGGGTGCTTTTCTTCAAAACTCCCACAAATCGTCATCCTGAGCTCCGCTCAGGATGACGGTTTTGTGGAGAGTTTTAAAGAACAAAAAATTGAATTAGTGGATGGTCTTCATCTTGCGCGACATGTAATCCATCAGCAGGTACTCGCCCAGTGTGTCAGGCGTCGTAAAGTAGGCCTTGCCGCGGCACATCTTGGTCATCTTTTGCACGAACTGCACCAGGCCGAGATCAGAAGCCAGCATAAAGGTATTAATCATGATGTTCGATCGTTTGCACCTTGCTACTTCTTCCAGCGTCTCGCTGACGACCAAGGGATCCAGTCCGAAGGCGTTCTTATAAATCCGTCCATCCGGCAGCGTAAGCGCGGAGGGTTTACCGTCGGTGATCATCACAATCTGCTTCATGTCTTTACGCTGGCGCTCGAGAATTCGCTGCGCCACGCGTAGACCTTCGCGGGTATTGGTGTAATGCGGCCCAACCTTGACCCGGGCAATCTGAGAGATCGGCACTTCCTCCGCCGAATCGTGAAACAGCACCAGCGAGAGTGAGTCACCGGGGTACTGGGTGCGAATCAGGTGGGAGAGCGCCATCGCGACCTTTTTCGCCGGAGTGAAGCGATCCTCACCATAAAGAATCATGGAGTGAGAACAGTCCAGCATCACGACCGTGGCGCAAGAGCTCTGATACTCGCACTGGTGTACCTGCAAATCCGAATACTCGAGGTTCAGAGGCAGAGTGATCCCCTCACGAGCGATGGCCGCGCTGAGTGTGGCGGTCGTGTCCAGATTCAGGACGTCACCGAATTCGTATGACTTGGAAGCACCGCTGGCCTCAATTCCGGTAGCAAAATGCCTGGTATCGTGGCGGCCAAAGCTGGACTTGCCCAGCGAGCCAAGCAGATCGCGCAGGGTTTTGAAGCCCAAAAAGTCCAGGCTCTTGTCGGTCACTTCGAACCGCACCTGGCCCTCGGCCATGCCCATCTGGCCCCCGGTAGATTGCCTGTTCGGATCCTGCCTGCCCTGGACGGAGATGTAGTTCTCCTGCTCCATCCGCTGGATAAGCTTGTCGATTAACTCGTCAAGCTGTCCATTCTCCGCCATCTCCTCGATTCGCTGCTGCATGTCTTCATCGAAAAGGTCGCCGGCTTCGAGCGCCTGCCGCAATGCCTCGCGCAGGTTATCCATGGTGTGTTCGCCATCAAGCTCGCCGAAACGCGACCACGGATCCTGAAAACCGGAATCGAGCAAATACTCCGACAGCGCCTTAAGCATGTCTTCCATGCTCATCTCCGAGGCCGGGTCGCCGGTGTATTTTGTGTAGCGGATTCGTTTCATCTAGTTAAAGCCGCGACGGGTTCGCCGCTGCTCCTGGAATTCGTCATAGTCGCGTTCTTCCACGCGCTCCTGCTTCCGCGTGGCCTTCTCCTGGGCGGTGAAGCCGCGTTCTTCACTACGACTCAGCCGCTTGTGGGCGTACATGCCTTCGAGCAGGAACTCCGCCGCCGCCACTGCGATCTCGGGCGCATCCGAAACCTTGACCGACACCGGTGACAGCTGGGCGAACAAGCCCTGAATCTGCTTCAGTTCCTCGAGGATCGCCTGCGACGGTTGATCATCGTCGATGCGCACCGTTCCCCCCAGGTTGAACCATTGCTCGATCTGCTGGGTATTGGTGCCGGAGAAGTACTTGTCGAAGATCTTGCCGATCGCGCCACGGATGAGCTCTCGCACTACGACATCAGCGCCGCGCATCTCGCCTTCGTACTCCAGCTCAAGTTTCCCGGTGATGCCCGGCATGGCGGCGTAGAGATCGCTCACCCGCGGCACCACCAGCTTTTCCCCGTGTTGGAGTGCCCGCCGCTCGGCATTGGAAACTACCAGCTCCATCGTCGATATAGGAAGACGCTGACTGACGCCGCTGCGCTTATCCACCTTCTTGTCTTCGCGCGCCGAAAACGCCACCTGCTCGATCACCTCGCGCAAATAGTGTGGGATGGTGATCTTGGTCGACCCGCGTTCGCTCCAGGCTTCCTGAGCGGTAATGGCCATGCCCTCTTCGATGGTTTCTGGATAGTGCGTACGGATTTCGGATCCGATGCGATCCTTGAGGGGTGTGACGATTTTGCCCCGCGCGGTGTAATCCTCGGGGTTCGCGCTGAAAGCCAGAACGACGTCCAGTTCCAGGCGGACCGGATATCCCTTAATCTGCACATCGCCTTCCTGCATGATGTTGAACAACGCTACCTGGATTTTGCCCGCAAGGTCGGGTAGCTCATTGATGGCGAAGATTCCCCGGTTAGCCCGGGGTAGCAGGCCGTAGTGCATGGTCAGCTCATTGGATAAGTCCTGGCCGCCACGCGCCGCTTTGATGGGATCAAGATCGCCTACCAGATCGGCTACCGTCACATCGGGAGTGGCCAGTTTTTCGACGTAGCGCTCTTGCCGCGGAAGGAAGGCAATGGGCGTTGCCGGGCCCTTTTCTGCGATTAGATCGCGGCAGCGCCGGCACAGCGGGTGATAGGGGTTGTCACGGATCTCGCAGCCAGCCACGTACGGCATTTGCTCGTCGAGTAATTCGGTCAGCCCACGCAGGATGCGACTTTTGGCCTGGCCGCGAAGTCCGAGCAAAATGAAATTCTGCTTAGACAGCACCGCATTCACAATCTGCGGAACAACCGTATCCTCATACCCGACAATGCCAGGGAAGATTGGCTCCTTGGTCTTCAACCGGGCAATCAGGTTCTCGCGCAACTCGTCTTTGACGCTCCGCTTTTTCAGGCGCGCTTCGTAAAATTCTTTGCTGCTCTGTAGCTCACCCAGAGTTTGCGGAAGACGGGAAGACATAAGTTTTGCTCCTTAAAATGCCGGCCCCTGATGTTCACCTTACACCATGAGGCCAACTCTGCTACATGACGTGTCCGTTGCGGCCGGCTGTAGCGCTCGCCTGCACGCCGCGGCGCAACTTTGGAAGCATTGCGGTGTAAAAGGCGATCAAACGTTCCGTCCGGTCGGCATCCGATCGCATGGACAGCAACTCGATACGAAAAGAAAGGTCGGTGGGCGATGCCCAGGCAAGCCGAAAAGCAACCGGTTGATCCAGATCGAACGCTCGGTGCGCCTTTTCACCACCCATCAATTCCAGGACCTCAAAATGAAGTGACGTACACTCCTCGCGCATAGCGCGGGTGGCGGGCAGACCCTCATCCCCGAAGAAATCGACTTCCGCTTGCAGAAAATTGCGTGAGTTGTCCAGGTTCTCAATCTCAAATCGTTTCGCCCCCTGGCAAAGGATATCCATCCTTCCGTCAGGGTACTTTTCCAGAATGCGAATGATCTCAGCGGTGCAGCCAACGATCGCCAGGCCTTCGCGCTGGGCACAGACCACTCCGAAGCCAATCTTCTGGGTCAGGCATACGCTGACCATCTCCTTATAACGGTCTTCGAAAATGTGGAGCGGTAGCGCTGCTTCGGGAAACAGCACTACTTCTAACGGAAACAAAGGTATCTTCATTCTGTTGTTATTATGCTCGTCTTTCACGCGCCGCGGCCCGGTGTCAAAGTGCTGGTTTTGATCCCAAGCGATTAGCCCTTGGCTATTTCAAGCCAGGTCCTCAAGCAGCGCCTCCATCTCACCCAGGGCGTGTTGATTGCCGGTCCGCCGCGCACTGGCTATGCCTTGATCGAGCCGCTGCCTGGCCTCATTTGTGCGGCCAGCCTTAACCAGCGTTTGGGCCGCCATGAAATACCCGGCGGTGTAATCAGGATGGGTTGACAGCAAGCGGTCGAACTCCGCCAGCGCGGCATCCGTCTGGCCCTGATTTGCATGTTCCATGGCTAACCCGTAGCGCGCAAAGGCGTCGCCCGGGTTTTGCGCCAGGATCTGAGTAAGCATCGCAATTTTGTCCATAGTTATCTTTGAATCATAGTCCCGACTGGGAAGCAAGCGGGCTCTTGCTTTGGAGGGTACGGGCTTTAGCCCGTACATAACATTTGCACAACGAGGTGCGGCTTTAGCCGCTGAGGGATAATCCTTAGCGATTGGCAAGCATCCCTCAGGGGCTAAAGCCCTTCGTGCCCTGATGGTTGATACGTACGGGCTAAAACCCGTACCCTTCAAGCTAGAAGCCCGCGTGCCCTTCACCGTAATTTGCATTCATAGGCACAATTGTCCACACTTGAACCATATGAAATCTGGTGATCCTGTGCTTCCGCCTCGCAAGGTGGCGGACTCACGGTCTGAGATGACCGAGCTGGTATTGCCCAACGACGCCAACACGCTCGGCAACCTGCTGGGCGGCCGCCTCATGCACTACATCGATCTGGTAGGGGCGATGGCTGCTTATCGTCACGCCCGGGCGCATGTGGTCACGGCTTCGATGGACCATATCGACTTCATCGCGCCAGTGCATGTCGGAGACCTGCTGATTTTGAAGTCCACATTGAATCGCGCTTTCCGGACCTCCATGGAAGTAGGCGTGAAGGTGTGGGTGGAACATACGATCGACGGTACTTTCCGTCATGTCGCGTCCGCCTATCTCACCTTCGTTGCGGTCGACGCGCATGGAGGCCGTGTACTGGTTCCACCACTGGAGCTGGAGACGGAAGAGGACAAACGCCGTTACCACGACGCCGGGCGGCGCCGCGAACAAAGCCAACATGAGCGCGAACGGAAACAAACCGCGCAAGCAGGCTCGTAAAAGGGGATTTATATGGCACATGCGCAAACACCACCGGGGCCGCAGACTCTCCCTGGCGTATCGAACATCATCGCAGTGGGTTCCGGCAAAGGAGGAGTGGGCAAGACCACGCTTGCCGTGAATCTGGCCACCGCGCTGGTCAAGATGGGTTATCGCGTCGGGCTCATTGACGCTGACATCTATGGACCTAACGTTCCTCTGATGATGGGCATCAGCCAGCAGCCACGGGTACTCGAGAACAATCAGATCGAGCCCTTGACGGCCCACGGGGTCAAGCTGATTTCGGTCGGACTTATCTCACCCGGCGACAAGCCGCTGGTCATGCGCGGCCCTATGTTGCACCAGATTATTCGCCAATTCCTGCAGCAGGTCCAATGGGGTGAACTTGATTTTTTGCTGGTCGATCTTCCGCCCGGTACCGGAGACGTAGTCATCTCGCTGGTGCAGACGGTCCCCCTTACCGGCGCCGTCATCATATCTACGCCGTCTGATGTCTCGTTGCAGGACGCGCGTAAAGCCCTGGAGATGTTCCATCAGGTCAACGTGGAAGTATTGGGTCTGGTGGAAAACATGAGCCAATTCACTTGCCCACATTGCAACCATGTGATCGACATCTTCTCCCGCGGTGGCGCGGAGCGCCTGGCTAAGCAAGCCAATCTGACATTCCTCGGGTCGATTGAGCTGGACTCGGAAATCCGCCACGGTGGCGATCGCGGATTGCCCATCGTGCTAGCCGGCGAAGGTAACGCTCAAGCCCGCCAGTTCTTCGAGGTCGCACGCAAGGTCGCAGAACGCGCGCTCGCGCAGTCGGCGAAGGACGAGAATATCTTCGAGATAAGCTGACTGGTTTGCGTTTATTTCCACGCGGTGGATAGGCCGTCGCGATCTTGACAGTGCCACACTCAAGCTTCTAGAATTGGGTTTGGCAGGTCTGCGCTGAGTGAGATTTAAACCAGTGTGGAATGAGTGCCTTAGGGCAGGTGGACGATGTCTTCCGACCTTCGGATCAGCCCGCGCGACCGGCTGGTCCTTAACGCCATCATCGAAATCTATATAGCAACCGGGGAGCCTGTTGCGTCCCAGACCGTGGCGCGCCAACTAGACAATAAGGATGGCATGAGCGCGGCGACAATTCGCAACGTGATGGCCGCGCTCGGTGACGCGGGGCTGCTGGAACAACCGCATACTTCGGCCGGTCGCTGCCCAACGGCCAGCGCGTTTCGCCTGTATGTTGAGCACCTGCACGGGAATACGAAGCTGACTCCCATCGCGCTGACGCAGGAGCGCAGGGATCAGATAGAGGATAGCTTTGCTGGGGTGAGCAGCCGCCAGCAATTTTTGGAACGCACATCGCATGTGCTGGCTTTGATCTCGAGTGGGGTCGGGGTGGCCATGGCCGCACAATCGGAGACTTACTGGTTGGACCACATCCATTTTTCGCGGATCTCTGTCGGGCGCGTGCTCGCGGTGGTCGTGACTAAGTCGGGAGTCGTGCTTGATCGCGTTTTGACGCTGGACCGTGACCTTTCCCTGGCTGAGCTGGAATCTGCCGCGGCTTTTCTGAACTTGAACTTCCGCGGCTGGTCCATCGAACGCATCCGCACCGAGCTTGCCCGGCGCCTGGAGCAGGAAAGAAGCGAATACGACCAGCTCATGCGTTCCATCGACGAACTCTGCCGCAAGGGCGCACTGGAGCAGGACACCGCGGTGCAATCTATATTTATTGTCGGAGTGGCCAACCTGGTCGCCGGCGAAGCGGACGGAGAACGACTGCGTCGCCTGTTGAGCGCGCTGGAAACCAAGCAGCGGCTCATCGAGCTCCTGGACGCGTATGTCGATGCACGCCAGCAATCGGTCCGCGTAGTGGTGGGCCTGGAGGAAACTATTCCCGAGATGCGAAATTTGGTTCTTATCGGCGCGCCGGCGCGGTGGGGCACGCAGAGTCTGGGCACGGTCGCGGTGATTGGTTCCACTCGCATCCCGTATCAGGAGACAATCAATGCTGTGTCATTCATCGCACAGCTTTCCGACCGCATATTGCCTACGCAATAGGGCAGTACTCTTTTGCATGGAGAGCTCGCGTTAGCGCCCGGCCGCTCTGCATCGTTGTTCACGATCCTGCATCAAGTTAAGCGAAAGGTTTTCCCAATTCATGATGGCAAGTGCACGCAAAATCACCGATCCCGCGAACGACGCGCACCCTGATCGGGATCCGGTCGCAGATTCTATCGACGCGCCCACCTCCCCAGGCGAAACTCAGACCAACAGCGGAGAAGCCACAGCGCAGCTGCAGAGCGAGGTTGACCGCTTCAAGGTCGAACGCGACCAATTGGCTGACCGGCTGGCGCGGCTGCAGGCAGAGTTTGAGAATGCCCGCAAACGCGAAGCGCGCGAACGGACTGACTTTCGCGAATTTGCTGTTTCGGGTGCAGTTGAACAATTTCTACCCGTCCTGGACAATTTCCAGTTGGCTCTGGGATCCGCCGGCTCGGTCGAGCAGCTTCGCACAGGCATTGAGCTCATCGTGAAACAGATGGAAGAAGTATTGAGATCGCTCAATGTGATACCGGTGGAGACCGTTGGGACAAAGTTCGATCCCCGGGTTCATGAGGCGCTCGAGAGTGTCGATCGCGCGGACCTTCCCGACCACCAGGTACTGGAAGAAGTTCGCCGCGGATATCGTATCCGCGACCGGCTTCTCCGTCCCGCTCTGGTTCGTATCGTTAATAACCCGCAACAGAAAGAAGCATGAGTTCTACATCCAAAGTGACTAAAGTCGAATACTACGAATTTCTGGGTGTCACCCGCGACTGCAGCGATCAGGAGCTGAAGACCGCGTACCGCCGACTGGCGATGCAGTTCCATCCCGATCGCAACCCGGACAATCCGCAAGCGGAAGAGAAGTTCAAGCAGGCGAGCGAAGCCTACCAGGTACTTTCCGACCCGCAAAAGCGCGCCGCCTACGATCGGTACGGGCACGCCGGAGTCAGCAGTGCAGGTGGGACGGGTTTCGAGGGCTTTGCCAACACCGACGTGGGCGATATCTTCGGAGACTTCTTCGGTGAAATGTTCAACATGGGTGGCGGGCGCCGCAATGGACGCCAGCAACGCGGCCGTGACATCCGCTACGATCTGTCGCTCGAGTTCGAAGAGGCTGTGTTCGGCAAGCAGACAGAGATCCAGATCCGCCGCGCTGAGGTTTGCGTTGACTGTCGCGGTAGCGGAGCGCCTCCGGGCCGTGGCCCTGAAACTTGCCAACAATGTGCCGGTCGCGGTCAGGTCCGTTACCAACAGGGCTTCTTCTCTATCGCCCGCACTTGCCCGATTTGTAATGGCGCCGGGCAGGTAATTACGCATCCCTGCCTCCAGTGCAACGGAGCTGGGCTCACCGACCGTCGTCACACCATCAGTGTCAGCGTACCGGCTGGAGTGGAAGACGGAACCCGCATTCGCTACCAGGGTGAAGGCGATGCTGGACGCTCCGGTGGGCCGAAGGGAGACCTTTATGTCGTGTTGTCGGTAAAGCCTCACGAATTCTTCGAACGTGATGGCAATGACCTTTATTGTGTCATTTTCGTCTCCTTTCCCCAGCTCGCATTGGGCGATGAGATTCAGGTGCCGACGCTCGAGGGAGATACCACGCTCCGTATCCAGGAAGGCACGCAGACGGGCAAGGAGTACCGCTTGCGCGGCAAGGGAGTTCCTCATCTCAACGAGCATGGCCGTGGGGACCTGGTGGTGCAGGTGGTGGTGCAGACGCCGAAGAAGTTCAGCAAGCCGCAACGCGAGCTGCTGCGCCAACTCGGCGAAACCATGCATATCGAGAACAAGCCCACCTCACGCAGCCTGCTGGGCAAGATGAAGGATCTCTTCAGCTGATCCGCCTTCCCTTGATCGTGGACGGTCGTTGGTTTTGTATCAGGGCACGACTTCAGTCGTGCCACCTAGCCAAAAAAAGACCAGGGCTTTAGCCCCTGCGCCTCGACTCTCAAACAGGTGTTTGGCCACAAGCGCAGGGGCCGAAATGTGACTGTGTGAGAACCGAGAAAAGCCACAGCAGGTCCCTCCACTGCGCTACGCTCCGGTCGGGATGACACTTTTGTTTGGGACGTTAGATCTCGTTTCCAGGATGAATTGTCACCCCGACTGGAGCCTACCCGGATTTCCTGCCACGCAGCACTAGACCAGGGTGCGTGGTGGAGGGACCTGCTGTGGGCTCAACCGACAATCGATGCCGATGGGAAGGATCACCCTCTCCTTTGTCATCCCGAGCGAAGCCGAGGGATCTGCGGTTCAGCAGACTTCTCTTGGAATTATTTTTCGGCCGAGCGTAGCGTGGGGGGACCATTGTGGCCTCTCTGGGGTCCTCGCGCAACCAGCTCTGACAAGTTGCCGTTAAACTCACCCTTCCGCATTTCACCCAAGCATCGCAGCAATCACCGCCATCGCCGTAATCCCCGCCGTCTCGGCCCGCAGGATTCGCGGACCCAGACTTACCGCCTGCCATCCTTCTGCTCCGAAGAGAGCTTCTTCCTCCGCTGTCCACCCGCCCTCCGGTCCCACGGCGAGGTTCACTGCCGGTTTCTCCGTGGTGGGTTGCTGCAGTGCTGCCTGCATGGCCGAGTACAAGGTGGTCGTTCGCTCTTGTTCGGCCAACAGCAGACTCAATCCCGGGTGGGCCGCCTGGATGCTCACTGCCTGCTTCAACAACACCACGTCTTCGACCACCGGCACATCCGATCGGCGTGATTGCTTCGCTGCCTCGCGTGCGACCCGGCGCCAGCGTTCCAAGCGCGCCGGTGCAGCCTGGACCAGATGCTTCTCACTCCGCCGCGCGGTCATGGGAATGAACCTCTCGGCTCCCAACTCAGTCGCTTTCTCGATGATCCACTCCATGCGGTCGAACTTGAAGACCGAGAGCAAAAGCGTTACCGGAAGTGCCGGCTCCGCTTCTACCTCGGAGACCAGCGCAAATCGCACCGCGTCTCCACTGACGCCGGAGATGACCGCGCGCCACACGCGATCCCCCGCCACCATGTCACACTCCATACCGGCTTGTGCACGTAGCACCCGAATCAAGTGAGCTGCCTGCTCCCCCTTGAGCGAAGCGCTGCGGTCGTCCCAGTCGTCGGCAATCCACCGCCTTCTCGTCATCGCTCCACCGTCTCATCTGAAAGTGTGATGGCCCAGTACCACTTTGGTAAGCGGTGCGCTCGGTTTTCCCTGGCAGCGGTGGCAACCGCCGCCAGGAGTCCCGTTCGCCTCCCGGCCTCTTCTCATATTCTCACCGCTTTCCACGGGGAAGGGCGGGCATGTCTGGTGGCCGAAACCGGGGAGGGTGCAACACGGAAAACCCGCCGCGCGCTCGTGCGATTGAGAAATTGAGTCCGGCGCAACTCTCGACTCCCCCGCACCCAGAGAACTTTCCGGCTGAGCGCAATCTCGATCGCACCCGCATGAACACTGGCGATGCAGCCGTCGCCAAAAACACATCGGGGGACGCTTTTGGCGTCCCCCGATTGTGTTGCCTGTTACGTTGCCTGCTTACTTCTTCTTTGCTGTTTTCTTGGCTGCCTTCTTCGCTGGCTTCTTTGCTACTGCTTTCTTGGTTGCCATTGTTTCTATTCTCCCTTTGTCGAGTCGACATCGAACCTGCAAGAGATACTTTGCAGTTAACGAATGTATAGAATCCAGGAAAAATAGTGTCAAGAAAAAAATCACATTTCGTGAAGATCAATTCACTGATCGGAATCGATGATGCCAACCGTCAACTTCCCAACGCGCTCACTTTCCCGCGAGATGGACACCATAATGTCTCAACAACACCAGCGCAACACCACTGATCGAATCGTGCCATGCGTGCGCGATCATTCCCGTCCGCAGTCCTCGCCGCAGCAGCGCGAGCACGCCAAACATGGCGCCATACGCGGCGATGAGCAATACTCCGGCGACTCCTTCATAGCCGTGCGCAGCGCCAAACACCAGCGCGGAGAGCGCGACGCCGGCCCACACGCGGCGCCCCATGCGTGCAAATTGCTGCTGCAGGTAGCCGCGGAAGACCAATTCCTCGCAGATGCCGGCGGAGACGCTCAATACCAGGAAGAGCAGCATCTCGATTCCCGTGACCGGCGTCAGTTTCTGGGTCACATCGCCGATTTTCTGCGGGTCGATGTGCGATCCCGAGATTTTCACCAGGACGTTACCCAGCAGCGCGAGCACGATCAGCGCAACTGCCCAGTAACCGAGCGCGACACCGAGATCGGCCAACCATGCCCGGACGCCAGGCCGCTTCTCTCCCAGCAGTTGTCGCAGCGGAACCTTGCGCATGTGGATGCCCCACAGTACGAGGCCTGCCAGAACCCACTCATAGGCAATGGTCAGACTGTAGTTCGCCACCAGGTGCAGGGGCTGGTCACCGAAGCTGTGGAGCTGCCTGACTCCGGCCACCGAAAGCCCGATGATCACCAGTACCATCAATGCGGTGTGCCACCACGGCGCCAGAAGACCGCCTTGCTCATAGGTGCGCACGCGGGTGGGTTGCGGCGGTTCCATCGTCGTCATGGTATTGTGTTCCGTTGTTTTGGCATCTAAAAAGTGAGGTCGCCCGTTATGGAAGATGTAGTCATTGTCGCCGGAGTGCGCACGCCCGTTGGAAAATTTCAGGGTGCTCTGTCCAATTTTTCTGCTGTGCAACTGGGTTCATTCGTGGTCAGGGAAGCCCTGACCCGTGCACGGCTCAATCCCGACCAGGTGGACGAGTGCATCATGGGCAATGTCGTCTCCGCTGGTCTGGGACAAAATCCGGCGCGCCAGGCCGCAATCCACGGCGGCCTTTCTCCCTCAGTCAGCGCTATGACGATTAACAAGGTTTGCGGCTCGGGCCTGAAGGCGGTTGGACTCGCGGTGCAGGCCATTCAGACAGGCAACGCCGAGATCGTCATCGCCGGCGGTATGGAATCGATGACTAATGCGCCCTACCTTCTGCCCCAGGGGAGAAGTGGCTTCCGCATGGGCAATGCGACGGTAGTCGATTCGATGATCCATGACGGACTGTGGGAGATCTTCAACGACTACCACATGGGCATCACCGGAGAGCACGTTGCCGAGAAGCATGGAATCACACGCGAGGAGCAGGACCAGTATGCGCTGAACTCGCATCGTAAAGCGGCTGCTGCCCGGCGTGCGGGCTATTTGCAATCTCAGACTCTACCCATTGAAGTGCCGGCGAAGAAGAAGGGTGAGCCGCCAACCAGGTTCGATCACGACGAATCGGTGCGCGAGGACGCTTCGCTCGAAGCGCTACGCGCGTTGAAGCCGGCTTTCAAGAAAGACGGAACGGTTACCGCCGGAAACGCTCCGGGCGTAAATGACGGTGCTGCCGCTGTGGTGGTCATGTCGGCGTCGAAAGCCACATCGCTGGGCCTCGCGCCGATGGTCCACATCCGCGCGCAGGCGACCAGTGGCATCGATCCCAAGTGGGTGATGCTTGCTCCCGTTTTGGGAATCGAGCGCGTTCTGGCGAAGGCGGGGTGGTCTAAGGAGGATCCCGATCTTTATGAATTGAACGAGGCGTTTTCCGTGCAGGCCCTGGGTGTGATGAAGGAAGTTGGCATGGATCCGGTCAAGGTTAATGTGAACGGCGGAGCGGTGGCCATTGGACATCCTATAGGCGCCAGCGGAGCCCGCGTGCTGGTTGCGCTCATCTACGAGATGATGCGCCGCGACGTGCACCGCGGAGTCGCCGCCCTCTGTCTGGGCGGTGGCAACTCGGTCGCCATGGCCGTTGAACGCTAGGACCAATCCATTGACAGAAGAGAGAACCTCCCCTTGATAATCCCCCGGAGATATTTTGGCCTGCGGTCCACCCAAAGGAATGAAAACTGCGCCTACTCGTTCTTTTACCTGTTCCTAACAGAATGTCATCCCGGCCGTAGCGGAGCGAAGTGAGGGACCTGCTTTCATCATCCGCAACATCGAACGTGAATGGCAGCGCTACCTCCCCTTTGGCATCCCGACCGAAGCATAGCCAAGTGGAGGGATCTGCAGTTCAACGAACCTCTCTTGGAAATGTCTTTCGATCGGAACGTACCCAGCGGAAGATCCGCGTTTCTCTCAACGAACAACTAAACATCGGACACTCATCCGTCGAGCCGGACTTACTGCTATTTTGATCAAAGCACGAGGGGGAAACTTCTATGGCCAACGGTGTTCTGACGGCAACGCTTGTTGCTCCGGGGAAGTATGAGCTGATCGAGTACCCTCTTCCCGAACCTGAAGCAGGATGCGTTCTGGTAAAGATGGAAATGTCGGGGATCTGTGGCACCGACAAACACACTTATCAGGGCTATACAACCCAATATGCTGGAGCCGGTTCAGCGAAGGAGATCGAATTCCCGATCATTCAGGGCCACGAGAATGTTGGCACGGTAGCGGCGATCGGCGGGAACGGAATCTACACCGATTTCGAAGGGATTCCTCTCAAAGTGGGCGACCGCGTCGTCGTTGGGGCCAACGTATGCTGCGGGCAATGCTACTATTGCCGCCACGACTTCCCCTACTACTTCTGCCAAAGCACAACCGATTATGGCAACAACATGACTGCGAAAAATCCACCCCACCTCTTCGGTGGCTGGTCGCAGTATCTTTACGTCGTACCAGGGAGCTTCCTGGTACGAGTTCCGGACGACCTGCCCTCTGAGGTTGCGGTTCTCACCGAAATCATGGCTGTGACTGTCGGCCTCGATCGGGCCAAGCAAATGTCGGCATTTCCCAACGAGTCGTTTCGCTTTGACGATACCGTTGTCGTTTTGGGTGTGGGGCCTCTGGGCATGTGCTTCTTGATGAAAGCCCGGATGCTGGGCGCCGGAACCATCGTAGCGGTCGATCTGTCCGATTATCGGCTGGCTACTGCCAAACGGTTGGGTGCCGATCACGTGCTGAACGTATCCAGCACCACGCCGGCGGACAGGCTCGCTTTTGTGCGCGATCTTACCAACGGCCGCGGTGCCGACATGGTAGTCGAGTGTGCCGGCGTCCCACAAGCAGTTCCGGAAGGCCTGGACATGTTGAGGCTGGGAGGTCTGTTGGTCGAGGCGGGAAACTTCTCCGACTTAGGCGAGGTCTTGATCAGCCCTCATCGCCAAATCTGCGCGAAAAACGCGCGCATCCTGGGCGTAGGTGGAGAGGAGCCTGCCGCCTATGCTCCCAGCATGCGGCAGATGGCTCGATATATGAAGCATTATCCATTGCGTGACTTTGTCACCCATCGTTTTCCGCTCCGGGGCGTACAAGCTGCGATGGAAAAGTCAATCGCCCCGGATTCGATGAAAGTGATCATGGAACCGTGGACCTGATCAGCTTGCGCCCAATTCTCTGACGACCTTCTTCAGGTACGCAAGGCTGGCCGCGACGCTTTCCACGGGAGGCCGCGTGGTCGCTCCAAACTTCACGTCCTGTTCCACGACCATCCATCCCGAATAATTGTTTCGGGCCAAGACCCGAAAAAATTCTGGAAAATCTATCGACCCTTCGCCAATGATGGTGAAGGCTTTGGCCTCGATCGCCTGCTCAAAGTTCATTTCCGTGCGTCGTACTTCTGCCAGAACCGCCGGATCGACGTCCTTGATGTGAACGAAGCGCAGGATGTCACGATACTTTTCCGCCTCAGCGATGCAATCGTCTCCGGCGTAATCACAGTGACCGGTATCTAGACAGAGGCCAATTTTCGTGGCTGACGTTACGTCGAAGAATTGCTCCGTCTCCGCCGCAGTTTCAACATAGGTGGATATGTGAGGATGAAAGACCAGATCCAGGCCAAACTCCTCCGTCACTTGTGCGGCTTCCGCCACCACCTTTGCCACCTGTTTCCATTGTTCCGCGTTAAGCCCTTTGCTGCCGTCAGCCGGCACGCGCCCGGCAATTCGATCTCGCTCGTCTGACTGAGCGTCGGCCAAAACCAAAAAGGGTGCTCCCAGGGCCGCAAGCAATCCGCCTACCTTTCGAATTTGATCGACGACCAGTTTGGTCGAGGCCGGGTCACTCAAAGGTACAGGTACAAAGGAACCCAACAGTTTCAAACTCCGCTTCGACAACTCGGGAGACAAGACGGCCGGGTCTGTGGGGAAAAATCCGTACGGTCCGAGCTCGGTTCCGGTGTAGCCGGCAAGCACCATCTCATCCAGCATTTTTTGGTAGCTCTGCTCCCACGAGGGACCTGGATAATCCAATACGCCCCAGCTATCGGGAGCAGAGGCAAATGTAAATCGTGAACTGATGCTTGTCATTTATGAAACCTTTTTCATCCTATCGGTGTTCGTTAGAATTGGAAGCGGACGTTTTGCACGGCGAATGCGCGCGCAGTTCCAGGAGAAAGTGCCTGCAATAAGCGCTTATATCGTTTGTTTATAGTTCTGGACGCCGGCATGGTCAAGTCTTTTTGTCGCTCTCCGCCTTAGCTTCGCGAAGGAAGCTCATTTCCCCTGCTATACTCGCCGCACCGGATGAACTGGAGCCCGCCATGCTGTTCAAAGCACTCAGTGCGGCGGTCTATGGTATCGACGCTCACATCATCGATGTCGAAGTCGACTATTCCGGCGTCAGGACAACGGAAGACTGGTTTCACACCGTGGGCCTGCCGGATGCGGCGGTCCGTGAAAGCCGCGATCGGGTCAGAGCCGCTATCAAGAATTCCGGCTTCGACATACCGCCCACGCAAATCACCATCAATCTGGCTCCTGCCGATCTTAAGAAAGAAGGCTCGGGTTTTGATCTGCCGATAGCCATCGGAATTCTCGGCGCATATGGTGCGCTGCAGTTAAAGGACCTGGGCCAATTCCTCCTCGTGGGTGAGCTCGGACTCGATGGTGGGCTGCGTGCTGTTCCGGGTGTGCTACCCATTGCGGTGGCCGCGCGCGCGTGTGGCATCGCCAACCTCATCGTCCCCGAACGGAATGCGGCCGAGGCCGCCGTGGTGGAAGGGGTCAACGTCTTCCCCCTGCGCACCTTGATCCAGGTGCGTGAGCTGCTCAATGCCGGCGGACTTTATGCCCAGCCTTTTCGCGTGGACTCGCAGTGTCTCCTCCGTGAGCACCATTCGTTCGTTCTTGACTTCAAGGATGTGCGCGGCCAACAGACGGCTAAGCGTGCTTTGGAGGTTTCCGCTGCCGGTGGCCATAACATTCTCATGATCGGTCCACCCGGCTCCGGAAAGACCATGTTAGCCAAGCGGCTGCCTTCGATCCTTGCCCCGCTCCGCCTGGAAGAGGCGTTAGAGACCACCAAGATCCATTCCGTCGCCGGCGTGCTCGATGCGGAGGCAGGATTGGTTACACAGCGCCCCTTCCGCTCCCCGCACCACTCTATCTCGGACGCAGGGCTGATTGGCGGCGGCAGTATTCCACGGCCCGGCGAAGTTTCGCTGGCCCACAACGGCGTGCTGTTTTTGGATGAGCTTCCTGAGTTTCCCCGTAACGTGCTGGAGGTGATGCGGCAGCCGTTGGAGGATGGCACCGTCACCATCTCTCGCGCCGCCATGTCGCTCAGCTTTCCTGCGCGCTTCATGCTGGCGGCGGCGATGAATCCTTGCCCTTGCGGGTATTTCAATGACAAGTCGCATGAGTGTCTGTGTACGCCGCCCATGATGCAGCGCTACATCTCAAAAATCTCAGGTCCGCTGCTGGATCGCATTGATATCCATATCGAGGTTCCGGCGGTGCAGTACCGGGAGCTTCGTTCTGGCGCAGCTAGTGAAGGATCGGAGGAGATCCGGGCGCGTGTCCTGGCGGCGCGAGAGCGGCAGCACCAGCGTTTCGTCGGCGACCGTATCTTCACCAATGCGCAGATGCATACTCGCCAAATCCGCAACTACTGTGAGCTCTCCGCGGAAGCCGAACGCCTGTTGGAGAGAGCGATGCAACAGCAGGGTCTGAGCGCGCGTGCCCACGATCGGATATTGAAGGTCGCCCGCACCATAGCGGACCTCGATGCCCATCCCGCCATCACCGTAGGCCATATCGCGGAAGCCATTCAGTACCGCACCCTCGACCGCAGCTTCTGGAGCTAGCTTTCCACCTGCCGTAGAGCCTCGGGCGCCCCAGGGGCCTTGGCTACCCGAGGTTCTGGAACTGTAAGACGATTTGCTCAATGCAGCTAAAGTCGCGTCAGCTCTTCAATAAGTTTCCGGTGTGCCGGGTATCCACGGATGAGTTCGGACCTGGTAGCCAACTCGAAATCCGCAAACTCGAAGCCGGGCGCGACGGTGCAGCCCACCAGCGCAAATCCGGCTGGATCTTTCAATCGCGAAGCAAACCAACAACCAGCTTTCACCACCCCTTGAAAAGCTCGATCGCCCAGTTCCAACTCGGACCGATTGCCTTCCGGACCGATCACGTAAACGACCAAAGTGTTCCCGGCATAAAAATGCCACACCTCGTCGGAGGCGATGCGGTGGAATGCAGAAAAGTCATTTCCCGCCAGCAAAAAGTAGATCGCTGTCGACGCTGACCTATCCCCATGAAAGCTGCTCGGCAGCGCACTGTGGGCAATGGTCAGGTCTGACTTATAGGTGGCGCGATAGAAGCCTCCCTCTGGGTGCGGGCTTAGTCCCAGCTGTTCGATCCAGTACTGTGCATTCGTATCCAAAGCATTCGCCTAATGGCTTGGCGCAGAAGCTTCCGCCTGCTGCCGCAAGGCGTGTACGACAACCCGCAGCATCTCCTCTTCAGGGGCCCGCTTCCCGCTCCAGATTTCAAACTGCCGTGCGCCCTGCTGTACAAACATTTCGACGCCGGTAACCACGGGTATTCCTTTTTGACGAGCCATGCGCAGCAATGGTGTGTCTATAGGGTTGTAGACCAGATCGAAGACCAGACGCGCGTTGATCTCTTTCGGTTCCAGAATGTGCTGTGGTTTCACCCCGTGCATGCCGACGGCGGTGGCATTCACGATCACATCGAAGCTGGTCTTGGCCACCTGCTCGCGGCGAATGGTTTTGGCTTTGGCTTCGCGCGCAAGCTTCTGCGCCGTTTGCGGAGTACGGTTCAGGATCAGAACCTCCGCGCCCTTATTCACCAGACCGAAGACCGCGGCCCTGGCGGCGCCGCCGGCCCCTAACACCAGGATCTTCGCCCCCGCCAGCGAAAGCCGCTTCTCGAGCGGACGCACAATCCCTCCCACATCGGTATTGAAACCGTAGAGTTTGCCGTCGTGCGCCCGAACGATGGTGTTGCAAGCGCCGACCTGGGCGGAGATAGGATCCATGTTTTCCAGATGTTTAAGCACCTCCTGCTTCAAAGGCATGGTCACGCTAAGGCCGGAGAGGGGCACCTCACGCACCACAGTAAGCAGGTCAGTCAGCTTGCTGGTTTGCAGCGCTAGGTAAACCGCGTTCACGGTTTCGCGGTGGAAGGCGGTGTTCATCATCAAGGGAGAGAGGGAGTGCTTGATGGGATTGCCCACGACACCATACACCCGCGTAGCTGTATCGATCTGGGCGATGCGATAGGTATCGGTGAGCGTGTGCGCGGCAATCTGGCCCGGAGCCGTCTCCTCGCCTTGGGTGGCGGAGGCAAACGTAAATACGCTGCCGGCGCGAATGGCCAGCACCCGGCTGATGATCCCCTGATCGCCCATGCACAGGCCCACCATGTTGGCCATGTCACTGGTGCGTTCGAGAAAGTGCATCATGACCACGTTGTCCGCGAGAGCCTTGGCGGTGGTCACGATCTTGATGAACTCCGGCTCATAAGGCCGGATGCGTTCAAAGATGCCATCCAGATCTTTGGTCGTCTGAAAGTCGTGCCAGGAGACGATGAGGGCGGTGCCACGAGCGCGCAACTTTTCAAGCTCCGTCGCCTTAATGGCCTCGGCCGTCTGCAACTCGAGATCTACCAGGTGAAACCCCGATGCGCTGGCCTTCTGAAGCACGTCCAATTCGGCTGCGATGGTGCCTTTGAACTTTCCTCCGTTGGCGCCGCGGCGGCAGGTGGCGATGGCCGTGACTACACTGTTTTCGGCCATGAATTGCTTCAACTTTGGGAGCGCAGTGAGAGGCTTTTCCAGGTAGTCGAGGCGGAACTCCAGGAAAGGGCTGTCGCGCATAGCTTCGGTAGCGCGATCGACCATTTCAGCGGCCGTCGATCCAGTGATCGCCACGCAGACTTTGCCCATACGCGAGCGTAAGTATTGCTGCGAGAGTGATGGAGCAGCAGAATTCATGATGACAATCTGGGCATCTTACCGGCCATATTCGCAGGATGCAAGAACCGTATTCTACGATTACCCTCTTAGATGGAGTAAGGAGCAGGTCCCCTTGAATCATTTATCGGCAACCGAAGTGACAGCTTTGCACCCCTGGAACGAAAGCGGACAGATCGACGCCCCGACATTGGAAGGCTGGGTCCAGGGGCGGCTGGCACGGCAGCAGCAACAAATCGATTCCCTTTTAGCCGTCGAAGGTCAGAAAACACTGGAAAATACCCTACGTCCTTATGACGAAGCGGTGGCCACCCTGAGTGCGGCCGGCTCGCTGGCCTCGCTGTTGGATAGCGTGTATCCGGACAAAGCCGTACGGGACAAAGCGCGGGAACTGACCCAGACGGTGGCCGAGGCAGCAACTGCCCTGTCTCTCAACCAGGAGGTCTACCGCGCACTCGCAGCCATTGACTTGAGCCTCGCCGACCCCGCGACCACCCACTATGTGAGCCAGACCCTGCTGAATTACCGCTTGGCTGGCGTCGATAAGGATGATGCTACGCGCGCCCATTTGCGGGAGCTTTCGGACAAGGCGACGGAGATCTCGCTCACTTTTGCCAAGCATGTGCAGGAGAATGTAAATCGCGTGGAAGTCCGCGATGCCACCGAGCTCGCCGGGCTGCCCGAAGACTACATCCACAATCATCCGCCGGATACCGAGGGCGTGATCACCCTGACCACCGACTTTCCCGATATGCAGCCGGTGATGACCTTTGCCAGGAGCGCTGATTTGCGTCTGCGCATGTTTCGCGCCTATAACACGCGCGCTTACCCCGCCAACCGCCAGCTATTGCTTGACCTCCTCGCGGTGCGCCAGCAGGTGGCCTCGATCCTGGGCTTTGCTTCCTGGGCCGATCTGGCCACGGCTAACCAGATGATGGGTTCTGCCGCCAACCTGAAGAAGTTCATAGGCGAGCTGGAACAGGCCTCGCGCCTGGGCGCCCAGCGCGAATACGAGATGGTGCTGGCCTTCGCTCGCAAGCAGCAGCCCGGACTGAAAGTGCTCAAAAGCAGCGACCGTGGTTACTGGTACGAGCAGTACCGGCGGGAAGCCTTCGACTTCGATTCCCAATCAGTCCGCCCCTATTTCCCGTATCACTCCGTGGAGGCGGGCATCCTCGAGACCGCAGCGCGGCTCTTCCACGTCAGCTTCCAGCGAAACAAGGACACGAGCGTCTGGCATTCCCAGGTAAGCGCCTGGGATGTTTATGATCGGGGCCGGCTGGTTGGCCGCTTCTATCTGGACATGCATCCCCGCGAGGGAAAAGACAAGTGGTTCAGCGCAGCCCCCCTGATTCCCGGGATCGCAAGCCGGCAGCTGCCGGAAGCAGCGTTGATCTGCAACTTTCCCGGAGGCAAAGCGGACGATCCCGGCCTTATGCAGTACAGCGACGTGGTCACCTTCTTCCACGAGTTCGGGCATCTGATGCACGCCATTCTCGGCGGTCAGCAAGCGTGGGCGGGCGTGAGCGGTATCTCGACCGAAGGGGATTTCGTCGAAGTTCCGTCGCAAATGCTGGAAGAGTTTTTCCACGACCCCAGGCTATTGGCGTCGTTCGCCCGGCACTACCAGACCGGCGAGCCGATTCCGGCAGCCCTCGTCGAACGAATGAATCGGGCGAGTGCTTTCGGAAGAGCAGACGGAGTACGCACCCAGCTCTTTTACACCAGCTATTCGCTCGACGTGCACAATCGGCCACCTGCAGACATTGATCCCGATGCCATGCTCGAAGAAGGCTACAAACGGATGATGCCCTATGAGTGGATCGACGGCAATCGCATGTATGCCAGCTTCACCCACCTGATTGGCTACTCGTCGAACTACTACACCTACATGTTCGACAAGGTGATTGCGCTCGATTTCTTTGGCCAGTTCGACCGCTCGAATCTACTGGAAGGGCCTACCGCGATGCGCTACCGGCAGGCTATTCTCGAGCCCGGCGGGTCCAAGCCGGGCACCCAGCTCATCGAGGATTTTCTCGGCCGCGAACAAAAGATGGATGCCTTTGCTGAGTGGGTCGGTGAGGAATTCGCCGGCACGGCGGTAGGGGAGGGAAGCGCCGCGCCAGGAAAGGAAAACGATGGCATCGGCGATTCTGCGTAAGGCGTGGCAGGGAAAGTGGGCCCTGGTTACCGGCGCCAGCGCGGGCATTGGTGAAGCCATCGCGGTGGAGTTGGCAGAGGCGGGGGTAAACCTGGTGCTCACTGCCCGCCGCCGCGAGCGGCTCGATGCGCTCGCCGAGCGGCTGCGCACCCAATATTCCATTCGGGCGCAGGTGATTGTGGCTGACCTTACCCTGCCCCAGGCACCGCAGGAGATCTTTGATGCCACCGAGGCAGCCGGCCGGGCGGTGGATCTGCTGGTCAACAATGCCGGCTTCGGAGAGTACGGCGAGTTTCTCCGCTCCAGCCTGGAAATGCAGGTGAACATGGTGCAGGTCAATTGCGCGGCTGTGGTTCATCTCACCCGGCTATGGATACCCGCTATGGTCGACCGTCGGCGGGGCGCAGTTCTGATTGTGGCATCGACCGCCTCCTACCAGCCCGTGCCCTATCTGGCGACCTATGGCGCAACGAAAGCCTTCGATCGCATGCTGGCCGAAGCCCTGGCCGAAGAGGTGAAGCGCTACGGAATCCGCGTGAGCGCTCTTTGTCCGGGACCGACGGAATCGGAGTTCAACCATGTGGCTGGTGAGCGTGCAGGGGACAGGCGAAAGGCACAATCGGCTTCCGCGGTGGCGCGGCGCGGCCTTGAGGGCCTGGCAGGAGGCAAACCCTGGGTCATTCCGTACCTCGCGGGTCGCGTGCAGGTCTTTGCCCAGCGATTCGTTCCCCGCAGGGTCGTCACGAGCGCGGTGGCGCGGATGTTCCGGCCGCCAAATCTCAAATAATTACCATCGCGTCATTTATTTCTTCGGAGGCGCACAACTTTGCGCCGGGAAGCGCATTCTTACTAAGCAACAACAGAGGCTACTTCAACTTTTTCCAACCTTAGGCATTGATCACCTCACGAAGCTCCGTCTCGGCGGACTCTCCTCTCCAAAAACCCTGATTATCCCTTCCCAATTGGCCTCTTGAGCGGGCCCGCCGGAAGGCGGGCCTATGTCATTTTGGCAAGCCACGTAAGATAGCGTGGATGGCATCTTCCAATGTCTCCCGAGCCAAAAGACCAGAGGTGGTCCGCGTACCCGGTTGGGCAGCGCGCACCAAGCCGGAGTTGGCTTGGCTGGTCCATGGATTCAGCACTCGGCTCGGGGGAGGAACGAAAGTTTACCGTTCCGGGGGCTCCGATCTAAATCTGGGTTTTACTGATTCCGATGACCGGGATGTCGTGTCCGCGAATCGCGGACTCTTTGTTGGTGCCGCCACCGAAGGCAAGGAAATCTTCGGGCTGGTTACCCTGCGGCAAATCCACTCATCGCTCATCCGCAGAGTTTCGGCCAGGGACGTAGGTCAGGTCGGGACGCCTGCGGTGCTGAAGGGGGATGGGCTGATGACCGACGAGCCCGGGGTATTACTAGGCATCCAAACGGCGGACTGTGTCCCTGTTCTTGTGGCGGACCGAAAGAATCGAGCGGTCGCGGCCTTTCATGCGGGTTGGCGCGGCACGGTGGCCCGGATTGTGGAGAACGGAGTGGGGCGCATGCGGCTGGAGTTTGGCTCCAGGCCGGAACATTTGATTGCCTCCATCGGTCCGGCAATCGGGGCATGCTGCTACGCCGTGGGGGAAGAGGTTCGGGAGCAATTCGAATCGCAATTTATATATGCCTCGGAGCTGTTTCACGAGGTGTACAACTCCGACCCGGTCAAAACCAAATATCCGATGTTGTTTCTCACCGCCCGCGCGCCCGGGCACAGTGAAATTGGTCCCGCGATGCACCTGGATTTGGCCGAAGCGAACCGGCGCCAGTTGCTGGCCGCGGGGCTCAAGAAAAGCGCAATTTTCCTCACCGGGCAGTGCACTGGTTGCCACACGGATCGCTTCTTCTCTCACCGCACGGAACGGGGATTTACCGGGCGGATGATGAGTGTGATTGGCGTAGCCAGGTCCGGGGTCTAGACAAATTTAAGCGGCAGATTCAGGCTTCGTCTCATCCGGCTCCGGTGCCCTACCCTTGGGGTTGACCAGGTCGCGCAATTCTTTGCTCGGCTTGAAGTAGGGAACTCGCTTGGCGGGTACGTCCACTTTGGCTCCAGTCTTGGGGTTTCGCCCGGTTCTGGGCTTCCGCTGGCGGATGCGGAAGCTGCCGAAACCGCGGATTTCGATCTTGTCGCCGGAACGCAAGGCGTGAATCACTGAATCGAAAATGGTATCCACGATCATTTCCCCATCCCGGCGCGTCAGATCGCCCAGCTGGGTCACTTCCTCTACGAGGTCTGCTTTGGTCATGGTCCTATCTTCTCCAAAGTATAAAGGTAACCCGTGTCAGCTATAGTAGATGCAGCAACTTGATGGTACATCGGAAACGAATGGGAGCCGCACCTTCCCTGTGGATTGCGCAGCTGGATAACCAATACCGAGCTTTTTTCGTCAAATTAGTGTTTAACCATGCGAAAAGTCAGTCTTCTCGGTCGCGAAGCGATTGAGTATGACCTACAGATGCAACAGTTTGCAGCAGAGTAGCGTAGAATTTACGGCGTATCAATGGAACGACCTTTAATCAGTATCGTGATCCCCGCTTACAACGAAAGCGCCCGCATTGGGAGAGCCTTGACCGAGGTGCTGCGTTGTGTGCACGGCCGCGCGTGGAACGCCGAGATCCTGGTGGTCAACGACGGATCTACCGACCGTACGGGTGCCGTGGTCCAGGAATTTGCTCGGTTGCACCCTGAAGTTCGCCTGCTGAACAATCCCAAAAACCGGGGCAAAGGGTTCAGTGTTCGCCACGGGGTGCTGCATGCTGTCGGGGAGATCGTAATGTTCACCGATGCCGATTTGTCAGCGCCTATGGAAGAAGCCGAACGGTTATTTGACGCGCTGCACCAAGGTGCGGACATTGCCATAGGATCCCGCTGGCTTGAGCGGAACCGGCAGACCCTCAAGCAACCTCTCTATCGCCAGTTTTTTGGGCGATGCTTCAATGCCATCACCCGGCTGGTCATGGGATTGCCTTTTGCCGACACACAATGCGGGTTCAAGGCTTTCCGTCGCCCCGTCGCTCAGACCATTTTCCAATTGCAGCGCATCGAGCGATGGGGTTTTGACCCTGAATTGCTCTTCATCGCTCTGAAGCGCGGTTACAAAATTCAGGAAGTGCCCGTTACCTGGGGACACGACGAGCGTTCCCGTCTGAGCTACCTCAAGGACGGGTTGAAGATGCTGGAAGAGGTCGCCTACATCCGATGGGAAGCGTTTGCGGGCGCCTATGATCGCAATGTAGTTGAATTCACGCCGGAGTGGCCAGTCATTAAAGGCTGAAGCTAAAAAGCCAGCGAACCGGGAAGCATCTCTGCCTCTAGCTCTACCTTCCTCGACTTGACAGCGACTCGGATCTGCATTTCGCTGGTCTGCTCCAGGACCATGGTTTCTGAGCATCGCCCGCAAAGCCAAAAGTGCTGCAGACGACGGGCACGCCCCCCGGGGGCCGGTACGTTTGAATCCGGCAGATCGAATATGAAAATGCGTCCTTCACGCAGGTAATGGAGAAATTTGCCGCAGGTTGGATTTGCACACTGATTCACCATGAAATACCCCGATGGAGCCGAGTCCGCTTTTAGCTGGAGGATGACCCTTGCTGCTGAAGGTATGAGCCGAGAAATGACCAAAGGGTTTTCTTGAGCGGCCGATAGATCTTAACCGTATGCGAGAATAAGCAGTTCCCATGCCCATACTGCGCTCGATTTTCATTGCGCTCTCCCGGAATTCGTCGTTACGTCAATTCGCGGAAAATTCCACTTTTGGCGGACGAATGTCCTCCCGCTTCGTTGCCGGCACCCGCATCGAGGATGTGCTGGGCGCAGCCACATCAGTGAACCGCCAGCGCATGTCGGCCACGCTTGATAGCTTGGGAGAAAATGTTCATTCTCCCGCCGAAGCCCAGCGGGCCGCCGACATCTATCACCGATTGCTCGACGCCATTCAGCAGAGCCGGCTGGATGCCAACGTGAGTGTGAAGCTTACCCAGATGGGGATGGAACTCGACCCTGACCTGGCCTTTTCCATGGCCAGGGGCCTGGTGGAGCATGCGGTAGCGGCCGGCACCTTCGTCCGCATCGACATGGAGGGCTCTGCCTACACCGAGGCCACCGTCGACCTGGTGAGCAAGCTACATGCCATGAACGGAAATCGGGGCCACGTGGGGGTGGTGATCCAGGCCTACCTCTACCGCAGCAAAGCGGACATCGATCGCCTGCTGGCGGAGGGGATTCGTATACGCTTGTGCAAAGGAGCCTATCAGGAGCCGGCCGATCTGGCTTTCCCCGACAAGGCAGATGTTGACAGAAATTTCATCAGGCTGATGCAGGTCCTGCTGCCCAGTGGCATCTATCATGGCATCGCCACCCACGACGAAAAGATGATTGACGCCACCTGCCAGTTCGCAAAGGAACGTGGCATCCAGCCGGACCAGTTTGAGTTCCAGATGCTTTACGGCGTACGGCGGGACCTGCAGCGATCGCTGGTGGCGGCGGGCTACCGGGTGCGGGTTTACATTCCTTTTGGGACCGAGTGGTATCCCTACTTTATGCGCCGGTTGGCGGAACGGCCGGCCAACCTGCTATTCATAGCCCGAAATTTCTTCCGCCAATAAGGAGATGATGTGAAAACCAAGAAAGCCCTGGAACAGGCTGAGCTCATTTTGAAGCTCTACGAAATTCGCCGTGAGACGGCTCTGCGCACGTCCCGCGACTATGTGGGAGGCGAGTTCCAGCCGAAGTCGGTGGATGAATTTGTGAGCCTGGTAAGAGATGGCGGTAAGCAGAGCGGGCATATTCTTCAGGTCTATGGGTACTGGGATATGGTCGCCGCGTTCGTTGTCCACGGCGCGTTGGACGAATCTCTGATCTTTGATACCTGTCAGGAGATGTACTTCCAGTTTGAGAAGATCCAGCCGTATCTTGCAGGCTTCCGCGAAAAGATGAACCTGCCGGAGTTTCTCAAGAGCATCGAGACCGTAGTCGCAGGCTCGCAGGAGACACGAACCCGCGCGGCCATCAAGGTCAAGACTCCCAAGCCAGCGAAGATCCGCGCACAAGCGAGCGAGCCCGAAGAACTCGCGCCAACGGCTCAAGAACCCCCGGCGCGGTAGGGATCGACCTCAGCGAGCAGAATCGTCTCAGTGACTGTTCTCGAGTGCCAGCACGGCGAAGCCGGTCGCGGCATCGCTCATGAAATGGCCTATCTCGGTGCTTTGATCACGCTTCTTGTTGAGTGACCACGCGGACCACTTTCCCTCATCCGGGTTCTGATTCTGTACTAGCCAGGTCAGTCCTCGCTTAGCCTCCGGTCGCCCCAGGCCCGATTGTTCCAGGGCGAAAACTGTGAGGCCGGTCGCTAGCCCGTCGCTCTTCGTCTCTAGAGACGTACCATCGCCTCTTTTCCAGGTGCCCAGGTCGGTAAGGCTCCAGCCACCGTCCGGTTGCTGCTTGGAGGCGAGGGTCGCCACCAGCGCGCTGCGCTCCCTGTCGTTCAACAGCCCGGGCAGCCGGGCGGAAGCCCACAACAGGTAAACCTTGTTGAGCAATGGCTGCGCAGCATACTCCCGCCGCAGAAACCCTCGCAGGAGCCGCAGATTCTCCTGAATCTTGGGGTCATTACGATAATTATCAGGAGCCTTGCCCACCGCGATTGCCGCCAGTACTGCGCCACAGTATTGGGATTCACTCGATTCCCAGGGGGCTAAGTGGAAGTTCTGCCAGCCCCACGCACCGGCCTTGTCTCCTGACTTGATCTGCAAGGCCCACATGTTGTCAAAGGCGCTGCGCGTAATGTCGGTCAGATGATTCTTTCGTTGGTCGTAGGAAGACAGGATGAGGGTGTTAATCACCGACTCCGTAGCGCGCGAGTCCGGTGCCAGCGTGGGGCCGTTCTTGCTATTGGAATAAAAAGGCTGAACCTGGTTCCACATCGTCACCCGGCGAAGCACGTTATTGAGTAATACGTGCTCCTGCTCGGTGGGCGCGGTTTCTCCCAAAGGCCCCCGCAGGCTGGACCGGGAAAGCGCATAGGGCAGCACGGTGTGACACGAAACGCACACCGTATTGTGATCTCGCTTCGATGCATCCCAACTCTGCCACCATATCTCGCGGTAATCGAGGTAGTGGGCCGCGGCAGCCTGGTTCCAGGCTTTTGCCGTGGGCGTGGCCTTGTCAACATTTCCGGCCGCCGCCCCATAGCAGGCTGTTGCGAGATAGGGCGCGACGAAGATCAGGGCGAACAGACGGGCGGTTTTCACGCGAGCACATCTCCTTTGCAGGCGGGTGTGACAAAAAGAGATATAGCAGGGGACCCTGTGAACGTAAGCCTATCACAGGGTTTTTCGCTGTGACTCAATCTCTTCCATCAGGTCGGCGACCTTTGTCTTGCGCTCGTCCTGTAATTCGCGCAGTCCCTCGATAACCCCGACTCGGTCCTCTTCGGAACGATTCTGGTTGAACTTCCGCTTGCCTTCGAGGCGAAGAATTTCGAATTCAAACCCGACAATCGCCTTGAGTTGGGAGTCGATGTAGACTGCCGGCGCATCGCTGACCTGCCACGGAGCAGGGAAGGACGCCTCGTGCTTTTGGGTCAGCTCGGTGACCACGGTCCTTAACCTCTCCACATCTTCAAAAAAGGTAATGCGGCCATAGGCATGAATCGCGGCGTAGTTCCAGGTCGGCACCACCCTGCCGGTTTCCTGCTTAGCGGGATACCAGTTAGGAGAAACATACGCATCGAGGCCAAGGAAAATGATGAGCGCCTCGGCTTTAGGATCGGTTTCCCTCCACTGCGCATTGGCGCGCGACACATGTCCGATCAGGGTTCCGTACTCACCCCTGGTCTCATCCAGCAGGAGCGGGAGATGTGTGGCCACCAGCCCCTGGGTGGTGTTGGAGACCAGCGTCGCCAACTCACTCTGCTTCATTACCGAATGAAGCATGGGGAGGTCTGTCACCTCAAAGGCTTTGGGCGTATACATGCGTATCTCCTCCGGCTTTACCTGTCTTATACCATTTAGACTTCTTCACAGGGGGCCCCATGTCGAGCAATAAACACGCAGGTACGGCTGCTGCGGGTACCGGGCCGGCGATCCCGGAACCATCGTTCGGCGAGCGGGCGCGGACTCTGTTGCATCTCAGCCGGGTCGGCAGCCTCTCTACTCTTTCCCGTAATCGGCCGGGCTTTCCCTTCGGGTCATTAATGCCCTTTGCCCTGGACAGCGAGGGCCGGCCTCTCCTGCTGATAAGCACCATGGCGATGCACACGCAGAATCTGCAGCAGGACCCACGTGCCAGCCTGCTGGTGACCCAGCAGGAAGCCGGCGGCGATCCTCTTGGTGCGGCGCGGGTAACGTTAGTGGGCAACGCGACTGTCCTGGCCGCCCCTGAGATCACGGAGGCGCGCAGGCTCTATCTGGAACTTCACCCCAACAGCAAGTACTGGGTGGACTTCGACGATTTTTCCTTTTTCCGCTTGGATGTGGTCGATGTCTATTACGTAGGCGGCTTCGGCGTAATGGGGTGGATCGCTGCGCCAGACTACGCCCAGGCGCACCCCGACCCGCTGGCGGATGCGGCTGCGGGAATTCTGCAACACATGAACGCCGATCATCAGGATGCGCTGATTCTGCTGGCGCGATTTTTTGCCGGCATCGAAGCGCAGGAGGCGGTCATGACCGCGGTAGATCGTCTTGGTTTTCACGTGCGCATGAAGACCGAGGACGGCATGAAGGGGGCCCGCATTGCATTCCTCAGTGAAGTGAGCAACCCGGGGGATACCAGGAAGATGCTGGTGGAAATGGTGCAGCAGGCGCGTCGCTCGTGAACACACTGTATCGTCCGCAATTGCTCTATTCCAGGGCCGGTTTCACTTCCGGTTCGGGTCTTTTGGTCAGCCCGCAAGGCAGTATATTGCCGGCCGGTCCGGAGACTTCCGCGGAGACCGTCGAGTTACCGGGGAAGGCGCTGCTCCCCGGCTTTGTCAACACTCACTCTCATTCCTTTCAGCGCCTGATACGGGGCAAGTCCGAGTCCAGGGTGATGAGTGGCCGTGATTTCTGGTCCTGGCGCGGGACCATGTACCATGCCGCCGCACAGCTCGATCCTCAAGAGGTCTACGACGTAGCGCGCATGGCATTCCTGGAGATGCTACTGGGTGGAACTACCACCGTGGGCGAGTTCCACTATCTGCACAATGCCCCCGGTGGCCGTCCCTATGACGATCCAAACCTGCTCAGCAAACAGGTCATTGCGGCTGCCCAGTCCGTGGGGATAAGGATCGTCTTACTGCGCTCGGCGTATCTCCGATCGGGATACGAACTGCCTCCGGATCCGGGTCAGATCCGGTTCTACGAAACTGCTGCTCAGTTCCTTGAAAATATGGAGGCACTCGCCGGTTCGACCGAGGTGCGCATTGGTGTCGCGCCGCACAGTCTGCGGGCGGTGCCACTGCACGAGCTTCGGGAGATTGCCGCATGGAGCCGGGAGAGAAGGCTGCCTCTGCATATGCATGTGGCCGAGCAGATTGCGGAGAATGAAGCCTGCTTGCGCGAGTATGGGTTGCCTCCCGTCGCGTTGCTGGGCAGGGAAGGTTTTCTGGGCCCTGATTTCACCGCGGTGCACGCGATTCATGTCACAGGAGAAGAAATCGGCCTGCTCGCCGGGTCGGGCGCCACGGTCTGCTCGTGCCCAACCACGGAGCGCAACCTCGGCGATGGCGTGATCGTTGCCGACCAAGTGATGGGGCAGGGCATCCGCATCGCGTTGGGGTCCGACAGCCAAGCGCAGATCGATCCGCTTGAAGATGCGCGCCAGCTCGAATACCACTTGCGGCTCGATCGTCAGCAACGCGCCGTTCTTGACCAGATTGGAGGACAGAACCTGGCTTCGCGCCTCTTTGAGTGTGCGACAGTAAATGGAGCTCGTGCGCTTGGCCTTCCTGCCGGCGAGTTCACTGGGGGTGCTTTGGCTGACTTCTTTACGGTGGATCTGGATGACCTATCCATTGCCGGGCACTCCGGGGAAGATCTGCTTCCCTTGGCCGTCTTCTCACTCAACCGGTCAGCCGTGCGCGACGTGATGGTGAAAGGACGCTGGGTGGTGCGCGATGGACGGCACCCACTGCAGGAAGAGATTGTCTCTCGCTTCAAGCAACTTCACCACAAGCTCTGGGGGAACCAGCAGTGATTCCATGTGGCCGTCCCTGCGGGACTTCGTGCAGATTTCGCAGGTGCAGGGGCTAAAGCCCTGACCATTTTGGCCCGGGAGTGGCACGACTGAAGGCGTGCCCTGATACAAAACGAAAGCTTGTTGCCGAGTCTAAGTTTGCACAAGATCGTATGAAAACAACGTGCCAGAACTAAACGAGGTGCTGGAGCAATGCGATTCAAACCAGCGGGCCGCTGGCTGCAAACAATCCTTCTCTCGCTGGCGCTCGTTCTCTGCCTGCTACGATTCGCCTTTCTGCGCGCGGATTTTCCCAACCATTCTCCTTGGATGATCGACCAGGCTAAGTTCACTGACGAAGGATGGTGGGCGAGCGCGGCGGTCCGCCATTTCCTCGTTGGGCATTGGCGGGTTGCGGGGGACTACAATCCGGCATCGGTGGTTCCAGTTTGGCCGTTACTGCTGGCCCTGGTCTTTCATTTCACCGGCGTCAGCCTGGTGGCCGCGCGCACCGTGAATGTGTCCTTCTCCGTTGCGTCTGTGGCTCTCGTGTTCGCCGTGGTGAGGCGCTATGGTGGCACGGAGACAACGGCGGCAGTCGCGGCGCTCCTGTTGGCGGCAAGCCCCTTCGCCTTCGCTTTTAGCAGGCTGGCAACGTTAGACACCGTGGTTGTTTTCGAGTGGAGCCTACTTCTCTGGGTCGCTTCTTATGTCAAACCGGGGCGACGTTGGCCCATAGTTGCCATGGGTATCCTGATCCCGATCATGCTTCTGACCAAAACCACGGCGCTCGTCCTGGTGCCGGCAGTTTTATGGGTGCTGTGGAAGAAGAGCCCACGAGCAATACTGGCTGTGTGCGCGATGGTAGCTGCCGCAATGGGAATCTACGTTTGCATCGTCTTGCAATCCAGGTACGCCACGGACTACCACTACTTCTACGCTATCAATGCGCTGGCAGAAGTTGATCTGGCCAGCACCGGTTCATACCTGATGCAGTTGTTTCGTCACGGGATGTGGGTTGACCGCATCCTGTATCCGGCCGGCTTGGCAGTGCTCCTGCTGTCGCTGGCATGGTTGCGTCAGCTATGGAAAAACCCGCTGTTTGCCGCATCCTGGATCGCGCTTGCAGGCGATGCCGTATTCGTCCTTCGCCGCCAGGATGACTACGCTCCCCGGTATTTTCTTGTCATGCTGGTGCCATTGATCCTGGGCACGGTGCTCACCTTGCAGGAACTTAAGGTCCGCAACCGCAGTCTGGCCGCGCTCCTGGCAGCCACGCTCACGCTTGCGATCGTGCTCGATACCGTACAAGTTCTCGGGTTCCTGAGCCATCGCCAATACCAGTTCCACGATGCAGCAAAGTCCATTCAGGCCATCGTGGATGCAGACCCAGCCGCACACCGCCTCCTGCTGGGGACAAGTGGCGACCAGCTGTCCCTGATGACTGGGATCCCTGCGATCAATGACGGATACAGCAACCAGGATCTGCGCCAAAAAGCATTGGCCTATCAGCCCGGCTGGTATGTAGGGTGGAATGAGCTCGATCAGGACTACATGGATGATCTGTCGGCGTTCCGCCTGGACGAGGTCGCAAATTACGCAGTGTTTGATCGTGAGGACAGGAACCGGTTAAAGCTATATCGTATGGTTCCTGTGAAAGAGGCAAGTAAATGATCAGGATTCTTCTGGCCGCCCTGCTTATCCTGGGAGCCTCAGCTCCAGCGTCGGCAGCGACCCCGCTCAACGTGATCTTCGATACTGATATGGGCAACGATGTTGACGACGCCCTGGCGCTGGCGATGCTGCACGCGTTTGCTTCCAGGGGCGAAGTGAAACTGCTGGCCGTCACCGTAAGCAAGGGCAATCCCTGGGCCGCTGAATACGTCCGTATGGTCAACGAATACTATGGCCGAGGCAACATCCCGGTTGGTATGGTCCGGCGCGGTAAGACGCCCAACGATGGCCAGTATGTCAGGCAGGTCTGTGAGCTGCACGGCCGCCACCTCAACAGCGCTGTGGTGCCCGACGCGGTGCAGTTGCTGAGGAAGACGCTGGCTGGCGAACCAGACGGTGCAGTGACCCTGATCCAGGTGGGCTTCTCCACCAACCTGGCGCGCTTGATGGAATCTGCGCCCGATAGCTTCAGCAATCTCACCGGGATGGAGCTGATAAGGAAAAAAGTCCGCTCGCTCACCGTGATGGCGGGTAACTTTGCCGCCAGTAAGCCCGAGTTCAATGTCATGATCGATATTCCTGCCGCCACCAGGCTCTTTGCCAACTGGCCGACCGACATCTACATCAGCGGCTTCGAAGTTGGATCGGCGATCCTGTTTCCCGCATCCAGCATCGAGCACGACTTCCCGGCGGGCAATCCGGTTGCGGAAGCCTACCGGCTTTATCAGAAGATGCCCTATGACCGCCCTAGCTGGGACCTGACTACCGTGGTCTACGATTTGCGGCCCGATAGTGGGTATTTTGATGTTTCCCCGCCGGGGGACGTCGTCGTTTCACGGGACGGCTCAACCAGGTTCCAGCCGAACCCACAGGGCAAGCGGCATTTTCTAAGCGTAAACGCGATACAGGCGGCGAGGGTTCGTGAGGCTTGCGTGTGGCTGGCGTCGCAGCCAAAGTAGAGGTCTTAGAAGAATCTGCCTAACTGAAAGAAAATCTTCCGATGGTCATTGCCATTGCCTGCGGCGCCGGCAATTTCAAACGGGCCGATTGCTGTCTTAATGACGATGCCCACAACTCCGTCCATGGGTACGCTGGGCTCGTTAGACAGGAAAAAAGTCTTTCCTGCCTCGTAGGTCGTAATCAGAGAAATGCTGTCTCCGAGGAATGGCGGCAGCTTGGCCAGCCGCCGAATGTATCCGGTCTGAAGCAGATAGTACTGGTTGGTAATCAGCTCATTCTCGCCAAACGCAGAGAGCTGGAGTCCGCCTCCCAATGAAAACGGAGGGATCCCGGTGCTCTCGTAGCCCAGCGTCGAACCTCCGGATAAAGCCAGATAAGCCGAAGATTTCTGGTTCAGCGGAAATAGAAGGCGGCTCTGAAGTTCTGCGAGAGGAAACGGCTTCTTGGTTCCTGTATTCGCGTCCCACCATTCTCCACGGAAAGTTACCGACATACCGCGCATGGGCAAAATCGGATCATCCGTGAGGTTGAGGTTGTAATGCAGGCGAGTTACACCGATACGTCCCGATTGGACGGGATAGATAACGGTATCTCCGATCACCGGAGAATATCGCTGATACGCCGATTGGTACCCGAGACGGACCTCGGCGACCGAATGGAAGGTGTACCCAATATCGAGAGCTCCCCCAAACTGGCGCTTCCGGTATTGGGAGTCAATGTGGTTGTCAAAGTAAAAATAGAATTTATTGGTGTCGAGGGTGACCTGCGGAGCGATGAACCACCGGGTAGCGGTGGAGAACGGGTGATAGTATTCCGTGGCTAATCGATAGACAGAGCCCACGATAATGTCGTTACGCAATTCCGAGCCAAAGCTGCCCCAGTCCAGAAAAGTAATCCGCGCCCCCGCGCTGAACAGCACTTCGTTGTAGTTCGTTCCGTCGATGTTGATCAGAGGCCGCACGATGGGCGGGGAGTACGCTTTCTCCTGAGTGGAAACCAGAAGCCCTGGCTTTCCGTCCTTTTCCGTCATGCTGTAGCTGAGCGAGGCAAAGCGTCCGGTCCCTGCAATCCGTGTGAATTGGTCTTCCAGGTTGACATTGTTGACCGGCTTGCCGACGTCCGGGTTCAGTCTTCGCTCTATCCTGTTTGCCAGAATCGGCGTGGTGCCCGTCACCTCGATGAATTGAGGAACAGGCGTCTCCAGGGTTCGCTTCTCCCGGCGATCAACGTATTGTTTCCATGCCGCGTCATCGACGGCGAGCTTACTCAGGATGGCGCTTTTTCCTTCGGCGGCCTCATAGCCCAGACGAATAATCTCAGCCGCCTGGTTGTAGTCGAGAGCGCTGTACTTATCCAGCGGAACGGTGACCAGAACATCCGCCATTTGCATGCTCTTGAGCTCGTTGGCGGCGATCATCACGCTCAATGACTGTCCCAGAACAGAAAAGGAGGAGAGTGGTTGTTGTGCATTGAAGGAAGCTGTTCGCAGATAGACAGCGATGGTCAACTTAGCGCCCATATTCTGAGCAACGTCGACGGGCAGGTTATTGAGCAGGCCGCCGTCGGCGTAGACATTGTCACCCGACCTTACCGGAGTAAAAATCCCGGGCAATGACATCGTCGCCCGCAAAGCGAGCGACAACGACCCATCATGAAAGACGTGTTGCTTACCATCGTTGAGTTCTGTTGCCACGCAGGCAAAGGGAGTTGGCAGATCATTGAAGCTCTTGATCTGAGAGTAGGGAAGGGCCACATGATCAAGGATGAAACTTACCTGTTGGCCGGAATTGAAGCCTGCCGGGAGTTGAATACCTTTGCGCAGGCCAAACTCAATCCGCGTCGGAAATTGAACCTCATCTTCTTTTCGTCGATAGGAAAGGTCCCGGAACGGCAATTCGCCGCTGAGCGCCTGGTCCCAATCCACGTTCTGAATTAACTCCTGAATCTGCTCCGGAGAACGGCCAGTCGCGTAAATACCGCCGACCAGGCCCCCCATGCTTGTGCCCGCGACCAAGTCCACTGGAACGTGGTGCTGGTAGAGCCACTGCAGCACTCCGATGTGCGCCAGACCAAGCGCACCACCCCCTTCAAGCACCAGGCCGATTTTCTGCCGGGGTTCCTGCGCATGCAGGGCGATGGTCACAGCCAGCAGCAAGAGCATCGCGGGCGCTGCCGGGTGACGTTTTGATCCTTGACTCATCGAAGGTCCATCATCGCCCACAACTCTCTGCGCGGGATAGTACCACTCTTGGAGCACACTGCGGTATACAGGCCGGTGGCTGAAGTTCCCTCAGCGTCGGATATCGATTGAGAGCACAGCAGGTCCCTCCACTACGCTACGCTTCGGTCGGGATGACACCTCTGTTTGGGAGCGTTGTGTTTTGTCTCCAAGTAGAGGTGTCATCCCGACCGGAGCGTAGCGTAGTGGAGGGACCTGCTGTGCTCTGCGACATTCGACGTTCGGCCGTGCCGGGTTTCTGTTCATTGTCTGGTATACTGGATGGATACGAGAAGTATCTTAAGCGGGGCTACGCGGAATGTGTGGGATCCTAGGCTATTTCCGGAAAACCCCAGGTAGCGACGACCAACTCGGCGCGACCATGCTCAGCATGTTGGAGGCGCTCGGCCGCCGCGGCCCTGATTCCGCCGGTGTGGCCCTGGTGGGTCCCGTGCATCGGGCCAGTTACATCGTGCGCATCCAGGCCGGTGACGAACTGGATCTGAGCCAGCAAGCCATTGCCGAGAACCGTGAAGCAATTGAGACTTTCGCCCGGGGACTGGACAATTCTTCCGATGTCTCATCGAGCGGTGTCTACGTGCGTTTTTTGCTGGCTGGAGAGATCGATCTGCCCGCGCTGACCGGCAGGATCGAGTCGCTCGGCGAAGGCATCAGGGTGCTCAGCGTGGGTCACGCGATGGAGCTCTCCAAAGAAGTGGGAAGCCCAAGACTCCTCGAGGGCAAGCACCATATCTCGGCTTTCACCGGTACCCACGGCATTGGCCACACCCGTCTTTGTACAGAGTCGATCGTGGACCTGAGTCATTCCCAACCTTTCTGGGGACGTGGGGCAGCGGATGTTGCGATCGTTCACAACGGACACATCACCAACTACCATCAGTTGCGGCGCAAATATGAGCAGCGTGGTGTGGGCTTCGTTACGGAAAACGATTCCGAAGTGCTGGCCGTTTATCTCGCCGAGGCTCTCAACCGGGGCGGCACGCTGCGCCAGGGGCTGGACGGTGTACTGCGAGATATGGACGGAGCCTTCTCCTGCCTCGCCGTGACCGCAACCGAAATGGGCTTCGTGAAGGATCCCTACGCCTTCAAGCCGCTGGTGGTTGCCGAGACCGACGATTTCGTTGCTGTCGCCACGGAGGAGATCGCCATCCGCTCAGCGATTCCCGGAGACTACAAAGTGTCTGAAGCCCAGGTCGAGGAGGTGCGGGTTTGGTCGAGATAGCCGCGACGGCCATCGATGCCGCCACGCTTTCTACCCGCGAAGTCAACGCGTTGATCCGAGCCAGGCTGGGCGGGTCGACAGAGATCTGCGTCGAAAACCCTAATGCGCGTCACAATCTTGCGGTTGCCCTGCTGCAGCCGGGACGGGTGCGTTTCCTGGGCAGTGTGGGCTACTACTGCGGCGGTCTGATGGATGGCGCCGAGATCCACGTGGAGGGGAGTGCGGGCTGGGGTTTGGCGGAATCGATGAGCCAGGGTCACGTGGTGGTTCACGGGGGCGCAGGCAACGGGGCGGCGGCGGCTATTCGCGGCGGCACGGTGGTGATCCACGGTGACGCTGCAGCGCGGCTCGGAGTTTCCATGAAGGGCGGACTGGTGCTGGTAGCCGGCGATTGCGGTTACATGGCAGGCTTCATGGGGCAGAAGGGAACACTGGTGGTCTGCGGCAACACCGGCCACGCCTTTGCCGACTCCATGTACGCCACCACCTGCTACGTGGGAGGCAGCATCGGGGCCCTGGGCACGGACGCAGTGATCGAGCCGCTCTCGGCAGAAGAGGCGGCGATGTTGGACCGTCTGCTGGGCGAACATCTTCCGCCGGAGTTACGCGCGCAAAAACCGGCTGGGCGCGACTTCAAGAAAGTGGTCGCCGGACGCAAATTATGGAACTTTGACAAGCACAATTGGAAAGCCTGGCAGGATGCGCTTTGATGAATGATACGGCTGTGGACTCGACTCGCCCCCTGCTGCAAACCAGCGGCACCTACACCGCTGAAGTGATGCAGGGCATTCACACCAAGGCAGAGACCGGCATCTATGAGATACGCGGCTACGGCACACTGCGCCAGCGGCGTTGGGCGACCTTCGACGATCTGACCTTCCTCCCCTGTGGACTGACCCGTATCCCACTCGAGGGCTACCGCGAGAAGTGCTCCACCAAAACAGTTTTGGGTGGCCGCTTCGCCAAGCGGCCCCTGGAACTCGAGATTCCCATCATGATTACAGGCATGAGCTGGGGAGCCCTCTCCTACAACGCCAAAGCTGCGTTGGCCAAAGCGGCGGCCAGGGTGGGCACCTCGAACACCACGGGCGATGGCGGCCTCTCCCCAGCGGAGCGGGAGTTTGCCAAGGACTATGTTTACGAGGTTCTTCCTTCGCGCTACGGAATCGACGTGCATGACTTGCGCGGGGCCAGCGCGATCGAATTGACCATTGGCCAGGGGGCAAAACCGGGTACCGGGGGACTGCTGCTGGGGTCGAAAATCTCCGAGACCATTGCCCATCAGCGCGATCTGCCGGTGGGGGTCGACCAGCGCAGTCCGGCCAGGCACCCCGACATGCTGGGACCCGACGACATGGTGATCAAAATTGAAGAGCTGCGCGAGGCGACCGATGGGCAGGTGCCTATCTTTGTGAAGCTGGGCGCGAGCCGGACGTTCGATGACGTCAAGCTTGCCGCCAAGGCCGGAGCCGACGTGGTGGTGGTCGACGGTATGGAGGGAGGCACCGGTGCATCGCCTGCCATCCTGCAGGAACACACCGGCATCCCCACGCTGGCTGCCGTTTGTGAGGCGCGCGCTGCTCTGGAGGATTGTGGTTTGTATGGTGAGGTCCAGCTCATTATCGCGGGCGGCATCCGCGACGGAGTCGATGCAGCCAAGGCGATGGCACTGGGCGCCGACGCGGTCTACATCGGCACCGCGGCGTTGATTAGCCTGAACTGCAACAAGCCTTTATATATCGAGGACTACAGGGCGCTGGGCACGGAGCCCTATCATTGTCATCATTGCCACACCGGGCGTTGCCCCGTAGGTATTACGACCCAGGACCCGGAACTGATGAAGCGGCTCGATATCGAGCAGGGGGCGGAGCGCGCGCTGAATCTGCTGCGAGCCATGACCCTCGAGATCCAGATGCTGGCGCGGGCTTGCGGCAAATCCGATGTGCATCACCTGGAACCAGAAGATATGGCGGCCTTGACCATGGAAGCGTCCATCATCTGCGGCGTCCCTCTGGCCGGCACGCGCAAGGTCTTCGGAAGATAAACCGCATGTCTTTCTTGTTGAAGTGCCCAAACTGTGGCGAGCGAAGCGTCTACGAGTTTCGCTTTGGCGGAGAGATCCGGAAAAGACCAGGGCCGGAAGCCGGGTACGAGGACTTTCTCAACTACGCGCTCTACAAACGAAACGTCGCTGGCGTGCAGTGGGAGTGGTGGTTCCACCGCGGCGGCTGCGGCGAGTGGTTCAAAGCCAACCGCAACACGTTGACCAACGAAGTCCATGAAACCCTTCTGCCCCGGGACGAGGAGCAGCGCGGCTAATGGACCCGATCCAGTTTCAATGGAATGGCAGCACGGTCACGGCAAACCCAGGCGACACCGTGGCGTCGGCCTTGTATCGTTCCGGCGTGCGCACCTTTACTTACAGCTATCAGCATGGCCGTCCACGCGGTCTCCTTTGCCTCACCGGATCCTGCCCCAATTGCATGGTGAATGTGGATGGCGTGCCCAATGTGCGCAGCTGCACCTTGCCCGTGCGCAGCGGCCTGTCTGTTTTGCCGCAAAACCAGAATGTCTATCGCGGATTCGATGCCCCTGCCGTAAAGCGCTTTCCGGCCGCCCCGCCGCTTAGCGAGTCCTCACACCATTATGAGCACCTCTACCTGCAATTCGATGTGGTGGTGGTCGGCGGTGGCGCGAGCGGTTTAGAAGCTGCCCTGGAGTCAGCCTCCCAGGGCAAGCAGGTCGCTCTGCTCGAAAAGGAGCCGAGCCTGGCGCAAGCAGTCCAGAATCCGGGAATCACAGTCTTTCTGAACTGCAGTTGTTTTGGCGTCTACGAGGGCAACCTGGTGGGTGCGGTGCAGATCGATTATGGCCGGCCGAATGCGGAAACGCTTTTGCACCTGCGTGCGGGCAGTGTAGTGGTAGCTACGGGTGCTTTTGAAACGCAGTATCTGTTTGCCAATAACGATCTGCCGGGAGTCATGCTCTCGACCGCTGTGCTGCGGCTGATCCACCGCCACGGGATCGTACCCGGCCAACGAGCGGTTTTGATCGGAGACGCCGAACGGTGCGCGGAGCTTTCCAGTGGCCTCGAGGCGGCGGGGATTGAAGTAGTCTCGACCGTGCCCATAGAATCCGTCGTCCGGGCCGCGGGGAAAGATCACGTGACGGGATTAGTCACCGGAACCGGTACTTATGATGCGGACCTGGTGGTCATGTGCGGGCCTCTGGTTCCAGACGGGGGTCTTGCTGCCGGTGCGCAGGTAGTCCCCTATCTTCTTCCGTCATCGGCCCAGTCCGCGGACGCGATTGCATGCCTGTGCATGGATGTTTCCGGCCACGATGTGGTGGAGACGATCGAGGCCGGCATGGGCCATGTCGAACTGATCAAGAGGTTCACGAAGCTGGGCAAGAGCGCTTGTCAGGGTCGCATGTGCCAGACGGCTGCAATCCATCTCTGTTCACAAGTCAGCGGCCAATCCATCGCTCAGGTAGGAAAAACCGTTGCCCGGCCGCCTGCGCCTCCCGTGACTCTGGGTGTGCTCGCCGGCATGGGACATCACCCCGTGCGTCGGACACCGATGCATCATCAGCATGACCGCCTGGGCGCCGTGTGGATGGACATGGGGGACTGGAAGCGGCCGCGCTACTACCGTAAGGAAACAGCAGGTCCCTCCACTACGCTACGCTCCGGTCGGGATGACACTTCCGCTTGGGGACCGATTATGTCTGCTTCCGAAAAAGAAGTGTCATCCCGACCGGAGCGTAGCGTAGTGGAGGGACCTGCTGTTTCCCTACAGGACTACTACGTCGAACGGGAGTATCGCGCAGTTCGCGAACGTGCCGGCATCATTGATGTCAGCACGCTGGGAAAGATCGAGGTCAAGGGAAGCGATGCCGGGTGCCTGCTCGACCTGGTTTTCACGCACAATTTTTCAGCCTTACCGATCGGACGGGTACGCTACTCCGTGCTCTGCGATGAGTTGGGAACGATTGTCGACGACGGCACCATCTCGCGTATGGAGGAGCAGCGCTACTTTCTTACCACCACGACGGGCAACGTGGACTTCGTACACCAATGGCTGGAATGGTGGGCTGCTGCGCTGGGATGGAAGGTCACCATTACCAACCTTACCGCTGGTCTAGCCTCCATGAACGTGACGGGCCCTATGGCTCGCGGTATTCTTCAGAAACTAACCGATTGCGATCTTTCCACCGCTTCCTTCCCCTACATGGACTGGCGACAGGCATCCGTGGCCGGAGTTCCGGCCACCCTGATGCGCATCGGTTTTGTCGGCGAGACCGGCTGGGAGATCGTGGTTGCGGCCGAGTATGGGAGCTACGTCTGGGAACAAGTGCTGCAGGCCGGTGCTTCGCCTTTTGGAGTAGAGGCGCAGCGTGTCCTGCGCCTGGAAAAGAAGCACATCATCGTGGGTGTGGATACGGATGCCCTCAGCAACCCCTATGAAGCAGGCATGGCCTGGGTGGCTAAGCTCGACAAGTCCGATTTCATTGGCAAAGTGGCGCTGGCGCGCCTGAAGCAAAATCCTCTCGAGCGAATGCTCGTCGGGTTTGAATTAGAAGGAACCAACGCACCGCCGGATGGATCCCCGGTGCTGGTCGATGGTGCGCCGGTTGGGTGGGCGACGAGCGTTCGCTTCTCCTGGGAAAAGGAAAAAGTGATTGGTATGGCATGGGTCACGCCCGCGCAAGCAAAGGCTGGAACACGTATCACCCTTCGCGCCGACGCCATCGACTATTCCGCCAACGTGGTCGAGGATATCTTTTACGACCCTGCCGGTGACCGGTTAAAGATGTGATAGAACGTCAATCGCCACTGCATCATTGCCATCTCGAGGCGCGCGCCCACTTGAAGAACTTTTCCGGTTGGCAGTTACCTGCCTGGTATTCGGAACCATCGATTGAGCTTGAGCAAGTGCGTGCGTCTGTCGGTATTTCCGATGCGAGTTACCTAGCAAAGCTCGCCCTTCGCGGTCCGGCGCTCGACTTCCCCTTACCCGCCCGGCTGTGGCAGCTTACCCCTGCCCACGCGCTGGTTACTTCGCCGCAGAGCATCGATTTCGTTCATTCGCCCTTCCTCACTGACGTTACCTCCATCTACAGCGCGATTTTGCTTGCCGGCCCGAAGTCGCGGGACGTGCTGCACAAGCTGACCACGCTCAATGTGGGCGTCGCTGCTATGCCCGAGTCCAGCGCACGACAGACACGCGTGGCCCACGTAAATGCCATCCTCCTTCGCGGCGAGGATTTTCTCATATTGAACACCCGCGATGTGGCGGAGCACGTTTGGGAAGCACTGCTCCACGCCGGCGCGCAGCCATTCGGGATGATCGCACAGCAGCAGTTGACTGGATTTCGCCATGAAGACGCATAAGCCTGAGCCCGTCATGTGGGGCAGGCATGCCCTCCAGCCTACCTACGACGTGGCCATCATCGGCGCCGGTGTTCACGGGCTCGCCGCGGCTTACTATCTGGGCAAGATCCACGGCATTCGCAAAGTCGCGCTTCTCGAGAAAGGTTATATCGGGTGTGGCAACAGTACCCGCAACACGGCTATCTTGCGCTCCAACTATCGCACCTTTCCCGGCATTGCTTTCTACGACGCGTCGCTACGCCTCTACGAAGGCCTCACCGAAGAGCTGGGATGCCCCCTGGATTTCAATCAAAGCGGACACTTCACGCTGGCGCACACGGACTCTTCCATCACCGGCCTCAGAATCCGCGCAGAGAACAACCGGTTGATGGGCGTCGACAGTCGAATGGTGGATCGGGATGAACTGCGGCGCATGGTACCCGTAATGGATATGTCCAGCCGGCCGCGGCTACCCATACTCGCCGCGCTCTACCACCCGCCCGGGGGAACCATCGGGCACGATGAAGTGGTGCACGGTTACGGGCATGCCTGTGACGCCATGGGCATCGAGGTTCATCAGTTCACGGCCGTCACCGGGCTTGAAATGGCAGGCCGCAAAGTGACCCGCATACGCACGACAAAAGGCGACCTATCCGCGGGTTCGGTCCTGAATGCCACCGCCGGCTGGGCCACGACCATTTCTGACATGGCCGGGGTGCCGCTTCCCATCGTTAGCCAGCCGCTCCAGGCCTGCGTTACTGAGTTGATTGAACCGTTCCTGGACTATGTGATCGTTTCTTCGAACCTGCACGTCTACGTGAGCCAGACTGCTAAAGGCGAACTGGTGATTGGCTCCGAGGTCGATCCTTACCAGACTTACTGCACCCGCTCCACGTTGCCCACGCTGGAGCAAATGGCAACTTACACGTTGGAATTGTTTCCTCAACTCCACGGTGTGAAGATTCTGCGTCAGTGGGCCGGGGTATGTGACATGACGCCGGATTATGCTCCTATCATGGGTGCGGCCGGCGAACTGGATAATTTCTACATGGACGTCGGCTGGGGTACGTGGGGATTCAAGGCCGGTCCGATTGCCGGTAAGTGCCTGGCCGAGACGATTGCCACCGGCAAAGCCGCAGTCCTGATGCAGCCCTTTGCACCCACTCGCTTCTCCAGGGGCAAGCTGTTGGGGGAAAAAGCGGCAGCCTCGGTGTCGCAGTAGAAAAGGAGAAACAAGACTTGACCAACGATCTCAAGGCACTCGTGCAGGAAAAAGGTATCGAGTATTTTTTGTGCTCGTTCGTAGAAATGAGCGGGATCCCCAAGGCCAAGCTCATCCCGGCCAGCGCACTGGACGATATGTTGAACGAAGGCGCGGGGTTTGCCGGGTTTGCCGCGGGCGATGTAGGGCAGGGGCCTCACCACCCGGACCTGGTGTCCATTCCGGATATGCAGGCCATGATCGTGTTGCCGTGGCGAAAGAATGTTGCCTGGGTTCCCGGGATGCTGGAGGTCGAGAAGCAGCCGTCGAAATACTGCCCGCGTAGAATATTGGCCCATCAACTCGACATTGGGCGCCAACGTGGTTACGAAATGATGGTGGGGGTCGAGCCGGAATTCATGTTGATCAAACGAGCCCAGGATGGCTCCTGCGTGCCGTGGGATGCTCTGGATAACGCACCCAAACCCTGTTACGACATGCGCGCTCTTCACCGCAACCTGGATTTATTAACCAGGCTGCTCGGTTACATGCAGGCGCTGGCGTGGGAGCCTTACGCGGCCGACCACGAGGATGCCAACTGCCAATTTGAGATCAACTGGAAGTATGCCGATGCGCTCACCACCTGCGACCGGCAGATCTTCTACAAATGGATGGTCAAGATCCTCGCCGAAGAGCAAGGTCTCCTGGCTACGTTCATGCCCAAGCCCTTTGCAAACCTGACTGGGAACGGTTCGCACTGCCATCTAAGTCTGGCGAATCCTTCTTCCGGGAAGAATCTCTTTCATAGCACTAGCGATCCCCTTGGCCTGTCTGCGGAGGGCCGTTGGTTCATGGGCGGCATCTTGAAGCATGCACCTGCGCTGAGTGCGATTCTGGCGCCGACGGTGAACAGCTATAAGCGTCTTATCCGGGGAAGACCCCGTTCGGGCGCCACCTGGGCTCCTGTCTACATCACATATGGCAGTGCGAATCGGACTCAGATGATTCGCGTGCCCGGCCCAGGGCGCATTGAAAACCGAATGGTCGATGCGGCGGCGAATCCCTACCTGACATGTGCCGCGATGCTGGCGGCCGGGCTCGACGGGATCGATCACCAGATCGACCCTGGCTCGCCGAGCCACGACAACCTGTATGAGGTGCCGTGGGACGAGTTGCAAGCTCGGGGCATCGGCCATCTGCCGTCTACTCTTCAGGCAGCGGTTGAGGCTTTGTCTCAGGACGAGGTGGTGCGTAACTCCCTGGGCGCGGAGTACGCCGATTACTACATCCAGGTAAAAACAGAGGAATGGGAGAGCTACCACAACAGCGTTGGCCAATGGGAGCTGGATCACTACCTGAACGTTCACTGAGATGAAATGCCATACTTGCCCAAATTGGCTCCGCAACAAAGCTACGGGTCTCCCACCTCTCGCGAAAACGAGCGAGATATGGGGCACCCGTAGCTTTGTTGCGGAGCCTAATCCAGACAAGCAGGACGGCCGACCGTCATCCGACGGTGGTGGAGTGATCGGCGGTTTCAACCCGCTTGGCCTCTACCGTTTCTCTTGCCGGTGCCGGCCAGAAATGCCGCTCCTTCTTGACCGCTTCCACATAAGCGGCTCGCGCCTCGCGCACGGCCTGGCTCTCGGATACCTCAGCAATGGGAACATCCCACCACGTGTGATAGCCCGGTACGCGGTCGTTGTAATCTGTCTCCACTACGACTACAGAAGTACGCGGCTGTTTCCGGGCATCCGCCAATGCCGCGGCCAACTGATCGTAGGTACGGGCGGCTACCGTGTAAGCACCCAGGCTGGCAGCGTTGGCTGCAAAATCTGTAGAAATAACAGGCCCGGTAAGCCCTTCTTCGCGATAACGATACTCCGTGCCGAATCCTCCACTGCCGCAGGCACGGCTCAAGCCTCCAATGCTTGAAAATCCATGGTTATCAAAGAGCACAATGTTGAGCTTGATGTTCTCCTGCAGGCTGGTGACTATCTCCTGGGCCATCATGAGATACGAGCCATCGCCGATCAAGACATAGACTTCTCGGCTCGGATCCGCCATCTTGACGCCCAGCCCACCAGCCACTTCATAACCCATGCAGGAATATCCGTAATCCATGTGGTAGCCCTTCGGATCGCGCGTCCGCCAGAGTTTGTGCAGATCCCCGGGCAGACTCCCCGCCGCGTTGACAATAATGTCTCGTGGTCCCAGCGTCTCGTTTAGTAGACCGATCACCTCACCTTGGGACAATGGCGGCCCATGGCGGCGCGCGAAGATCCTGTCGACTTCCTCGTCCCATGATCTGCGGAGACGGGCAACCTCGCCCTGGTAGCTTTTCGGAATCTGCCACGATGACAGTTCGCTGCCCAACTCTTCGAGCGTTCGCAGCGCGTCCGCGGTAAGCGGCAGAGCGGCGTGCTTGAACGCATCGAACTCGGCAACGTTGATATTGACAAACCGCACCGCGGGATTTTGAAAAGCAGTCTTGGACGCCGTCGTGAAGTCGCCCAGGCGAGTCCCGATGGCGATGATCAAATCAGCATCCGCGGCCAGTAGATTGGCAGCCGAGGTGCCGGTTGCCCCCATCGCGCCGGCCAATTGCGGATGATCCGCATGGAGTGCGCCCTTACCCGCCTGCGTTTCGGCCACGGGAATACCGGTACGGCTGACGAAGCGGGCCAATTCGGCCGTTGCCTCGGCGTAGATAACACCGCCGCCGGCGATGATGAGCGGGCGCTGGGAAGACCGTATCCACTCTGCCGCCTGTTTCAGCAATCCAACATCGGCACGGGGACGGGCGATGGTCCAAACCCGCCGCTCAAAAAATTCCTCGGGGTAGTCGTAGGCCTCGGTCTGCACATCCTGGGGCAGGGCCAGGGTCACGGCCCCGGTTTCTGCCGGGGATGTCAGCACCCGCATCGCTTCCGGCAGGGCGGTGAGAATCTGCTCGGGGCGCTGAATGCGGTCCCAGTAACGGGAGACGGGGCGAAAGCAGTCATTCACCGAGACGTCCTGGCTGCTGGTTGACTCCAGCTGCTGCAAAACCGGCGCCACATTGCGGCGGGCAAAGATATCTCCCGGCAGCAGCAGCACAGGAATCCGGTTGATCGTAGCCAGGGCCGCGCCGGTGATCATATTCGTAGCCCCAGGTCCGATCGACGAAGTACAGACCAGCGTACGGAGCCGATTGCTCATCTTGGCAAAGCCGGTCGCGGCGTGAACCATGCCTTGTTCATTGCGAAATAGGTAGTAGGGAAAATCAGGATTCTGCTGCAGCGCTTGTCCAATACCCGCAACATTCCCGTGTCCAAAAATACCCAGGCATCCGCCAAAGAAGGTTTGTTCTTTTCCGTCTCGTGCGACGGATTGGGATTTCAGAAATTGAATGATGGCTTGCGCCATGGTCAGTCTGCGCGTCATAACCTCACCCCTTCTTTCGAACCCTACCATCCTACTTCAGGATAAGCGCTTAGCCAATGCACTACCCCCGAAGCGCCTGGTCCAGGTCGGCGATAATGTCCGCGGCACCTTCCAGGCCAACCGAGAGCCGGAGCAGCGACTCCGGAGAGCGTGAGAACATCCCCTCGATCGAGGCGCGATGTTCGATCAGGCTGTGGGTTCCCCCCAGGCTGGTGGCGCGGACAATCAGCTTCAGCCGCGAAGTCATGGCAAAGGCCTCATCCCGTCCGCCCTTAACCTCAAAGGAGAGCATTCCGCCAAAGTCGCGCATCTGCTTGCTGGCAATCGCATGCCCAGGATCGCTCTCGAGGCCGGGATAGTGAACCACCGCTACCTCGGGGTGAGTGGACAGGAACTCCGCCACCCGGCGGGCATTCTCGCAATGCAGGCGAACGCGGGGCACGAGCGTTTGCAACCCACGCAGGATGAGCCAGCAGTCATAAGGGGAAAGCACCGCGCCACCCACCCGTTGGAACTCCTTGATCCGGGCGGCCAAGTTCGATTTCTGCCCAAAGATCACGGCTCCTCCCAGGGCATCGGAGTGTCCGGAAAGATATTTGGTCAGGGCATGAACCACCAGATCCGCCCCCAACTCCAGTGGGCGCTGCAGCACCGGGGTGGCAAAGGTATTTTCGCAGGCCAGAGGAATCTTGAGGCTACGCGCGCACTCGGCCACGGGAAGAATGTCGACGACTTCTATCAGGGGGTTGGTTGGGGTTTCCAGCCAGAGAAGCTTGGTCTGAGACCGGCACGCCCGCCGGAGTTCTTCGATATTCCGCATGTCGACGAACGAATGCTGCAAACCCCACCGCGCGAACAGCCCGGTAATGAGTTCCCTGACGCCGAAGTATAAATCCCGGTGAAGCACGACGTGGTCGCCCGGTGCAAACGCCTGAAACACTGCCAGGCTCGCCGCCATGCCGGTACTGAAGGCCACTGCCTCCACCCCACCCTCCAGATCGGCCAGGCACTGTTCGAGCGAGCTGCGATTGGGATTGTCGATGCGGCTGTAAAAGAAGTGCCTGGAGAATGCTCCATCAGGATCCCGTTCAAACGTGGTCGACGTGTAAAGCGGCATGGTGACCGCGCCGGTGGCTGGGTCCACATGCCGGCCGGAATGGATGCTCTGGGTTTGAAGCTTGTCGTTCGGGTCAGGCGTCTCTGTCATAGCCTGAGTTTAGTGCATCTCAATTAGGCAGGGAGGAGCAGGATCATGCCGGAAAAAGAAGTAGTCGAGCAGGCAAAAGAGGATCTGAAGGAAGGGAAATCGCCCTCAACCGCAGCGGGAGAATTTGTTCGCGAGGAAATTGAGCACGTGCGGGAAGGGAAGCACGGCGCTCGTTCGCCGCAGCAGGCCATCGCCATCGGACTCAGCAAAGCGCGCCGCGCGGGGATTCCCTTGGCTCCGCCGAAAGCCGGCGAGGCCAGCGAATCCACGCGAGAAAATGCGGCGAGGGATACCCGCAAAGGACAGTCCGCTACCAAAAAGAAGACGTCGGCGAAACGGTCGCGCGCAAGCGAACAGGCCCTGAAGAAGGAACCGCGATCGACTGCTTCCCACAAGGCGCTTTCCGCGCACGCCAAAAAGGCGGCGAAGTCACGCTAGTTACGCGGAGACAACCTCGATCGATGGAGTGATGTAACCGTGGGTGGCCAGGTGCTCCCCCATGCTCGCATACATCGATGGGTCTTGTGGCTGCCAGGTGGCAAGCCCATCGACATAGCGGTTGTACATGCAAAAGGCGGCCGCGATGAGAACCGTGTCGTGAATTTCTAGATCGGTTGCTCCTTCGCGACGCGCACTCGCTACATTGTCGGCGGTGACATGTTTACCGCCCTTTTGCACCTCTCCGGCAATGGTCAGCAGCGCCTTGAGCTTTGCGGAAACGGGTGATTGTAGAAAGTCGCGCTTTACCTTGTCGACCAGCTCTGAATCTCGGCCCAGGTGAGCCGCTGCTGCTGCGCCGTGGCTGGTCTGGCAGAAGTAGCAATCGTTCTGACTGGAGACGTAGGTTGCAATCAGCTCGCGTTCGCCCGGAGTCAGCGTGCTGGGTCCGTGCAGCAGCACATGAGCCAACTCACGCATCGGCTTAGCGGTTTCAGGGCGGAAGGCAAAGCCGCTGGTGATCCCTGGCAATCCTTCGGGAAGAGCGATGTGAGGCATATTTGGTTCTCCTTTGGGAAGCGTCTAGACGGTGGCGGGCAGATATTCCTTGCTGACGGTGACGTATCCATCGTGGGCAACCCGCTTGCCGCGTTCGCGGTACATTGCTTCATCTCGCGGTTGGGTGGTGCCCAGGCCATCGACATAGCGGTTGTACATGCAGAATGCAGCAGCAATCAGCACCGTGTCGTGGATCTCGAGGTCGGTAGCGCCGAGTTCTCGCGCCTTTTGCACGTCTTCCGCCGTGACGTGCTTGCCACCCTTCTGCACTTTTCCGGCGATGGTCAGCAGCGCTTTCATCTTGGGAGAGATGTCCGCGTTCTGAAAATCATGCTTCACTTTCTTCACTAACGCCTCATCGTCGTTGAGGCTGGCGGCGGCGATCGCGCCATGGATTGTCTGACAGTAATAACAATCATTTTCTGAGGAAACGTAGGTCGCTATGAGCTCCCGCTCCCCCGGAGTGAGCGAATTCGGTGCGTGCAGCAGGATTTCGACGAGTTCGTTGAGCGGTTTGGCCGTCTCCGGACGGAAGGCCATCGCGCCGCGAATTCCAGGGAGACCTTCGGGTAGTTGAATGTGAGCCATGACGAGTAGGTCCTTTCAGGGAGCGAATCCGACGAGCCACAGCTTACGCCCGGCTGGTGTCTTCTGCATCCATCGAAGGGTGGAGGTGGGGGGCGCTAGTTGAAGGGTACGAGCTTCAGCTCGTACATCACCCTCGTAACCTCGATCGGCTTTAGCCTCTGAGGGAGACGGCTTGAAGAGTCTGAATGAAAACCGAGAAGAGAAACTGCAGGTCCCTCTATGGTGCTACGCTCTGCCGAAAGACATTTCCAGGAGAGGTCCGTTGAACAGCAGATCCCTCCACTTCGCTACGCTTCGGTCGGGATGACAAAGGGGAGGGTAGCCCTTCCATATGCATCGGATTGATCGGATGGACAGGGAGTAGCTTTCCGTCCCCGTCGCAAACTGTACAGCAACTAACGAACCCTGACTTTGTCATCCCGACCGGAGCGTAGCGAGTGGAGGGATCTGCAGTTTCTCTTCTCGGGCTTTAAGGCTTGAGACGGGGTCTTCAGATGGTTGCCGCCACTTGAGAGTGACGTTCACGCGCGAGTTGAGCGTGGAGCAAGTCAAACACAGCTTGCATTCCGGTTCCCGTTTTGGCGGAAACTTCAAATACCTGCATTCCAGGCCGAACGCTCTCTATGTTGCGGCGTGCGGCCGCCAAGTCAAACTCAGCGGCTTCGGCGAGATCCATCTTGGTGATGATGGCAACATCGGAACTGTTGAAAATGGTGGGATACTTCAACGGCTTATCCTCACCTTCAGTTGCCGACAACAGAACGAACCGCAACTCCTCGCCCAGATCGTAGCTCGAAGGGCAAACGAGGTTCCCCACATTCTCGATGAAAAGAAAATCGATTCGGTCCAGCCGCCAGGATTCAAGAGCTTTCTCGATCATCTGCGCATCCAGGTGGCAGATCGTTCCGGTGGTGATTTGTCTTACGTTTGGCGTCGCCCGCCGCAGTCGCGCGGCATCATTTTCCGTAGCCAAATCACCCACCAGGGCGGCCACACGAGAGTCGCGCGCGAGCCCTGCGAGAAGCTTTTCCAGGAAAGCGGTCTTTCCCGACCCAGGGCTTGAGACCAGGCCCACGACGCAGGTGCCTTCAGTACGAAACCGCTCACGCAGCGCGCGGGCGAGCAGATCGTTCTGCTTCAGGACCTTGGCCCTGACCTCTACCATGCGTGTGCTCATGCAACAACCTCCAACGATGCGACCTCGATCTCGCGGCCGGTAACGATCCTCTGCCCCGGGGTTCCACATTCCGGACAACTGAGTTCATAGACCGACGGTGGAGTACGGTCTTTCTGACACGCGTCACAGTAAATAACGAGAGGAATGCTCTCGATTACCAGCCGTGAGCCCTGCAGAGGCGAGCCTTCACAAGCCAGCTCGTAGGCGAACAGCAGCGCCTCCTTGTCGACTCCGGAGAAGATCCCGAGCTTCATGTGCACCGCCTCGACATCAAGGCCGCCGCGGCTCTCCGACTCTTCGGTGATCTGGTCGATCATGCTGATCGCAATCGACAATTCGTGCATGCTTCTCCCGTTACATCGCTCGAATCTTCAGGTAGCGCTTCAGATCCGGAGCTACCGTAACCGCCAAACCGATTAAGACTAAACCCAATGCACCAAGAATCACTTTCGCGTTCATCTATGTCACCTCTCCACTGTCTCTAACTGCTCTGAATTCGCTGGCCAGGTCACAGCCAACTGCACAATCATTTTGCATGCCTCTTCCACCACGGCCTGTACTGGCGATGATAGACCCATTCGCCCTTCGAGCTCATCGCCAAAGTCATGCGGTTCACAGCCCACCACCAGTATCCTGGCCGAAATCGTCCCCATCGAAGCAGCCAGGTTCAGTACGCGCACTGGATCCATCCCGTGGGGATTGATTGCCGTGTCAGCCGCAGCTGAACGATCGGGCTCAATCACATAGAGCGTGCCGGGGGCCTCCCCGCGTGGCAGGGCATCCACGATAATCACCCCGTCCCAGGGGTCAAGCATAGAGTAAGCCAGGTCAAATCCGCGGATGCCAAAATCCTTCACCGACACCGTTTCCGGTAGCTGTCGCTTGCTGAGTGCCTGTGCAACTTCGACGCCGAAGCCGTCATCTCCGAGAAAGATGTTGCCTACACCTGCGACCAGAATCTTCATACGGGTGCCACTTCTTCCGGAGAGAAGAAGAAACGATGGCCCGGTTGGCGCATCATACCGAATTCCCGGCCCGGGTCATCATCCAACACCACCGCTAGCTGAACGCGATCTTCACAGTCCTGCTCAATCGCCTCGATGACGGCAACCTTGCCCGCCAGCGCCATGTCCATAATGTCCGCCTTCTTCGTGGGACATAAAAGAACCCGGTCACCCACACGCAGTTCGATGCCGTCAATGAGCACGCTCTCCGGCGCGGCCTTGGCTTCCTCGAGAGGATTCCAGTCTCCAATCATGATGCGTCTCCTCGAATGTCGCGCAGTCCGCGGATGACGCCGTGCGCCTTGAGCATGGCATCCGATGTAAGCGCCTCGGTCCGTTCGAGAATCCTGCGGGCACGCGGATCACCGTTTTGCATCTCCAGCTTTTCCGCGTCGGTGAGGGTGAGCACGCGTAGGGTCAGCATCTCATCCATTTCGGTGCCATCGAAGAAGTCGCCGGCACTTTCAGGAGCGATCTTCGGATAGTCGTAGAGGATAATCGGCGAGCAAAACATGATGCTTTCATCCGGTTCCTCGCCGGCCAACACCGGGAAGACTCCCTGGTTGGAACAAGCCGCAGCAGATTCGCGATACGCCTCTGCGGGGTCGAGTAAAGAGATCCACTGCCCGCGAGCGATGCCCAGCAGCAAGTGCGCAGAGACCAGCGAGGAGGGCAGCGCTTCATCCCGATTTGCTTCCGGTCCACTGGGCAAATGACTGCTGTTCTGTACCTCAAGGTGGAGCTTGCACGCTCCATTGGTTAGCTGGTGCGCGCTGATGGTCAGAGCAACCTGCAAACCCGTCTCCATCTGGAGCGTTAACGAGAGCGGGGAAGCAATTAGCTCGGCAATAGGAATATCGCTGCGCTCTGAAGTGCGTTCCACGGCTTCGTCCCACGCCAGGGCCGGAGTCTGCGGCTGACGGATCATCTGCAGGAAGCGAAGTCTCAGGTTGAGCGTGGCTTGCGTCTCCGCCGTCGCCAGGCATTCGGCTACCAGGCGATACGGTTCTTCGGGGCGCTGTGCCTGGGCATAGACCTGCGGATAGAGAGTGCCGAAATTCCAGCGCTGGCGGTTCTTGATCGCAGTCGGCCGATAGGGATAGAGAATGTATCCCTCGTAAAGAACCGCAGCCGCAATCTTTTCCACCGCTTCGAAGTTCATGCCTTAACCTCGTCCCGCATTTCCGTCCCCAGCGCCCGGGTGATGGCCTGTTCCCAGGTAGGGATACCGTGCCGAACTTTGTATTCGTAAAGCTGCTCGAAAACATCGCGTCGCAGACACAGCCAGGCGGTGTTGGGAAAGTGCATCTCCATCATCTCTTTCCAAACGGAGACCGGCAGACGGAAATTCGCCTCCCGATCCCAGGGCACTTGAGCCACCTGCAGCGCGTCGTCCTCTCCTTGATAAAAAACCGTCCCACTGAACATCACGCAGACAGGAATATCGCCGGTATCGAGAGCGTGAAAATACTTGGTCGCGGCGACATTGAAGTCGAAGGTGCAGGGGAGTTGCAGGTCGACCAACACGTTGTCGGTGAATCCCGGAACAGCCACGGTGGTATTCATCCACAGCAAGGGTCTGACGGTGCGGCTCCATCGCTCCGGCGTGCCAAAAAGGTCGAGTAGCTTTTCCTGCTCCGCCGCAACATAGCGCCTCTTGGATGGTTCGATCTGTACCTGGCAACGCAGGGTGAGCGTGTGGATCGCCTCGTCTGCGGGCAGATTCGTGATGCGCAGCTTCGCTGAGATAAGCGGCGCGGCCGCATGGGGCACGGCCTCGGTGGCTTCGATCTTAAAATGCAGTTCAGGCATGGGCCGGCTCTCTTGCTTCCACACTCGACGCCTTCAGGCTGGAAAAGAAGCTATGGATTTCCTTCCAAACTTCCGTCCCGCCGGAAAGCCCACGCCAGTGGGTGCGGATCAACCCTACCAGCCGATAACACTCATCTACGGGAACTATGTAGTACTGCGCCGGCGTGCCCACGCGGTTGACCAGAAAGGTTTCGACATCCGGTTCCATCTTTTGCAAAGCGGGATGCTCGGACGCGATCTCCGTCCAGGATTCGAGGCTGAGCAGCGACTCGATCGCACCCGCGGGGCTGGGGTACATTGCCCTGACCCTGTCCGCCGCACTATCGCGATAAAAAAATGCAAGATTGATGGGAATCATCAGCGACTCCCACTGTAAGTCAGCCATCTGGAAATCGGGTAGGGAGCGACTGCGCCGCGGGACCCGCAGGTAATGTGCCCCGGCTTGTCCGCAAAAGAGAACGGCGCATCCATCGCAGGAGCAAACGATCTGGCGCGTGTTGGGATCGAGTAAATGCTGATGAACAGGTGACAGCTCCATGCTGCAAAGCTCACAGCGCTCCGTCGCCGGACGCCGGCGCGCGATTCGATTTAAAAAAGGAAGCTGCTCTTGCGCCATAGATATCCTACGGAGAACCGCAGACCCCTCCACTACGCTCCGGTAGAGATGACAAATTTGTTTGGGAACGCCTAGTTTCATTCCCAGAAGAATTGTCATCTCGACCGCAGCGTAGCGGAGTGGAGAGATCTGCGGTTCTCCTATCTCTCCTAGCCACCTCTAAGCGGGCGGCATGTGAGGCATGCGTGAATCAATCGGTTTGCGATCCTCAACATTGACACCCGTGGCATCGTCTTCGAGCCGATCGACCGGCTTGGCCAGGGGTTCAAGCCTTAAAGCCGGCCGGGTTCGTGTTGCGTCCTGTATTGGCATCGAATACTCCTTTATTTGAGAACAACAAGCTTGGAGGGGGCAGAGGCCTCGGCGGGAGCATTCTCCGCGATAATTTCAAGAATGTCGGGAGCAGCTTCGTAAAGCGCTTCTTCTACCGCGGTCTTCAGAGTGAGGGAAGACGACGGGCAACTGCCGCAGGTCCCATGCAGCTTCAGCCGGACGATGCCGTCCCGCACGCTGACCAGCTCGCAGTCCCCGCCGTGAGACTTGAGATAAGGCCTGACCGCTTCGAGTCCGCGCACTACTCTGGTTTCAATATCGTCGGGATGGAGAGAGTGGAGCAGAAACATGCCGGCGACCAGGTTGTCCTCAAGCGCCGCCGACAGCACCCGCTCGCCGTCTGCGGTTTCCAGACACCTGTCGATCAGCCGCTGCAGGGCAGCACCGTGTAGCTCAACCACGGACTGAACCAGCTCCAGCGCGGCGGCCCGAACCTCCGGGTCTCCGCACTGGTCAAGTTTGGCCGCCAGCTTTTCTACCTGTTCACTTTGGCCGCGGAACTCTCCGCGCCGCGGAGCGGCTATCGGTTGCTCGGCTTTGGCCGCCATTATTTGGGCCCCGCCGCCCCAAACATGGGTGAATGTTTCACTTCGATCACCTTCCCGTCCCCGACATACATATGTACGCCGCAGGGCAGGCAGGGATCGAAGCTCCGAACCGTGCGCATGATGTCGATGCCCTTGAAATTCTCCGGGCCGTTGTCTTCGAAAATGGGTGTGTTCTGCACCGCATCCTCGTAAGGGCCAGGAGTTCCGTAGACATCGCGTGGATTCGCGTTCCACGGCGTCGGAGGATAAGGATGGTAATTCGCGATCTTGCCTTCGCGGATGACCACATGATGAGAGAGCACTCCACGAACTGCCTCGTGGAACCCGCAGCCGATCGCTTCCTCGGGAACCTTGAAGTCAGTCCAGGTAGAGGTACGGCCAGCGTTCAACTCCACCAGGGCTTTCTCTACAAAATAGAGGGCCGTCGCCGCTGCGTATGCCTGGAAATACGTTCGAGCCCGATCCCGCTCGAGCGTGTTGCTCCACTGCGGAATCTTCCACTCGAACTCGGTCTCCGGTAGCAGTGCAGTCTTGGGAAGATTGATCTTGACGCTGTGCCCCGTTGCCTTCACGTAGCCGATATCGACTAGCCCGGAAAGCGCGGTCGACCACAGCCGTGCGATGGGTCCACCGCCAGTGTCGAGTGCGAGATGATCCCCGGTGCGCTTGTCGTACCAACGGGGAGACATCACCCAGGTATAGTTACCGCCAAAGTCGCGCTTCTGCGGGCGGGGAAGAGTGGTCTGGTTCCAGGGATGATGTTTATCCACCGGATTGCCCAGCGGGTCTCGCGCAACGAAGGTCTCTGAGCCCTGCCAGTCGTCGTAGTAGGAACTGCCCAGCAGGATCCGTATGTTGAGATTGATGTCAACCAAGCTGTTCGTGACCAGCTTTCCGTCAACCACCACGCCGGGCGTGACGTACATCTTGCGGCCCCACTCCGCCATGTTCTTGTAGGTGTAATCGCAACTCTCGGGATCGTTATACGATCCCCAACACGCCAGCAAGGTGCGCCGCAGACCGACCTTCTCGTACCCGGGCATTGCCTGGTAGAAGAAGTCGAACAGGTCATCGTGCAGCGGTACGACCTTCTTCATAAATTCGACGTACTTCATCAGCCGAACCAGGTAGTCGGTAAACAGCTGGATGGTGGCCACGGTGCCCACGCCGCCGGGATAAAGCGTCGAAGGATGTACGTGGCGGCCTTCCATCAGGCAGAACATCTCGCGCGTCATGCGGCTCATGGCCAGAGTCTCGCGATAGAACGTGCCGGTGAAGGGATTGAGCGCCGTCATAATGTCGGCAATGGTCTTGTAACCGTGTTTGTCTCCGTTTGGGGAAGCGGTCGATTGCGCCTTTGCCCACACCCCCGGGTTAGTCTCCTTGACCATCGTCTCGCAAAAATCCACACCCACCAGATTGTCTTGAAAGATGTTGTGGTCAAACATGTATTCGGCCGCCTCACCCAGGTTGATGATCCACTCGGCCAGCGGAGGCGGCTTTACGCCAAACGCCATATTCTGTGCGTAGACCGCGCAGGTGGCATGGTTATCGCCGCAGATACCGCATATACGACTGGTGATGAAATGGGCATCGCGCGGGTCTTTGCCCTTCATGAAAATGCTGTAGCCCCGAAAGATAGATGACGTGCTGTGACACTCGGCGACTTCCCGATTCTCGAAGTCGATCTTGGTAAAGATGCCGAGGCTGCCTACGATCCGGGTAATCGGATCCCAATTCATCTCGACCAGATTGCGCTTCCTCTTATCGACCTCTTGGATTGTCTCTGGATACGTCGCCATGGAATTTGTTCCTCTCGGTTAATCGTATTTGTGTCGGAAGCTGCAACAGATGTACTGGTACCCATCCTTCACAGTATTTACGAAGGATGGGCCACCACGAATCTCGTTAGTACGTTGTCGGCTGGTATCCAGTAGTGAGAGTGCGCCCGGGATGCCGCCACTTTGGTTCCTTATTCACCGTGGTGTTGGTGATACTGCGCATAGTGCGGATGAACCGACCATAAGTGCCGATAATGTTTGAGGAAAGCTTTGCTCCCGGCGGTTCATCCATAAAGGGCATGAACTTGTCGGGAAAGCCGGGCATGGTGCATCCGATGCAGATGCCCCCTACATTGGGACAGCCACCAATGCCACGCATCCAGCCGCGCTTGGTTACGTTGCAATCCACCACCGGGCCCCAGCATCCCAATTTCACCAGGCACTTGGATGACCCGTAGTGGGTGGCAAAGTCGCCCTGCTCGTAATAGGAACCGCGATCGCAACCCTCATGTACCGTCTTCCCGAACAGCCACGTGGGGCGAAGCTGCTTGTCCAAAGGAATCATCGGCGCAAGACCGGCGACCTGATAGAGCAGGTAGAGGACCGTTTCCATAAAGTTATCCGGTTGCACCGGGCATCCCGGAACGTTCACAATCGGCAGACCCGCTTTGGAACGCCAATCCCATCCCAGGTAGTCGGCTAATCCCATGCATCCCGTAGGGTTACCCGCCATGGCGTGGATACCCCCGTAGGTGGCGCAAGTGCCCGCGCCGATAATGGCCAGTGCTTTCGGTGCAAGGCGATCGATCCACTCGCAGGTTGTGATCGGCTGACCCGTATCCGGGTTGGTGCCCATCGCAGCCCAGTAGCCCTCTTTCTTGATCTTCTCGTTGGGGATCGACCCTTCTACGACCAGCACGAAAGGATCGAGCAAGCCCTTCTCCGCCTCGTAGAAAAATTTCATAAATTCATCGCCGTTCTCGTAGGCGAGCACAGGGTTGTGCAGATGCACTTTAGGCAAACCCGGAATCGCGCCGAGCAAAACGTCCTCGATGCTTGGCTGCTCCGCAGCTGTGACGGAAACACTGTCACCATCGCAACTAAGACCGGCTGTAATCCAGAGAATGTGAACGTCAGAAACGGCGGGAGCTTTGGTGATGCTGCTGACCTTTTCAGCCATGAAATTCTCCTTCAGCCTGTTGGATCGGGATGGGATCACCTCTCGAGGCAAAATTTGAGGCGCAGAATTCGCGCTCAAATTTGTTGCCTCACTGCGAACCAGAGGAAACTACGCCCGGCCCACCCGCACTGTCAAACCGCCGCAGCGCGTCCATTCACAAACTGAAGAAAACAATTCATCCGATCATTTAGGGCATCAGGAAAAGCCCCATCGCGGTATCAGGAAACATCTCATTGCGTTGTCGGAAAAAATCAGCAGATGCGAGGCAACTGTTCGCCGAACATCACATCCAGCACCCGGGTGCCGCCGATCTGCGTCTTCATCAGCACCATACCGGGGTGTTCAGCGACCACTTCTCCGATGATGGCGGCATCCTCACCAAGCGGGTGTTGTTGCATTTGCCGAAGCACCGCATGCGCCATTTCCGGCACAACCACCGCCACCAGCTTTCCCTCATTGGCCACGTAGAGCGGGTCAAGCCCCAGCACTTCGCACGCGCCTTTCACAGACTCGCGCACGGGAATCGATTGCTCCCGCAGCATCATGCCCACGCCAGCCCGTTTGGCGATCTCGTTCAGCGTGGTGGCCGCGCCGCCGCGGGTTGGATCGCGCAAGCAGTGGATGAAGTTCGCGCCGCCTGCAGACGGAGTCGTCAGCATGCTGGCAACCAATCCGTTCAACGAAGCACAATCGCTCGAGATAGCGCCATCAAATTCGAGATTCTCACGTTGCGACATAATGGCCATTCCGTGGTCGCCGATATAGCCACTGAGAATGATCTGATCGCCCGGGCGGGCACGCTCGGCGGAAATGTTCACACCGCTATCGATTACGCCAATGCCTGTCGTGGTGATAAAAACCTGATCACCCTTGCCGCGATTGACTACCTTGGTGTCGCCGGTCACGAACTGTACGCCTGCCTCCGCCGCCGCTGCACGCATCGACTCCACTACCCGCCGCAGATCATCCACTGCCAGGCCTTCCTCAAGGATGAAGGCTGCGGAAAGATACAGCGGGCGAGCGCCGCTCATCGCCAGATCGTTTACAGTTCCGTGCACTGCCAGCCGTCCAATGTCGCCCCCGGGAAAAAAGATGGGCGTCACGACAAAGGAATCCGTCGTAAAAGCAACGCGAGCCCCGCCGATCGTAACCACCGCCTGGTCATCGAGCTTGTCGAGAATCGGATTCTTGAACGCAGGCAAAAAAATCTGGTCGATCAGGTCGGCCGTGAGCTTGCCACCGCTGCCGTGCCCGAGCACGATTTGCTGATGATCGAAGATAGGCAAGGCACAAGACCCGAACACAGGAGACACGGTCCGTTCATCGATCGGGTTCTCTTCATCTCTGATGAAAGTTTCAGATCCCGCCATTGGCCGTGACTCCCTGATGATTGGCCGGTGGACGCGCAACAATCTGATGGAGTACGCCGGTTTGCTTCAGATGCCGCCCGTAGGCGTAGTACGCAGCGCAGGCGCCCTCTGCCGATACCATTGTCGCTCCCAGCGGATGCTGCGGAGAACAAAGCGTGCCGAACGCCGGGCAGTCGTGGGGCTTCTTAATGCCTCGCAATATCTGGCCGCTGATGCATATCTCTGGTTCCAGCGTGGCAATTTCCGCAACATCGAACAACTTCTCAGCATCCTGATGGGCAAAATCATCGCGCAGGCAGAAGCCGGACATGGGAATCGTGCCGATGCCGCGCCACTTGCGATCCACCACCTCAAAAACGCGTTGCACAAGCTTTTGTGCTGCCCCATTTCCATCGGGACCCAAGATCCGTGAGTACTGGTTTTCAACCACCGCGCGGCCTTCTTCCAGTTGGCGCAGCGTCATCAGCGTTCCATGCAAAATATCGATCGGTTCAAACCCCGTGACTACAATCGGCACCTGGAAGCGAGCGCTGATGGGCTCGTATTCGTGATAACCCATTACCGCGCACACATGACCCGGGCCCAAAAAGCCCTGCACTCGGTTGTCGGGCGATTGCAGAATTGCCTCTAGCGCGGGTGGAACCAGCACATGCGAAACCAGCAGCGACACATTGTTTACCTGCTGCTCGCGCGCGCGCCATGCCAGCATGGCATTCGCCGGGGCCGTAGTTTCAAAGCCAATAGCAAAAAACACAACCTGCTTACCCGGGTTTGTACGGGCAATCTTCAGGCAGTCGAGCGGTGAGTAGACCACGCGCACGTCGCCGCCCAGAGACTTGATGGTGAACAGGTCGCCATTCGAGCCGGGCACACGCAACATGTCGCCAAAGGAGCAGAAGATAACATTCGGTTGCCGCGCAATCGCATGCGCCTTATCGATCATCTCCAGCGGGGTTACACAAACCGGGCAGCCCGGTCCATGGACCAGCTCCACACCCTCCGGCAGTAGGTGATCGATTCCGTTCTTGACGATCGAGTGCGTTTGTCCCCCGCATACTTCCATCAGCACCCAGGGCCGCGTCTGAATACGACGCATCTCGCCCACGATCTTTTGCGCTACGTCACCATCACGGTACTCGTCCAGATATTTCATTGCCGGAAACCTCCCAGTTCTACTTCTTCGACCACGGGTGACTCCAATTCGGTGAGTTGGTCTAGCTCCCTCAGGGCTTGGTAGGTACGCTCGGCCTCCGCCTCGTCGATCCGGCTGATGGCAAAGCCAACGTGCACCAGAACGTACTCGCCAACCTGCGTTTCGGGAACATATTCAAGGCAGGCTTCACGCACGATCCCGCCGAACTGGATCTTCCCCATGCGCATACCAGCCTGCTCGAATGTCTCTACTACCTTGCCGGGTATCGCCAGGCACATGTCAGTCTCCTCCGCGCAAATGCTGGTTCGCGACCATCGCCTGCCCCAGGGAAAGCCCGCCGTCGTTTGCGGGGACCTGGGCGTGCAGGAAAACCTCAAACCCATGACGCCGCAACTCTACCACCGTACGACCCAGCAGGTACAGGTTCTGGAAGCTCCCACCGCTCAGGCAAACCCGGTTTACCGAGTCGCTTGCACCAATTCGGGCGCACACCTTGCCGATTGCCGTACTCAAAGTGTTGTGAAAACAGGCAGAGATGTCTCCTACTCGCCGCCCTTTGGAGAGATCCTTCACGATCGCCGCGATGGATGGCCGAAAGTCGAGAATCGCCGGATCCCCATCCTGCACTTCGAAGTCGTAGCGCTCGTTGAGGCCACGTTCTGCCGCTGCCTCGAGCGCTATGGCCGCCTGACCCTCAAAGCTCGCTTCCGTTGCGATACCCAATAGCGCCGCAACGGCATCGAAAAGCCGGCCACAGGAAGACGTCTCGACCGTCTGAATCCTTCGGGCGAGCATGGTGTCTACCAATGCAACCTGTTTTTCGTCGAGTTCCTGGAAACAATTCAAATCGTGAGGTATGTGTTCGCCAAAGGAATCCCGTAAGTAGCTGAGCGCCATGCGCCAGGGCTGCCGGACTGCCGCGTCGCCACCGGGCAACAAGACGTTGCGAAAATGAGCACGCCGTGTGAAGGCGGCGAAATCCGCAACCAGAAATTCGCCCCCCCAAATTTTTCCATCGGTCCCAAATCCGGTGCCATCCAGAGCAACCCCCAGAACCTTGCCGCGCAGGTGATTCTCTGCCATGCAACTCGCGATGTGCGCATGATGATGTTGCACGCCGATTTTGTGCTCGATTCCTGACCCCACGGCCATGCGGGTGCTCATGTAACCGGGGTGCAGATCGTAGGCCACCGCGCTTGGTGCAACCCTGAAGATATGTTTAAGGTTGGCCAGCGTTTCTTCGAAGAAGCGCATCGTCTCGTAGTTTTCAAGATCCCCAATATGCTGGCTTAGGATTGCGTAACGGTCTTTGGTGAGGCAGAAAGTGTTTTTCAGCTCCCCACCAAACGCAAGCACCTGTTCCAGCTCGATGCCCAGGTCGATTGTCTGTGGGACAAAACCACGGGCGCGGCGCAACACACGTTCCCGCACCTCGAACGTGCGCACGACCGAATCGTCGACGCGCGTCGCAATGTCCCGGTTGTGCAACAGGAACCAGTCCGCGACGCCGCCAAGCTGCAGCATTGCCTCCTGGTTCGTAACCACGATTGGCTCCTCGCTCAGATTGCCGCTGGTCATCACCAAGGCAGTCCATTCCGAGTTCACCTCCGGCGAATCGCTGAATAGCAGGTAGTGCAGCGGAGTATACGGCAGCATCAAGCCCAGGGTGTTGTCACCGGGTGCGATGCTTGAAGCGAGACACGCCCCCGGCAGCCGCGTGAGAATAACGATCGGCCTGCGTGGAGACAGGAGCGCCTTTTCGTCCTCCGTCCTTAATTCGCAGAGCCGCCTGGCGGCTGCAAGATCGCGCACCATCAGGGCGAACGGCTTGTGCGGACGCCTCTTGCGCTTTCTTAACTCTGCTACCGCAGCATCGTTGGCCGCGTCGCAGGCAAGCAAAAAGCCACCGAGACCCTTCACCGCCAGGATCTTGCCTTCATGCAATAGCGCTCGCGCCCGGTGAATGACCGGCAGCGAGTCGTTATCGCGAAACCAGCAGTTACCCAGTGAAGCGAGCGCGGCCGCCGACGGCGCTGTCTCCATCCAACCCTTCAATACACTCTTCACCAGCAGCAACGAGGGTCCGCAAGCAGCGCATGCATTGGGCTGGGCATGGAACCGGCGATCCTCAGGATTCTCATACTCCGCCCTGCAGGCATCGCACATGGTGAAGGTAGACATGGTGGTGGTCGCGCGGTCATACGGTATGTCGCGGATGATGGTGTAGCGCGGCCCGCAATGGGTGCAGTTGGTGAATGGATATCCGTAGCGGCGGTTTGACGGATCCCCAAAGTCGCGCCAGCAAGCGTCGCAGGTGCCGGCATCGGGAGAGATCAACGCAAATTCACCCGCCTCTTCACGGCTGCCAAGGATGGAGAAGCCGGTGTCTCCCTGAACTGCGATTTCGGAGACTGTGATCTGCGCAATCTCCGCAAGTTGCGGCGGATCGCGTCTCAGCGTTTCAAGGAATTCATCGACCTTGGATCCGCCGCCCTCAATTTCAATCGTTACGCCGGAAGAAGAATTGAAGACATACCCGGTCAGCCCTAACGAATTGGCCAGTTTGTACACGAAGGGGCGAAACCCTACGCCCTGCACAATGCCTCGCACCTGAATGTGCTTGCGTCTGTCCGGCGGCCTGGACGAGTCAGGCATCAGAGTTTCCTGGTAGAGAGGAGGCTTTCTTATGGATATTCAATTAGTTTGTTGGTAACGTCACTGCAAGCACAATCACATCCTGGTTCTGAAAGGAAAGACTCATGATTCTCGGGATGACGTTATCGACCTTCACTCTCTTCCATGTTGTACTGAGCCTGCTGGGAATCGCTTCTGGCTTCATCGTAGTCTATGGCTTGGTGTCCGGGAAACGGCTCGACAACTGGACCACATTCTTTCTTGTCACTACAGTATTGACCAGCGCGACCGGGTTCCTCTTTCCGTTCGAGCACCTGCTGCCGTCTCATATCGTAGGCCTGCTTTCGTTGTTAGTGCTCGCGGTCGCGATCGTCGCGCGCTATCCCCGCCGTATGGAGGGTGGTTGGCGCCCGATCTATGTGATCTGCGCCATGGTTGCTTTGTATCTGAATTGTTTCGTGCTCATCGCACAGCTCTTCCTTAAAGTGCCTGCTTTGCATGCATTGGCCCCGAAGGGAAACGAGCCGCCCTTCCTGATTGCTCAGCTTGTACTCATGGCGACCTTTGTCTTCCTGACGATCGTTGCGGTCAAGCGGTTCAAAGAGCTACCTCTGCAGTCCGCTTCTCCACGTTCGTCGAGAGGCAAAGTTGCCTGATGGCGGCACCTACGGGCCAAAAAGCAAGGATGCTGGCAGGTGAATTGTATTTAGCGATCGACCCGCAACTTGTGGCCGAAGATTTGCACGCGCAGGCGCTGCTTTATCGCTTCCAACCTGACCCGTCCGGACGCCGGCGATGAGCGCCGCGCGCTGCTCTGTGTGCTATTCGATACGTTTGGAGCCGGCGCGGTGCTCAGGCCATCCTTCCGCTGTGATTACGGGGGAAATATCTCGATTGGCGAAGAAACCTTTATCAACTACGACTGCGTCTTCCTGGACTGCAATCGGATCACGATTGGCCGGGAAGTGCAGATCGCACCTCGGGTTCAGATCTACACCGCGACTCATCCACTCGATGCGGCAACCCGCCGTTCCAAACTGGAGTTCGCGCTTCCGGTCGTCATCCAGGACGGCGCTTGGCTGGGCGGCGGGGTCATCGTGTGCCCCGGCGTCACCATCGGCGAGAACACGGTGGTGGGTGCAGGCAGCGTCGTCACCCGCGACCTGCCCGCCGGGGTGCTGGCTGTGGGCAATCCCTGCCGTGTGCTAAGGGAGCTGTGAGAGCTGTTCCGATAAATGAGTATATACTCATGTAAGGGGCAATGCTGATGATGGCGAGAGCCAAGAGCGAAGACAAGCGCAATGCCATCCTGTCGGCTGCCACGGAAGTGTTTGCCGAACGGGGATTGGGCGCTGCTACTTCTGCCATCTCCCACGAGGCGGGGGTAGCGGAGGGGACGCTCTTCACCTATTTCAAGACCAAAGACGAGTTGGTGAATGCGCTCTACCGCGAGATCAAGTTGGAACTGGCGGATGCGATGATGTCTGATTTTCCCCGCCGAAGCAGCGTTCGCCGACGGTTCCAGCACGTGTGGAACCGCTATGCCGAATGGGGGATCGCGAACCCCCAGCAGTATAAAGTTCTGCAGCAGATCACCGTCTGGGGAGGACTCACGGAAGAGTCCAGGCGCGCCGGCGTCGCACCCTTCCTGGAAATTGAAAAGGTTGCCGAGGCCGCGGTAGCCGAGCATGTCTTTCTGGACCGGCCGCTGGAGTTTATTGCCGCCACCATGAACGCGTTGGCCGAAACGACGATCCAGTTTATGCGCCGGAACCCACCCAACGCTGAAATGTACCGCACCGCCGGGTTCGATATGCTGTGGGCTGCGATCACCCGCAAAGTATGATTTTTTGTGAATCGTAATGAGTATGTAATCACTCATATAAGGATAGAAAAGGAGCATCCAACATGAATCAGTGGTCGGTCGCAGATATCCCATCGCAGCACGGTAAGCTCGCGGTCATCACCGGAGCTACCGGAGGACTCGGATACGAGACAGCGCTCGCCTTAGCCGGTGCTGGAGCTGAAGTGCGGGTCACCGGCAGAAATGCTGAGAAGGGCAGGGTGGCCATTGAACGAATCAAGCGTGCCGTGCCCTCGGCGAACGTCCGCTTCGAGATGCTCGATTTGGCGAGCCTCAACTCGGTACGGGCATTTGCCGCAAAGATGGTAGCGAATGATCAGCCGTTGGATCTGCTCATCAACAATGCCGGCGTGATGGACCTGCCGGGCAGACGATTGACCGAAGATGGTTTCGAGATGCAGCTTGGGACCAACCATCTTAGCCACTTTGCTCTTACCGGCTTACTGCTGCCTGTGCTGCTTAGGGCCGAGGCGCGAGTCGTCAATATAAGCAGCCTGGCGCATCGCGGAGGCAAGATCGACTTCGACAACCTGCAGGCTGAGCGCAAGTACCGGTCCTGGCCGGCGTACCAGCAATCGAAGCTGGCAAATCTGCTCTTCACCTTCGAGCTGCAACGCCGTAGCGACTCAGGCGGTTGGGGGCTGATGAGCAACGCTGCGCATCCGGGGTATGCGCGTACCGATCTCATCCCGAATGGGCCGGGAACAGGCGGGCTGAAAGGAGCAGGGGCTAGGTTGGTGGGGTCCTTCATGAGCCACTCCGCGGCAGCAGGTGCTCTGCCGACGCTGTTCGCGGCCACCTCGCCCACCGCAACGCCGATGGGATATTACGGGCCGAACGGCTTCTATGAATTAAAGGGCGCGGTGGCGCCCGCGAAAGTCCTTCCCCAGGCGAAGGATGAGACGGTCGCGCGAAAGCTCTGGGAGGTTTCCGAGCGCCTTACTGGCGTGAAATGGCCGGTTGGGACGCAAAGCTCCGGCGCGGTTCCCTTCGCCGCAAGAAAGGAAGCATAGGTTCTTTCGGCTTCGGACCGCTCTCCGAGCCCAATGTCCCGCTATGCGGTACAAGACTTGCCTTTTCACGCTCCCCGATGCGGCAAGCATTGACAACCGTACCTTCGAACGAAAATCATGCTAATCGGCAAGATTCCCCTGCTGGGGAAGTACCGCAAAGCGGGACAATAACCCGGTGGGCGGAACTCGAGGGTCACACCATGGAAGCTGCTGCAAGTGCTCGTCCCGTTGCGGAAGCCGGGCCACGATCCGGTGATCTCTATCAGCTGCATAGCCTGGATCGCGCGGTTGCGGTGCTGGAGATGCTGGGTGAAAGCGAAACCGCTCTTAGCCTGGCGGAAGTATGCCAGCGGCTGAGTCTGCACAAAAGCACTGCGCACCGTTCGCTGATGGTGTTGGAACGCAGTGCCCTGATCGAGCGGACCCCGGAAAATCGTTACCGCCTCGGTTTGAAGCTGTATGAGCTTGGCAATCGGGCGGTCGAACAGGTCGATCTGCGCACTCGTGTTCATCCCTACTTTCGCCGGCTCGCGGCCCATGTGGGAGAAACCGTGCATCTGAGCGTACTGCAAAAAACTTCGATCGTTTACCTGGACAAGGTCGAACCTAACCGCCGGGTATGCGTCAGCTCAAAAACGGGGACCTCTAATCCTGTCTACTGCACTTCCATGGGCAAGGCGATGCTCGCCTTTCAACCCCCTGAAGTGATCGAGCAAATCGTTTCCAAGATTCGCTTCGTCCGCTACACCCACAAGACGCTTACTTCCAAGGAAGCCCTGATGAAGGCCCTGGAAAGGGTGCGTCGTCGGGGCTACGCCATCGACGATCAGGAGATCGAGGTGGGCGTTCGTTGTGTGGGTGCGCCTATTTTCGATGAAAATCGTCAAGCGATCGCCGCCGTCAGCGTCTCCGGGCCGACCTCGCGCATTACTGCGCCCAATATGCCTGAGATTGCCGAGCACCTGTTGCGCTGCTGCCGTGACATCTCCCTCTCGCTCGGTGTCCACGCCAAGAAGCGGCCGCGTGTCCTCTCCGCCTTCGAACGCCACTACCACAGCTAGCGTAGCGGAAGGGAACAGCAGGTGCCTCCACCGCGCTACGGGGTAAATGAAACCGCAGATCTCTCCACTACGCTACCCCGGATTTCCTGTGGGACTTGGTGGCGTTGGTGCGCTTCATGCGCCTTTCTCTTACAGAAATGCGCACACGTGGACTTGTCCAGTGCAGCGTGGCAGGAAATCCGGGTACACTCCGGTCGAGATGACAAGTTTGCCTGGGCACGCTAAGTCTTGTTTCCAACATGAATTGTCATCTCGACCGGAGCGTAGCGTAGTGGAGAGATCTGCGGTTTCGTCCCTGTCCGTATCAAACGCTATCGGCTCCTAGCGCAACGTGGGAATCGAAGCCACATCCATGTCTCCGTAATCCTGATTTTCTCCGCCCATCCCCCAACAGAAGCTATATGCTCGTGTACCCACTCCTGCGTGTATCGACCAGCCGGGAGAGATCACCGCCTGCAGCGAGTTCATGATGATATGGCGAGTCTCCTCAGGCGGCCCCATAAGATGAAACACCACCGCATCCGGGGCAAGATTGAAATAAAGGTAGACCTCGGAACGGCGCATATGAGTATGCGGCGGCATCGTGTTCCACACGCTTCCCGCATGCAGGTGGGTCACGCCCATGACCAGCTGGCAGCTCTGAACTCCACCAAGATAGATGTATTTGGATACCGTCCTCAGGTTACAGGTCTCGGCGCTGCCAACCACGGTCGGGCTCGCCTCATCCTTCCGCACCAGCGCGACCGGGTGCGCGGTATGCGCGGGATAACTCAGCAGATAAAAAACGGCCGGTGACGACGGGTTTCTGGATTCGAAGCTGATCTCCGCGTTGCCTCTGCCAATGTACAGGCAGTCAAGGTTCTCAAGCGTATGGCATTTGCCGTTGACCTGAATACAACCGCTTCCGCCCACGTTCAGGGCGCCCAGCTCGCGCCGTTCGGTAAAGTATTGCGCCCTCAGATCGGGATCTGCCGGAAGAGAAATCGGACCTGTCGTCGGCGCTGCTATGCCCACGACCGTGCGATCGAGGTCGACATACGCTAAGCGAAGGGCTTCCGGCTCATACAACGAATCGATCAGAAATGTTTCCCGTAGTTGAGCCGTGGTCATGTGCGGATAGCGTGCCGGGTCGGCCAAGAGATAGGTCTTCAAGTCGTTCTCCTTCACCAGGGTCAAATCATCCGCGAAGACCAACAGTCATCTACGGTTAAAGCGGTGGATCCATTGTGCAGCGAGCGATAGGGTCTCACCGCGGTACCTGCGCCGTCAGCCAATTTACCAGCTCGACGGCTCCGGCAAGGTTGTCGTATTCGGGAGGCAGGTTTTGCCCATTCGTATATTCGTTATAGATCCAGGGGTCGGCCACGGCAAAAACCGTGCCCTTGCCGTATTTCGCTGTGGCCATAAGAATATCCCCCTTATCCTCCAATAGCGAAATAGCAGGGCCCTTGAGGGATAGGGTGCAAGTGTCCTTCATGAAGAACGTGTGTGGATGCCGAAACAAAGGCCCATCACCCGCCACGGGGATGCGGCCCATTTCATGGGCATTTCCAATCACGTGATGGCTCAGAACCGGGTTGAAGTGTATGCCGAATAGGTCGGCGAGCCGATCCAGATGTTCTATATCCCCGTTGGCGGGATCGTTGGCCATCAGAATCAGCACTCCTCCCAGCTTTACCCATTGAGCCACCTGCTGGGCATCTTCCGGCTGCACGTAGTGAGGGTGCGGATTCTTTGCCGGAATGTCAGGGGACGCAATGATGTAAAACTGTGCCCCGTTCAGCTTGGCTAGTGTTGGCGCGGTGTAAAGCGTCTTCGTGGCCACACCGAATCCGCGGAACACCTGCCCGAAAAGAAAAAAGCCACTGTTACTGACGTCGTCCCATTTGTAGTGAAAGTACTCCTGGTGTCCTGTCGCGTTGGCCCGCTGCTGGCTGTTGAACCAGGCATCGACGACTACCTTTTGACCCGGCCCCGCAGAGTAGCTGGCTGCCGGCCAACAGATGATCCAAACAAACAACAACGGAAACGACCTGAGACTTCGCACTTGCTCCCCTGGTGATCACAGCGCACTGCTGACCGGCTCCAAGATTTATCAAATGGAATATTCGTTAAGCAACGGAATTCATGCATTTGTCTCTCAATTGAACATCAATGTTCCGCTCTGCGGGACCGCCATTGGCTCGAGGCAGTGCTAAAGTATCGTTAGTGTTGCCACCATGCCGATAGCCGACGATCTCACACGCATTGCACTTCAGGAACAAGAGCTTCAGTTTACCGGCTTTGACGAGGAGACGGCATGGAGGCTCGGTGGGCATGTCCGAGCGCTGGCGCTTGCCCGCAAACTGAGCCTGGTGGTCGATGTACGCCGTTTTGGGCAGCCGCTCTTCTATTCAGCTTTGCCCGGGACCACTCCCGACAACGTAGAGTGGGTGCGGCGCAAGGGCAATGTGGTGGCTCGCTTTCATCGTAGTTCCTATGCGATCGGGCGAGAGATGGAGGAGAAGAAATCCAATCTCTTCGATCGCTACGGGCTGCCGGTCGCCGACTACGCCAGCCATGGCGGCAGTTTTCCGCTACGCGTATTGGGAGCGGGAGTCATCGGTTCGATCACAGTCTCCGGTCTGCCGGAGCGCGCTGATCATCAGCTGGCCGTGGAAGCTCTTTGCACGGAGCTGGGCCGTTCCTTCGAATCGCTCCGTCTCGCATAGCAGGAAACAGCACGTCCTCCAGGAATCCCCGCAACCAAGCATGCCCGTCCCGCGTCCAAGCAAACTGTGGATAGGGAGGTAAGGTCATGGCAAAGCTAAACGAGGCAGCTCGCGATCGGATACCCGCAGCAAAGTTCGCGTTTCCTAAGCAACGCAAGGAGCCGCTGGAAAATGCCACCCACGTGCGCAACGCAGCCGCGCGCTTCGACCAGGTGCAGGGCGTCACGGAAGCGGAGCGTCGCGCGGCGTGGAAGCGGATCGAATCTGCCGCCAAACGATACAACGTAGAACTCAAGAGTTCGAAGTAGTGGTCGGCCAGAATAGCCACTTGCCGGTTGGTCTATATAGCCAATAGTATCAACCCATGGCAAAGAGTTCTGAGGCGATCGCACCCGTCATCGCTGTAGATAGGAAAGCCTCAGCCCCGCTGCATAAGCAGGTTTACGAAGGCTTCCGCATGGCAATCGTCCGCGGCAATTTGCGTCCCGGGCAGCGCGTGCCGTCGTCCCGTGCCCTCGGTGTTGAGCTGGGATTGTCTCGGATTCCAGTCCTCAATGCATATGCACAGTTGCTGGCCGAAGGATATTTCGAGAGCCGTAAAGGCGCAGGCACGTTTGTATCAGACTCTCTGCCTGAAAGCCTCACGATCTGTAAGGATAAAACGCCGCAGCGCGCACAGAGTTCGGGACCGCGGCCGCTTGCACGAAGATCTCTGCTCCTGTCCTTTGAGCGCCCGCCGTGGGCCGGCGGATGGGGTGCGTTCGGTGTTCATCAGCCGGCATTTGAATACTTTCCATTTCACATATGGTCAAGCATCATAACCCGCCACAGCAAAAGCCCACGCCTGAGCGCAATCCATAATATCGATCCTCTCGGCACGGAAACTTTTCGCGAGGCTATCTGTAATTACCTTCGCACCGCCCGGGCGGTTCATTGCAATCCTCACCAGGTGATGGTTGTTTCCGGGTCGCAGCAAGCTCTCGAGATCTCGGCGCGCGTCCTGTTGGGAACGGGAAGCTCCATTTGGTTCGAAGAACCGGGTTACAGGCTGGCAAGAAATGTCTTTGCGGGTGCAGGCTGTCGTCTCGTCCCTGTCCCGGTCGATGAAGACGGCATGGTTGTGTCTGCCGGCATCAAGCGATGCCCTAAAGCGCGCGCGGCCTATGTTACGCCTTCCCATCAATATCCTCTGGGCGCCACGATGAGCGCTGGCCGCCGCATGCAACTACTGAACTGGGCCCAGAGCGCGGGAGCATGGATCATCGAGGATGACTATGACAGCGAGTACCGATTCGAAAGCGCACCGATTTCCTCTCTGCAGGGGCTTGATCGTAATGCTCGCGTCATTTACATCGGTACCTTCAGCAAAGTTCTTTTCCCCTCTTTACGTCTGGGCTACATCGTCATTCCTGAAGATCTGGTGAACCCTTTCATTGCCGTTCGCTCTGCAATGGATATTTTCCCGCCCTACCTGTCTCAGGAAACCCTCAACGACTTCATGCGCGAGGGACATTTTGCCCGCCACATTCGCAAGATGCGGTTGCTTTACAGCGAACGCAGAACTGCACTCGTCGCGAACATCCGGGAACAACTCGGGCCGGAGCTGGAGATTCACGGCAGCCAGGCGGGCATGCATCTGGCAGTCACGCTACCCAAAGGTCTCAGCGATCTGGAGATTGCAAAGAAGGCGGCGAGCAAGGGTCTCTGGCTGTGGCCTCTCTCGCCCTCCTATCTGGGCAAGTTTCGCCGCCAGGGTTTGATCCTGGGCTTCGGAAACACCGCGGCGGAAGACATGCCTCTTGCGGTTAATCAACTCCGAGCACAACTGACCGGCCTGGAGTGACAGAAATAGGTCAGTTTTGTCATGATCTTGGCCGATCTGACGACTCCAGCTGCGTTTCGCTTATCTTCCAGTCAAATTTCGCTTATCCACCAGGCCAGAAGCCTTGATTCGGCGAATAATTAGGTTGACGGGGTAAGAGACGTGAACACCCAAATTAGAGTGCTCGCCGTGGACGATCATCCCTTGTTGCGTGAGGGGATCGCCGTAGTCATTCAAGGCGAGCGCGACATCGTGTTGATCGACCAGGCCAGCAATGGCCAGGAGGCAATCGACAAGTTCCGCACCCATCGTCCCGACGTGACGCTGATGGATTTGCAGATGCCGGGTATGAACGGTATCGACACCATGATCGCGATCCGCCGCGAGTTCTCTCATGCCCGCTTCATCGTCCTCACGACGTATGACGGAGATGTTCAGGCATTACGTGCTCTCAAGGCGGGTGCCTCCGGATACCTTTTGAAGGGCACGCTGCGGAAAAACTTGTTGGATACGATTCGGGCTGTCCACGCCGGCCGGCGCTGCATCCCGGCGGAGATTGCCCTGGAACTCGCCGATCATCTGGCCGACGATGCCCTGACCGAGCGCGAAGTTGAGGTCCTGCGCAGCGTTGCCATGGGCAATTCCAACAAGCTCATAGCTGACCGCCTGCATTTGTCTGAAGCAACGGTCAAGGGTCACATGAAAAGCATTCTTTCTAAATTGGGGGCGAGCGACCGCACCCACGCAGTCATGATTGCCATGAAAAGAGGTTTCATCGACGGTTAAAGATTTACCATTTGAGGCAGGTCCGACTCCCAGCGTCAGGAGTGAAGCGTGAGTTCAGTTGTCTCCGTGAATGTTGGTCTTCCCCGCGATGTCGAGTGGCAAGGAAAACTGGTTCACACTGGTATCTGGAAAAAGCCTGTCACCGGCAGGGTGATGGCACGGCGCCTGAACCTGGATGGCGACGGGCAGGGAGATCTGGCAGGGCACGGCGGAGAGAACCGCGCCGTAATGGTCTATCAGCTTGCTTCCTACCGCTATTGGCAACAGCAACTGCAGCGCCAGGACTTTGAATACGGTCAATTCGGCGAAAATCTGACCGTCGATGGTCTTGCTGACGACGAGGTCTGCATCGGCGATCGTTACCGGATCGGCGGCGCGCTGTTCGAGGTGACGCAACCACGAGTCACTTGTTATCGAGTCGGCATTCGCATGCTCAACCCGCAGATGCCCAGCCTGCTCGTTTCCCATAAGCGGCCCGGATTCTATTTCCGTGTCATTGAGGAAGGCGAGATCGGCGCGGGCGACGAGATCGTGAAGGTCGCCGAAGGACCCGAACAGGTCACGGTAGCCGAAATCGATGGGCTCCTGTATCTGCCCGGCCATCCGCCCGAACTGCTGCAACGCGCCTTACGCATTCCAGCGCTCCCTGCGGGTTGGAGAGGATCGCTGCAAGCTTTAGTCGCGGTTGAGGACAAAGACAAACAAGGAAATGCAGGGCTTGCTCCTTCTTCGCCGCCGCCCGCGTGGCGGGGCTTTCGATCGCTCCGTGTGGCTGCGGTTCATCCCGAATCTGTGGACGTCCGCTCTTTTGTGCTGGAGTCCGAGGATCGATCGCCTCTGCCGGCGCCCCCCCCCGGCCAGTTCCTGGTCTTCAAATTGGATCTGGACAATCATTCCGCCCCCGTTATGCGCAGCTATTCGATGTCTGGGCCGCCGGGCACAGGAACCTATCGCATCAGCGTAAAGCGCGCCGACGGGGAAGGAAGCCAATTCTTTCACGACCACATCCAGGCCGGCGACCTGCTCCAGGTGAGCGCGCCCAGAGGCAACTTCACCCTGGCCGCAGACAACAGGCCTGTAGTCCTGCTAAGCGCCGGGATAGGGGCGACGCCGGTGCTTTCTATGCTTTACTCGCTCGCTGCCGGTGCGGCGAACTCTAGGCGAGAGATCTGGTGGTGTTATGGTGCACGCAATGGCAGGGAGCATCCGTTTGCCGCGGAAGCTGCCCGGCTCCTTGCTGATCTTCCCCACAGCCACTCGTTCATTGCGTACAGCGAACCGGAAGCCCATGATCAACAGGGCAAGGATTACGACGCATCCGGCCGCCTTAACCTTTCGTCACTGCAACAGCTACATGTACCGCGGACCGCGGATTTCTACCTGTGCGGGCCCCCCGCATTCCTCACCGACCTGACAGCTGGGCTCAGGTCCTGGGGCGTGCCGTACTCATGCATCCACTCTGAAATCTTTGGCACTGAATCTGCAGTGACCCCGGGCATCGCGAGTACCACGCGCAAGGATCCGCATCCACCGTCCGGAGCCACGGGAACTGGTCCACAAGTTTCGTTTACCCGGAGCGGGCTAGCGGTCCCATGGGATAACCGTTTTCAAAGCATCCTCGAATTTGCAGAAGCCTGCGACGTTCCTGTTAGATGGGCGTGCCGGGCAGGTGTCTGCCACACCTGCGAGTCGGCATTGATCGATGGAGAAGTTCGCTATGCCCCTGAGCCCCTCGACCGGCCCGGCGAGGGGAACCTCTTGATCTGCTGTTCAACTCCGCTCGGTGCGATCGAATTGGATCTCTAACGGCAGGCTAAAGGCCAAGCGCGCTCAATCCCGGGTGGTCGTCGGGCCTTCGTCCGAGAGGCCAATGAAACTTCCGCTCCGCCTCTTTGATCGGAAGTTCGTTGATGCTCGCGTGTCGCGCATACATCAAACCTTCTGGGTCGAATTCCCAATTCTCATTGCCATAAGCGCGAAACCAGTTTCCCGAGTCATCGTGATATTCATACGCAAAACGAACCGCGATGCGGTTGCCGGTGAATGCCCACAGCTCCTTAATAAGCCGGTAATCCAGCTCTCTGGTCCACTTTCTCTTCAGGAAGGCAATGACCTGCTCCCGTCCGTTGGGGAACTCCGCGCGATTTCGCCAACGCGAATCAACGCTATAAGCCAAGGCGACCTTGTCCGGATCGCGCGTGTTCCAGCCATCTTCCGCCAGGCGCACTTTCTCGACCGCAGTCTCGGCTGTAAACGGAGGTAAGGGAGGGCGAGCGCTCATACTTATATGCTCCTTCAGTTCTTCGGGCGGCCTGCTGCAAGCTCTTTGCGCAGGGCTGCATTCTCCTGCTCCAGGGCCTGCAACCGCTTCTCAACATCTTTCATTCCCTCACGCAGTTCTTCCACCGAATAGCGGGGTGTGATGTGTTGTGGGCAGTTCCAATCGTAAGCCTCGACGTGAATAACGTAGACTCTCTCGATCGCAGTCTTCTCCTCCGGCATACGAACCCGGTCCAGCCAGCCGGCTGCTTTATCCCCTTCAAGGATTTCCACTCGTCCCAGGATTTTGAGCCGGGCCTGCCGTGGATAGTCGACCATGATGAGGGCGACGCGATCGTCCGTGAGTAAATTTCCCGTGCTGATGTATTGTTTATTTCCCCGAAGATCTCCGAATGCCAGGGTATGATCGTCGATCACCTTGAGGAACCCTTTGGGACCGCCGCGGTGCTGCACATAAGGCCATCCGGTCGCTCCGGTGGTCGCCATATAAAAACTATCTCGCCCCGCCAGGAACTCCGTCTCGAAAGGAGTCAAGCGATCCTGCGAAATGCCGGAATTCTCCATGCGCTGGTACTGTCGTCTGCTGCCATACCGCTCCTGCAGCTTCTTGACCAGCGGTGTGAAAACAAGCGAACCAAAGCTCATGCAGGCCTTTCCATCTTTCTCATTATCAACGTTACGCCCAGAGACTTCGGAGAAGTCATCTCTTCACCAGTCTCAAATAGAATCAGACGGCTTGAGCCTTAGATTCTGCGTGAGCCCCTAAGACTCTGGAATTAAGGCCCGAAGGGACGTCTGAAAGTAGCCCAGGACGACAGTCCCTTAAGCGCTAGCTTCACAGCAGACAATTAAAGTCCCAAGAGAAGCTTTCTCTTGCGTCTCCAACTCGCCACAAAACCGTCATCCTGAGCGGAGCGCCTCACAGATTCATCGTGTGAGAAGGCACCGCCGGGGTCCTTCGACTCCGCGCCCCTAGTGCCTTCTCACACGATGAATCTGTGAGGCGCTCCGCTCAGGATGACGGTTTTGTAGCGAGTTGTGATGAAAACATACTAAGGAAGTTGGCGCTTATGGGACGCAGTCCTGGGCTACTTTCAGACGTCCCTTCGGGACTCGATACTTCGTAAGGGAATCGTACATTGAGCCCAGCAAGCTAATGAGGCTAAGAATTCTGTGGGAAGGCTTCGTTCTCTTCGCGACCTAGAGGGGGCTTATGGGCTTATCCCAGTCCACGTCGCCCTCCGCGGTGCTGAGACTGCCGACCAGCATCGTTGCTCCCTTGCGAAGCGACCCAGGGTGGCGCTTTTCATGCCACTGCATGTAACCAAACCCCGCGATAAGCGACACCACGAAAAAGTAAGGCGCGATGTTGTAGGGCCACTCGGGCATCGGGTACACCGTAACAAACAGCACAGGCAGCAGCGCGAGAGTCCCGACCCAGGGCGAAACCAGGTGGTGCCATATATTGAAATTGGAAGGATGCTCTCGCCGGATATAAGCCGTCAGTGCAAGGTTTGCTACACAATAGATGACGATGACCGCCAAGGTAGCAATCGTTTCCAGCAGTCCGAAGATATAGCTCGGTTGCAACAGCAGCCCCACCAGGAGCACCAACGCAATGTCTATGACCTGCACAAACCCGATGGCGAACGTCGGCGTCTGGTGCACCGGATGGACCCGGCCAAAAGCAGAAGGAAGCGTGCCTGCCCGGCCCATCGTGTACATTACACGAGATGCTGAATTGGTAGTGGCGAGACCAACCGCGATCGCACTGTTGATGATGGCCAGCACCACGAACCACCATCCCATTCCCCATAGCTTTTGGCCAAGAGCGTAGTAGGGGTTTGGGTGAGCAGCGAAGGCAGCCATATCGCTGGTGCCCCATCCAATCGCACTGGCATACGACGTAAAGATATAAAAAGAGCCGGTAGCCACCAACGAGAGCAGGACTGCCTGGCCAACGAATTTCGCCGCGCGGCGCGATTCCTGGGCTAGTGGCGCTGAACCCTCGAACCCGCTGAGCGAGAGGATGGAGAACACCATCCCGGCCAGCACGCCTCCATAATGATGCGGCGATAAGGACGGATTCAGTGGCGCGAGGTAGCTGGAACCGGGCCCAGGATGAACCAGAAAGGTGACCGCGAGCGACAGCATGATCAACAACTCGAGTCCGCCCAAAAGCAGCGTAATCCGCACCGACAGTTGGATCCCGTGGTGCGTAAGAATCCATATAACGGCAAACACAATCAACGCGATCAGCCACCAGGGGACGTTTATGCCGAACCCGGTTCGCAGCATGTCCGACAGGATGTAGCCGAGAAAACCTGTGGACCCTGCTCCGCCCGGAAGTTCATAGACCAGATAGCTCCAGGTGGCCATGAAACCAATACGCGGCCCCAGCCCGCGCGTCGCAAAGGAATAGTAGCCGCCGCTCGACGGCATGTAGCTGGAAAATTGCGCCACAGTATTCCCAATAAAAAAACAAACAATGGTGGCCAGCAGGAAGGAGAGCGGCATGTCCGGTCCCGCCTTGAGAGCGATGATCGGAAAGGTGAACACCATGTTGGTCGCCGGAGCGATATGGGTGACACTCTGGAAAATCAGCTCCGGAAGTCCGAGCGAGTTGCGTCGTAGCTGGGGGTCAATCGACTCAGTCGTCACCCGGGGTGAAATCTCCTTCTGACGAGGATGAACGACAGGTTACGCGGGGGAAGGTCTATTTAGAGGTAACACAGATCAGGCAAATCGCGGAAAATCTCTACTTCAACAGCCGGAGCGCATTGTCTCTGTATACCTTGCGCAAGACATCGTCCGGCAGATAAATCCCCTGGATCTGCCAGCGCCCCTGGCGCGATGCATGCGAAGGATAGTCGAAGTACTCGTCCGCCGTTTCCAAAAACCGGAAGTAAAGGCGATACATGGACTCTTCCGGCACCAGGTCAGCGCCAAACAGGATGCGGTCCGGGAACTTGAGAAAAAGAGCACGCGAGGAATAGGGCTGCCGTCCGAGTTCCGACGCACGCGCACTGATATCAAGCAGGGCATTAGGGTGGTTCTCCAACAGCTGTGTGGCCCGAGCCAGGTTCTCCCCACATTCAGCTATATGGGCAGCGACAAAAGTAGTTTTTGGATGACGTGCGATGACCCGGTCGCGCTGATCAAGCAGCTCTTTCTTCGAGAAATAGGACCCATAAAAACTCCAGTCAGGATGCGCTGCCAGCTCTTCAAAGCGCTCGTTGCGCCCGTCGACGGGAAGGAAAAACGCATCCGGATCTGCGATGTGAAACATGACAGGAATGCCCAGCTCCGCCGCCTTGTCAAATATGGGGGCCAGGCGCTCGTCGTCCACGCGCAGTAGATCTCCGCTTCCATCGCGTACGCTCAAACCAAGGTTTTTCCAGAACTTGATCCCTTTGGCGCCATGCTCCACCAGCCTTTCCAGCCGATCGAGGGTGAGATCGACGAAGTCATCGCCCTCCACACCGGACCAGTCCATCCAGCCAATCGCGGCAAAGCGCTCCGCATCGATGGAACGGAACTTGTCGATCATGGCAATCGCTTCATCGCCCGTCTTCATGGTGATGTTGACAATGCGTTCGATGCCACAGGCATCCATGATGCGCAGGACCTCGACGGGGTCGAGGGCATCCAGGTGGTTGTGGTAATCAATGACCGGGAAGCGAGCGCGCTGGAGGTGATGTTCTGTTTTCACCAGTGTCGATGTGGGCTGGAATTCGCTGAGGGGAAGCGTTACTTCCGCTTTCGCCGAGACCATGGCCATGAAGTTGTCATCAATTTTTCTCGGCTGCGACATGGTTGCTCCTAACTCCCGGAAAAGAGTGTTCCCGCAAAAAGTCTCTGACCAGCTCCGGCTCCCGAAATGCCTCCGTACCCCCTACCCGCTGGGTGGAGAGCGCACCCGTGACATTTCCGGCATACGCACATTGTTCGGGAGACCACCCGTGCAGCCACCCAAAGAGAAAGCCCGCATTGAAGCTATCTCCCGCGCCGATCGTATCCACAGGCTCTACCGAAACTCCCGCCGCGGCAAACGTGCTTCCTTCCGCACGAACGACGGAACCCCGGGATCCGCACTTTACCGCCACCCAGGGAACGCGCCGCGCGAGTTCTTCCAGCGCGTCGTCCAGCGTCGCTTTGTTTGTCATGCGGCAGGCTTCCCCTTCATTTGGCAGCAGCAGGTCAACATAGTCCAGCAACTCGGGAAACACACCACTCCATCGCCCGCTAGGGTCATCATTGGTGTCAAGCGATATGGTCAGGCCTGCGCCCTTCAGCTCACGAAAGAGGGCCGGGAGTTCAGGCTCGAGAGAGCGAAGCAGGAAGAGAGAAGAGAGGTGAAAGTGCTTCGCCGACTTGAGATAGGCAATATCGATATCCCGCAGGCTCAATTCCGCCATGGTTCCGGGGTAGGTCAGGATATGCCTTGGGATCCCGTGAGGAAGCACCAGCGTGACGCCAGTGCCGGTGCCGCGTTCGTCCACCCGAATCCGGCTCAGGTCGACGCCACTCGCGCCAAGCCGCTCCAGGGCGACTTTGCCGAGTGCATCCTCTCCCACCAGGGTCACAAAGCCGACATGAACCCCAAGTACGGCGAGATTATGCGCGAGGATAGCCGATGAGCTTCCCAGCGTGAGCCGGAAGTCACTGCCGAGCAATTCTCTCTCGACCGGCATGACCTCGGGCAATCCGTACATAATCAGGTCGAGATTGATTTCGCCTGCGATCGAGATGTCCAAGGCCGTCATCAAAATGCCATCTTCTCCCTGGTTTCCAAAAACCAGTGTAGAGCAGCAAAAAAGGCGGCCTCCTGGTGAATGGAAATCTCCTCAAAGCCTTGCTGTGCAGGGTTGGCAGAACCTGAACTGTGGGCCTGGGACCGCAGAGTGCTTGCTTCGGCTTACGAATCAAGCCGTGTGCTTGCGAAAAACGCCGTTTGATCAAAAGTGGAGTATTGAACTCCATCGATACGGAAGTCAAGATATTTCCATTTGACATGCGATGGCAAATAAACGAAGGCATGCGGCGGATAGGTCTCTTGCTTCTGTCCCCCTGAGGAAGCGTGTGAAGTTGTCCATTATCAACAAGTGCTCAGCGTCTTCACGCTACGCTGCGGGAACACCTGCCTGCGCCTTCGATCCTTGTCAATCGCTGGGTTGGTCTTTACGTAGGCTTACGATATACTTCCGCAGCGACGCGTTTGGAGCGGAATCTTAGTCCCTCGGCCGCCAGGAGAGGAACGGAGCCCCTTATTAATGTCAGAATCTCTTCATATGACCGCGGGAGTCGACCGTCAGGACGAGCCCCTTTATACCTTGCAGGAAATCCTTCAGCAGCCGCTTCTGTGGCCCACCACAGTGGCTCGCGTGCGATCCGCATCTGAGCAGATGAAGCTTGGCCCCCGGCTTTCCGGGGTGCGTGTCCTGCTGACTGGTGCAGGCAGTTCGGCATACGCCGCGGCGGCTGCGGCTTCGGCCTGGCCAGGCGCGATTGCTGTCCCCACCACGGATCTGCTCATCGATGCAGAGCGCTACTTGCTCGATGTGGGCGCGGTCATCTCCCTCGCCAGATCCGGAGAGAGCCCGGAAAGCGCCGCAGTGGCCGATCGGGTTCGCGTCCTCTGCCCGGAAATCCTTCAGCTGGCCGTAACCTGCAACAGCAAGAGCCGGCTCGCGCAATCCGGGCTGGATGGTCTGATCGCCCTCGATCCGCGGACCAACGACCGCAGCCTGGTCATGACAGGCTCGTTTTCAAATCTGGTGCTCGCGGGTCTCTGTCTGGCTGAACCCCACGTTGCAGCCCAGAACAGCGATCGAGCGAGCGAGAGCGCTCAAACACTGTTGCCCGTCATCGATAAGGAGTGCCGCCGGGTTGCCGCCGCCGTTCGCGATCGTATCGTTGTCCTGTCTTCGTCTCCGCTGTTGGGATGGGGCCAGGAGGCCGGGCTCAAGATATTGGAAATGACAGCAGGCCGGTTTGCTGTCGTCACCGAAACCTATCTCGGTCTTCGCCACGGCCCAATGTCTTTCCTGAGGCCCGATACGTTGGTCCTCTGCCTGCTTTCCAGTGATCCCATCCGCCGGCTCTACGAGTTGGACCTCATCCAGGAGCTGCGGTCCAAACGGCTTGGCTGCTTGGTGGCTGTTGCCGGCACGGACGAGGATGTCAGCCGGTTTGACGACGTGATCCCGGCCGTCCTCCCCGATGCGCCGGACGACCTCCGCACCCCCTTTGAGATCCTGATTCCCCAACTGCTCGGGTACCACTTGAGCCTACGCATCGGTCTGAATCCGGACAATCCCAGTCCGGACGGCATAATCAACCGCGTGGTTCAGGGAGTCAAAATTCACGCCGCGCCCCCAGGCCCCGGCGTCTGCACCTCTTAGGTCACTTAAACTTGCAACAAAACTCCGGGTACCCTCCGGTCGAGATGACAATTCTTCTTCGGAACTACCGTTGGCGTTCCCAAACAAAAATTGTCATCTCGACCAGAGGAGTCTCGGGCCTCCGGTCCACCCAAGAAGATGAGAAACAATGCGAACAAAGCCGGAGGCCCTGGGCCAGCCACCCAAAGTTCACTGTCGGGAGAATGTTTTTCGACCGGAGCGCAGCGGATCTGCGTTTTCTTTTCCCCGGGTCGCAGACTCTAGCCCCGGTTCTGCCTACGCCAGGATCAGGTTGCAGCCGAACCCACGCACCTTCTCCTGCATCTCCGAACGCAGACCGGTGTCGCTGATAATGGTGTCTATCTCAGAGAACGAAGCGATGCGCACCATGCTGCGCTTGGAGAACTTGCTGGCATCGGCAACCAGGATGATCTCCCGAGCGATGCGCAACATCGCCCGGTTCACCATGGTTTCGTCCAAATTCGCGCCGCTAACGCCAAAGTCGGGATCGCATCCCGCGCCGCTGAGAAAAACCTTGTCTGCGGAGAACTGCTCGAACATTTCCTCCGCCGAGCGCCCAGCAATCGAAGCGGAGTCGCCGCGAAGCGTGCCGCCTACGATGAAAACCTGTGCATCCCGCGCATCCAGCAGCTCAGCGGCGATATTCACGCCGTTGGTGATCACCTGCAGCCCATGCTTGTTCTTGATCTGGCGCGCAATTTCCAGGGTGGTCGTGCCCGAATCGAGAATGATGGTCTCGCCGTCGTGGATCAGTGTCGCCGCCGTTGCCCCAATCCGCCGCTTCTCCTCGGCGTGCGTTTTCAGCCGCTCATAAACCGGCGACTCGCGCAGAATTTTTTCCGGAAGCACAGCCCCGCCGTGCGAACGCAAGACCAACCCGCGCTGGTGCAACTCGTTCAGGTCGTTGCGGATGGTCACCGCGGAGCTGCTGAAGCGATTGGCCAATTCGTTGACCCGGGCCCGCCCCTCGCTGCGCACAATCTGTAGGATCTGAGTCCGTCGCTCCTCCGCCATCATCCCGTCCACAGGGCGCGGCAGGGCAAAGTCATCCGTGCCCCCGGTTTCCTCCGTGTTTGATATAGAACGACCCTTGCGCATGCCCGATTGCATGTTCCCTTTCGCTGTCTAACGGTTAGGCACAGTCTATCCCCTCACAGATGATAGCCTTTAACCTAACCCCAATTCGAAGGGTAAAAGCGTTCAAGTGAAAGAATTGGTTGACAACTCGAAATAAAACGCTACGATCATAGCTCATATCGACAGCGCAGTTCGATGCGCCTCGCAAAATTCTTTCTGACCGGCGCCGCGTCACCGTAATAGCCATGCAGCCGCCTGCCTGCATCGCGCCGCCAGGGTGCCAAGCAAACGCGATCAGGCGTGGAATGCGGAGCTTTACGATGAGCGAGGTTCTCGAGGCCGGGGCGACGACCGCAGCAGATCTCGAAACCATTGCGACTACGGCTGTCCGCGCGCCTTTACCCACGGTGCGCAACCTGGCGGTAGACGCGTATCGCGGCTTGGTCATGCTGCTGATGATGGGCGAGGTTCTCCAGTTCGCCAAAGTCTCTGCCTACTACAACCACAGTATCTTCTGGAAAATTCTCGCCTTCAACCAAACTCACACGGAGTGGTTCGGTTGTTCGCTGCACGATATGATCCAGCCCTCCTTTTCGTTCCTGGTCGGCGTAGCGCTTCCTTATTCGATCAGAAGCCGCCAACGGAAGGGCACCCTGTTTCCCCAGATGCTCGCGCACACAATCTGGAGGTCGCTGCTCCTGATTGCGCTCGGCATCTTCCTTCGCTCTCTCAACAGCACCCAGACCTACTTCACCTTTGAAGACACCCTTACGCAAATCGGCCTGGGCTATACCTTTTTGTTCCTGCTTGCGTTTCGTCCGGTGCGTGATCAGTGGATCGCTTTCAGCGCCATCCTCTTTGGATACTGGCTGGCCTGGGCGCTCTATCCCGTTCCAGGACCAGGCTTCAACTATGCCGCGGTCGGAGTTCCCAGCGATTGGCATCATCTATATACCGGCTTCCGCGCGCACTGGAACAAGAACAGCAACTTTGGCCAGGCCTTCGATGTATGGTTCCTGAATTTGTTTCCCCGCGAACACCCATTCGTGGCCAACGAGGGCGGCTATCTCACGCTGAGTTTCATCCCTACCCTCGGCACCATGATTCTTGGCCTATTCGCCGGCCAATGGTTTCTGGCGTCGGCGCCCCGGCAGCCCATCCGCCGGTTCCTGATGGCCGGCGTCGCTCTCTTCGCTCTTGGCCTCTTTTTTCACCTGGCCGGCATTTGCCCCATCGTAAAGCGCATCTGGACTCCCAGCTGGACGTTGTTTAGCGGTGGCATATGCTTCGTGTTCTTAGCCGTGTTCAGTTGGATCATCGACGTCAAGCAGTGGCGGGGCTGGGCCTTCCCGCTGGTTGTCGTCGGAACCAATTCCATTGCCGCCTATCTCATCGCCCACCTGTGGGAAGAGTTTCTTGCCCGTAATCTCATAACCAACCTGGGCGCAAAGACGTTTCTGATTTTTGGTCAGGGACTGCAGCCGCTGGTGCTTGGGGCTTCTATCCTGTTGCTCGACTGGCTCTTTCTTTTCTGGATGTACCGTCGCAAGATCTTCCTTCGCATATGAGGAGCTGAACTACCCGTGAAAGATGATTTAACTGAGCCTACGCTCACGCCCAATCGGCGTCAGTTTCTTCAGCTGGGCGCCATGGTGACCGCTGCCTTCCAACTCGACCATAGCGCGCTCGCCGATGCAGTTCACCCCTCCCCCGCACGGTCGATGATCAACAATCCTTTCGCTGCGACCAAAGACCCACGCATCGGATTCATCGGCGTGGGCGGAAGAGGCACCGGCCTGCTCGGTTGGTTCCTGGCGCAAAATGCGCAGGTCGTTGCCGTTTGTGACGTTGTGCCCGAGAAGGCGGAGCACGCCGGCCAGCTGGTAGAAAAGGCGGGGCAGAAAGCGCCCGAACTCTACACCAAGGGGCCTCACGATTACGAGTCTCTTACCAAACGAGGCGATCTCGATCTCGTCGTCATCGCAACCCCGTGGAACTGGCACACCCCGATGGCTCTTTCCGCCATGGAGAATGGCAAGCACGCGGCGGTGGAAGTGCCGCTGGCCAGCACCACGGAAGACCTTTGGAAGCTGGTCGACACCTCGGAGGCGACTCGCCGCCACTGCATCATGTTGGAGGAGTGTTGCTACGGCTACACCGAAACCCTGGTGCTGAATATGGTGCGTCAAGGTGTATTAGGCCACGTCCTCTATGGAGAGGCGGCCTACCTGCATGATTTGCGGGAAGAGATGTTTTCCAATAAGGGTGAAGGCTTATGGCGCCGCGCCTTTCACACCTTAAGTGATGGCAATCTTTACCCGACTCATGGGTTGGGCCCGGTGGCGAACTACATGAACATCAACCGCGGTGACCGGTTCGACTACATGGTCTCCATGGGCACGCCCGCCCTCGGCCTGGCTGCCTACCGTGAAGCGAACACCCCGCAGGGCGACCCCAAATGGAAAGAAAAGTACATCACCGGGGATTTGAATACGTCTCTGATCAAGACTGCGTCCGGTCTGATGATCACCCTCAAGCACGATACTTCGAACCCGCAGCCCTATAGCCGGATCAATATGGTTGGTGGCACCAAGGGCATCTTTGCTGATTACCCACCGCGCATCTACCTCGACGGACAAGGGGGTGGCGAAGAGTGGGGCACGCTCGACCAATACAAGAAGCAGTACGAGAGTCCACTCTGGGCTAAAGAGGGCGCGATGGCCAGCACTTCCGGCGGCCACGGTGGTATGGACTTCATCATGATCTACCGCTTGTTGCAGTGCATGCGCGAAGGTCTGCCGCCGGATATGGACGTTTACGACGGAGCAGCCTGGTCAGTACCGACCCCTCTAAGCAAAACATCACTGGCACAGGGCAGTGCACCCGTAAAATTCCCCGACTTCACTCGAGGATTGTGGAACCAACGCAAAGGCTGTTCCATCTAAGTCCGTCCTAACCGCCGGCCAACGGGTGCTTTATACTGGCCTTTCCACCGGCGGCCAGGACTCCTGCTTGAAACCAGAATCACCCTCCGATGAGAAAGCATCGCGGATGCTCGAAGCGCTCATCGCTCAGGCCTCGAACCATCCCCAGGCACTGTTAACTCTGGCGCATCACCTCATGGCCACGGGGGAAAGCGATCGCGCGGTCTCTTTGGCATTGCAGGCACGCAGCCTCGCACCCAACGACTCTGAAATCGATATGCTCGCCCGAGGCGTGTTAAGCCAGAACGTTCCCACCTGGCACTTCTCCATTGTCCGCGACGAGCTTCGAAACTCCGCGTTCGACCAGGCTTTGCGCCGAGCTGTCCGTCCTGGAATGCGCGTGCTCGATATCGGATCGGGCACCGGCCTATTAGCAATGATGGCGGTTCGCGCCGGAGCCAGGGAAGTCATTAGTTGCGAAATGAACCCATCCGTCGCTCAGGCTGCGCAAAAAATTATCACCGCAAATGGTTATGCCGATCAGATCCGCATCATTGGCAAACACTCGGCTGCTCTTGATATAGAAGCCGATCTTGGCGGCCCCGTCGATGTGCTGGTTTCGGAGATCATCAACCTCGACCTGATCGGTGAGCATGTCCTTCCGGTCATGGAAGAAGCGCATCGCTTCTTAAAAAGCGGTGGCCGCATCATTCCCGCGCAAGGTTCGGTACGTGTTGCCTTAGCCGACTATTCCGATGCAGCGAGAATGCGCATGGCAACTGTGGAGGGATTCGATCTCTCGCACTTCAACCAACTCGCTCCTCCAGCTTTCAAGGTCCATCGCGACGATCGCGGCATCACTCTGCTCAGTGAACCGGCCGACCTCTTTACTTTCGATTTCGCATCCGGTGGCCCTTTCCCGGACGACCGCTCCGCTCGATCACTCATCGCCCAACGTGACGGTGCTACCGGCATTGCCCAATGGATTCATCTCACGATGGATGAAGTCGGCGAGTACGAAAACCACCCGGCAACACACGCGGCTACTTCGAACTGGTCAGTTTTCTTCCACCCCTTCATGGAAGGTATGCACTGTGGGGCGGGGGACCGAATCAAGGTCCTTGGCTCCCACAACCGCGAAAGCCTACGAATCTGGGCTGAGAAAGACTAGCAGGCATTCAGTATTATACAAAGGTAACCTTTGTAGTTTTGCTTCGCACATGCTAGAGTCTATTCATGGACGGACAAAAGAGTGACCCCGACTCAGCGCGCGCTTTAGCCCTGGCGGTCGAACTCCGTGTCGTATTCAGCAAAGTGAGCCGGCGGCTCCGGGAGCAGGCACATCCCGGAGATTTCACCTCACCTCAGAAATCCGTCCTCCTTCGTTTGGAACGGGATGGTCCGGCCACTGTGACCACCCTCGCGCGCGCCGAGAGTGTGCGCCCGCAATCCCTGGGTGCCACCGTCTCCACACTCCAGGCTGCCGGCCTCGTGGCCGGAACACCCGACCCGGCCGACGGGCGGCAAACCATTCTGTCTCTCACCGATACCTGCCGGGAAATGATCCAGGCCAGCCGGGCCGCAAAGGAAGACTGGCTGTTCCGCATGATTCAAAGCAAACTCACGTCCGGTGAGCAGGAAGAACTGGCCGCCGCCGTGGAACTACTCAAACGCCTTTTCGATTCGTAACCAAGAGGAGAACCCTGGTGGCCATCACTGCCCTTGACCCGAAGACCGCTCTCGTCATCATCGATCTGCAGAAGGGCATCCTGGGTTTGCCCACCGCACATCCCGTTTCCGAAGTTGTGCAACACGCTGCCGCGCTGGCTGACGCCTTTCGTCGTCACGGCTTGCCGGTAGTGCTGGTCAACGTTGCCGGCGGAGCACCCGGTCGAACGGAACAGCCTCCGAGAGTTCGTGAGTTTCCCCCCGGATGGACCGACCTCGCCCCCGAGTTGAACCAGCAGCCCCAAGACCACACAGTGACCAAGCGGACCTGGGGAGCATTCACCAACACGGGTCTGGAGCAGCACCTGAAGAAGCTGGGGGTCACGCAGGTCGTGGTTGCCGGCGTCTCCACCAGTGCCGGTGTTGAGTCGACCGCGCGCCAGGCCCACGAGCACGGATTCAACGTCACCTTCGCGGTCGATGCCACCACTGACACCAACCCTGATGCTCACCACAACAGCATTACGCGGATCTTTCCCCGTCTGGGCGAAACCGGCTTCACCCGGGAGATCATCACTCTGCTCGATAGCCGGCCGGCCTAGTAAGAGGAGCGCTCAGATGGAATGGAATCACTACGTATCGTATTTCTTCGGCGGTATGTTCCTCAGCAACGCCGTTCCTCATTTTGTTAGCGGCGTGATGGGGCGCCCTTTTCAGAGCCCGTTCGCAAAACCGCCAGGCCAGGGGCTCTCTTCTTCGACCGTCAACGTGCTCTGGGGATTTCTCAATCTGGCTGTTGGTTACGTTCTTGTATGCCGTGTGGGCTACTTCAATTTACGCGCGACAGATCAGGTTGTTGTTTTCGGATTGGGAGTTCTTCTTATGGGTCTGGTGGCGGCACGCAGCTTTGGACGCTTTCACGGTGGCAATTCTCCGGTGGACTCGCGAGAGATCCAGTGAAAGGTGTTTTTCGTTCGCTGAACAGTTTCAACTACCGCGTGTGGGCGGGCGGTGCACTGGTATCCAATATCGGTACGTGGATGCAGCGCACCGCCCAGGACTGGCTCGTCCTCACCCAACTGACCCACCGTAATGCGACCGCTGTTGGTGTAGTCATGGCGCTTCAGTTCGGACCTCAGGTTCTCTTGCTGCCCTTGACCGGTTTTGCCGCCGATCATTTCGACCGGAGGAAACTGGTGTTCGCCACCCAGGCGGCCATGGGAGTGCTGGCGCTGGGATTGGGCATCCTCACCGTCGCCGGGCGTGTCCACTTGTGGCATGTATACATGTTTGCCCTTTTGCTGGGCTGTGTGACCGCGTTCGATTCGCCGGCGCGTCAGACCTTCGTCTCGGAATTGGTCGGAGAGGTTGATCTCTCCAACGCCGTGGCGCTGAATTCCACCTCGTTCAACGCAGCGCGGATGATCGGTCCAGCCATCGCTGGCGTCCTCATCGCAGCTGTGGGCTCGGGGTGGGTATTCCTCATTAACGCCGCCTCCTTTGCTGCCGTCCTCGGCTCGCTGAGTCTCCTTCGCATCCATGAACTTCATCGGGAGGACAGAGTTCTCCGAAAACCTGTAAGCATGGCTGAAGGTTTTCGTTATGTCTGGAAGCGGCCCGATCTGAAAGCGCTTCTTCTCATGTTCTTCCTGATCGGGACGTTCGGGGCCAACTTCCCGATCTTCATTGCCACCATGTCGGTTACGGTCTTTCACGCAGGAGCCAGCCAATACGGGCTCTTGACATCGATCATGGCGATCGGGTCGGTAGTTGGTGCGTTGCTTTCCGCCAGACGGGAGAAGCCTCGCATGGCTCCGCTTCTGGCTGGTGCCGCCATCTTCGGCTTCGGTTTTGTGTTAGCCGCGCTTATGCCCAACTACTGGCTCTTCGCCCTCGCACTTGTCATCATTGGTGTCTCCGCCCAGACCTTCACCACCTCTACCAACAGTTTGGTGCAGTTGTCGACCGAGCCCGCTATGCGCGGTCGTGTGATGGCCATCCTCCTCGCCGTAGTCTTCGGTGGCACACCCATCGGCGCGCCGATTGTCGGTTGGGTAGCAGATAAGTTCGGCCCGCGCTGGGCTCTTGGCATCGGAGCTGCCTCAGGCTTCGCCGCAGCGATCGTTGGCATCTGTTACTTACTGAAGTATCGTCCGCAACGTGTGGCCGCAACCGCCGAGCTTGAAAAGTACGCTTGATGGCGGGGTTTTGCTTGGTATCAGGGCACGACTTCAGTCGTGCCGCCACCGGCCAAAATGATCAGGGCTTTAGAGTCTGCGTGAGAACTCTTCACTTAGTCCCGTAGGGACGTCTGAAAGTAGCCCAGGACGCAGTCCTGGGTTAGGAATGCGCCACCGAGCATTCCCGAAGGGACGGCTGAAAATTTGGACCCGCTGTTCAGCCGTCCCTACGGGACTAAGCGCAGAGGTTTTCACGCAGGCACTTTAGCCCCTGCCATCGTAGAATCTGCACGAAAATCCAATAGAAAAAGCGCACGGCTAAAGCCGCATTTTTTTGCACCTTTACGGCAGGACTAAAGTCATGCCCCGATACAAGGCAAAAAGCTTGTTGCCGAACCGATTTGGAAAACTGACTTTCACCGGCCCCTTCGGCACTCGACAGATCCTGAGAAAGCCTGAATGTAAACCCGGCTATCAAATGAGGCTTTAACCCCCAGGTAGGTCTTTCCGATGCACATTGTCGAACTGATTTCGTAACAACTGTATTTCATCGTAAGAAGGCCACCCCACTTACCGTCGCGGCAAATCCAGCATCACCACATCAGAACGCTCCTGCACCCGCTCAAGGACAACCTCACGACCGTCCGCAGAGACGTCGAAGTCGCGAATGTCGAAGTCTGACGGAAGGTTGGTCAACTGCCGCTCGGCACCAGTCTGCAGGTCAATAAGCCACAGATTCTTGTGTTGAAGGTCTCCCCGCAACACCACCAGTGACTGCCCGCCGGGCAGCAAACGCACGTGCCGAGCTCCACGGGTCAGTTGCAAGGATGGGAGGGGATGCGCCGCGGCTTTCGGCGTAACGGCTTTCACCGAAAAAGTGGTGCCGACGTCGGGCCCTGAATAGACAACGAAGCCTCCGTCGGGCGACCACGCCGGATCGACTGAATACTCCCATACAAGAACCGTGGGCGAGCCTCCGTCGATTGGAATGCGAAAAAGGTGGGGAACGCCGTGATCAACCACCGCCGAAGTGATCGATTGCCCGTCGGGCGCCCACGCCGGAGCACCCTGCAGGTTCAGCGAATCAGCCACGATCCGTCTGTTCGTGCCGTCGGTCTGCATCACGTACAAGATCGTTTGCCCGTGCTGGCTGACTGAAAATGCAAAAGAGCGTCCATCCGGGGAAACCGCGGGTCCACCAAGAACGTGGGCTCCCTCACCACTCCACAACTCTGTGCTAGTCCCGTTGGCGAACTTCCAGATACTCTCGCCCGTGCCCTTCGCGGACAAGTACAGAAGATACTCTGGGCCCAGTCTTGGCGAGAACCCCATGCCGGTGGTGAGAAGAATCGGACCCGTGGCCGACACCTCCGTGGCTGAATCGGCAATTCGCAACCGCAACAGTGTTGTCCTGGGACTTGCCAGCGTAACCGCCAAACGGGAACCATCAGCGCTGGCCGCCAGCGACGTGTATCGTTCAGGGCCAGAACCCAGCCGGTGGGGAATCCGGCGCTGAATGTCCACGCTATAAAGCCACGGCCCTGAGCCATCGGGGTCGCTAGCCAGATACAACAAAGTGCGCCGGCCAAACAGAACCGGATAGCTCACGCTTGTATCCTGCGACGTGATCCGTTTCGGAGTTCCGCCCGCTGAAGGGATGCGCCAGATGTCTAATTTGTCTGGAAGAGTGCCTCGGACGCAGTACACGAACGCCGCGTCGGATGACCACAGGGGGAAGTGAGAGTGGAGGCCGGCGGGCGCGGTGAAGATGGGCTGGGCCCCCGGCCGCGGGTTGCCGTCGGATACGAACAGCGGATCTCCCGGACCAGGGGTGTGGTAAGCGAGCCGCGAGCCGTCCGGCGACCAGTCGAACTCGGCTACGCTTTCGAGGTACGGCCTCGGTTCTCCACCGAGTGTTGGCACCGCCCAGATGCTGATGTCGCCCCCGTTTGAGCCGTCTCGCTTGCGGACCCAAAATGTGACCAGAGAGCCGTCGGGAGAAAATCCCAACGTTCGAATCGATGGATTGACCAGCTCCGCCACGCTTCCACGGGTCAGGTTGTGAAATTGTCCCGAACCGGCTTGCGTAACCCAAACGTCCATTTGTCCGTCCCGGTCCGACAGAAAAGCTACAAAGTGTCCGTCGCGCGACAGCGCAGCCGCCTGCTCGACTCCGCCGAAGCCCGTGACCGTCTGGAATCGCGCGTCAGCGATCGGGTTGCGCCAGAAGTACTCCGTTCTTTGCAACCAGAGTCCTGCGCTAATTGCCAGCGCAGCTGTCGCCGCGGCAAACAACACCACGAGTCTTCGCCGGGTAAGAAGGATAGGTGGATGCGGTGGCGGTTCAACGGGAAGTGCCGGTTCAGGGGCGGGCGGTGGGGTCTCGTTCTCCTGCGCGGATCGAAGATTCCGGCCGCGCACCCAGGCGTCCAATTCGGCCCGGGAAGCGTAGACCGACCCCATCCTGTCGTGCAGATGCCGGTGAACGGGCATCGCCTCCCGTTTCTCCCAGCGTTGAACCGTCGTCACATCGCGGCTGAGATACGCCGCAATTTCCTTCCACGAGTCCAGCCGGTCTTCGAGCGGTTTCTCGGATCGCGGTGTGCCAACGGATGGTTCGGCCATCGCGCTCTCCTGATTGGCCCCCGGCTGTGATCAACCGGAGACCAAAATTGTAGCCTCCTGTGCCCGGCAAGGGCACGGCAAAGCACGGCATTCCACAGCAAATCGCGGAACAGCTGCCATCCTGCGCCTTACCGCTTGAAGGTCCCCACCAAAGTATCCGACTGTGTCCCTGCGTCTCAAGCGTGAATCTCAAATTTGGAGGAATTTCATGAACAGCAAAGCTTTCGGGTGGGCAGTACGCGTTGCCCCGGTCCTGGTGCTGGCGATAGGTACCGGTGCGTTGGCTCAAGGATCAACACACAAGGAATTTAGCGGGGTGATCAACGCCTATACGACCCAAACCATGGCAACGATGGGTTCAACGACCACCGCAACGGGTCCGTACGAGGTTCGAGGCCCCTGGTCCTTAAAGCTAACGGACAACGGAACCAAGGCGGATTTTTATGCGGCCCTGAACATGGGATTCTCCGATGGTTGGGTGCTGACCAAGACTGGCGGCAACGGGAATTTTGATCCTGCCCTCAGGGGCGCCCATACCCACCACATTGCTGTCTCCGGCGGCAGTGTCTCGCAGATTACGGGCGGATTCAAGGTAACGGGCACTGCTGTCTTTACGCTCAACGGAGGCCCGGCGCCCACAACCATTGAACCCTCACCAGTAGTGATAGAAATTACCGGCGGCAGCGACGTCGAATTTTCGAATATCACGGTGACGTTTGGGACTCCCGGGTCCAAGCACTTTGGAACGGAGGCACTTCCCGGCGTAGTTCAAATCGTCGGAGAGGAAAGGTAGATGCAGGCTGGGCGGTCACTTTGCCAGGGTGGATTGCATCGCGGCCGCCCGTCCAGCTCCGCCCGAGAAGAGTGATCTTCGCCGATCGATGGGGCCGGAGAGAAAAGGACGTACACATGCAAAGCAAACTGGCCCACTGGGGGATGCTCAGTGCCGCGATTGCGCTCACGACTTTCTATCACGCAGACAATGTCTGGGCGACACCGGCCGAACGCTTCATCGCCACAACACTCGTCAAAGGAACCTTCGGCGATATCGATGGTTCCAAAAGATCCGCCATCCATGACTCCGTAGAGGATGAGTGGCTGTCTCTCCAGAAAACCGAAGGACCTTCAGATTTGTACGTGCAGCGAAACGTCTGGCAACCGGGAGGAAGCACCGGTTGGCACACACATCCCGGGCATAGCCTGATCATCGTCACCAAGGGAACGGTGACCGACTACCTCGGCAACGATCCCGACTGCAAGCCCCACGTCTACACCAAGAACATGACGTTTGTCGATCCGGGCGGCGATCACGTACACATCCTCCGCAACGAAGGCCGTGTCATGGCACAAACCATCGTCGTCCAGCTCATACCTGCAAGTGCGACGCGCCGGATCGACGTTGCAGATCCAGGTAACTGTCACTTCTAACGTCGATGATATGGCAGAGGTACTCCCGGCTCGCCGATCCCCGTCGGTTTGCGCTATTCGCTCCATTTAAGTAGAGTGCTCCTCGTCCGCATTCGTTTTGTGCGCATGTCATAGGAGCCTGTTCATGGAAATGTTCAAAAGCCGAAAGTGGAATCAGAGATCAGCGCGCCTGGCCCAGTGTTGCGTCCTCATCGTTTGCAGCCTGGCTTTCGGGGCGCGCCCTGCTGCGGCCCAGACGGACCTCACCGGATACTGGGTGCTTCACGTCCCCAACGGTGATGGAACCGTCCGCGACACCTACTTCGAATTGAAACAGGACGGGGCATCCATCACCGGAACATCGTTGGGACGCGGGCCAAACGGAACGCCTATCAACGGAACCTTCCAGGACGGTAAGCTGCAATTCAAAACTGTGCCTCCGCCTCCGCCGGCTAATGGGCGTCCCCCCTCCGCTCCTCGCCAACTAACCTACGAGGGTGCCTATCAAGACGGAAAGCTTTCTCTGCAAACCCGAAATTTTCGTGGTGAAACCCTGCAGGGTACCGCGGAGCGGACGACCCGCGAGGCAACGCTGCCACCGGCCAGGCTACCTCTGCCCGAGTTGCGCGATCTGCCCGACAACGGTTTGGTAAGGACTCCGCCGATGGGCTGGAATAGCTGGAACAAATTCGCCGGAAAAGTCGACGATGCCGCGGTGCGCTCGATGGCCGATGCCATGGTATCGAGCGGAATGAGCAAGCTAGGGTATGTGTACATCAATATTGATGACACATGGGAAGATGGCCGCGATGCCGCCGGCAACATCCTAACCAACAGGAAATTCCCCGACATGAAAGCCCTGGCGGACTATGTGCATTCCAAAGGGTTGAAGATCGGCATCTATTCGTCACCCGGGCCAAAGACCTGTGCCGGCTATAACGGCAGCTTTGGGCATGAAGTGCAGGACGCCCAGACCTACGCTGCCTGGGGAATTGACTACCTGAAGTTCGACCTATGCAGCGCCAGAAACATCTATTCGTCTACCCAGGATGACCAGCAGAGGCTCTACCAGAAGATGGGTGAGGCCTTGCAGAACACCAAACGGCCTATCGTTTATAGCCTTTGTCAGTACGGAGTAGCGGATGTTTGGAAGTGGGGGACGAACACGGGAGGCAACCTGTGGCGCACCACCGGCGACATTCGGGACGAATGGGAATCGATGGACCGCATTGGCTTCAGTCAAATCGATATCGCTCCCTACGTGCGTCCGGGGCATTGGAACGATCCGGACATGCTGGAGATTGGAAACGGCGGTATGAATGCGGATGAATACCGCACCCATATGAGTCTCTGGTCGCTTTTATCCGCGCCTCTCATTGCCGGCAACGACTTGCGCAGCATGACCGACGAAACGAAATCCATCCTGATGAATACCGATGTCATTGCCATCGATCAGGACGCGGCGGCAAAACCGGTGCAGCTACTGACCCAGGAGGGCAAGATGGAAATCCTGAACCGGCCTTTGCAAGATGGATCCATGGCGGTTGCGATCTTCAATCGCGGCGATGAAGCTGCGCAGGGGAGCGTTTCCTGGAACAGCCTGAAGATGGGTAAGAATCTCAAGGTACGCGATCTGTGGAAACACGAGGCCATCGCCACAACCGGCGACAGCTATACCGCCAGTGTTCCGGCCCACGGTGTGGTCTTGCTGCGGGTCTCCAAAGCAAACAAGAACTGATTTCGGCTCGAATTTCTCCACCGGCCCCTCGTTACCACTGAGTCAGAATGCCAAGGGTTGTTGTATGTTTGGTAATTCGAGGGGTCGTGTGAGGATTGGGTTCATTCTTTGTTCGCTATTTTTGACGGGAGCCGCCATCTTCGCCACGGCGGCGCCACCTCAGGCCCCTCCTGTAAACGAATATGTCAACGCGTCGACCTGCGCAAATTGCCATCGTGCCATCTATGAGAGCTATCGTGGCACCAGCATGGGTAAATCCTTGTTTCGGCCCATGCCCGCCAACACCGTCGAAGACTATAAAGAAAAAAATCAATACTCGCACTCCTTGACCGGAACGCATTATTCGATGACTGTGCATGACGGAGCCTACTACCAGCGCCGCTGGCAAACCGGCTTTGACGGAACAGACACCAACATCGAAGACATGAAGATCGACTACGTGATGGGAGCAGGCGATCACGCGCGGTCCTACCTGCATCGCACCGATCGGGGAACGCTGATCGAGCTGCCCCTGGGTTGGTATTCGGAACGGGGCGGATACTGGGCGATGAGTCCGGGATTCGATTCGCGTCATCCGCAAACCAGGCGCCTGGTTTCTTACGAGTGCATGTTTTGCCACAATGGATACCCTCAGACACCAGCCATATCTCAGGGGTCGGATCCCATCTTCGCGCAAGACCTGCCCGAGGGAATCGATTGTCAACGATGCCACGGTCCCGGCGGCCGACACGTTCGCGTAGCACAGACCCCTGGCGCCAAGCCGGCAGCCATAAGCGCCAGCATTGTGAATCCGGCGCGACTCAATTCGAAACTCCAGATGGATGTTTGCATGCAATGCCACCTGGAGCCGACCAGCGGCCGCCTTCCCGCGTTGATTCGCAGGTTTAACCGAAAGCCGTTCTCTTATGTTCCCGGCCAGCCATTGGAGGACTTCATCCTGTATTTCGATTATGCGCCGGGCACTGGACACGACGACAAGTTTGAAATCGCCAGCGCAGCGTATCGGTTGCGCAAATCCCGTTGCTTTCTGGAAAGCAAAGGCGCGATGACATGCTTGACCTGCCACGATCCGCATCGGCCCTTACCCAGCGGCGAGGAAGCCACCAAATACTATTCCGGCCAGTGCCGAAGCTGCCACGAACCAGCGCTTGGTGTCCTGGTCAGCTCTGGTAAGCATACGAATTCCAACAATTGCATCTCTTGCCACATGCCCGAGCGGAGAACTGAGGATGTAGTCCACGCCGTAGTTACCGACCATCTTATTCAGCGCCGTCTTCCAGCTCGCGACCTGCTAGCCGAGCTTCCCGAACGTCATCTGACTGATGCCGAGGACTACCACGGAAAAGTTGTCCCCTATTATCCGCAACCCCTTCCGCAAACCGGCCAGTATGCGCTCTACCAGGCCGTAGCCCAGGTGGCGCTTGAGAACAACTTGCAGAACGGCGTGGTCGATCTGAGTAGGGAAGTCAGCCAACAGTCGCCTTCCCAAATGGAGTTCTACACCACGCTCGGCGATGCGTGGGGGAGCAGCGGAAAACCGAAACAAGCCGTTGCGGCATTTGAGCAAGCGGTTTCTCGAAGCCCAAACTCGGTCACCGCCTTGCAATCGCTGGCCGAAGCACAGAAGACATCGGGGGAACTCTCACTGAGCGAGCAGACTTTGCAACGCGCCTTGCGTCTTGCACCCTCGAACGCCAATGTCTTTTATCAATACAGCATCCTCGATACTCGGCTCGGTCGACCCGACGCTGCGCTTGAGAAGATGCAGAAAGCCGTCGTGCTCAACCCGGATTTGCCTGGAGTGTATTTGAGCCTGGCCAGCTTGCTTGCTGCAACAGGACAGATCGATCCCGCAATGGCTGCCTCGCAACGCGCCCTCAGCATAGATCCTTACGATGCTGCCACCTACAATCTGACCGGTCGTTTGCTGGCCGGATCCGGCAAAGCGCCGCAGGCGCTTTTCGATTTTGAGAAAGCAACCCGACTGCGTCCAGCGTATGGGCCCTATCTCTACGACTATTCACTCATGCTGGTACGTCTGAATCGATTGGAGGAGGCGCAGGAATCTGCACAGGCCGCAGTCCTCGCCGATCCTAACCTCGCCGAAGCTCACGAGTTATTGGGCGGCCTTCTTGCCAGAAAAACGCAGTTGAGTGAGGCGGCGGCTGAATATCAGAAGGCACTGCAAGTGAGGCCCGATTTCAGTCGCGCACACCTCGATCTCGCTCTGGTTTTAGCCGCGCAGGGCGATCGCACCGGTGCGGAGGAACACCTGCGCAAGGCCGCTAGCGGCGGGGATCCAAACGTGGCCCAGCAGGCGGCGCAGGCGCTCCAACGACTCGAGCAACAGTAGTCACGCTCGCCACTGAGTGACTGCTTTTATGGAAGCGCCGCCGTCCCCTTTGTCATCCGGGCGAAGTCAAGGGATCTGCAGTTCTCTAAATCATCATCGTGTCCAAAGGAAGACTCTGCCATTCCCCTCGTCATTTCGATCGAAGTGGAATGATCCGCGGCTCAACCTTTAGGCGGAGCGACGCCTGCAACTCCACAAGGAAACGGGCCCGAGACAAGGTCCGGAACACCGTCGAAACAATCTTGTTCGGTGAGAGTTCATTACGGAACTGGAAGGTGTAGAAAGCGCTTGACACGTCTTAATCGCAAAGTATATCTACTTACCCCGAGGCTAAAGCTTTGACTTACTTAGCTGCATCTTTGAATAGTTCATTAAGGAACTAATAGACAGGCGAGGTGACGCAGTGAGAATCCAAAAGACAGGTCGCGATTGCACACCAACAGTTCAACAACGCCGGCAAAACAGATTAAAGCCGTTGATCTATGCATGTCTTCTCTTACTGTGCATGACAGCATTCCTCTCAGCGCCTCTGCGGGCGCAGGTGCTTTATGGTTCCGTGGTAGGCACAGTTACAGATAATACCGGCGCCGCCGTTCCAGACGCAGCAGTCTTAATCACCAACACACAAACCAACGACGCACGTACCGTTCAAACCAACGATGGTGGAAACTACACCGTGTCCACGTTGCCGGAAGGACCCTACGTGGTCAATGTAACTAAGCAGGGATTTGAAGGGTTCAAGGCCACGAGCATTGCGGTTACTGCGAACAACGTGGTCCGCGTCGATGCCCAGCTTTCGATCGGCGCCGTCTCCCAAACCGTTGAGGTACAAGCTGCGCTCGCCGCCCAGCTCCAAACCGACACTGCGGACGTGCACGCCGAGATTTCCAACCACGCTCTGGAAAACGTGCCTCAGGCGACCAGAAGCTACCAGGGAATCCTCAATCAGGTTCCCGGCATGGTGCCTCCAGGCGGCCAACTCTCGGGCGGCACCAATAACCCCTCGAAGTCGATGCAATTCGCGGCCAACGGAACTGGTGTCCAGGGTCCGAACGTCCGCATTGAAGGGGTGAGCGCCACCAATGCGTGGGTCCAGCAATACACCAGCTTTGTGCCTTCGGTGGAATCGATTCAGAGCATCAACGTAGTAACCAACAGCCCCGACGCCGAACAGGGGCTCTCCGGTGGCCCTTCTGTTACCGTGCAGCTTAAGAGCGGATCCAACGGGATACACGGAGCCTTTTACGAATACAACATCAACAACGCAACCGAGTCCCGCAGCTATTTCCAACCTGTTGGCCAGAAGCCTGCTCACCTGGTCGACAACGATACCGGCGGATGGGTGAGCGGCCCTATCATCCGCAATAAGCTGTTCTACTTTGCCGGTTATGAGGGAGACTTTATCCATCAGGGCTATGCAGGAATTATTTCCGTGCCCACGCCACAGATGCTCTCCGGAGACCTGTCGGGGTCATCGACACCGATCTACGACCCCATGACCGGGAATCCGGACGGTACAGGCAGGACGCCGTTTCCCAATAACAAAATTCCTGACGCGCGTATCAGCCCCGTCGTCAAGATCATGATTCCGTACGTCCCGGCGCCGAATCTCCCCGGGTACATCAACAATTTTTCGGTAGTGCAAGCGACCCTCTATAACCTTCACAAGATCGATACCAAAGTGGACTACCAGGCGACCTCTAAGCTGAGGGTCTCGGGCCGATATGGTTATCAGCCCTATTTCAATCAGCAAAACCCATTCTTTGGGCAGTTCCTTGGGGGCTCCAGCGGCGGTTGGGCTGCATTCAGTCAAAACGGTGCTGGAAATTACCTGCAAAACGGCGCCACACTCGCCGTTTCTGCGTCAGCCACCTATGTGTTCAATCCGACGCTGATTCTGGACGGGACGTTTGGAGTAACCCAGGCTCATCAGTTACTCTTTCCCACCGAAACCGATACCAAGGTTGGCCTCGATGTACTGGGAATTCCTGGCACAAACATAGGAGCCCTTCCCTGGTCAGGCGGTATGCCGAACTTTGATATCGGAGGTTATCCTTCGGCTTCTGGTTCCAGCACCACGTTCGGCTACTCTTACCCGCCCCTCGAATATAAAGATCCGGTCTTCGAATACAATGCCAACTTAACGAAGATCAAGGGTTCCCACAACATTCGAGTCGGCGAAGACATTGTCCGCCTGCACATGAACCACAAAGAAGTGCGCAACACGATCTTTGAGTTTACCGGCGGAGTGACCGCCCTGAAGGGTGGCGCTTCACCAAATCCCTATAACGGAGTGGCGGATTTCCTACTGGGTCTGCCTCAAACCACCAACAACTGGTTTCAACCAGATCAGCCGTACATTACCCTTCGCGAGTGGAATTTCGCAATATATGCTCGCGACAATTGGCAAGTTAGCCATAAGCTGACCGTCAACTACGGCCTTCGCTGGGAATTCTATCCCGTGCCGACTACAGTCGGTCGCGGTGTCCAATATAACAATCTGCTCAGCAACCTCTCCAATCCCACCATGGAACTTTGCGGAGTCGGGGGGAATCCTGGTGATTGCGGGATCCAGGTATCGCACAAGCTGTTCGCACCCAGCATCGGAATTGCCTATCGCGCGACCGAGGATACCGTGGTGCGCGCAGGATATGCCCTGTCTCCCACGCAAGTCGAAATGGGGAACTCCGGAACCCAGGCTTTCCCCGCCACGGTTGAGGCCGTCTACACCGGGGCAAACTCCTACCAGCCTGCCAGTAGTACCCTGGCAACCGGCTTTCCCATCATTCCCACCCCGGTGCCGGATAGCCACGGTAACGTTGCCATCCCCTTCGGGGCGGGCAACGTCAACACCCTGCCGAAGAATTTTATCCGCGGCTATATCCAGTCCTACAACGTGAATGTACAAAGAAGTTTCCCTGCCGGGTTTGTCGTCCAGGCTGGTTATGTAGGAACACATGTTGTTCACCAGAATGGAACGGTTAACTTCAACTACGGTTCGGTAGGAGGAGGCGCTGCAAGCCAGCCTTTGGCGATTTATGGCATCACCGGTGCGATCACGGCGTTCGAACCTGCCAATTGGGATATCTACAACGCCTTACAGGTCTCGGTCCAGAAGAGGCTCACCTACGGGCTCACCATGAACGTGGCCTATACCTGGTCTAAGGACATGCAGGGAGGCGCAACAGCGGCACTCCCCTCGGGCGGGGCCGGGTTTGAGATTCCGTCCTATTATTACCGGAATACCTCAGTAACCCCAGTGGACCGTACGAATAACTTCATTGTCAGCGCGATATATCAGCTGCCACTCGGCAGAAATCAGATGTTCGTCACCCATGGTATCGGCGCCGCGGTACTCGGCGGATGGAGTCTCAACGGAGTCTTCTACCATCTCTCCGGGTTACCGTATTATGTTCAGGCGTCCGCTGCTTCGTGCAATTGTCCCACCTCCATCAGCGCGCAGCTTGCCAACCAGGTAAAGCCGCATGTGGCTAAGGTTGGCAATGGCTTGCACGGTAATTCGTATTTCGATCCGACCGCCTTCGCTCCAGTCACCACCGCCAGCTTCGGAACCAGTAGCTTCAATAATTTGCGCGGACCGGGCGCTACCAATATGGATGCCAGCGTCTTCCGTGACTTTCAGATCTGGGAGCGTCTCTCAATGCAATTCCGCGCCGAGGGCTTCAATATCTCCAATACGCCGCATTTCGCCAATCCGAACGCGAATGTGTCGAGCGCGGTTATTACCAACGGAATCGTCGGCTCATCGAGCAGTTACAGCCAGATCACGGCCGTCAACCCGCTCGGCCGGCTCCTCGATGCAAGATACTTCCGCTTCGGTGTCCGGTTCACTTTTTGATCAACGGCAAACACTCCGGTCTCCGCAGGGTTCATCCCCGCGGAGACCGCGGTTTTTGGCGCAACAGCAGGATGAGCAGGACGGATCTGGAGTATCTTCAACACAAAGTCCGCGTGAACCCCTGGGGGGTCTGTGCCTTAGCCGCGTCGGAGGCAATCGACGGGTGCCCCACGTTCGCCCCAGCGTACGTGGGACGAAAAAGATGGGCGCAGCCCAACGATCGCTTTCGCCGCATCGACCGGCAGATTCATACAATCTTCCTAAATCGATCTATCACAAAGACTCTAACGGTCCTGCAAGGACGAATGAAATGAGGTTGACGGAATGGTTAGACGTCTAAACAGCGATCTCGCTCTGTGCCTTCTCGTAATGTGCTTCCCCGGGTGCGCCATCGCGCAATCTGGTGACTCGATCTCAGACTCGTCCGCACTGCATGGTCCCAGTTTCGTACCAGATTCTAAGTTTGCGGGGTCGGCTCTCACCGGGTGGCACACGTTGGGGCAAGCGGACTGGCGTGCCGAAAACGGTGAGCTCATCGGAAAAGCGACCGGCAACGCCGGTTGGCTGGTACTCGATCACTCCCTCCAGGACACAGGTTTCTATACCGCCTTCCGCTGCTCCGGAACTTGTGACACCGGCGTACTGCTGCGCATGACCAAAACTGCGGACGGATGGACAGGCACTTACCTCTCAATCAAGGGCAGCGAACTGAAAGCGGAGAACCTGACCCTTAATGCCAACGGAGAGGTAGTCGAACGGGAGAAGTTGCGCAATGCAGCCGGACAGGTTCGCTATGCTCCCCCTGAGCCGGATCCAACCGCACTTCCAGCAGCTGCGTTGAGAGCTCCTTCCTTTGAAGCAGCTCCCGGCGTAAACCTACCGGCCAAACGGCCTCTACCAATCCTGCACAATGGAGAGTGGAATGAGGTAGAGACGGTGCTCGACGCCAATATCCTGCGCGCTTACCTGAACGACACCGACTCCCAGATTAGCGTCGCGACCGCCGGCGACGATATGGATTCCTATGGCCCGGTTGCCCTCTACGTCGGCAAAAACAGCGAAGTGCGCTTCAAAGACGCTTCCTATAAGGATCTGGCCATTAAAGTCCAGCCGCTCGAGCAAGTAGGGGACCGCTTCCGCATGCAGCGCCTCAGCCCCTTCTACTACAACTGGACAGCAGCGGCTGCCGATTTCACGCACAGCGGAAAACTGGACCTGGTTTCCGGCGCATATCTCTACTTAGCCCCGGACTATACAAAATTCAGAGAGATCTACCCGGCACGCAGTTTCAATCCTTCGACGGAATATTCAACCTGGGATCAACACGCCTATGACTTCACCGGCGATGGTTGGCCCGATGTCGTGGGCACCTATCTTGGCGTGGGCGCGATCCTCTATGTGAATCCGGCCGGTGAGAGCCGGCGCTGGAAGCAATATAGGATCCTGCCCTCGATGCAGAGCGAATACTCCTTGCTCAAGGACATAGACGGCGACGGCAAACCAGAACTGATCTATATGGCCGATGGGTACGTCCGCTACGCCAAACCCGATCCCGCCAATCCGACCCGGTCGTGGGTCGTTCATACCATCTCAGAACGCGGCACGGGGTCCGCTCACGGACTCGGGGTAGGCGACATCAACGGCGATGGGCGGCTCGATATCGTGACTGCTTATGGATGGTGGGAGCAACCACCGCCAGGCAGCGGTGACCAGCCATGGAAGTATCATCCGCAAGCCTTTGGCCGTTGGGGCCGCGTCTCGTATGGCGGAGCGGAGATCGGCATCTATGACATCAACGGCGATGGTCTGAACGATGTCGTTACCTCGCTGGACGCGCATGGTTTCGGGCTCGCCTGGTACGAGCAGAAGCGTTCCAGCAGCGGAGAAATTTCCTTTGTCGAGCACATGGTCATGGATAACTACAATACCCAAAACTCCGGCGGCGTCACCTTCGCCGAGCTGCACGGCACGGCCATTGCCGACGTCGATGGAGACGGTATCCCGGACTTCATCGTCGGTAAGCGTCAGTTCTCACACAAGGACGATTACTTAGACCCGGATGTCTATGGTCCACCTTACCTTTATTGGTATAAAACCGTTCGCGACCCCAAGGCGCCCGGGGGAGCAAGGCTGGTGCCGGAGTTGATCCATAACAGCTCGGGTGCGGGCGACCACCTGCTTGCCATAGATCTGAACGGAGACGGAGTCATGGACATCGTAGCCCCCACCAAGCGGGGACTGTACATATTCTGGGGTAAGCCCACCTCAAAACAAAAGTAATGGCAGACATCCGTGTAAGCCGGAGAGACTTCTTACGTGCAATGGGCGCCACGCTTGCCTGTCAGGCAGCGATGCCTGCCAACGCAGACCCTTTGCACATGCCCATCGGGTTTCAAGGATACGACGCTAGATTCCTGCTCATAAAAGACTGGGACCAGGGCTGGCGTGAGATGCGGGACATGGGCTATCAATCGGTAGATCTCGTGTCCTTCAAGGGGTACGGCTACGAGAAGTCCCCCCTGGCGAACCTATCAGCGAAAGAGATCCGGCAAAAGCTGGTTTCCATCAACATGCAGTGTGAGAACTGTCAATTCTATTTTGCCGAGCTTCACCAGGCTTTTGACGAGAAGATAGCCTTCGCTCAAGAGTTGAAGCTCCGAAATATCATCTGTGCACCCGAACCAACACGGATGAAAACGATAGACGACTGGAACTGGCAAGCCGACCAGTTGAATGTCCTCGGGGAGAAGATCCGGGCAGCCGGATTTCAGTTGGGCTATCACAACCATGATAGGGAATTCATGGCCATCGACAATGTGATCCCGTATGACGTGTTGATGGCGAGAACCGACCCGAAACTGGTCAAGTTTCAAATCGATGTAGGCAATCTTACCTTTGCGGGCGCCGATGCCCTGGCGTACCTTCATCGCTATCCCACACGTTACTTCTCCATGCATGCCAAAGACTACTTACCGGGAAAGACCAGCGTTCCCGTCGGTCAAGGCATTTTGGACTGGAAGAAGATCTTCAAAGCAGCCAGGCAAACGCCGATTGAGAACTATTTCGCCGAGGTGGCAGCATACGGTTCTGGAACTCTGCGCGGTGTTCCCGCGAACGCCTGGCCGACCGATTCCATCGACCAACTTCGCCAGAGCTACGTATATCTGCATCAACTCCGAGTATGAAGCGCCTGCGGAAGTGATCTCCACTACGCCACGAGATGACAATTAATCCTGGAAACGGTTCTCAACTTGACAGAGGAGTCATGGGCCTGTGGCCCGCTCAAGCGGATGAAAAGCTGCTTCTACTCGTTCTCTTGTCCGTTCCAAACAGAATTGTCATCCCGACCGGAGCGTACCCGGATTTCCTGCCACGTTGCACTGAATAAGGCCGCGTGTGCACCCTTCCGTAAAGAAGGGCGCATGGAATGCACCGACGCCACCAAGGTCAACAGGAAATCCGGGGTAGCGTAGTGGACGGATCTGCAGTTCAGCAGGCCTTTCATGGAAATGTGTGTTTCGAGCAATCTTGGCCGCTTCTATTCTAGTTCAATAGGGAACCGAGGCAACTACAAATGCCTTGACACATCTCCGCTATGAAGTATATCTACTTATCCGAAAGCACGACGTGTGTAACTCAATCGTGTGTTTTAATCAAGTTCATTACGGAACTAAACGCAAACGTCGTTATCGCCAGATGATCGTGAGCCAGGAATACGACAAAGGGCAACACCTACGAGTGAGATTCGGGCAACTGGAAATGAACCAAAAATATACATTGAGATACATCTTCAATCTAGGGTCGATAGCCTGCTTGTCGTTGGCTGTTACCGGCCATGCACAATCTTTACCCGAGGGCAAAGGAAAAGCAGATTTCCAGCGCATTTGCAGCAGCTGCCACAGCGTATCCATGGCCACCACGCAGCGAATGACCCAGGCCGAATGGATGGGCGTGGTCAATGACATGGTCTCGCGTGGAGCTCAGGGAACCCAGGATGAGTTGAATAATGTAGTGACCTACCTGGCCGCGAATTACGGCAAAGACAACGCTCCTGCCGCCAATGTGGCTACTGCGCCCGCACCCGCGCCGGCGCCGGCAGTGATTCAAACCCCACTGAGCGAAGCTGAGATTGCAAAAGGGACGAAACTTCTTAAAGCGAACGGTTGTTTGTCCTGTCACCGTGTCGGTGACATGGGCTCCTATCTTGGTCCGAACTTAACCGGTATCGGTGCCAATCGATCAGCCGAGCAAATCCGTGCCGCTCTGGTAACACCCAACAAAGATGTTACCCCCGAGAATCGCTCCGTCCGTCTGGTTACCGGCGACGGAAAGACGGTCACGGGAAGAATCCTCAACCAGGATGGATTCAGCGTGCAGCTCATCGACTCCTCCGATCAACTCAAGTCATTTCAGAAAGCGGGCCTTCGTGAATTCGAGATTGTGACGACGAATCCTATGCCGTCTTACGCGACTAAGATGAGCGCTCAGGATCTTACCGATCTCGTTCACTACCTGAGCTCCTCAAGAGACAACGCCAAGCCTTGAACCTTCCAATGACTTACTAAGGTCGATGCTTGTGAACGCGGGCAATATGCGGTGAAGGGAATCCAAGCTGTGAAAATCCGAACATTCATTTTCCTGTTTTTGTTTGGTGCGACCCTGCAGGCCCAGGTGACCCACGAGCGCATGCTCCATGCCGATCGGGAACCGCAGAACTGGCTCACATATTCGGGTGGCTACGCCAGCATGCGTTATAGCGAATTGACCCAGATCAATCGCGACAACGTGAAAGGCCTGCAACTGAAATGGGTTCATGTCTTCGACACTCCGAAAAAGATAGAGAACACACCTCTGGTAGTGGATGGGGTCATGTATACGGGAGACGTGAACCAGATCGAAGCCGTGGATGCGGTCACCGGCAGAACCTACTGGACCCTCCGCCACACGGTCGATCCACGAGGGGTGTTCGTGCTTCCTATGCTCAAGGGCTTAGCCATATCCGGGGACAAGTTATTCTGGGCGACGCTGGACGGTCATCTCATTGCCGTGAATATCAAGGACGGTCAACCCATCTGGGATACGGTGGTCGCCGTTTGGCAGAAGGGATATCAACTGAATGTTGCTCCCCTGGTTGTAAAAGACAAAGTCATCCTGGGGCCGGCAACCAATGAAGAGGGCGCGAATTGCTGGGTCGCTGCTTTCGATAGTAAGACCGGGAAAGAATTGTGGCGCTTCAACGCGACACCATCGCCCGGGGAACCGGGCAATGATACCTGGCCTGCAACTTCGTGGAAGCATGGCGGCGGTTCGATCTGGGTCACGGGCTCCTACGATCCAGAAACAAATCTGACCTACTGGGGAACCGGTAATCCCAACCCGGGGTGGAATGGAGACCCCCGCAGCCCCGGCGACAATCTGTACACCGATTCGGTGCTCGCGCTCGATGCGGATACCGGCAAGCTGAAGTGGTATTACCAGTTCACGCCCAACGATGAGTTCGACTGGGACGCGGTTGAGATCCCGGTCCTGGCCGACATCACCTGGGAAGGGAAGCCGCGGAAAGTCATGCTGTGGGCGAACCGCAACGGCTTCTTCTACGTTCTCGACCGCACCACGGGTAAGTTCCTGTTGGGCAAGGCCTTTGTGAAGCAAAACTGGAATATAGGCTTCAATGAAAACGGCCGGCCCATCAAAGCCCCCGACTTCAAAGCTACGGTGGAAGGTACTTTCATCCAACCAGGTGTGCAGGGCGGAACCAACTGGTACTCGCCTTCCTACAGCCCGCGCACCGGGCTTTTCTATGTCTCCTCCTGGCAGAACGGCTCCCAGATATCTGCCAAAGCTCCTGCCGTGTGGGTCGAAGGCGAAAGATATACCGGGGTTGGCCATCCTGCCCATCCCGCTCCGGCACGACCTAATCGCGGCGGTGGCCTGGCTACTGGGAATTACGGTAATTCTGCGGCCTTCAAGACCGAGGCCGAGGGATACGGGGCCACCATAGCGATCGATCCCCAAACCGGCGATAAGAAATGGGAATTCAAGATGGTCGACTTTACCGAAACCGGTGTGCTCTCCACCGCGTCGGACATACTCTTTTCAGGAGGAAGGGAAGGCAACTTCTTTGCTCTGGATGCGCGCACCGGTGAGCCTTTATGGAAAGTAGGTCTGGGCGGTAGCGTCGCCAGTGGCCCCATGACGTACTCGGTGGACGGCCATCAATATGTAGGCGTGTGTGCCGGCAACGTGCTCTATGTTTTCGGTCTTCCCCAGTAAGCCATGAAGATATTGCTTGCGCTCCTCCTGCTCACCGGCTCCCTTCCAGCTCAACTAACATCCGACCGTATTCTCAACGCGAACCGTGAACCGCAAAACTGGTTGACCTATTCGGGCAGTTACTTCAGCCAGCGTTATAGCTTGCTTGAACAGATCAATCGAGAAAACGTAAAAACTTTGTCGCTGAAGTGGGTCTATCGTCCGAGTCCCCTCGCCTCGGTTGGACCCGAAGGCGGGCCCAACGACAAAATGGAAGCCACTCCTTTGGTCGTCGACGGAATCCTCTACACCGTTCAAGGGAACGACGTAGTTGCGCTGGACGCCGTCACCGGCCGAATTTTCTGGACGTTTACCTATGACATCCCTCCCGAGTCGAACGCTTACGTGATGGTGGTGAAGGGCTTGGCGATCTCGGGCAATACGCTATTGTGGCCGACCTATGACGGACATCTGATTGCCATCGATGCCAAAAACGGACGCGCCATCTGGAACAAAACCGTTTTCGATTGGCATATAGGGCTTCAGTTCAACGTCGCCCCGCTGATCATTAAAAATATGGTCGTGCTCGGGACCGCGGACAACGAGCGTGGCGCCAATTGCTGGATCGCCGCCTACGATATCAAAACCGGAAATGAGTTATGGCGTTTCTGGACCGCCCCCAACTCGGCCAGTGATCCTGGGGCCAATACCTGGGGCGGTGACTCCTACAAGCACGGCGGCGACCCCGTTTGGGTCACGGGATCCTACGATCCGGAAACCAACCTTACGTTTTGGGGAACCGGGGACCCGAACCCAGGTTGGAATGGCGACTCGCGTCCAGGAGACAATCTCTACGGCGACTCCGTGGTTGCGCTCGATGCGGACACCGGCAAGTTGAAATGGTTTTACCAGTTCATACCCCACGACGAGTTTGATTTAGATTCCGTGCAGGTGCCCGTCCTGGCCGATATCGAATTCAAGGGCAAGCCGTCGAAGGTCATACTGTGGGCCAATCGAAACGGATTCTTTTATGTCTTCGAGCGCGCCACCGGCGAATTTCTCCTCGGCAAGCCGTTTGTAAAACAAAACTGGAACATCGGCTTCGATCCCAAGGGCAGGCCAATCGTGTCACCCAGCCTATCTCCAAAGCCTCTGGGTGCGCCTTACATCGAGCCTGGAACACAGGGCGGCACAAACTGGTACTCGCCATCGTTCAGCCCGCATACCGGACTCTTTTACGTATCCACCTGGGACAACTACTCGAACTATTCGGGAAAGAGTGATCCCGGTCCCTGGGTGCAGAATAAAAGGTATATGGGCGCTTTCTCGCCTGGCGCTGCTGCCCACATGACCCGAGGAGTCCCCCCTGTTTACCGCACCGAAGCAGAGGGCTTTGGTGCGGTCCGGGCCCTCGACCCCAAAACCGGAGAAAAGAAGTGGGACTTCAAGATGGTAAATTTCACCGAGAGTGGTGTGCTGAGCACCGCCTCCGACCTGGTGTTTTCGGGTGGCATGGAAGGAAACTTCTTTGCCCTGGACGCGCGTGACGGAAAGTGTTTGTGGAACGTGGGACTGGGAGGAACCGTGGCCAGCGGACCGATAAGCTACGCGGTCGATGGGCATCAGTACGTGGCCGTCGCCGCTAAGGGGGCGCTCTATGCATTCGCCCTGCCCCAATAAAAGGAGATTGCGGGTGGGCGCCGCACTCTCCGCTTTTAAGACGCACTTATCCTGGAGGTGTTTCCCGATGTCATTGAGTAAGCCATTCGCCACGATGCCCGCCGTCGTCGGAACCCTGACCGCTTGCCTCACTGCTCTTACACTTTCCACCCAGGCGTATGGGGCATCGGCCTATACGCTGGTTTCCGAACAATACGGAATGCAACTCAAAGCTCCGAATGGCAGTCTGGTCTTCGAATATGTGACGAAAAAGCCTGAGAATATCGGCCTTACATCTCCCAGTGCCGCCTACTTCGATCCAGTCAACACCCCGTCGGGCGAGCGCGTTACCAACGTAGCGCCTGACGACCATCCCCATCATCGCGGCATCTTCCTGGGCTTTTTGGATTCGGAGTTTCGCACTCCAGCCGATTTCTCCAAAGCTCCGCCAAACCATGCGTTACGGGCCTTCAACGTCCAGCGAGGCGACTTCTGGGCGTGGGGGTTATATGCCCCACGGGAAGGCAGGGTGATTCAAAACCGCGACATCAAACTGGTGAGCGCCGACGATAAACACGCGCAGTTGGAGATTCACAACGACTGGTTGATCGATAATAAAAAGCTGCTCGAAGAAACCGATGAAGTATTTGTGGCCGAGCGCGACGGCGTCTACGTGATCGATCTCAACTACCGCTTTACCCCGGTCGTGGAATACGTGCTCAACCAGACCGCCTTCGGAGGCTTTGTGGTACAAGCCCAGAAGTATGGCGACTCTTACTACACGGCCGCGTATGGCAAGACCGATTTTCGCAGTCCCCACTATTCGTATCCCGACTCAGACTGGCCCTCTGAGCCATGGTACGACTACACCATCAAACTCAAGAGCGACGGTAAGGTGGTCGGAGTCGCGGTGCTCGATCACCCGCTCAATCCGCCCACTCGCTGGCACAACGTTCTCTGGATGGTGCAGCCCTGCATCACGACCTTTGGCACTGTAACGATTGAACCCGATGCGCCCCTCATACTGCGCTACCGGGTCGTGGTCCACGATGGACCAACCCCGACGGACGTGCTGCAGAAACTCTCGGTCGAATGGCGAGGGATGCAACGGAACCCCTTCCTTCCCCAATAACCGGTCACCCAAAGCTGCGCCTTAGGGATCTGCCAACATGAAAGCTCTGGTCAAATATGCGAGTGGCGAAGGCAACGTCGGTATACGGGAAGTAGAGGAACCTCGCTGCGGGGACAGCGAAGTCAAGCTTGAAATTGCCTATTGTGGAATCTGCGGAACCGATCTTCACGTTCTTCACGATACGTTCAGGAATTACCCTCCGGTCATTCTTGGCCATGAGTTCGCAGGCACCGTAGTAGAAAAGGGACGCAACGTTAACCACAACGTCGCGCTGGGGCAAAGGGTCACGGGCCTGGGCGCCACAGCCGTTACCTGTGGGCAATGCGAGTACTGTCGCTCCGGATATTTCATTTTCTGCTCCAATCGCAGAGGCATGGGCCACGGGGTGAATGGCGCCTTCACCCGCTACGTCGTCATGCGTCCTGACCAGCTCTACCAGATTCCCGAAAATTTCAGCCTGGAAGAAGCAGCCATGAGCGAACCGTTCGCAGCCGTCGTGCAGGCAGTGACCGAGATCTCTCGAGTGCGCATCGGCGACACTGCCCTGGTCTCGGGCCCCGGGCCCATTGGACTTCTTTGTCTGAAATTGCTGGTGGCGGAAGGCGTACGCACGATTGTCGCCGGTGCCGCGGGAGATCAGGAGCGCCTCGACGCGGCGAGCCGCATCGGCGCCGCAGCCGTAGTCAACATTGGCCATGAGGACCTTAACCAGGCCATCCGGGAGTACACGGGCGGCACTGGCGTGGATGTGGCCTTCGAGTGTGCCGGCCATCCCGGCTCGGTCCGCGGATGCCTGGAGTCGCTCCGTCCCATGGGAGGCTACACCCAGGTAGCCATCTGCGGCCAGGACATTCCATTTCCCATCGATCTTGTTTTCTACAAGCAGCTGACCATGTCCGGTTCCGTCTGTTATACGGCTCGAACCTGGGAGCGCATGATGAAAATCTATGCCGAGGGTCGAGTCGATCTCAAGGATCTGATTTCTACCAAGCTTCCGATATCGGAGTGGCGCGCCGCCTTTGGATTATGCGAACAGAAGAAAGCTATCAAGGTCCTGATGTATCCAGAGAAGTGACGCATCGATCGGTGAGGATCGCAAACAACCCCATCGGCTGGTCGTCCGATTTGCCCCTGAGGATCTGTCAGGCTAAAGACCTGGAGCCGCATGGACGAGACTCTCCGTGTCTGGTCCGAGGCAATGTCAGGAGGCGACACCCTTTCAGCGGGTCACCGAAAACCGTAATCCCTAAAGTCTGAACCAGAGAGGGCGAAAAGTTTCGCTTCGCCCTGGCGATGGTCCATCAGGCAGGGGTGAGGGCGGGCAATCTCCTTATAGGAAAGCAACGGACAGCTCCCGGAGCGCAATGACGGAACGCCCTCTAGACGATAGACAGGTCTGCCGATATTGATTACCAGGGGCCGCGGGATCGATGAATCTTGCCCTGACCGGCCGGCAGGATGCGCTAGGTGCGTGCGACTCATCGAAAGCTGCACCAAGGAGGGATGCTAGACAGTGCAGATCGCTGGACAGAGTGAACAGGCAGCCAGGATACCCTGGGCCAATCTGCGGATTCCCTCGTTCCCTCAAGTCGCCATCCGCATTCTCCAACTCACGAGCAACGAAGATGTGTCGATGCGCCAGCTCGGCGACCTCATCTCTTCCGACCCCTCATTTTCCAGCGAAGTGCTCGCCATCTCTAATTCAGCGTTGTACGCCCCCCGCTCTCCCGTTACCAGCATCCTGCAGGCCATAGCGGTTCTCGGCCTCGATCGCCTCAAAGGCGTCTGTCTCACCGTAGGAGTCAGAGCCTACCTTGGCAAGTCGCTGAACCACTTGTGGCTGCGGGCTATCTGGCGCCACAGCCTCGCGTGTGCGTTGATCGCAGAACAGTTGGCCCGGGCGGGCTCGATGAACAAAAACACTGCATATACGGCAGGCGTCCTGCATGATATGGGCCGACTGGCATTGGTGGTGATCAACCCCGAGACATACAACGCTTTATTGATGACCCATAGCGGATCTCCCGGCAGCATTCTCCAACGCGAGCGGGACTTATTCGGATTTGATCATTGTGATGCAGGACGGCATCTCGTTATGGACTGGAAATTGCCCACAGACTTTGAGGCCATCGTCTCCGAACATCACGCTCCGAGGCAAAAACACGGCTCCTGGAATTTGGCCGCCTCAATCAACGTCAGTTGCCGGATAGCCGATGCTATAGGTTTTGCTGTATTTCCGGGGTGCGAGGTTACCCCCTACCCCGATCTGCTGGGCGAACTCCCGGAGCGAGAGTGCAACATGCTATCTGCCGACCGGGAAACCCTCGCCTTCGAGGTCTCGAGCAAGATCAACGCTGTAGAGGTGGCTTGACCTCGTACGGTGGCACTGGAGAACCGTACCAATCAACGAATGCTGGGCGAGGCTCTTGACCTTCACCAGAACGGGAGGCTCGCCGAAGCCGATAGCTCCGTGTTCCCGTAGCCACCAAACTTATTTAAATCAGGTTGCGACAAGCTTACGGGCGCCCCGTCCCCGACCGTGCATTCGTTTTGTGTAGAGAATCAGGGTGCCCCATTACCCCATTCCGCGAGTTTCGAAAGCGCCGTGCGTCCGTGGCTTTAATAGGCTATGGAGCGTCAGCGGAAAGGTCTTCGCGAAATCCCGAAGCAGCTGAAACCGGCCGCACGGGCTTACCGTTGGCCTTTGCTTTGGGCTTCGATGCGGTGCTGCCATGATTATGGGTGTTGGTTGCCACGGACGCGTGACGCAGGAGCTTCTGCTGCACTCCCATCGTCGTTCCGTCTTCGTCCATCCAACTCCTGTAGGAATGGGGAAATGTATGCCAGGAAACTCCCACCAGGCCGAGTTTTCTGGCTGCAGGTCTGAAGTAATCCTGTTGGATTGGCCCAGCATAGTAGCAGCGACCCGTGATGTGCGACGGAAAGACCAGCCCGCTGCCCGAGGTCTTTTTTCGCCATTCCAATAGGCTTTCCAGCAAAACAGGGTCCATGGGATGCGGTCCGTCGGACCCTTCCTTCCTGACTGTTCCGCCATTCGCAACCTGTGGTTGAATAAACAGCAGGCCGTTTTCCAAGTCCAACTGGTCCCACCTGAGCCCAAGCACTTCGGAAACTCGCATACCCGAACACATGGCCGCCACAACCATGGTCCTGTGCAGGTCAGAGAGCTGCCCGGCAAACGCTTGATATTGCTTGATCGTGAGAACAATCGGCTTCCGCTTCGCCTTGTTGGCGCTCTTGATCTTCGCCAATTGGATTTCGAGTTGCTCGTTCCGGGCTTGCAGGTCATTGCTGTGGCGCTCCATTTCCTCAGTGTCAAGCATCGCCTTCTGACTCTTATTCATCCACACATGGATCAGTGCCGTAACGGCAAGAAGAACCGTGATGAGAAGTCCGCGGCTCACCGGAGCGACCCACGGGCTGGGTAGCGCAATAGGACGGAAGCCCCAGATTTGGGCGGCGACGCTCGACAGAGCAGTGATGGCGGCCGTGGCCCAAAGTAGCCACTTGGAAGGTCGCAGGATGCACAGGACGATTGGAAAAGCGAAAAGTGCAGATCCGGCAAGCTCCACAGGGATCAAAAAATCGAGCATGGCCGTCAACACGGCGATCCCGACGATGATGACTACCAGTGGTGTGCGATTCATTCGTCACCGTAACTGTAATAACCGTTCGCTTGTTCAGGTGTATGTGTTCCCTCGGAACGCTGCCATCGGAACAGGAAGTCGCCTTAACAAGAACTGCTATATTTTCGGCCCCCCGGCTCAGCCATTAAACGATCACAGACTGGAAAGTGACCATGATGAAAGGCCCTGAGGTTCACGAAAGCCCTCGTTATCTTTGTATCGGCGTCATGAAGCAAGACCATGAGTGCCAACCCTGTTGCAAAGTAGGTCAGTATCTTCCAATAGGCTACCTTTCCGCCGATCAGCATCTTCCGGTTTTGACTGAGGCTTTTTCCTGGGTTTCGCCACTGGAAGCGGCCAACGAGTGCACGGTGAGCCGACCCGCGGCTGGCGGGATGACGAGCGGAGACTGTTGCTTTTCCCTTGGCCGCATTGCTCGGACGAATCGCTATAGCTCGAATGTGCTATGTCTGAAGATAGAAATCAGCCGAAGCGGCAGATAGTGACTGCGCCAAACTCAACTCTGATCGGCACCTATAATTATCCGCTCGTCTTCGTGTCCATTGTCATTGCAAACCTGGCGGCCTATGCAGCTCTCGACCTTTCAGGACGAGTGACAGCCGCCCACGGCCGAGCCCGTGGCGCTTGGCTCTCCGGCGGCGCGTTCGCCATGGGAATAGGCATTTGGTCCATGCACTACGTGGGAATGGCCGCCTTCCAACTGAGCATCCCGGTGCGCTACGACTGGCCGACGGTTTTGCTTTCGATGGCCGCCGCAATCCTCGCCTCTGCCGTGGCGCTCTTCGTGGTGAGCCGAGAGATATTGACCACTGGAGCAACCATTACCGGCAGCGTGTTGATGGGCAGCGGCATTGCAATCATGCACTACATCGGCATGGATGCCATGCGGGTGGCTGCTATGTGCGTGTACTCCTACAAAGTTGTTGCGTTGTCCATCCTGCTTGGCATCCTGATTTCGTTGGTGGCCATTAGATTGACGTTCGCGGGAAGAGAGCAAACATCAACCTGGAGCTGGCAAAAGGCCCGCAGCACACTGCTGATGGGTTTAGCCATACCGGTCGTGCATTATGTCGGCATGGCCGGCGTCCAATTTAGTCCGCGCCCTCTCGAGCAAGGCGATCTCAGACACGCAATCAGCATCTCCAATCTCGGCATCACGAGCATCGCGCTGGTCACACTTCTGATATTGGGGATGGTCTTCGTAACCGCTTGGTTCGGCCGCCACTTCTCTCTCCACGAACTGCAACTGAAGCTGATCGAAGAGCGGGCGAAATCGAGCGCGGCAGAAGCCGGAAGTAAAGCAAAAGGCGAATTCCTGGCCAATATGAGCCACGAGATTCGCACGCCGCTCAATGGCATCATCGGCATGACCGAACTGGCCCTGGATACGGAGTTGACGTCAGAGCAGAGGGACTACCTGGAAACGGTCAAGTTTTCCGCCGACTCATTGTTGAATGTGATTAATGACATACTCGATTTTTCCAAGATAGAGGCCGGCAAGGTGGAGCTGGAAGAAACGTCCTTCAACCTACGGGAATGTGTCGAGAGCGCTGTGAAGTCGCTGGCCCTGCGTGCGCATGAAAAGGGACTTGAACTCCTGTGCGAGTTGACAGATGGAGTACCCCAGACGGTGGTCGGAGATGCCGGGCGCATTCGACAAGTGCTGCTCAATCTTCTTGGAAACGCGTTGAAGTTTACAGCAAGGGGGGAAATTGGGCTAAGTCTCCAGGCGGGCGCGAGTAAAGGTCGGACCTGCCTCCTGCACTTTGTCATTTCCGATACGGGAGTTGGCATCGCGCCTGCGAAATTGGATCTTATCTTCGACTCGTTCAGTCAAGCCGATGCCTCCACCACGCGTGAATTTGGAGGAACGGGTCTCGGTCTCACGATTTCCAGACGCCTCGTGGAGATGATGGGGGGACGTATCTGGGTTGAGAGTGAACTCGGTGCTGGATCACGATTTCATTTCACTGCGAGGCTCGGAATATCGGCGAACCCGGCGGTTGTGACTACCAGCGCGCAGACGACACTTGAAGGCCTGAAGGTGTTGATCGTCGATGATAATCTCACCAACCGCCGCATCCTGCTGGGCATGTTGGAAAAATGGGGGATGAAACCAACCGCAGTTTGCGATGGGGAGCAGGCCTTGCGAGAGCTTTCAGCCGTTAGGCAAGCGAACGCTGCCTACGACATGGTTCTGACCGACATGCATATGCCCGCAATGGATGGCTTCGGGCTGGCAGAACAGATCAAACTGACTCCGGAAAACGCAACTCCGATGATCATGATGCTGACTTCCGGAGGCCGGAAGGGCGATGCCGCCCGCTGCAAAGAGATGGGAATCGCAGCCTACCTGATCAAGCCCGTACGCGAAGCAGAGCTTCGCCAAGCGGTCCTCAGCGTATTGCACGCCGGCCGGCAACCGAAACCCCAGCCGTGGCCCACTCGATCCTCCTTTCGAAAGGAACACAATCCCGCGAGGAGCTTGCGTATTCTGCTCACGGAAGATAACCGGATTAACCAAAACCTTGCCACACGGCTGCTGGAAAAGCGTGGTCATCGCGTGGTCGTGGCGAACAACGGCAAAGAAGCCCTCGCGGCATTAGCTGGAGGTACCTTCGACCTGGTGTTGATGGATGTGCAGATGCCGGAGATGGATGGACTGCAGGCAACGATCGCGATCCGCGAGCAGGAAAAGGTCACGGGAGTCCGTCAACCAATTGTCGCCATGACGGCGCTGGCGATGAAAGGCGATCAGGAACGGTGTATGGCTGCCGGCACGGATGGTTATCTCTCGAAGCCGATCTCCCCCGAACTGCTGGACGAGGCTCTGGACAGTTATGTGCACCGGCGACGCGATGACATCCGGTTGGAGACAAACAGCGATCAATCGCCCGACGCCACCGTGAATGCAGCCGAGCTGCTGCTCCGCATCGATGGAGATCGGGCCCTGCTTGGAGAGTTAGCTGAGATTCTGCGTAAGGAATATCCCGAGCAGCTTCGGGGCGCACGAGAATCGATCGCTCGGGGAGATGCCAGGGGATTGGAACTGGTGGGGCATGCACTCAAAGGGGCGTTGGACAATCTGTCGGCGAAAAGCGCGTCAGGTTTTGCCTCCGAGCTTGAGTTGATGGGAAGATCCAGCAATCTTGCGCTGGCCGGACCCACGCTGATGGCGCTGGAGAACGAAATGTACCAGGTGATCAAGACTCTTGATGAGTTGTCCTTGGAGAGAATCCAGTAACCCCTGCTTTGCACATTGGACGCAGTCCCTAACAAATACCGGTAATGTGTTCGCGCGGGGGCCGGTCATTCCCATTGTCGTGTGTGGTTGAACCTTAAAGCTTTGGGCGCGGAAGACGATAAGTCACTGAGAGCCTTAGTCGAACTCGTACCCTTATTCTGGGGTGGTCCGAAGAGATTTGATCGCAGGTTGCGTGTTTGAACGTTCCATCAAGTATTGAGGAGCAATCGCAAATGTCAATTCGAAACAATGCAATGTCCTACAAGCGGATTCCTCTGGCTATTTTCTTCATCCTGGGCACTTCGGCCGCTCTCTGTCAGCTAAATTCCAACACCGCAAGCGTGGCGCTGAAGGCGACTCTGGGTGAATCGCTTACCGTCGCGGCGACGCCTTCCACCGTTGCCATTCCGCTGGTTTCCGGAGGAACCGCAACCGGTACCTCCCCGGTGGCCATTACTACCAACTGGGTTCTGAGTGCGAGCCGCACCGCGGTTACATTGGTTGGCTACTTCTCGAGCGCCACCGCGGCGCTGACCGACGGAGCTGCCACACCGGACAATATTCCCGCCTCGGAAGTGCTGGGCCAGGTGACCACGGGAACGCCGACATCCTTCACCGCATTTACCCAGACCGCGCCCCTGGGTGCCGCCGGCGCGGGTCTGACTCTGTTTACCCAGGCACTTACGGAAACCAACCGAACCGCCAACCGGACCGATAACCTGAACCTCGAAATCAACCTGGCAGCCCAACCCCACCTACCCGCCGGTAGCTATACGGGCACACTCAACATACAAGCGCAAGCTCTTTAACCTCTGCCCAGGGAACGGGCAACGATTGCATGCCGGGCAACCGGATCTAGTTTGACGATCGGCACAGCCTTTCGTTTCCCAGCGTCGCAGGTCTCCTTGGAATGAGGTTGCGCAAACAAGGAGGGGATGGTCTTGCTGTTTCGAGGGTCACTTCGCTTTGCATGGCTGCTGCTGGGAAGTTGTGGGCTCGCCCAGACCGTGCAGCCAGTTATTTCGGAATACCAGGCGAAAGCCGATGGAAAATTCGCCCTCACCAACGGCACCCTGACCCCCATGGTAGTGGTCCTGGAACCGAAAAGCTTCAGCATCACGCCGGATGGCCAGGGAGTCTTCCGCCCTCTCGATAAAGACATTCACGTGGAACTCTCGGCCATGAGCGCGCGGCTCGAACCCGGGCAAACCTATTACGTCTTCTATAAGGCTCATGCCGACCAACTGCCGGCATGGTTTACTGTCTACTCCACCTTCTCCTCCACGCAGCGCCATCCCGGCCTGGACGTGCGCATCATGCTCCCCCACACGGTTTATCTCTACCAAAAGCATCCCCTGAACAAAGAAGAGATTAATATCCCCACGGCCACATGGCACGCCGCGGCGAAAACCATCATCTGTGACGTGGAGAACCACGGTACCAGCCTGGTACGGGTAGAGGAGGTGCGCATCAGCGCACCCCATGCCTCTGAAACCAGCGCGGGGTTTCCGCTTCTGCCTCTCGGACGACGCCACCTGGAGCTGAGTTGGGACGAGAAGCAGCCGCCAGATGGGCTGCAGTTCCACTTTGAGCACTTCACCGTGAAGGTGCCGATCGTCCCTGGCGACAATTGATTCTTGGCGGAGTGTCGCGTGCGCGTCTTTGCAACGCTTTGGTTACTGGTAGCGATGGGTCCACAACTTATCGGCCAGGTCTTTGAAGTGAACGGTGGCGCCTCCAGTCTCTACCAGGCGCAGGGTGGAACGCTCTCGGTTCGCGGCCCCAGTTACAAAGCGTACCTTGGCGCTGGAACCGTGGCCGGGAGGTTTGTAGGCGGAGCAAACTTCACCAAAGTGGTGGGCCGCGCGACCTGGATCACAGGAGATGACTTGATTCACTTCGTGCTGCCGACGGATATCTTCGACGCCAGTCACTATGTGGTTGCCCAGGGCGCTGGGGTCATGACAACGCTGCGCAACACCGGCGTGTTTGCCTTTGCCGGTGCCACCTCCACGGAATTTGACAGTCCGCTGTTCGAAGGTGCTCGGGCAGAGAACCCAGCCTTCATTCTCTTTCTGGATCGGCGTCTTGCACCGGGTCTTTCCCTCTCATCGAAGATGATTTTTTCACGACAGACCACCGCCATCGAAGGCCTGGACTGGACGGTCGCCGACAGGTTGAAGCTTGGATTTTCCGGTGGTGTTGGCGCGAACCAGCCTTACGGTGCGGCGAGCCTCGATTTCCGGCGGAAATGGATCATCGTTCAGGCCGCTTATATCGAAGCTGGAGACCAGTTCCATCGCGCGGTAGTGGAAGCGCCCTTGCTCAGCGAACCAGATCGGGAAAATGCAGTGGTGACCCTCAAGCCAACCAGGTTCTTCAGCATCAGCGCGGGACGGCAAAACTTTCTCACTCCGCTTAGCAATTCGCAGAATAATGTTCGCAGCTCCATCGACCAAAGCACTGCGAGCCTCGATGTAGTTGGAGTAGGCCTGGTCGCCTCGTTCTATCATTCGACCTATCTCGGCAACTGGAACGATTCCACTGCCTACACCGCGGGCAGAGACTTTACCCACCGCCTCCATGCGACGGCCAGCTACCTGGAGAGCCGGCCCAACAATGCCGCGAAAACACGCTCGTTCATCGCCAACTTCTCTGAGGTGCTCACGCCTCGATGGAACGTAACCGAGGTCCTCACTCGTTCTCATGGGCAAACCACGATTTCTTTTGGCGGTGGATTCCTTTCCAACCTGGTCTCGGCCAGCGCGGAGTATGAAACGTATTACGTTCCGCAACGCAACTCCTCCCCCTTTGTGCAAGCGCTGATTATCGACCTGCAGATACATCTCTTCCACGGCGTCACCCTCCATGGTGGCAGCTTCCTGGCGCCGGACGGAAGCCTTCGCTATACCGCCGACGCCACAGGGATCATGACGCGCGAGACCACTGGCGGCGGGGGTTCGGCGCAGCATTATTCCATCGGTAGCAGCATCCTGCGGGGGCGGGTGATGGATAGTAAGGGCCAGCCCGTGGAAGGGGCAGCGCTGCTTATCGACAGCGTTCCCGTGTTTACGGATTCCGATGGCCGATTCTTCCTGCGCGAAAGGAGGCCACATACACACAAACTGCAGGTGCTGCCAGACAAATTCCTGAACGGTGGCACCTACGAAGTGGAATCCGCTCCATCCACCGTGAAGGCGACGAAAAACGCGGCGGAGCCGGAAACCCTGATCATTGTGAAGCGTGTCGCAGCAAGCGACGCCCGGCACCTGTAGTCGAGAGATGGGCTGTATTCCAGAGAGGAAGATATGCAAATAAGAAAAATTGGCTTGGTGCTCTCCCTGCTCTTGTCTGTTCGAATGGCAAAGGCGGCAGCGCAGGTGGTAAGGGTTGGCCAGGGCGAAGCCAGACCAGCGGCCATCCTCGGCGGCTCAGTGACCGTGACGGCCGCTCCTGCCTTTGTGAACTTCCAGTTGATCTCGAAGGGGGTTGCCGTCAGCTCCAGTGGGGTTGGGGTGACCACAACATGGATCGGGCTCAGGCGACTCTGCAAGTTGAACCTCTATGGTTATTTCTCCGGCGCCGATGCGGCGCTCAGCGGCGGTTCTCCCCCGGTCGACATCCCCACTTCGGCGGTACTGGGCCAGGTGCCTACAGGTTCCCCGTCGGAATATACCCCATTTACCCAGAGCAATCCGATTGGCGGCGCCAGCTTGCTCTTATACCGCGAGCTTTTCATGAACGTCGGAAATGGTTTCCGCACGGACACGTTGAACATGGAGATTAACCTGGAAGGTCTGCCGCAGTTGCCGGCGGGGACCTATTCCGGGACGCTCTACCTGCAGGCGCAGATGCTGTGATCCGCGGGCGGTCCATCCATTCTTCCCCGTCACCGAGTTCGATGCTCATGGAGATCGATGCACGGTACCAAAGTCTCGTCGGCGGTTCAGTTCATGGCACTTAAGGAACATACACGAAACAGGCAAAAAGCCGTTCTTCTTCACAGGCAAAGAGATACGTGAGGCCCTTCTGAACCTTACAAGTCACGCGCCGGTAAGGACGGCTACATTATGCACTACCGCGGTTTCGCTCTATTTCTAGTTCTTTCGTCGTTGATGTTCGGTCAATGCATCGATACCCGTGAAGTAGCCACCGTTCATGTGTATCGCCAGGGCAGGCTCCTGGTCGCGGTTTCTGTACTTGCCGATGGGAACAAAGTCGTTTCGCTGACACCACACAAGAGCGCAACGTTCTACTTGCTCCCCGGCTACCATGTGTTGACCATGCAATCCGGTGAGACGAGCCCCACCGCCTTCTTCAAAGCTGTGGCGGGGGAAGAATATTTCTTTCAACTGGATTACGAGCACGTCGTCTCCTCTACCTCTCTGAGAGATTTGAGCGTGACGCTCAGTATGCAGCCCAAAATCACGGGTGCTGATGAGCTGCGGGAAGTAACGATCGATCAAGGCACCCTGCTGCAGATTCTTTCCCTGAGTAACCCGGATGGATTGGAGCCAGGCGATCCAATATTGACCGATGCGAACAAAAATTCTGGAGGGGGCGGCGCCAATCTGGTGACGAGTTCGGCGATCGGCCGGTGAACGCAAATGGCTTTCTCCAACATCCGTAACCAGAAGTTCCGCCACGCTGTTTCGATGAATTTTGAGGATGAAATGGTATGAAAAGCAAGCTTATGAAAGACCCGCTGGCCTGCCTGGCTTGCAATCCATGGATGACCGGTCTCGCTTTGCATGGCCGTCAAGGAAACTCCCGCGGATTGCCTGGCTACTTGTTGACCTACAAAATGAAACACGCCGACGAGCAGCTGCGGCTGCGGCGCAGCTGGGAGGCGGTGCTCTCAGAGATCGGTGTCGGGGAACCAGGGGCGACTCAATGGTAAGCCCGCTGGAAGGCAATCTGGCGGACGGCACTCCGCCCTCTCTGGAGGCGAAGCCTTCCCCGTTCCCGGAACCGCAGCAGGTAGCAGGGCGATCGTCACACACTCCGTGCCCTCATTGCGCCAGCAGGATGGTGCGTGCCAGAGATCGACGCGATATGTGCCTTATCTGCGGCTATCTGCAATCACACACATAACGAGGCGCCGGCGCCACTCAGCACTAGATCGCGCACCGCGGCATGAATTCGCTCCACCGCCGCACGCCGGTAATCCCAGCGCGGGTCTCCATCCGGTTGCTCCACTACCATAGTCGCGTTGGCTTCAAAAAGCAGAACCTCGCCCTCTTGACTGACGGCGAAGTCGATGCCCCCATAGTCGAGTTTCATCGCGGCCAGTAGCCGCTTCAGTGCGGCCATCGCCTTCGCGCCCAGAACCGCCGGCATATCAGCCAGAAACTTCGCTTCTTCCTCGCGATGCTCGGGATGGTCCCGCATATCAGCGCTGAAATAGTGAATCTTCCATTGCTTTGAGATCGCCAGATGCAGCGGATAAAGTTGCCCGCCAATCATCATCACCCGGTACTTACGTACCCATCCATCGGCCCCCCGGGCATCGAGATACTCAATCGCGGTCACCTCGGCCGGGGCACCCGCGGATCCACTCAGTTCCGCCACTCCATCGACCAATGCCGCCACCGACTCGACGCGCACAAAATGCTCTCCCCCGTGGAAGCCCGGAGTGCGCAGCAGCAGGGGAAAAGTGAAGCCACGTGCAGCCAGGGCTGCGGCTCCATCCTGCCCGGCAAGCAACGCGTACGGAAACGTAACCATAACAGGAGCTGTTATTCCCGGCAGCGACTGCAATCTGCTGGCATTCTCGCAACGGCCGGTCACGCGAACCGCCGTGGGGTGGTTCAGTACCGGGGCCGAGGTGAAGGCCAGCAACGACTCGGCTGCCCGCAACGCTTGCCCCGACGCATCCATGTCGCCAATGCCGTTGATCACCAACCGATGCTGCGGCAGCGGCTTCTTTGTATCGTAGAAGTCCGCGACGACCACATAGGTCTGAAAAATGCGCTCGTCCAATAGTTTCTCGATGGGTGTGTTGCCGCCGGTGGAAGAAACCAGCAGCAGCACGGGAATGGGTTCGCCGTCGCCCAGGTACGTAGAGGGAAAGATGGCCTTCGTCCCGAAAGCTTTTTCCTGGTGCAGCCGGGCCCGTTCAGGCTCGCCCAATCGGGTCAGCGCGTAGTACATGCCGCCATGCGCCTGGAGGAACTCGGGGTCAATGGCGAGCGCCCTTTCGTAATAGAAGCGCGCCTCCGCGGGACGGTCCGTTTCCAGCAGCACACTCCCCAGGTTCACCAGGAAAGCAACATCCTCGGGATAGTACCGCACCGCCTCTGCGTAAACCATTTGCGCGGCTTTGCGATGCCCCATGCTAACCAGCAGCCGGCCCAGCCCGAACAGGTTCAGCCGATGGGCGGGCTCGAGTTCGAGCACTTTCAGATAGTCGCTTCTGGCTTCCAGCTTGCGTCCCATCTCCGCCAGCAAGGTCGCCCGCTCGAAGCGGAGCGGGACGGCAGCGTCCCGGTGCAACTCGCTGCCTGAACCGAGTAGAACATCAAGTCTCTGTAACCTGCGATCCCGTTCGCACGCTGGTAGCCACTCGGGTTGTTGTGCCGGGCGCAAAGCCCGGCCGGCGGACAGCGTTGCCACGATCAGGCTATCGATGTCGACTTGGGTCGTGCGATGGTTCACCACGGCCGCGCGGATCGACAGTCGGCCCCCGATCGTCGTTGCTGAGGGTGCGACTGCGCCTCCCTCCTGCAACTCGATCACGATCTGACGATTGAGCTGGTCAGCCAGATCGTCTGTAGCGAAGCGGTAGCGGAAGCAGACGATGTTTAGCTCCACCGGGGCCATCAGCTCGAGCTCGTTCGAATCCTGGATACGCCATTCCAGATAACGCGCCAGTTCGCAACAGCGCTGAATGACCGCTCCGATCGCGTTCATGCCATAAACCTTGAGGGTGGCCCAGGTCTTCAACGCACGAAAGCCGCGCGAGAGATCAGGGCCCAGGTCGCACGGCCATGGCGAGCCGGCAGACATCCCTCGTTGTTCCCGCATCAGGTAGGCGCACGAGGACGCGAACGCCTGCTGGTGCCGCTGGCCGTCGCGAACCAAAAGGAAACCGGCATCATACGGTACTTGGGCCCACTTGTGGAAGTCGAAGGCCAGCGAATCGGCACGCTCGATGCCCTTGAGCCGAGGCGCCAGCTCCGGGGCCAGCATGCCCAGTGCACCGTAAGCGCCGTCCACGTGAAACCACAGGTGATGGTGATCGGCGAGCTCAGCCATCCCGTCGAGATCATCGATGGCGCCGGTATCCACCGTCCCCGCGTTGCCCACTACGAGAAATGGGGTGAAGCCCTGGATACGATCCGCCCGGATGGCTTGCTCCAGCGCTGCCAGGTCAATTCGCTGCCGGCTGTCAACGGCGATCAGCCGCAGAGCCTCGCTTCCCAACCCCGCGAAATCAAGCGCCCGACCCATACTTCCGTGCACGGAGGCCGAGGCATAGGCGGTCAGTTTCTGAGCGCAGCAGGTGACGCCGCGCGTGCGAACATCGGGACCCAGACACGCGTCCCGCGCGATCAACACCGCGAGCAGGTTAGCCATCGACGTACCCGTGACGAAGAGGCCGCTCGCTCCCGCGGGAAAGTGGAAGAGCATGCGCATCCAGTGCGTTACCTGGTTTTCAACTTCCAGGGGAATCTGGTCGCGGCCGCCGGCATTGGCGTTCAGCCCGGCGGCCAGCATCTCCGCCAGCATGCCTACCGCAGTCCCGCCGCCCTGTACCCAGCCCAGAAAACCTGGGTGGCCATTCCGCGCCGTGAAAGGCAGAATCGAACCCATGAACTCTGCGTGGACCTGTGCCAGCGGTGTTGGCTGTGCGGGAAGATCTTCACGAAAGCGCGCGCGAACCTCATCCGGGATCGCCTGCCACACAGGAGATGCGCGCATGCTTTCCATGTACCCGAGCATGTCGTCGAGCATCTGGTGGGCCTGCTCGCGGAGGCCGGTCCAATCCCCAGGGTCGAGCGAGGTGCTTGCTGCCGGTGCGAGCGCATGCAGGCCAGCCGCACCGGGGCCGCTCATTCTTTCGCTGCGTTCGTGTTCTCTCAGAGGGGTCTCCCGCGGAAAGCATCTGCAATTGGAATGCCAGCTTTTACAGGAGCTTCTGATCGAGCTCGCATTTCGAGTCAGGCGATTCCAAAATGGGAGCTCAAGCGGAGAGGAAGAGCTGCCGATAAACGACGCGTGGGAAGAAATATAACCAGGTTCTAAGCCGGGGTTGCCTGGGCGCACACCGCCGCGGCTCTGCGCATGGCAGGCGATTCTGGACCGCTCCCTTTCATGACCACAGATTTCTGGATTACCCAGCTGCTGCGTCCTGACCACTCGGCGTTCTCTCGAGCCCCATAGACGCTCCTCCGTCGATCATCGCTACCCTGATTCGTTCCGTCGGCGGTTTTCTTCGCGCGACGCTCAATGAGATCTTTTGCACTGCCGATACAAGGGAAGGAAGGTCCTGTTCATCGCAGGCCGATGCGCTGCCTCTCGGTCGACTGCAACTTGACAGAAGATTTGGTTCGGATGGGATGGAATAAAGAATGTTTTCGATCATTGGGATCCTGGTTGTGTTTGGCTGCGTCATCGGTGGTTTTCTCATGGAGAAGGGCAAACTTGCCGTTCTTGTCCAGCCCGCTGAGTTGGTCACCATAGGGGGCGCAGCGATTGGCACGGTACTCGCGGCCAATCCTATGCACATCCTGAAGAAAATGGTCGCCGGCCTCCTGGGTGTAATCAAAGGATCCCCGTTTTCCAAACAGCGGTATGTAGACACCCTCAAGATGATGTTCGACCTGTTTGCAAAATCGCGAAAAGAAGGTGCGATCGCCATCGAAAGCGATGTCGAAGATCCGGAAAAGAGTCCCATATTTTCCCGCTACCCAGCGTTCCTTGGGGATCATCATGCGCGCGACTTCGTGTGCGACACCATGCGCATGGCGATCACTGGAGGCGTGAACCCGTTTGATGTGGACCAGATGATGGATCTTGATATGGAAGTCCATCATCACTCTTCGAATCAACCCAACCAGTCCTTGAGCAGCGTGGCCGATGCATTGCCCGGGCTGGGCATCGTTGCCGCAGTGCTGGGGGTGGTGGTGACGATGGGTTCGCTCGGTGGACCGCCGGAGGAAATCGGACACAAGGTGGCTGCCGCCCTGGTAGGAACTTTCCTGGGAATTTTGCTTTGCTACGGAGTGTTCGGGCCGCTGGCCGCGAATATGTCGAAGACGGTGGAGGAGGAGCACAGCTTCTATGCTGTTCTTCGGGTGGTGATGCTTGCCTTCATCAAGGGTACCTCACCCATCATGGCGGTTGAAATGGGCCGCCGCGCTATTCCCGGGCATGCTCGTCCCAGCTTCGCCGAAGTCGAGAAAGCCTGCAGGGAGAAATCCGGTGAGGCCGCGGCGGCATAGGTCGATCGAACCATGGCAGACGAACAGCCCATCATTATCAAGAAGATAAGCGGCCACGGCGGCCACCACGGCGGCGCCTGGAAGGTGGCCTACGCCGATTTCGTCACCGCCATGATGGCACTCTTTATCGTGCTCTGGCTGATGAACAGCAGCAAGCCCGTGCAGGAAGCCGTCGGAGGATACTTTCGCGACCCCCATGGCGTAGCCCAGAAAAAGGGAAGCGCGTTAGGCGGGGCCGGCGAAAATGCTCCCGTGGAAAAAAAGGAAGACATGGCTAAGTTGAAGGAGAACCTGCTGAAAGCCATGGAGCAACTGGCGGATTTCAATAAGCTCAAGAAGCAGATAGAGATGACCGTCACCCCGGAAGGTTTGAAGATCGAGTTGATGGAGGATCCCAACGGAACCTTTTTTGAAAACGGCAAAGCGCAGCCCACCGCCATCATGCAAAACCTGCTGAAAGTACTGTCTGCCGAAGTGGGCAAGTTACCCAACACAGTCTCGATTGAAGGCCACACCGATTCCAAGCCATTCTCCGATTCCCAGACCTACGGGAATTGGGAGCTGTCGACAGACCGCGGAAACGCGGCCAGGCGTCTTATGGAGAGCAGCGGCTTACGGCCACGTCAAGTTGTCCAGGTGCGCGGGTACGCCGATCAGAACCTGCGCAAGCCGCTTCAGCCCCAGGACGCTTCGAACCGGAGGGTTACGTTGATCATTCAATATCTTAAGACGGAACAACCGGCCGCTTTCACCAGCAATGGTTCCTTACCACCGGCCGAAACGCTGAATGGTGCTTCCCCAGCACCGCCGGCCAAGCTACCGGCACCCACCGCCAAGCAGGCAGAACCGGAGAAGTAGTCTCGTGAAACGATCAGAATCGAAGGTTTGCGGATCTACCTCTGTTGTCGCCAATCGTCGCGATGAACTGTACGGTCATCCTGCGTTCCCAGGGTGTCTCAAACAGGAACAAGAGCCCGACCTGCTGCTTCTCGATATACGCGACCCGGGCCCGCAGCTCGAGCACTCCAGTTGGAGGGCGAAGGATGAGTAACCCGGAGCCACCGACGGTGAGAGGATCATCAAACTCGGCACGAATTCCTGCGTCGCTGACATCTCGGCATAACCCACGGAAGGGCGAGTCTGCGGTAACGAAATCCACGCGGAAGCCGGTCGCCATACGGGGTTCGCGATACGTAAATCTGCGGATACCGTCCAAGGCTCTCATTCCCGCCGCTCCCGCGCGGCTGGCGCAGAACCGACATACAAATCCAATCGACCTTTTGTATGTATCGGCGCCGAGCCCTCATCTGTTCAAGAAATCGACGTTCGCTACCACTACGAACGAGACCAGGTGCAGTGAATGACCGCGCAGCCTCTACTCCCGAAGGGGGTGCTAGGCGATGCAGGTTCTGCAGGCGCCTTCGCAACCGTCGCCAACGCGCCCTGCGATCCATCCAAGGGAACGCCGGGCGGGAAAGTCCTGATCATTGAAGATGACGTCCCTCTGGGCAAATTCCTCAGTCGTACCCTCAAGCTCAAGCTCTTTTCTGTCGAAGTCGCGCTCGACGGCGAGGCCGGCTGGGAAGCCCTGCAGAATTCCATCTACGACCTGGTGATACTCGACTTGAACCTCCCCAGAATCGATGGAATGGAGCTGCTGAGGCGGGTGCGCCCTATCCAGCCGGGGCTGCGCATGCTGGTGTTGACGGCCCGGAATCGTACCGAGGACCTGGTGTTGGCGCTGGAGCAGGGAGCCGACGACTGCCTGATCAAACCATTCTCGTTCCTCGAATTGCTGGCGCGTATCCGCGGTCTGCTGCGCCGCGGCTCCTACCCCGCGGTGAGTTCATCCAAGGTTGGAGATTTGAGTGTTGACCGGGAACAACGTCGAGTGGTGCGTGGTGAGCGCACCATCGATCTGACACCGCGTGAGTTTGCCATTCTCGAGTGCCTGATGGACAACGCCGGCAAAACCGTATCACGTATGACGCTCATGCGCGATGTATGGAACATTCCTTTCGATCCCACCACCAACATCGTCGACGTGTATATGAAATATTTACGCGACAAGATCGACACTGAGGGAGAAGTGAAATTGCTCCGCACCGTTCGCGGCGTGGGGTACGCCTTAAGAAATGATTAGCCACCCCACATCCAGCGAATCGTCTGCATCGGAAATGCTTTGCACGAGGTTGGCCCAGGGCATCCATGCCGCGGCCCAGCCGTTGACCGTCCTGCAGGCTAGCCTCAGCAAATCGCACACAGACCAGCTGAACTGCCACGAGCTGCGGGATCTTACCGCAAGCTCAGCGCTGGAGGTGCAGCGGGTATGTACGTTGTTCAGTTGCCTGCAGCAGCTGGTCATGGCCGAGAGCATCAAGCCTCAATTATCACCAATGCCGATCCTTCCTCTACTCGCCTACGCGGCCGACGGTGTCAACCTCTTGTTCCAGCAAGACGGTATGGCTCTTAGCCTGGTTGTGCCCGATACCTTGCCGCCGGTGCTCATCCATCGGACTCGAACCCTGGAGGCTCTATCGAGGGTGCTGCTCGTGGTCCATAGGCTATCCGCGTCCCAGGACATGATCGAGCTCATTGCCTCCTCATCTGCCCAGGCAGTGCAAATCGTATTGCGAAACCTGCATCTGTTCGTTGCCCGAATCGACGCGGAAGCGAGCCTCAGTATCACCGTCGCCGAAGCCAACATGCAGAGCCAGCAAGCAGGCCTTTCTTTGAACCTGCAGCCATTCACTGTTCGCATCGATCTGCCGATAGCGCCGTTCGCGTATTAGTACTCGGGTTGTGTCGTTTGTAAGCATCGTCAGCAGCCGAAAGTAAGTAATGAGCACGCCCCTTCTACCGAAGTCTCGTGTGGACGAGAGCAACACCATCAGCGTGTTGCTTGTCAGTCCCAACAGCAGGCTTCGTCTCCAACTGCGCGAGAAGCTTCGTCAGCCCCGCTGGAATTTGACGGAAGCTGCCAGTGGCGCTGAAGCGCTGGAATGTCTGCACGAACTCTTGAGCGAGATTCTCCTGCTGGATCCACTGCTCCCAGACCTTGAATCCAGTGAATTCGGCTCCATGGTTCGGGAACAATTCCCCAGTGTGCAGATTCTCACTGTGAATTCGCATACCGGGCAGCTTGTTCTGGGCGCATCCTCCCCCACCACACTCTCCGCCCAGCTGACCGAAGTACTCTACTGCGGCGTAAATGCACAACCCAATTCGATTTCGCCGGTTCAGTTGCGTCGCGCGCTTGCAGTCAATGACAGCGGAAGCCGGGGCATTCGCGGTATGGTCGGAGACACGGAACCCATGCAGCGCGTTTATGAGCTGACGAACATGGTTGCCCGCCGGGATACGACCGTCCTGGTGACGGGGGAGAGCGGCACCGGCAAAGATCTTATTGCTCAGGCCATCCATCTCATCAGTCCGCGCCAGAAACAGCCCCTGGTGGTGATTAATTGTGCTGCCATTCCTGAGCCGCTGCTGGAAGCTGAACTATTCGGCTACGTGAAAGGTTCGTTCACCGGTGCTGTGCAATCGCGCATAGGACGCATCCACGCGGCCCACGGCGGGACGCTCTTTCTGGACGAGATCGGCGACATGCCCTTGTCTCTGCAGAGCAAAATACTGCGCTTCCTGGAGCAGGGCGAAGTGCAGCGGATTGGCGGCAACGACAATCTGAAAGTGGATGTTCGGGTCGTGGCTGCTACGAACGCCGACCTCTACGGCTTGGTCAAGCAGCACCTGTTCCGCGAGGATTTGTACTATCGCCTGGCGATCTTTCCCATCAAGCTGCCGCCCTTGCGCGAGCGGATGGGAGATGTCGAGAAGCTTGCCGAGGCGTTTATGCTCAAGTTCTGTCCGGGTGCAACACTGAGCGCTGCGGCGGTGGAGGCTTTGTGCCGTCACGACTGGCCAGGAAACGTCCGCGAGCTACGAAACGTGGTCGAGCGGGCCAGCATATTTGTCGGTGGGGAACGCGAGATCTTGCCCCAGCACATTCTTATTTAGTGTTCTGGGCCTCCCAATTAAAGGCCCGTAGAGCCTGCCCTGAGCTTGTCGAACGGGGACGCCTGAAATTAGCCCAGCACGTGATGCTGGGTCAGCTTCGACCATGGAAATCAGTCCCGTCAGGGACGGCTCTACGGGACTGCTCGATGATGCATTCCTAACCCAGGACTACGTCCTGGCCTACTTTCGGACAGACTTGTCCAAATTAGACTCCGCGACGAAATTGCGGGTACCCAACGGAGAATTCGGGAGGGATCTGCGGTGCGCCCCTCGGCCCTCCCGAATTCTCCGTTGGGTACCCGCAATTTCGTCGCAACCTGATTTCCCCATCCTGAGCCTCGCATTCGTTTGTCCAATAAAATCACGGGGGACCGATTGCTGCATTCCGCTAATTTGGACGGTTCTGACTTTCAGACGTTCCTACCGGACTAAGCGCAGAGTTCTCACCCAGACGCTTTTAGCCCCTGCCACCGCAAAATCTGCTCGAAACTGGAATTGGCCATCGCCGTGCTGATAGATAGGCAGATGCTGCCCAGTTCTCATTTGGAACCAATAAACGCTCTGCCCGCGGATAACCGGGGCGCCCAAGCCCTTGAGCGGGCCGCGGCGGACGAATCGGAGATGCCGTCAAGAGGTGCCGTGCTCCTGGCCTCTGCGTTTACGGAATTCATTTCTGCTTCCTCGCGGCTGGAGAGTTCCTATCGTGAGCTGCAAGATGAGGTGTCTGAGCTTCGTGTGGAGTTGTCGGCGCGGAATGCGGCCCTAAGCACCAGCCTCGCGGAAAACGAACGTATGCGCTTGGATCTGCAGCAGATCGTCGACTCGATGCCCTGCGGGGTACTAGTGCTCGATCGCAGAGGCGAAATATCGATGATCAATCCGGAAAGCGGACGGCTCCTGGGCCTTGATGGGACGCAATTCCCCAAAGGATCAAGAGCAACTTTGCGGCAGATTTCTGCGTTGAGTGGCGTCAATCTCGAATCTTCTTATGAAAATGCATCCAGCGGCGACACCGGACTGGAGTTCTGCGTCAACGGTCCTTCAGGAAAACGTTGGCTCGAGGTTCGTAATCGCCCACTCTTCCACCAGTCAGGCCAGGGCGGTAAGCCCAACCGGACGATCTTGATTCTGCGTGATATAACCGCTCAGAGACGTGCTGAACAGGAGCGCGGGGCGGCTCGTGAAGCCATGGCCATGGCTGGGATTACGACGATTCTCGCTCACGAGATTAGAAATCCATTAGCCAGCCTGGAACTGTTTGCTGAACTGATAGAGACCGACGGGAATCGCCGGGAGCAATGGATTTCTAATTTGCGCGCGGGCATACGCACCCTCTCCGGGACAGTGAACAATGTTCTGAGCTTTCATGGTTCGGGTTCACTGAAGCTTGCCCCGGTATCATTGTCCGCTGTGATTGGGAACGCGGTTCAGTTCGCGAAGCCTCTCGCGCATCAGGCTGCGGTTTCATTAAATTGTTTGGGTGATCCCCGCCAAAATCCAGTCATGGGCAATGAGACTGCGCTCCAGCAGGTAGCTCTCAATTTGATTTCGAATGCGATTCGTCACACGCCGGCTGGCGGCAGCGTCTCTGTTTCGTTGCGCACCGAACTTGGCACCGCTACGGGCGAGGACCTCGTGATCGTCGAATTCTCTGACACTGGCTGCGGCATCCGGCCTGACCACATCGAACACATCTTCGAGCCGGGCTTTAGCGGCAGTGGCGATACCTGCGGGCTTGGCCTGACGGTTTGCGCCCGGATCATGAGGCAGCACGGAGGTCAGATTTGCGTCTCCAACCGAATCCATCGCGGCGCTCGATTTCTGCTCTCTGTGCCCCTACTCCAACCGGAAGTCGGTTCAGCATGAACAACGTTTCTTTGCCTGGTAGAAACTCCTCCGTGCTCGTAGTTGACGACGAGCCCGGGATGCGTACTGCTCTCGAGGCTAATTTCCAGCGCCACGGTTGGCTCGTACAAACTGCGGCCGGCGTTGGCGACGCCACGCGCGTGCTCGGGCACTCAAACTTTGATTTGGTAGTGAGTGACATCCGCATGCAGGATGGCGATGGATTCGAAGTGATGTGCTCCGTGCTCAAGAACTCGCCTTCCACTGCGGTGATTCTGCTGACCGCGTTTGGAAGTGTTCCTGAAGCAGTCGAGTCGATGCGCAGTGGAGCATTTGATTATCTGACTAAACCAATATCGTTTGAACAGCTCCAGGCCGCGGCCGCTCGCGTGATGCAGCGGGCTCGCGAGAGAATAGGCCCCAGCAGAAACCTCAGGAAAAACGTAACCATCACAGTAGCTGGAGCGGGAATCGTTGGACGTTCTCCCTTGTTGCTCCAGACCCTGCAGCGCGCCCGTGCCGCCGCCAGTACCGGCGCCGACGTGCTCATCGAGGCCGAGAGTGGTACCGGCAAGGAACTGCTGGCCAGGTTTATCCACGAAAGCAGCGATCGGAGCCGCCACGCTTTCGTCGCAGTCAACTGCGCGGCTCTCCCCGAACACCTGCTGGAAAGCGAACTATTCGGGCACGCCAAAGGCGCGTTCACAGGGGCCAATACCGCCAAAGCCGGGAAGTTCGAACTAGCGGATGGGGGCACACTGCTGCTCGACGAAATAGGGGAAATGCCGCTCAACCTGCAGCCTAAGCTCCTGCGGGTTCTTCAGGAGCGCGAGTTCGAGCGGCTTGGCGAGACCCGGTCGACGCATGTCGACATCCGGGTTATTGCCACCACCAACGCCTCCCTTGGCGCCATGGTGGAGCAGAGCCGTTTCCGTAGTGATCTGTACTACAGATTAAACGTTATTCCTCTTTCCATCCCCGCCCTTCGTGAGCGCATCGAAGACATTCCGCTTCTGGCCAGGTACTTTACCGAAAAATTCTCTATCGAAACAGACAGTGCGGTGCCGGTTCTTGATCCGGGCTTCATGGATAGGCTGCAGGCTCATAACTGGCCGGGCAACGTACGCGAGTTGGCCAATTTCATGCGCCGCGTGCTCTCCCTCAACCCAGGTGCCGTCCTCGACGACGCATGTTTCTCCAGGGAGTTTCGGCCCTTGGGCAATACCGGTGCCGTTTCGTTCCCTATGCCGATCCCAGGAACACCCATATCTGTCCTCGAGAAAATGCATCTCGAGAACACGCTCGCGCTGGCGAAGGGCAACCGGACCCACGCCGCCGAGATGTTGGGAATCAGCTTACGCACCATGCGAAACAGGATTAAGGAATACGGATTACCCCCAAGGAGATATGCATGACGAGCGGCCCACCGATGATGGCGATGTTAGAGAGCTACCTGAAGTTGAGCGCTAGCCGCGAACAGGCGATTTCGGCCAACATGGCCAACGTCGACACACCCGGTTACCGCACGCGTGACATTAACCTCGAGAGCGAGTTCAACAGAGTTCTGACTGGGGCATTGCGGCCATCGGAGGAAGGCGAATCCGTGCAACTAACCCCCGTCGTTCGCCAAGTCCAGGGTCTGATGGAGCGCCCGGACGGCAATAACGTAAGCCTTGACTACGAGGGCCTCAAGCTGGCCAAGACACAATTGCAGTATCAGCTCGCCATCCAGTTGATCGAACATAACTTTCACCAAACCTTGAGCGCCATTAGCGGAGGAAGCTAATTATGAATCTCTTCGACTCATTATCGATCAGCGGTTCTGCCTTGCTGGCCGAAAGGCAACGTTCTGAGGTCATCGCGACGAACATGGCCAATGCGGAGACGACACGCACCGAGGCCGGCGGCCCTTATCGGCGCAGGGAAGTCGTCTTTGAGACACGTGGGCCTTCCGCTTTCCGCCTAGCCCTGGCCAGCACCGGCGGGGTGCCAGGGCCGACCCCCGGCAGTGTGCGCATCTCTGACGTCATCGACGATCCATCGCCTGCCCTGATGCGTTATGAGCCGGGCCATCCAGACGCTAACAAAGAAGGCTATGTAGCCTATCCGGCCGTCAATCCCACCGCGGAGATGGTGGACCTGATGGATTCCGTGCGCGCCTACCAACTCAATGCCTCCGCAGTCGCCGCCACCAAGCAGATGATCCAATTGGCGATCGGCATTCTTAAGAGCTAGGCAGGAGAATCAAAGATGAGCGGCATAGTTCCAGGTCTTGGCAGCATCGGCACCATCAGTCCACTCCCTAAATTGGCGCCCCTGCAACCGGCGGAGGAAGGGCAGGGTGGTGGATTCGGCGCAGTTTTATCAAGTGCGCTGCATCATCTGAATCAACTGAGCGGAGGCGCGGAACAACAGGTCGCTAACTTGCTGAAAGGCACCGCCGGTGACATAGGCTCAGTCATGATCGCGGTCGAGAAGGCAGATGCAGCCTTCCAGACGATGATGCAGGTTCGCAATAAGATTGTGAACGCTTACCAGGACATCGAAAAAATGCAGTTCTAGCAAATCCCCTTTCCCGATCCAGGAACTCCGGCGAGCTTAAGGATTTATGGCGGCCAAGACCCAGATAGCGGTTACCAAACAAGCAGCGGGCACAGGTCAGGCGCTGGATCGCGTGAAGCTGTTCTGGGCCGACCGCAGCCCGCAGCAGCGCATTTATCTTGGTTTAGGTCTTGCATTGACTTTAGGCGTCGCCGCTTTTTTTGTGAAGATGATGTCGACGCCCGAGTATAAGCCACTGATGTCGGGCCTCGAATCAGCCGACGCACAAGCCATCGCCGCGCAGTTGGCTGCGAAAAAGATACCTTATCTTGTCAGTCCTGACGGCACATCCATCACGGTCCCGGCGGACCAGGTCGACGCCGCACGGCTCGAAGTCGCCTCCCATGATTCACCCCACAGCGGCCGCATCGGCTTTGAGATTTTCGACAAGGTCTCCTGGGGACAGACTGAGTTTGATGAGAAGGTGAATTATCAGCGGGCCCTCGAAGGTGAACTCGAGCGAACCATTCAAACCATGAGCAACGTCAAAAGCGCCCGGGTCCACCTCGTGATGGCGACTGACTCCGTCTTCATGGACCGGGAGCGCGGCGCAAAGGCTTCGGTCACACTGCGGCTTCGCGGTGGAAGCCTCTCCCGGGCGGAGATCTCGGAAATTTCACGGTTGGTCGCCGGCGCGGTGGATGAACTGAAGCCGGCGGATGTTGTGATTATTGACGCGGATTCGAATAAGTCGGTTGGGTTGGGTGGCGGCCCCACCGATCCGGGCGAGGGCATCGAGCAGGAATTAACTCGACGGCTGATCTCCACCCTTGCCCCCGTCCTCGGAACCGACCGCATGCGCGCATCGGTCAATGTGGAATACGAAACCGGCAGCAGTGAAGAGAGCCAGGAGAAGTACGATCCTGCCGTGAGCGTCACCCTGAATATGCAGCGCTCTGAAGACTTTACCGGCCCGGGTGCGGGTGTTGGCGGCGTGCCTGGCACCTCGAGTAACGTAGCCGCGGCCAAGCCGGTTCCGCCCCCGGCTGCAGGCGCGTCCGCAACGGTTCCGCCGCCAACCATCGCCAAAGAGCCGAGCCAAACATCAAAGACAGAGAGCGCCACCTACGGCGTCAATCGAACCACTCGTCATGTGATTGAACCAGCCGGGAGCATCCGCCGCGTCACCGCCGCAGTGCTGCTCGATGACGCCGTCGAGCGCAAACAGGAAAAGGGCAAGTGGATCGAGATCCACCGCAAGAGGAATCCGGAGGAGTTGAAGACCATTAGCGAGCTCGCACAGGCTGCCATCGGGTTCAACAGCGCTCGTGGCGACGTGATCAGCGTCCAGAACCTTAGCTTTGACCACCCCGCGGCAGAAGAAATTCCCCCCGTCACTTTTGTCGATAAGGCCCGGAAGGGAATGAATGACTATTCCTCGATCATTCGCTACGCCGGGCTATTGGTCCTCTTCCTCCTCGTCTATATGCTGATGCTTCGGCCCATCCAGCAGCGCGCACTCGCAGCTCCAAATCCGCAGCTGGCCGCAAGTCGAGCTTTGGTTGCGGGGGATGCTGAGGCTGTAGCCGTAGGTGAAACCGCGGCCAATCTTGCGCTACGTTCCCAGGTTCTCAGAAAGCAACTTGCCGAGTTTGTTAAGGCCGAACCTGAAAGCAGCACCAACGCCGTGCGCGCGTGGCTGCGAGAAGAGGCTCAATGACGCCGCCGCTCGAAAAGCTCACCATCAGCGGTGCAAGAAAGGCGGCAATCCTGTTGACAGTTCTGGGAGAGGATTCCGCTGCGACTGTGTTCCGCAATCTGAACGAGAATGACTTGCAGAGAGTTGCTGATGAGGTCGCAAGTCTGGGAACAGTACCGGTGGAATTGTCGCTTCAGGTTTTTGAGGAGTACCAGAGGCTCACCGAGGCGCAGGATTTCATCATCCAGGGCGGACATGACCTGGCACGGCGTCTCTTGGTTAAGGCTTTCGGGGAAAACGACGCTGAGGGCATCATGCAGCGGTTGACCAAGGCCCGTGAGCTCAATCCCATGGAGGCTCTACAGCGGGCTGATCCGCAGAAACTCGCAAGATTTCTCGAAGCCGAACACCCTCAGACCATTGCACTTATCCTGGGCCAACTTGGTGATCGACAGGCCTCGGCCCTGCTCATGAGCCTGCCCAACGAGGTTCGTGCCGAAGCAGTGAAGAGATTGGCGAACCTGCGGCGCTTCTCGCCCGAGATGGCGGCGAAAGTTTCAACCGTACTTGCCCAGCGACTGAAGAACGTCGGAGAGCAGGGCAAGCGGGCCTATTCAGGTTTTCAGAGCGCGGCTGACATTATGAACTGCATCGATTCGACCGTAGCGCAGGAAATTCTCGTAGATATTGAAAACGAGGAACCCACCTTGGCCATCAGCATTCGCGATCTGATGTTTACTTTTGACGATTTCATTCAAGTAGGCGAGTCGCAAGTCCGTGAGCTTACCGGAGCCATTGACAAGAGAGTGTTGGCGACCGCGCTCAAGGGAACCAACGAGGAATTAAAAAACCATTTCTTTCGCACGATGTCGTCAAGGGCCATCGAAATGCTCAAAGAAGATATCGAGTCGCTCGGCCCGATGCGTAATAAAGACGTACTGAAAGCGCAGTCTGAAATTGTTGCGATTGCCCGACAGCTTGAGACCGAGGGGAAGATCGTACTGAAGGGCGAGGCCAATGATGAGTATGTCGTCTGATGCGTTAGCGAACCAGGAACTCCTGGTTCCGGTCAAATCGTTCTCTTACCGGGATATGGGTGCTCCCGCTTCCTTTCAGGTGAGCGAAGCAATACCGGCTGCCGCAGAACAGGAACCTGAGACGCCTGTGCCGCCGGGCGTGCCGGAAAAAGAAGTGAAGGCTCTGGTGAATATTGCCAGGCTTGAGGCGGTGGCCGAGACCGAGGCGCGTCTCCAGATGGAGTACGAAGCGAGGTCAGCCGAACAGTTCGATAAGATGCGGCAGGCGCTCGAACTTTTTCAGGCGGAGCGAAGGGACTATTTTTCTCGCGTTGAGTCCGACGTGGTTCAACTGGCCCTGGCCATTGCGGCCAAGATCCTGCATCGCGAGGCCCAGGTTGACCCCATGTTGGTCGCGGCGTTAGTGCGTGTGGCGATCGATAAGCTGCACGACGGATCGAGCGTATCGGTACGCGTTTCGCCGGCCGAAGCAGGAAAGTGGCGCGCCTTCCTGGCCAATCCTCTCAACGGTTCGACCATCGAAATTGTCGAGGATGCTCATCTGGGTGTCGCGGATTGCATTCTCGAAACGGAATTGGGATCGGCGAACTTCAGCATTGAAGCGCAGATGAAAGAGGTTGAGCAAGGATTTTTCGATCTGCTGGCGCAGAGGCCGGTGATCAAATGACTCCTTTGCGGCTGCTTGCTCCCTATTTCGACCGCCTGGATCGAGGATCGACCCTTCGTTGGCGAGGACGCGTATTGCAGGTGGTTGGCAACCTGATCGAGTCCGAAGGGCCTTTCTGTTCGATCGGGGAGTCTTGCGAAATCACCAGTGCCATCGGCCAAAAGTATTCCGGCGAAGTGATTGGCTTTCGCGGATCGACCATGCTTTCCATGGCGGTTGAGAATCCTCAGGGCATCCGCTTTGGAGATCGGATCGTTGCCTGGGGAACCCGCTCATCCATTCGCGTGGGAGGTGAGCTGCTGGGCCGGGTGATTGACGCTACTGGCGCGCCGCTCGATTCGAAAGGCGAATACCGGGCACAGCGGTCGGTGTGGGTGGATGGGTCGGCGCCGTTGCCTCTTGATCGTGTACCTATCCGCGAGCCGCTCGGCTGCGGCATCCGTGCTCTTGACGCTTTTGTCACCTGCGGGCGGGGCCAGCGCATCGGTATCTTCGGCGGCAGTGGTGTGGGCAAGAGCACGTTGCTGGGTATGATGGCCCGCGGCACCGGTGCGGACATGACGGTGCTGGCACTGGTGGGGGAACGCGGACGTGAGGTCGGAGAGTTCCTCGAGGTGATTGGCGACGAAGGGCGAAGGCGAAGCGTGGTGGTCGTTTCTACTTCCGATCAGTCTCCTCTGCTGCGATTACGTGCCGCCCTTTCGGCAACCGCCATCGCGGAGTACTTCGCCAGCACGGGAAAGAACGTGCTGCTTGTGGTCGACTCGCTCACCCGATTCGCCATGGCACAACGCGAGATCGGTTTGTCGGCCGGTGAGCCGCCAACAGCAAAAGGTTATACGCCCTCGGTGCTCAATATGCTGGCTCGATTGGTAGAGCGGGCAGGCTGCTTCAAGAGTGGCAGCATCACTGCATTTTATACGGTTCTGATGGAAGGCGACGATCAGCAGGATCCGGTTGCCGATACCGTGCGGTCGTTGCTCGATGGGCACGTGATCCTCGACCGAAACCTGGCCATGAGGAATCACTATCCGCCCATCTCCATGCTTGAGAGTCTGAGCCGCCTGATGCCCAATATTGCTTCTGAAGAGCACATGCAAAAGGCCAAGGCACTGCGCCTCTTGTTGGCTTCCTTCAATCGTTCTGAAGACTTGATTCGCATTGGCGCTTATCAGAAAGGCGCCGATCCCACGCTTGACCGGGCCGTAGAAATCCTTCCCCAGCTGAATACCTTCCTCCAGCAGCGGCCGGAGCAGATTATCCCCTTCGCGACCGTTATCAAATCGCTGCTTGAGCTCCCGAGCTGATATGGCGTTTCGGTTTTCACTGGCGACCGTACTCCGCGTACGCAGAATTATTGAAGAACGGGAAGAAGCCATACTGCAAAAAATCCTTTTCGACATCTCGAAAATCTTCGAAGACCTCGAGCGCAACGAGGCCCAGCTTGCGGAAACAGACGCTTTGCGTCAGACAGACGTCCTCAAACCCTGTATCGGGCTTGAGATTCATGCCTCCTACGGAGAGGTAAAAGAGCTCAAGCAGCGCAGAAAGGACCTCGCCGCGCAAATTCAGGAACTCGAACTGGCGCGAGATCGCCAACTCGCCGTTTACGAGGCGGCTCGCCGAGGTCGGGAAATCCTCACCGATATGCGCGAAAGGAAACGAACTGCCTATGACATCGATTTAAGTAAACGTGAGCAGAAGATCCTCGATGACAATTACATTGCCCGGCGCGGCCGCCACTGAGCCAGCACCTTCTCGATGCTCGCGAGCACGTGTGGGGCGCTCGTCCCATTCCTCCTCTGCAATTTGATTCAAGTCGGCAGCCTTTGCCTAGCCGTGATCCGGCAAACTTTGCCGGGTCGACTTCGAGGTACGCACGTCACCGAGCCGGTTCACGTCCAGGCCGTTGACTCTAATGAGGAAAGCGATCTCGAAGAATCGGTTTGACGAAGATTTGTTTGGCCCGGCAAATGCTACTGTATCGGCGTGAACTTCACACAAATCGTCGAAAGGCTCGATGTCTCTCCCGTGGCGACTCGAACTGTTTCCCTCGCGCAAGTCTCCGATCCGTCTCCACAGACATTCAACGAATCGCTGCTTGCGGCTTCCAAAGCATCTTCAAGTACGAGCGCCGCGAACCAGGCTGGGACGGGCACTGGAAACCGGCAAAAACCGGCTTCGCAGGTTGAGAACCTACCGCGCTCTATGTCCCCTGCCCGTGCGGTCCAGTCGCAGCCTCCTCCTCAGAAAACAGTGCAGCAGCAAGTCGTGGTGGCTCACCAACTGTCGTTGATCGATCCAGCGTTTCTCCCGATGCAGCGGCCCCTCGGAAGGCCCGGTCGTTCTGCGGGCAATTCGACCGTTGCGGCTGGCCTGCCAACGCGCGACGTTCCAGCGGTCACGTCTTTGCCGATGGAACCGAAGCATGTCCAACCAGTCGTCGTGAAGTCGGACAGCATCCCATCGAGTCAAACCGAGAAGGAAAACGATTCTCCACAGGCCGCATCCATATTGGCGGACGTTCCACCCCTATTGCAGACTGCGGAGAATCCATCTAAAGCATTAGGCCATGGAGTCCTGAGCACGGTTTCGAATACGCTCTTGAACCCCACCAACACGGATTCGACTGTCTCTGCAGGCGCTGTTCCCGGCTTACTCTCGGATGCTACCCAGGAAGCAGTTCCCGGCGCTGCTCCAAGTGCAGTCCCAATCGTACCGGCTGTTCCTCCAAGTGCTCTTCTGAACGCCGCTCCGATCGCGCATTCAAGCGCCGTCCAAAAGCCGGTTTCAGACGCCATTCCCAGTAACGTCCCAACCGCGACTCGTGGTGCACTTCCGAGCGCGCTCCAGAATGTTGCCTCACCTATGCCCCTGAATGCGATTCCGGAAGCCTCTTTCAAGGCCGCCCCGGCGCCTGTCCTGCATGACGCCGTCAACCCACCTGCAAGGGGAACCGTTGCTCCGAAATCCAATTCCGTTCCAACGAGCCAGGCAGAGCCGTCGGCGGTAACACCCGATCCAGGCGGGCTGGCGACAGGTCTTAGCGTTCCGGGCGCGACCAGCGACCAACTCGTTGCACTCATCCAGCCGGGAGCCGGATTGTTTGTCAACGCGCAGATCAGTGCCTCGAGCATCAGCCCGGCGACGATCGCGGAACCTCCGGGCGCGGCCGTCGCCAATGGCAAGGACGGAGCTAACAACGCATCCAACGATGCCGCAGGGCTCAATCAGCATGCACAGGCAACATCGGAGCCCACTGCATCGCAGACAGGCTCTCAAGGAACGGGACCATCGGGCGATCAGAGCCAGGGCGACGCCGCCCAGCAGGGGCAAAGCGCTGCCCCGGCCCAGGTCAACTTCGTGAATCATACGGTCGCTGTCGTGGACCACGTTCAGAGCGCGGCAGTTGCTGCCCCATTGCAAACTGCTCCAACGCCAGCCGGGGTTGCTGGTCACACGGCGAAGACAGCGGACCTACCCGCTCCGGCTACGATCGTATTGCCGCCGTCTGTGCCCGTGATTAACACTGCGAAGCTGATCCAGAGTATGGGGCAGTCCCAGATGCAGGTTGGTATGCGGTCAAACGACTTTGGCAACATCTCGATCAGCACCTCTGCGACCCGAGACCTGATCTCAGCGCAGATTTCGCTCGATCACGCCGAATTGGCCAGGACGCTAGCCGTACACCTGCCGGAGATGCAGGCAAGGTTGGGCGGCGATCAAGCGATGAATGTGCGCATTGACATGAATGGGCAGGGGGCGACAGGGCAAGGAGCGGGGACCTCGTCCGGTATGTCAAACGGATCGCCGGACGGATCAAGCCCCGACCGTCAGCAAAAGGGCAGTACGGCGTCGAACCAGTCCGCGGACGGTTTCGCCGTACACGGGAGTTCAATCGCCGCAGCAGGGTTGCCGTCGGGTGAGGGCAGACTCGATGCCCACATTGACATAAGGGTTTAGGTAAAGTTTCGGCACATTACGCACTTTAGGAGAAACGATCATGCACACGGTTTCAGCGAATTACACTTTGCCGACGGTTTTGAAAACACTTCAGCCGGCCGCTAGTAGTGGACTTCGAACAGCCATAAGCAGCAAAGCGAGCCCCCCCGCTACCCCCGCTACCACCGGAACGACTTCCAGCAGCAGCACAGCCAGTGGTTTGGACAGTACCTTCCTGAACCTCTTGGCGACCGAGTTGCAAAATCAAGACCCGACCGCTCCGGTGGATTCGACCGCGATGGTGGGCCAGATGATCTCACTGAACCAACTGGACCAGCTCATCAGCATCAATCAGGTGGTTACCGGGTCGTCCGGCACGGGTACGACCGGTCTGGTGCAGCCTGCGGGAGGAACGGCCAGCGATGCTGCGCTCTCCTCAGTCAACGGCGGTATCGCCAACACTCTTTCACCTTCCGTAGCCGGTGCATTGGTCAACCAACTGCCATTCGATCCCAATACAATGATGCCCCTGAACCTCGGTAATAGCGCCGCGCCTGGGGCCTACATCAACTCTGCCATTAACCCAGCATCTATGGGCTCTTCCAGTACCAGCAACAATACCTCAGGAGGTAAGTAATGGGTTCTTTCGCGACACCACTGTCCGGTCTCACAGCGGCTCAAGGCCAGCTACAATCTGTGTCCAATAACCTGGCCAATATCAATACCGATGGCTACAAGGACCAGACTCTAACCTTCGCCGACGTCTTTTCTCAGACCGGGGTCACGAATGGTAGCGGCGACCCGCTGCAGACCGGCTCTGGCGTTACGGTTTCCTCAACCGACTCCGACTTTGCCGAGGGAACTTTGAACGCGACAGGCACTTCATCGAACATGGCCTTGTCTGGGAATGGGTTCTTTGTCACTCAAAGTTCGAGCGGTTTGCCCGATTACACCCGCGCCGGTGACTTTTCCACCAACAATGCCGGACAGATCACCACACCTAGCGGGGAATTGCTGCTGGGATATCCGGCAGTCAACGGAGTGGTAAACACCGCAGCCGCGTTACAGCCGTTACAGGTGGGCACCGGTGTGACCAGCCCCGCGAAGGCGAGCACTACCTTCAATATCTCGGCCAATCTTGACGCCACCTCCGTGGTCGGTGACACAGCGAGCAGTACACTCCCGGTTATCGACTCGCTTGGCGCCTCGCACACCTTGACGGTTACCTATACGATGACGGCACCAAACACATGGAGTTATGCCGTTACCATACCGACGGCAGATTTACTCCCCGCGCCGGCGGCTCCCATTCCTCCAACCACATTGGTGGCATCGGGGACCCTGAACTTTAACAGCTCCGGCGCGTTGATCTCGACGGAACCTACTGGAGGCGCAGCCACCGTCGCTCCGTCGGCGGGCATTGCTATTACGATCCCGCCTGTCGCCGTGGCTCCGGCCGTGCAAACGACCTTTGCCGATGGCGCCGCAACCATGCCCTTGACTTGGGACCTGGTTACCGCAGGCAACCCCACCATTACACAGACGTCTACAGCCAGCGCGACCAGTGCCACGAGCACGAATGGCTTCGCCAGCGGCACGCTCTCCACATATGCCGTACAGCCCGACGGAACCATCGAAGGCACTTTCTCCAGCGGGCAGACACTTGCTTTGGGGCAGGTTGCCGTCGCTTCCTTTGCCAACAATCAAGGCCTGGTAGCCGTTGGCAACAACAATTACCAGGCGAGTGCTGCCTCGGGTGCGCCCGTGATTGGCGTCGCTGGAACGGGCGGAAGGGCCACCATAGTCGGCGGCTCCGTGGAGCAGTCGAACGTGAATATCGCTACCGAGTTCGCCAAGCTGATCGTTGCGCAGCAAGCGTACTCGGCAAATGCCAAGTCGATTACCACATTCAACCAGGTCTCCCAGACGACCATCGCTATGCTGCAGTAAGCAAGTGCTCCTGCTTTCTTAGCATTGCATTAAGGGACCGGCCGCTCTGCGTCTCCGCAGAGCGGCGGGGCTCCTTTTTCCAGAACATTTCTCATATCTGCCTCACGGAGTGAAGGCAGTCCTGGCTTCGTCGCGGCCAGCCGGTAAATGATTCCCCGGCATGGGAAAGATGTTTTCCATATCGCACAGCAACTTTCTCACTCATCCTGTGCTGTAAAGCGACACCCACCTTCTCTCGTTGCGGCAACGGTCCCCCGATTGCTAAACCCTAGCAAAGGGCGGATGCGCGCGTCTCAGCAGACCGCAATCCAAATGCACAACCTTTTGTACCGGGACTGTCGCACCGCGGGGTAGGCAGCGAAACCGGGCACGCAGGGGAAGAGAGGCCATGAAAACATCAACCAAGAGCGCGGTACCGATGATCGATGCGAAATCGACAACGCCTTCACATTCGGCGGACCAGCCTCAAGAGCGGGACCCGGGCGAATTTCTGCCTTGGCTCCCCTGCACGCTGGCGTTAGACCTTCCCGTGGTGAACTTTACCGTCGGCGATCTGCTGAGCCTCACCAGCGGTTCAATCGTCGAGACTGCATACCACCAAAGCAGTGACCTGCCTCTCCGCGTAAACGGACAACTGGTTGGGTGGACAGAATTCGAGGTCGTTGGCGAACGCCTTGCTGTGCGGCTCACAGACTTGTCATGAAGACGCCACGTTCGGGTAAATCGGATCTCGTAACTGGCGCCCGTTCGCCGCTTCCCGTGCTTGTCGATGAGGTCTCGTTGAGCACTGTCCACAGCCATACGGGCTTACTCTCGCGCGCCTGGGGATGGCTTCAGGCACGGCACGTGGTGAGATCAGGTAGCAGGCGATTGCGTGTGGCGGAGATTGTTTCGCTTGGTGAAAAGCGCTTCGTCGCGGTGGTTCAGGTAGATGGACGTCATTTCCTGTTAGCCGGTGGCCCGGCAAACATCGTGTTGTTGGCGCAATTGGATGCAAAGGATGCTTTCGAAGACGTACTCAAGAAGACCCTAACCGTCCCCGGCAAGAAGCCGGCAAAGCGTAAACGGCCGGCAAACGCCGCCCTGCAAGTGCAGGTGAATCGAACGAACGGTCTCACAGATCTGCCGCAAAAAAAGCCCACTGTCCCTGGGAAGCAGGCGGCGAAACGGCCAAGCAAGCAGAAAGCGGCCGGGCAAAAGGTGGTAGACGCACCTCCGCTAACGCACTTGAATGGAACGGAAAGCTTCGGCGATGTGTTACAGAAGTCGACGTCTGCCGGCAGGCAGCCGGGGAAGCAGAATTTCAAACCGACGGCAGAACAGACGGGGTACTTCGCGTGACGAATGCCCTGATCGCGCGAGCGACCCTTTGCATCATGCTTTCTTTGGCCGGGACCTCAGCAGAGGCCATGGCACTCCCCCGCCGTGCGGGCGCTGGAGAGAGCTCTGGCATAGTGCTCTCCCCCTCGCTGCCGATGTTGTTAGCCGCCGCCCCCATCCAGTTGTTCACCACGCCCGCGAATCCGAACGAATTGCGGATTACCGGGCTGGGCGGAGGGTCGATGCAGTGGACCGTCGTTATTCTGATGACTTTCCTGACTCTCATTCCTTCCATGCTCATCTGCATGACACCATTCGCAAGGCTGCTGATCGTCTTTCATTTTCTCAGGCAGGCGCTCGGCCTACAAACGACGCCGTCGAACCAAACCCTCATTGGCTTGTCAGTGATTATGACCTTCTTCCTCATGCAGCCAGTGGGTGAAGTCATTTTTCGCGATTCGATCATCCCTCTGCAACAAGGAAAACTCACTGCTATCGACGCGGTCACCCGCGCGGCCGTACCCATGCGCCAGTTCATGTCGCATTTTGTTCGAGAAAGAGATGTCGCATTGTTTCTCGAGATAGCGAAGGAGTCCCGTCCCGAGAACATCGGCGATGTTTCGTTTCGTGTCCTGCTGCCGGCGTATATCCTGTCCGAATTAAAAGCGGGCTTTCAGATTGGTGCCGTTCTCTTTTTGCCTTTCCTCGTAGTGGACATGGTCGTAGCTTCAATTACAACCTCTGTCGGCATGATGCAGTTGCCACCCGTTGTCATCTCGACTCCACTGAAGCTGCTTTTATTTCTCATGGTAGACGGCTGGCACTTGCTCATCGGCGCTTTGATGAGGAGCTTTAGCTAATGGGTGTCGATCAGGTAGTTCTGCTAGCCCGTCTGATGCTACAGGAGGTTGTGATTCTGCTCGGGCCGGTTCTGGCTGTCGCCATCCTGGTCAGCCTGGTGGTCAACATTTTGCAGGTTCTGACATCCCTGCAGGACCAGACCCTGTCACAGGTGCCCCGGCTGCTGGTCACGGGAACGGCGCTTTTCCTCTTGATGCCCTGGATGTGGCGCCACCTCGCGCACTACACCATCAATTTATTAACTGACTTTCATCAGGTCCTGCAGTAGTGAACATATCTCTGGTTCAGATCTTCGGTGCGTTGCTGCTCATCGGCGTCCGGCTTACCGGCTTGATGCTATTCGCGCCATTCTTTGGCAGTACCGCAGTTCCGGCCCGCGTGAAGGCCATGCTGGTGATCACCTTGACCGCGCTGCTTTATCCGATGCTTTCCGATAAAATGCCGCAGATAAGCATCAGCCAGTGGCCCATGATGGCGTTCACTGAGTTGCTGATCGGGACCGCCATGGGGGTCGCGACCAACGTTGTCTTTGACGGCGTGCAGATGGCCGGACAGGTATTAAGCGTCCAGATGGGCTATTCGCTGGTCAGTATCCTCGACCCACAGACACTGGCGGAATCGACAGTCGTGGCCACGTTTCATCAGACGATTGCCATGCTCGTCTTTTTGCGCCTCAACGTCCACTTCTGGATTCTGCGCGCACTGACACGCAGCTTCGACTATCTTCCTCCCGCCTCGGGCCATTTCCAGGGGGCGTTCGTGGCCGCTGCTCTCGAGGCCGGAGCGAGCGTTTTTACTATCGGCGTCCAGATCGCCGCACCTGTGCTCTCCGCCACTCTGTTTGCCGACATCGCGCTCGGTTTGCTGGGTAAGGCGTCGTCGCAGCTGCCGCTCATGTTATTGGGTCCGGCGGTAAAGAGCGTTCTGGGACTGCTCATTTTGATTTCCGCGCTTAAGTACTGGCCGAATCTGTTTGAAAGCATGTTTCTTCGTTCCACGGCCACGGCCGACCACCTCCTTCACCTGGCTCAATAATAGTTCTCGCGATAGGAATCGATGGCTGATAGCAGCAAGACAGAACAGGCGACGCCGAAGCGAAAGAGTAAGGCGCGAGAAAAGGGCCAGGTAGCCCGCTCGCGCGAGTTGCCTGGTGTCTTTGCACTTGCTGGTGTAGCTGGGGCGACGGCGCTGATGGCGTCCACTTCGATCACTCATTGGACGACGTTCTACCGCAACGCGCTTTACGTTGCCTCCACCGGCAATTTCGAAAGCAATGGCCCCCTGTTCTTCTGGAGCTCGATTGAAGTAATGCGTTGGATCGTGCCCATCCTGCTGATCGCGCTGATGCTCTCGGCGTTCTCCGGAATGGCTCAGGGCGGTATCAACTTTGCCCCGGAGGCGCTGGCCCTGAAGTTCGATCGATTCAACCCGGCCAGCAAATTGGGGCAGATCTTCTCCCCCGTCGGCCTGAGCAACCTGTTGAAGTCGTTGCTGCCCTTCGCAGCCATTCTTTGGATCGCAGTCAATTCCATTCGCGATAACTGGGAAACCATGGTGCACGCCTCCAGTCTCGGATTGCGGGTTTTCGCCGGCTTTGTTGGCAGCATGGTGTTTGCCTTGACCTGGAAGGCTGGGCTTGTCTTGTTGCTCTGGTCCGTAGTGGATTACGTATTTATCTTGATGAAGATGAACAGCGACATGAAGATGACCAAGCAGGAGGTGCGCGAAGAATACAAGGAATCAGAGGGAAACCCCGTCATCAAATCGCGTATCCAGCGGCTGCGCAGGGCGCTGCGCAGGAAGCAGTCGTTAAAAGCCGCCGCCACCGCCACAGTAGTGGTGACCAATCCAACGCACTATGCAATTGCTCTCCGTTATGAATCTGAGATGCCTGCTCCGATCGTTGTCGCCAAGGGATGCGACTTGCTGGCAGAGAAAATCAAGCAGCTGGCCCGCGACAACGGCATCATGCTGGTGGAAAACAAGTCGCTGGCGCAGGCGCTCTACAAGAGCGTGGAAGTCGGGGATTCGATACCGGCAAAGTTGTACCAGGCAGTCGCTGAGATTCTCGCCTTGGTATTCCGCGCAGAGGCCGAGCTCCGCAAGGCTGAAGCGGCGCGGAGCTCACGGAACGCTTCTGGTCAGAAGACTGAAAATGCTCCGCCGATTCCGGCCTCGGGAGCGTCGCGATGAAGGCACGCCTGCAGGCCTTGCTGCGTAAGTCCGGCGAGTGGATCGCGCCCATAGCCGCCGTCTCTATGGTCTTTGTGATGCTGGTTCCTTTGCCCAGTTGGATCCTCGACCTGTTGCTGACCCTTAGTATCACCGCTTCGATACTGGTGCTGCTTACCGCGATCCAAATTCTGCGTCCGGTACAATTCTCAGTTTTTCCCAGTCTCTTGTTGCTACTCACCCTGCTCCGTCTGTCGCTCGACCTGGCTGGCACGCGGCGCATTCTGCTGCATGGCAATGATGGCACCGCAGCCGCGGGCAAGGTGATCGAAGCCTTTGGCCAATTCGTGGTTGGCGGCAATTACATCGTTGGCTTCGTGCTCTTTATCGCCCTGATTGCTATTCAGTTCCTGGTCATCAGTCACGGTGCAGTGCGTACCGCAGAGGTCACAGCCCGCTTCACTCTCGACGCCATGCCGGGCAAGCAAATGGCGATCGATGCCGATCTGAACGCCGGCATCATCAATGAGCAACAGGCCAGGGCACGCCGGCAGCGAGTGGCCCAGGAAGCGGAGTTCTGCGGAGCGATGGATGGCGCGGCGCGCTTCAGTCAGCGCGATTCCTTAGCCACCATTCTGATCATGGTCATCAACATCGTCGCCGGCTTCCTGATCGGGGTGTTTCAACTAGGGGTCCCCTTACAGGACGCGCTGAAGACCTACACCATTCTTACTGTCGGGGATGGATTGGTATCCATCCTGCCTTCGTTGCTGGTTTCGGTTGCGGGCGGCATTGTCGTCACCCGGGCAGCATCGAAGGAATCGCTGGGCGTGAATGTACGCAAGCAGCTCTTTAACAGCCCGCGCCTGCTCTGGATTACGGGCGGCGTGCTCTCCGCCCTCGGGCTGATTCCTGGCTTGCCAAAAATCTCCTTCTTCAGCCTGGCCGCGGTCGTTATGTACTCGGCGTGGAAGATGAAGCCGGAAGTCATCAAAGACGATCTGGACGAAGTGGATTCGGCGGCCAAGGCGGCGGCTCCTGGTGGTGCGCCGTCGCCGACGGCTGATCCCATGGATGCGGTTCTCAAGCTCGATGAACTCATGCTCGAAGTGGGAATGGGCCTGGTGCCGTTGGTCGATGTCAAGCAGGGGGGTCAACTCCTGACCCGGGTAAAGTCGATGCGCAAGAACCTTGCCCAACAGCTCGGTTTCCTGGTCCCTTCCATCCACATTACCGACAACCTCTCGTTGAAGGATCGGGAATATGTGATCTACCTGCGAGGGGCTGAGATAGCGCGTTGGGAGCTGCGCAGGGACTCACTGCTGGCCATCAGCTCCCAGGCCGAGGCTCCCGACCTGCCCGGCCAGGATACCCGCGAGCCGGCCTTCGATGTGGCCGCAAAATGGATCTCGCCGCAAACCCAGGGCCAGGCAATCGCCGCCGGATATGCGGTGGTCGACCCGACATCCGTGCTTGCCGCTCATTTGGCCGAAGTCATCAGGCAGAATGCTCATGAGCTCTTATCGCGCCAGGAAACCAGGAGACTCATCGACCGGCTCAGTGAGTCTCACCCCAAGCTCGCCGATGAACTGATCCCTAAGCTCATGAGTCTGGGTGAAGTCCAAAAGGTACTACAGCAGCTGCTTCGCGAGCAGGTGTCCATCCGTGACATGGGAACCATCCTTGACACTCTGGTCGACACGGCATCGTTTAACAAGAATCCGATTGCATTGGTCGAAGCAGTGCGGCACACGCTCGGCCGGGCACTCATACGGCCCTTACTAAACGACAAAGGCGAACTCAGAGTCGTAACTCTCGACTCGGCGATCGAAGAAGAGTGCATACGTGGGTCAAACCTGCAACCAAGCCAGACAAATTCCACTCCTCAACAATTGACGCTCGCCCGCCGGGTACTCGATGGACTAAGAACAAATTTCGGTAAAGAGATCAGCACGGCGCCCCCTGTCCTGCTCTGCTCCTCGCCGGGCCGGTATTATCTCCGCCGATTACTGGAGCCCTTCATCCCCAGGATCGTTGTCATCTCTCCCGGGGAGATTCCACCTTTGACGCCGGTGCAGTCCTTAGGGGTCCTGCACTGAAAGCAGCAGGTTGTTGCGGCCGGATAAAAGTTAGTCTGCAGCAGGATGCAGGATTCTGAACTTCACAGGAGAAGTGAGTAAGTGCCTCACGATGAGGATGTCAAAATGACAAACGCAGAAGTAGCTTACCGCGCCAGCAGCAAGGGTGTGGAAGAACGGAACGAACTGGTGTTGCGGGAACTACCCCAGGTCTATTACGTGGCAGCGAGAATTCACGAGCGATTGCCTAAACATGTGGATATGGAAGATCTTGTCCAGGCCGGCGTGATCGGTCTGCTCGATGCCTGCCGGAATTACGATAGCGAACAGGATGCCCAATTCTCCACCTTCGCGAAATACCGCATCCGCGGTGCGATCCTGGACAGTTTGCGCCAACTGGATTGGGGTTCTCGCACCCTGCGCCGGAAAGGGCGTGAGATCGCTACATCCGCCGCCAGGCTTGAATCGCAGCTGGGAAGACACGCGCTCGAAGAAGAGATCGCAGCTGACCTGAAGATGCGTGTCGACGAATTGCAAAGCACATTAACGCAGCTGGATGGCCTATTCCTGGTGGGGCAACTGGCCAATGTCGCCGGCGACGGTGGAGAGTCATTGGATCTGATCGAATCGGCGCCAAGTGCGGGCAGAGACAATCCTTTTGAGCTTTGCCTGGAAGGCGAAATGAAAGCCCAACTGGCCGCAGCTGTATCGCGAATGTCCGAAAGAGAGCAGTTGATTCTCTCGTTGTATTACTACGAGGAGTTGACCATGAAGGAGGTCTCGGAAGTGGTAGGCATCGCCGTATCCCGGGTCTCGCAAATCCACGCCGCCGCCATGCTGAAATTGCGAGTCTCATTGGCCCATCTCAGCCAAGCTTCACCGCCGCCCGCGGGCGGTGTGCCGGCAGCTTCTCAGCGGACCTATCCTCCACCGCGTAAGACGCGGCCATGACCACAACGTCCGGATCGAGGGAACAATGACAACAAACAGCGGCGTAGAGACCAAGGCGCGTAACATTCATTCCTGCAACTTTCGTTATGCGGGGCGCTTGTCGAACGAAAATGCCCGTGCATTGACTTCCTTGCATGAAAAATTTGCTCTCAACGTCACCAATTCGCTTGAAGTCTATCTGGGCACCTCGATTCGGTTGAAAATGCTGTCGCTGGAACAACTGGCTCTTCAGGACTACATCAGCACCGTAGCCCCGAACACCTACCTGCTGCCCTGCGCGCTTAACGTGATGGAGAGCAATTTCCTTATGGAGATGGACATCAGGTTGATCTTTCCTATCATCGACCTCCTCCTGGGCGGATCCGGCACGACAGCATCGGATGAATTACGCGAGCTTACTGAAATCGATGAAGAGATTATGGAGAGTATTACCGCCCTCATCATAAAGGAAGTAGACCGCTCCTGGCGTGCCCTGAATCTGTCGCTCGTGCCTGCCCATTGCATCAAGCCGGCTCTGATCACGCAAATTTACCCGGCCAACGAGAAGCTGGTGCTGTTGATGTTCGAGATGAGTATTGGGGACACCACCGGATCTTTCAAAATTGTGCTACCAACCTCCTTTGTGGGGTTTCTCTTGAGGCATCTGAAAGCGGCGCAGTCGAAGAAAATTTCGAGTCTTCGCCATCTCCCCAACCCGAGCCTTCGCGAACGGATGCTCGATTGTGATTTCACCGTGGCCGTCGATGTTACCCAGATGCGCGTTTTGGTGAAGGACCTGGTCGATCTCAAACCGGGAATGATTTTGAAACTGAAAGCACCGGTGAAGAATCCCGGCCGGCTCACCGTGGAAGGGGTCGACATTTTTGAGGCATTGCCAGTTCGCAACGGCAAGCTGAAAGCAGCGCAACTCACATGCCGATCACAGGAACCGGCACCGAAGAAGGAATAGCATGACAATCAAGGATTTTGCCGAAGAAACCTGCCGGCCCTTTTCGCAAGCCTTCTTTAGTGCTTTGGTCGCGGCCATCAGCGAGGTTAGCGGATCGTCCTGGTTAGTCTCTGCTGTGCCAGACGCGCAACCGGCTGAGGACGAATCCGAACCGGTCCGCATGAAACTGATGCTCGAGGGAGACTTGCGAGGAGAGTTCCTGCTGGAGTTCCGTCGTGCCGATGCGGTCACGCTGGCGGCAAAGTGCCTGCAACAAACTGCCAGTGAATTCGGAACAGAACAGTCCGAGGCCGTGCTGAAATGTGTCGAAGCAGGAATGAGTAGGTTCTGTTCCGCGGCCCTAGAGGAGTACGGCACATTCGCAGGCAAGACCTCCATCGTTTCCGGGCCAGCGTCCGACAGAGCGAATGTTGCCGAGTTCACGGCTGCCGACGATGGCGGTAATCGCGTGTCGCTGCTGATGTACATGAATCCGGCGTTGGCCGAAGCGTTATCTCTCCACGCAAAGAAGGCAAGCGCAGACGAAACGGACGGGAACTCGAAAAACGCCGCGAAGAAAAAGGCAGGGGAGTCAAACCCGGAGCCGCTAAACCTGCAGCTGGTTATGGACGTTGAACTCAATGTGACCCTCCGTTTTGGGCAGCGGCAGCTCGCACTGCGCGAAGTGCTGGAATTGACCAGCGGATCAGTCATCGAACTCGATCGCCAGGTAGAGGAACCCGTCGAGCTCCTTCTGGAAGGCAAAGTAATTGCCCGGGGAGAAGCGGTAGTCATCGACGGCAACTATGGGCTTCGCGTGACCGAAGTACCGAATCCGATCTCTGCCCAGGTGCTCCGTTGAACCTGATAGGGGAGCCGAGAAACCTATGAAGTTGATCCCGTCGGCCGCCATGCCAATCTGGACGAATGGGTTAAAGGTCATCACCTCCAGATGTGGAAGTTGCCAAAGATCTCTGGCGCTGCGCCATCTGTCTGCGCAAAACGTCGGCATCAGGATGCACGGCTCCTGGTATTGCAGCGCGCGGTGTTTCCGATGGGCTGCTGAGCAGGAGATCTTACGACTCTTGAAGCCAGTAACAGAGCAGGCCGCTCGCGTCTCGCGCATGCCGCTGGGCCTGAATTTGATCAGCCAGGGTTTGCTGACCGTCGAGCAATTGAAGAAAGCAACCGAAGAACAGAAAGAGGCAGGAGGTGAGATCGGCGAACTCCTCGTGCGTCAGGGCGCGGTCAGCGAAAAGCAAGTAACTGCGGTTCGCGCCACGGAATGGGGATGTCCGGTATTTACCGTACCGAAGCATGCGATCCGAATTGAGATTAATCTCCCGTCCAGTCTCATGCACATCTACACCATGATTCCGGTCCATTACGCTGTCAGGACTAATTTGCTGTTGGTCGGCTTTGTTCATAATGTTGAGTATGGGCTGCTCTATGCCATCGAGCAGATTACCGGATGTGAGACAAAGCCCTGCTTCGTAACTCCCAGCGACTTTCAAACGCAGATGCAGCATCAACAAAAAGAGCTGGGACAGCCAGGGTTGACCCCAGCCAGGGAGCTAAAGTTCGAAAATATCCAGACTGCAGAGGAGATAGCCGATAATCTGTGCACTTCCGGCCTCGAAATCGAAGCCGAGGAAGCTATCGTCGGAAAGTGCAAGGACTACCTATGGGCACGCCTTAAGACCGGGGCACAAGCCATCGACCTTCTATTCCGAGCCGGATGACCTCACCCGCAATCGTTCCGCAGGAAAATGCAACTTTTGTTGGAAAGATTTTCTCCATTTGCCGATAGAGCCACAGCAGGTAGGAAAGAATGCTCTATCAGGCGATCGACAGGGTAACAGATCATAGTTGGATTCCCTCGTCTGCGTGGCGTCGTCTCGGCTTGCCGCAGCAGAAGAAGCTCACCCGCAAGAAATCCGATCTCCTCGACGACATACCAGTCATGTCGGCGACCGTTCTCGGTCTGGAAATCCTCCTGCATGAGCCTTGCATTGATTTGCGCATGGCGTCCGAACTGGTTCTGAGCGATGTCGGGGCGACCATCCAGATTCTAAGGTTGATTGGAAGAGAATATGAATTTACCACGGAGCACCCCTGCCGAATGGGTGACTGCCTGGCCAGTCTGGACTCGGGTACCTGGTTCGAGGCAGTTTCCGCGCGAACGTTCGCCTGCGACCGCGAACATGCGGGGATTACTACGTTATGGAATCACTGCCGCCTGGTGGCCCAGTATGCGCAACTGGTCGCTGAATCGCTGGAGGGCATCTCACCGGAAAAGGCCTACCTGGTTGGGTTGCTGCATGCGATCGGCGCTATTCCGAAGGTACTGCGTTGGCCGAACGACGGGCTGGACGACAGGGAATCGGCCCTCTTGTTGGCTGTGGAGGGCTCGCTGCCACTGTTTGTGCTCTCTGCCATCCAAAGCGTGAATGATCCCCGTTCCTCTTCTACCTGGAAAATCATCCTGACGTCGGCCCACGAACTGGCTGGAGACAGACCGGATTTCGATCCAGCTACGCGCCAGGACTTCAACCCCTTAGTCATCAGCTCACGTTGGCGCGCAGGCGTTCCTGCGGTCGCGGATTGTATGATGGTCGGCTCTTGATAGCTCCCTCCGTCTCACCTATTTCTCATTGACTCCTCATGCGCGTCTTAGCTGCCTTGTGCGCCGTTCATCCGCCCTGCTGAAACAAAGGAGATAAGCCGCTATAAGCTGCAATGGCCTTTCGCGTGCACATTGCTTGCCCTGAGGGACGCGATGAACAGCGGATACTACGCAGCCTGTACCGGGCTGATGGCCCGAACCGAAGCGCTCGACACTATCGCTAATAACCTGGCCAACGTCAGTACTGCGGGATTTCGCGGCAGCCATAATGCGTTCAGCTCCCTTCTGGCGACGACCGGAACCTTTCCTCTCTCTGTTCTAAATCAGGACGCCAATGATTATGGGGTATTGAGCGGCACCCGGCTGGACACTTCGCAAGGCGCTCTCGTGAAGACGAGCAATGAGCTCGATCTGGCCATAGAAGGACCTGGTTACTTCGCGGTACAGACCGCCGCCGGCCCCGTTTACACGCGAGGAGGAAATTTCCATGTCTCGCCAGTTGGACAATTGGTCACGGCTGCTGGCGATCCTGTCATGGGCGACACCAACCGGCCCATCACCATCATCGGAGCGCCCGTGTCGATTAGCGCGGATGGCACGATCTCGAGCAACGGCGCCATCTCAGGACGGCTGAAGCTGGTCGAATTTCCGCCCACGACGGAGATGAAGACTGCCGGCGGCACCTACTACGATGCGCCTGCCGCGACTGCGGTCCCTGCCCAGAAATCCATGGTGCGTCAGGGAATGCTCGAGAGCTCAAACGTCAACCCGATCACCAGCGTAATCGAGATGATCACTGCGCAGCGTGAAGTTGAAACCATGCGCCACGTACTTTCGATGATCAACGGCGTGCTCGATAAGACGGCAACCGAGGATTTACCACGCCTCAGCTGACGCATCAGTTGTGAAAGGAATCTTACATGTTTCGTGCCCTCTACACGGCGGCAAGCGGGATGACCGCTCAACAATTGAATTTGGACAACATCGCCAACAATCTCGCCAACTCCAGCACCACCGGGTTCCAGCAGCGACAGGTGAATTTCACCGACCTTCTATACCAGAACGAAATCATGCCCGGCGCTGCCGCCACGCAGCAGACTACGGTAGCGGCGGGTCTGCAGATCGGTCTCGGCACCCGGCCCTCGGCAACTGAAATCATCCAGACCCAGGGCGACTTCACCACCACCGGCAACCCGCTCGATTTGGCCATTCAAGGCCAGGGATTTTTTCAGATCCTCTTGCCCAGCGGACAAATAGGCTATACCCGTGACGGTTCTTTCCATCCTGACTCGCTGGGGCAACTGGTCACCGCCGATGGCAACCCGCTGCAACCAGCCGTGACCATTCCGCCGGACGCACTAAGCGTGACTGTCGGCAGCGACGGCACGGTCAGTGTCACCCAGCCGGGCCAGACCGCTGCTACCGAGGTGGGCGTGATTCAAACGGCGCTGTTTGTCAATCCGGGCGGCCTCAATAGCGTGGGAACCAATATTTATCTGCAAACGACGGCTTCCGGCCAACCGGTGGTAGGAGCGCCGGGGGGCGCCGAAGGATTGGGTGCCCTGCAGCAGGGCATGCTGGAGCAGTCGAACGTCAGTGTCGTCAACCAGTTCGTGGCCATGATTCTGGCCCAACGCTCCTACGAATCAAACTCCCGCGTAGTGAAAGCGGCAGATGAGATGTTGCAGCAGCTTAACCAACTTTCCACATAGAAACATGGATGAGAAAAGAAACTGCCGGTCGGGATTTATGAAGGCAAGATGGATACCATTCTTGTTGATGGCGGCTATGGGTGTCCCAGCACGCGGACAACCTCAGTCGCAAGACCGCTTCGCTCTCACAGCGTCCCAGGTCGCTCTCGCTATCTCTTTGAGCGGCAGGCAAACCACCCCCGAACATGTCTCTCTTCTCACCCGGGTGGTCGCGACCGAGCCGGCGCCTGTGCTCGATGTCTTGTCCGTCGAGACACTCGGCAAAGGGCTCTCGACAGAGAGCTCCGGGGTTCGCTTGCGCGTCAAGCTGGCCTGTCGTATTCCAGGCAAGTGCTTACCGTTTTACGTCACCGTCAGTTCTGTCCCTTCGCCAGCTGGGCCCACGAACATTGTGTCAAACGGTCCCGCCTTCAGCAATGCGAACAGTGAGGTCACCATGAAGGCCGGCGCGCATGCCACTCTGCTGATGGATGACGAGCGATCCCACATCCAGATCGCCGTGATAAGTCTTGAGAATGGCATGGTGGGCCATCGTATCCACGTCGCCAGTCCCGACCATAAGCAGACCTATGTCGGCGAAGTGCTCAACGCACGTCTGCTGAGAGGGAGCTTCTAATATGCAGCCGGTATTAAGACTGATCAGGCGAACCGCTGTGCTCGTGCTACTTGCAGTTCCTCCGCTCTTCGCCTCCTCCCCTTGGAGCAAAGTCAAGCCGCATCCGAAAACTCCAGAGCAACTGCGTGAGGAGTACATCGCGCGCCTCCAGCAGCAGTATGTTCCGATAACCGAGGTGAGCAGCGTCGGTAGTCTATGGATGCCCCGTAGCGTTCTAGGCGATTTCTCATCCGATTACAAGGCCCGCAACCTGAACGACACCATCACTATTCAAGTCGCCGTGCAAACAACAGCAGCGCAGTCTGGCACGGTCGATAGTGAGCGAACCCTGACCTCCAACTCCAGCATCACCGGCCTTTTGGGCAGGACTCCTTCGGCGGTCAACCCTCTGCTGTCGGGGAACTCCTCATCGGTGCTCAAGGGGCAGGGATCGACGGCGTCTAATACCACCTTCTCCACCAACCTTACGGGCCAGGTCATCGCGGTATTTCCAAACGGCAATCTTGTCATTCAGGCAGAACGCCAGATTTTCATGAACAATCAGCATGAAAATGTAATTCTGCGCGGCATGGTCCGGCCCGGCGACATCGGCCCCGCAAACACTGTGCCATCCTCGTCTCTTACTAATCTCGAGATCGAAATGAAGGGCAAGGGAATCATCGCAGACGGAGTTCGCCCGCCGAATGCCCTCACGAGAGCGATCCTATGGCTGTTAAATTTTTGAATCGCATGCTGCGCAAACTGGAAGGGCAAAAGCGGCTCTTCTTGCTCGCTGCCGTGTGGGGACTCTCCTCACTTTCCCTTTTTGCCGCTGAAACCGTGCACAAGGTGCTGCTTCGTGACATAACACAGATTGAAGGGGTGCGCGACAATCAACTGGTTGGATATGGCCTGGTGGCTGGTCTAAACCGTACCGGCGACACCCAGCAGACGTTTTTTACCGTGCAGACCCTGGCCAATGCACTTACGCGGATGGGAGTACAGATCGCGCCCGGCGTTGTGGTCGTGAAAAATATAGCTGCCGTTTTTGTCACCGCCAACCTGCCGCCCTTTGCGCGTCCTGGAATGAAGCTCGATGTTACTGTGTCCTCGGTCGGCGACGCCAAAAGCATCGTTGGCGGGGTTCTGCTGCTCACTGCCCTCCGTGCACCCAACGGGCAGGTTTTTGCTGAGGCACAAGGACCGTTAGTCATCGGCGGCTACTCTGAGGGTGCTGCTGGCAATATTAGATCCGTTAACCATCCAACCGTCGGCAGGATCGCCAATGGTGGAATCATCGAACGTGAAGCAGCCGTCGATCTGACCCGCTTTCGCATCGTATCGCTGCTGCTGCTCAACTCCGACTTTACCGCTGCACGTGATGTGGCCGACGCGATCAACAAGGAGTTTGGCAAGACGATCGCCACCGCGCTCGACAGCAATCGTATCGACGTCAATGTTGCCGACAGTGGCGAGACTTCTGTGCCCATCCTTATCTCGCGGATGCAGAACCTTTCCATTAATTCCCGTTCGCCCGCCAAGGTGATAGTCAACGAACGCACCGGGACCATCGTGATGGGTGGCGACGTGAGGCTCTCACCAGTCTCCGTCATCCACGGCAGTCTGACCATCGATGTACAAACCGCAACCGTCGTTTCCCAGCCACCTCCACTCTCTGGAGGAGAAACAAAAACGGTTACGGAAACCAGACTCTCGGTGAACGATGCGCCTGCACAATCGATCCAGCTGCAAGAGGGGGCGAACGTGGACGAGTTGATCAAAGGATTGCATGCTATCGGCGCCACCTCCCACGACATCATCGCAATCCTCCAGGCCATCAAGGCGGCCGGTGGACTCGAAGCCGATCTGGAGGTGATCTAGTGTCTGATATCGCGACAAGCATTTCTTCTCCCGCCATCTCACTGCTGAGTACGCAGGCAGACAAGCTCCTGCGACATTCTGGCTCGACGGCCGGGGAGAACAACAAAATCGAGAAGTCCGCGAACGATTTTGAGTCCATCCTCCTGGGAAGCTGGCTGCAGCAGGCGGAGGAGAGTTTTGCCAGCCTGCCCGGAGGAGACGACGACGGTGACGCAGATGTCGGCAAGGAGCAGTTTCAGGGTATAGCCATGCAGTCATTGGGTACCTCGATGACCGCGGCAGGTGGGATTGGTATTGCTAAGATGATTTCCAGGCAACTTCATAAGGCGGCAGACTTGCAGGGAGCGGTGGCAGCCGGAACCCCCCCGGGCCACACCGAATAACTAGTTTCAAACATTGCAAGTCCACTGTTTTCAAAGCGTCGACGAACAGATTGAAAACTTTATCTGGAAACGCCGATAGCAGTGACGTTGAGACAGGAGAAGTTGCGATGAAGATTGAAGGCATCAACCCGGCAGCGACCCAATTGCCGGTTGACAACGTTGCGGCACGGGTTGCAACCGGTGGGCAAGCCAGTACTCAGGGTGCGGCGCAAGACTGGACTTCGTTCCATTCAGACAGCAGCTCCGTTCTGTCGTTGACCAGCCAGGCGTTGAGTTCTCCTGAGATTCGCCAGGGCACGGTGGACGCTCTCCGCCAGTCGGTCAACAGTGGTCAATATCAGGTGGATGCCTCCAGGATAGCCGCCGCCATCAGCGAGAGCAGTGGCCGTTAAGTCTGGAACGTAAACCCGCTCAGGAAAGGGACAGAGCTTTGCCCAGAAAGCCTAACTGATGAATGACCAATCGGCCTCGCCACACGATCAACTAGCCGTCACGTATCTGCAGCAATTGCAGGCGCTGGCGTTCGAGATCTCTGTGGCCATGGATGCGATTGCCCGCAATGCAGTTGCCAGTTTTCAGGAAAGTGTGGCTAAGCAGGAAATGCTGTGTGCTGTCCTGGCCACTATGGCGGATAGTATGAGGGAAAAACAAAGCTCCTCCACGAAGGCGCCGCTGATTCTGAACGACCCGTCCGTCGAACTAAAGATTCGCGCGGCCAGCGGAGCGATCCGCGACCTGAACTTGCAGTATGCCGCACTGCTGAAGCATTCCGGCAGATCACTTGCGCTGCTCGTTTCGCTATGCAGAAGTCACACTGGGCAACATCTGGAGGCTGGCGGGTCCAGGTCGAAACGTCAGACCTGGTCTTGCGAGATGTAAATCTATGGCATCTCTGAGTAGTTCACTTTCGACAGCCGTACAATCGCTCATCGCTGATACTGGCGCTCTGCAGATAACAAACAACAATATCGCGAACGCGAATACGCCCGGCTACTCCCGGCAGGTGCCAGTCTTTCAGGAGGCGCCCCCGACTGAGGACGGCAACCTTACCATCGGCAACGGCGTTGTCCTCCAGGGCTATCAAAGCGTGCGCGACGAGCTGGTATCCAACCAGATCCAGCAGGAGACTCAGGCCCAGAGCAGTGCGAATGCCCAACTAGGCTCGTTGCAGCAGATACAGCCCGCCTTCACCACTTCTACACAGGACATCGGGACAGAGATGTCGGCTCTGTTCGCGAGTATCTCGGCTCTCTCGACCAATCCGACCAGTTCCTCTGAACGCGAGGGAGTGCTCGCCGCCGGACAGAATCTGGCAGCGGCCTTTAACTCAACGTCCAACGTATTGACCGCACAGCAGACCGCGCTCAACACTCCGGTCACGAACGATGTAGGCGAGATCAACCAGCTCACGCAACAGATTGCCGCTTTGAACCCACAGATTGCCGAGCTGCAGGCGAACGGGCAGGACGGTGGATCGCTCCAGGACCAACAGACCCAGTTGGTGTTAAAGCTATCGTCGCTGACCAATGTCTCCGTAACCCAGACCCCGGATGGAGAGACGCTGACCACCGGAAGCGGAACACCGCTGGTTGTGGGCTCGCAAAGTTACGCATTGCAGACTACGACGGGCAGCGACGGCATGCAGCACGTCCTCGATCAGAACGGTACCGACATCACGGCGTCGATAACCAGCGGTGACCTGGGCGGAACGATTCAGACGCGCGATCAGACAATCCCGGGCCTTCTGAGCCAGCTGGACACCTTAGCCAATCAGTTTGGGACGGCATTTAACGCCGCCCAGGCAAAAGGCTTCAATCAAAACGGTGCTAAGGGGACCAACTTCTTCAACCTTCCTGCCACAGTCGCGGGATCGGCTGCCTCTATCAGCTTGGCGCTGACCAGTCCGACCCAGGTCGCCGCCAGTTCGGACGGCACCGCAGGCAGCAACGGAAACTTGGCCAATCTCAGCGCGGTGCAGACTACTCCGCTTTCCGCGGGAAATACTCCCGCGGACTTGTACGCCAGTCTGGTCTACCAGGTGGGCAGTCTCACTTCGAATGCCAACGCCGAATCCACCGCGACCGCTGCCAGTTTGCTGCAGCTTAATGACCAACTCAGTTCGGTTTCGGGCGTCTCGATCGATGAGGAGACCACGAATCTGATCACCTTTCAGACGGCCTATGAGGCCGCCGCTCGAGTCGTTTCAACCCTTCAGGGACTATTTACAACGACTTTAGCCATGGGCACTGCTGCGGCCGAATAAGCGGCTATAACATCAGGGACGCGGCGCATGGCCGCGTGAGAAGGATCATATGCGCGTTGTGAACATGGTTCCCGATATTGAGTACGCTGTGCAGCAGAGCCAGCAAACTCTTGCGACCGCACTGCAACAGGTGTCAACCGGCTTGCGGGTGAACCAGCCTTCCGACGACCCTTCAGCTTCCGCGAGCATGGTGATCTCGCTGGCAAGTTCCGCCGCTGTCGACCAATACACCAGCAATGTCAGCGCCGTTCAATCTCAGATGCAGACGGCAGACTCAGCCATCAGCGCGGTGTTGACCTCCCTGAATACGGCCGTAACCCTCGCCGGCGAGGGTTCCACCAGTACCACCTCCGCTGCCAATGATCAGGCCCTTGCCGCCCAGGTACAGGGCGTTCTCAGCAGTGTGATTGGCCAGGCCAACACTTCTTACCAGGGCGCCTATCTTTTCGCTGGATCGGCCAACAACACCGCCCCATTCGTTGCCGCATCAACCACCTACACCTCGTCCAACGGATCCACCGCCGCTCCGCTCAGTCTCACTTCGCCTCTCACGCCCGGTTCGGTCACCACAATAAGCGATGCATCTACCGCCCAGACCTTTAGTTTTACTGCCGCTGCGGGTGACACCATCGCCAACCTGCAAAGCGCTATTTCCGCTGCCTCCGCCACAGGCACGATCTCTCCCGGTACAACCGCAACCATCAATGCCAAAGGCGAGCTGGCGATCTCGACCAACTCCGGTACCAATGGCATCGTCGTCAGTTCAAACGACCCTGTTCTTGGTCCAATGAGCGCCAGTACCGGTACCGCAGTCGCGGATTCTTATGCCTACGTCGGGAACAGCACCGTCAATAGCGTGCAGATCGGCGACTCCACCACCATCGCGACGAACATCCCCGGCAATCAGCTTTTCACCTCGGGGGCAAATGTCATCGGCACCCTCAACGCCCTCATCACTGCCTTGCAAAGTGGTAATAGCGCAAACGTCGCCAAGGCGTCTACGAGTGTTTCCGCAGCATTGAACTATGTTGCCCAGCAACGCGTTCCTCTGGATAACACCATAAGCCAACTTAACTCTCAAGATAGCTATCTTAATCAGGAAACCGTCACGTTAACGACGCGGCAAACTGCTCTGGTAGGAGTTAACCTTGCGACCGCAGCTACAAATCTCTCTCAGGCGGAGCTCGACAACACCGCCGTCCTGGCGGCGGCAGCGAAGGTTCTGCCTCAAACTCTACTTAATTACCTTCCACCCGGATGATCTTGAAGCGCGTTGAACTGCGCTCATGAGTAACAGAAACAGTACTGCAGCGCGGGGCCGCCTTTCATCCGGGTCAGCTGTGTCAACGTCGTCCAACTAGGTGAGTAACTGCTTCTAAAGCTTAAAAAAACTTTGCTGGATATGTCTCAGGGATTGAAATGTTCTTTCAGAATGGCCGATAGAGTGATTGTCCATAACGACCTTCCCCTCGACGAACCTGCGCCTTAACCCAGGGCCCAGCAAAAATGCCGAGTGCAGGCGCAATTGGTCAAATAAAAGGAGTATCATCCGATGCCATTAACCATCCTGAATAATGTTTCTGATTTGACGGCGGAGAGCGCGCTGTCAAATACGCAGGCGAACTTGCAAAAGACCCTGACACAGCTTTCGACCGGCATGAAAATCAATTCCGGTTCGGATGATGCTGCCGGGTTGTCGATTGCCAGCGGAATGAACGCCAACATTGCCGCCCTGACGCAATCTCAACAGAACGCCAGCAATGGCGTTGGCTTGCTGCAGACCGCAGACGGCGCCCTGTCGCAGGTCACCACGCTTCTTAACCGTGCTGTTACGCTCGCCACGGAAGGCAGCAACAGCGGTATCACTGCTAGCCAATCCAGCGCTCTCAATACGGAATTCGGGTCGATCTTGTCGGAAATCAACCAGATCGGCAATACAACCAACTTCAACGGGCAAAATGTATTTGCCTCCAACGCGCCCACAACATTCACCTCGGCGCAGGGCAGCGTAGCTACGCCATTGGCCACCACCACAGCTCTGACAGCCGGTTCGAAAACAACCATTAGCGATTCAGCCACGGGTGGTACGTTCGTTTTCACGGCTGCAGCCGGCAATACGATTGCCACGTTGCAAACTGCCATAGCCGGCGCCGTGACAGCAGGCACACTGTCCGCGGGCACAGCGTTAACAATCAATGCTTCCGGCGAAGCGTCGATTACGGGCGCTGCGTCAGGAATCAACGTCACCTCGAACGACGCCTCACTTGGCGCCTTCAGTGCCGCAGCGTCGGCCTCGAGTACCAACACCGTCTTCATCAGTGACGGCAGCACCGCCAACGTTGCGGCAAACACCCAGATCACAACCTCCATTTCCGCCCTCTCCTCAACGCAATTGAATCTAAACACGAACAACTTGTCCAGCTCGGCCAATGCGCAGACGGCGTTGACAGCGATCAATGCCGCAATCACCGCCATTTCCGCGCAACGCGGCGTAATCGGCGCTTCCGTCAACCGGCTCACAGCGGCATCCAGCGTCATGGGCGATCAGGTCACCAACCTGCAGAGCGCGACCAACAGCATTCAGAACGCTGATATCGGAGCGACTGTGGCGAATATGACCCAATACAATGTCTTGCAGTCCACTGGCATGGCTGCTCTCCAGCAGGCAAACCAGGCCCAGCAGGCAGTATTAAAACTGGTCCAGTAACCTGACACAGCATCAACCTGGTAGGAGGTGGCGCCGCAACAGGGTGCCACCGTCTGCTTCACCCGAACTAGTTGAACCTTTGTCAAGCAACCTGGAGCTCTCCCCTGATGCCATGGGTCCAGGAGCCGACAGCGTCGCGGATGACGCTGTTCCAGAAAGCAGGTACATCCCATGAGCACGTCCGCAATAACCCCGTCGACTTCGTCGATTAATATCAGCAACATCTTGGCCGCGACCGTAGGCGCGAATACACCCGGCATCGATGTTAATTCTGCGGTCGCGGCAGCGCTCTACGCAGACCGCGCGCCGGAACGAGGATGGCAGGCAGACCAGACGACGCTCAGCAGCGAGACGACCGCTCTGACCGCCATACAGACTGCCACACAAGCAGTCCAAACCGATATGCAAAACCTGAATTCCCTGACCGGCCCGTTATCCGCGCGCTCGGCGGCCTCCTCCGATCCAGGTATTGTCTCCGCCAGCGCAGCTGCCGGAACACCCGCAGGCAACCACACGATTGTGGTTAATAGCCTGGCCACAACAGGATCGTGGTATTCAGACCCTACAAGCAGTCCGACTGCGACTCTGCCGGCGTCGTCCTTCACGCTTACCACCACGGCGGGCGCTTCCGTGACCATCCCAACGGGCACCGGGGCCGCAGCAAATAATCTGAATGACCTTGCCAGCACCATCAATGGAGATAGTCTGAGCGTTACCGCCTCGGTGGTAAGCGACGCGACCGGCTCCAGGCTGGCGATTGTTTCCAACGCTTCCGGCGCCGCCGGTGATTTCTCGATTACCTCTGCGAACTACACCGGGACCTCGTGGACTTCTCCGGATATCCCTACCGGCGATACGCTCGGTGCCAACAGCTTTACCCTGACCAGCGGGGGAACGACCACCACCATTGCGACTACCTCCGGTGAGAGCTACGCCACCGTGGCTTCAGATATCAATGCGATGAACCTCGGTGTCACCGCGACCGCAGGCAGCGATGCCAATGGTACCAACCTGTCGATCGTCAGCACCAACGGTACAACTCCCTTCACCATCAGCGAGCCGAGCTTCGGCTTTACCCAGTCGGCTGCAGGCGCCAATGCCTCGCTGACAGTGGACGGCGTTCCCATCACCAGTGCGAGCAACACGGTGACCGGTGCGATCAGCGGGGTCACCTTATCACTGACGGGCGCGGATCCCGGCGTTCCGGTCAGCCTGGGAGTGACATCCAACGCCTCACAGATTTCAACGGCGATCAACCAGTTTGTTACGGATTACAACACTGCCATCGGGCTTGTGAACGCTCAGTTCACGATCGCCAGCGGCTCAACCTCAGAAGGGGTGCTAGCCTCCGATCCCACAGTCGTCAGCCTTCAGAGCACGCTTGAGGGGGCTCTCAACTATGCCGCAACGCCCGCCGCCGGAACCACCACCACAGTGTCAACCCTGAATGACCTGGGCATCACTCAGAACACCGATGGCACTCTTGCCGTCGATACAGCGACCCTCGACAACGCGATTACGAATAACCCCACCGATGTTCAGAATTTTCTCGAGGGCACAGCACTCAATGGCTTTGCCAATTCGATGAATAATGCGCTGACGGGTTTTACGGAACCCGCGAACGGCGCCTTCACTCTAGACCTCAGCGGCATCAGCGCGACCAACGCCAATCTCACTTCGCAGATCAACGATTTTGAGACAAATTACATCGCCAGCCAACAAACCATACTTACCGCAGAATACAGTTCCGCTGAAATCGCGCTCCAGCAACTGCCTATGCAGATGGCACAGATCAATGCGGAGCTTGGTCTTACTCCAACCGGTAACAGCAGTGGTGGATGATGAAGCAAGGTAAAACGGAACTATCGTATCGGAAGTCAGCCATTGAGGGCGCGAGTTCTATCGGTTTGATCATCGTGCTCTTCGACACGTTGGCGGGCGACCTGCGCCGCGCGGCCGCCGCAATTCGCAAGCACGACATTGAGAAGAGGTGCAAAGAGTTGAATCACGCCGTCCTCGTACTCGGTCAGCTGGAAAGTTGGATCGATACGAACAAAGGCGGAGAGTCCGCGCAAGCGCTGTCCGCGTTTTACGCATACCTGCGTGCAAAGATGATGGAGGCGGCGGTAACCAACTCAGCCAAGTTGCTCGAGACGCAGATAGACACGATCCTGCAAGTGAGAAGCGCCTGGCAGAAACTTGATAACGGGCCGCCAGGACAACCGCCCGATACACCTCCCGGGCAAACAACCACGCCCTCTACCTCCACCCACGAATCAGAGGTAGAAAGAATTCCGTTTTCGCAATCTGGCTGACCTGCAAAATCAACAGCAACGGGTAAAAGCCGTCCGCCAGCGTCGTTTCCGCTCCGATCCCATCCGCCGTTCCGCCTCGTCTCCACCGCGAGCGGTGGGAGGCGTATGGTCCCGCCCCGTTGTTCCGCAGGCATTTTGAGCGAGCATCTGATGAAGGCACTGGTGGTAGACAGCTCGAACACGATGAGATCGGTCCTGCACCGCATACTTTCCATGCGCGGGTTCGAAGTAACAGAAGCAGACAGTTGTCGAAAGGCGTTGGATGTTCTGCGCGACATGGGTGCAGCCGATCTTGTGCTGGTAGATTGGATTCCGGACGAAATAGACGGCCTGGAGTTCGTAACCCGCCTGCGGCATGAGTCGGTCGAAGACACCAGGGTTGTTATGTTAGTGTCTGCTGAACCGGGTATTCGAGAGCTGTACGGGGCGCTCATCGCTGGAGCCGATGAGTACTTGATGAAACCATTTACCTCCCTGCAGATGGATGAGAAACTGGCCCAGGTCGGGCTCGCCTGGCGGTTGTGAGCGCATTGCCGTCTATCCCGTCATCGTGACCGCACCAGAAGAACCACAATCCTAGCAAGCCACAGTAACTGTGGCCAATGTGAAACAACCGATAATGATCCAACATTCGTGGGTAATCAATCACCTGTGTGGGGCATATCGTTAGCTGATAGACAATTCTCCCTTGCCGATAGTAAGTCTATAAGAATGTTGTAGATGTTGGCTCCCAGCTCGAAGTTGGGACAGTGAGTGAAGGAGCCTGCCGTTAGCGCAAGAGGAGAGCACCAATGATTCCCCGCAAGATTTGCCCGTTTCCCCTGGATAATTTAGGCCCCGCCGCCCCACCGTGCATTCAGTCGTGGATGCTCCTCGCGAGCAATAGCTCCGAAATCAAGGACAGCTGCATCGGCGGCCAATTCGCGAAGGCGACTCACCATGCATAAGAGCACAGTGGTTGGAACGGGACTCGCGATCGCAGGAATCTCCGTCGGCTTATACCTCGACGGCGGTCAAGTCGGGCAACTCTTGCAGCCCACCGCCGCCATGATTGTGTTTGGAGGCACTTTTGGCGCGGTGTTGGTACAGTTTCCCTTTTCCGTTGTGAAGCAGGCGCTGGCGCAATTGAAGCCGGTCTTCATGGGCCGAAAGGACCCCGCCGCACAGCTGATCGATGATTTGACTCGCTACGCCGTGAGAGCCCGCCGAAATGGTCTGAATTCCCTGGATGCGGAGCTTGAGTTGATCCAGGAGCCATTCCTGAAAAAAGCCATGACGCTTGCCGTAGATGGTATCCATTCTCCCGATCTGCGGCAGAGAATGGAATTCGAGATGGACAGTGAGGCTGATAAGGAGGATTTGATACCTCAGGTCTTCGAAGCCGCCGGCGGTTTCGCCCCCACGATCGGCATCATCGGCGCTGTGATCGGCCTCATTCAGGTCATGCAGCGGCTACAGAATATTAATGAAGTCGGCAAAGGCATCGCCGTCGCGTTTGTCGCCACTGTCTATGGAGTGGGTTCGGCAAACATTTTCTTCCTCCCTTGCGCCGGGCGGATCAAGATCCTGATGCGTAGGCGGCAGGTCCTGCGCGAACTGATGCTCGACGGAGTGATCTCCATTGTGGACAAGATCAACCCGCGCGTTTTCGAAGCCAAGTTTGCCACTTACGCGGGTAGCCCGGCGGCGGCGTCCAGAGTCGCCAAATTGGTGGCCAAATGAGAGAGCGTAGAAGGCGCCACGAACATGTAAATCACGAGCGCTGGCTGGTATCCTATGCGGATTTCATGACTCTTCTGTTCGCGCTTTTCGTGGTCCTCTTTGCTTCCTCTTCCCACGACAAGAAGTCCATTCAGAGTGTATCCAAAGCGGTCAAGAGTGGCTTTCAGGAGATGGGAGCGTTTTCCAGCAGTGACAGTGCGGCGGACGATTCGCGTGTAATGGGTCCAACCAGCACCGGTGAGGCCCGGCCGAGCACAGTGCCGGCGAACGCGGGTATTGACATGATCGAGTTGCAAAGGAAGCTCCACAAGGCGCTGGGAAAAGAAATCGAGCGCCAGGAGGTTGTCTTGCGCATGACCCCAGAGGGATTCATCATCAGCCTTCACGAATTGGGATTCTTTGACAGTGGGGAAGCACGGCTCATGCCCGGCGCAGGAGATAAGATCAAGCGTATTGCAGAAGTGCTGATGCAATATGGCCTCGACATGCGGGTAGAGGGGCATACCGATGACGTACCGATTCACAATGCGCAGTTCGCCTCCAATTGGGATCTGTCGACTGCGCGTGCCATGGCGGTGGCGATGATGTTGCTGAATGAGTCCGGCGTCGACCCAAAACGGATGTCCATTGCGGGGTACGCTCAGTATCATCCCGCCACCAACAACGATACTCCCGAAGGCCGCCGCGCGAACCGTCGAGTGGATATTGTTGTTGTCTCAACGGCCACCCCCGCGGTTGCCGTAACCCCGAGCGCTTCCCGTTAGAGTTCGCGTGACGACTACGCTGTTTCAGCTGAGTCCGTCTTTCAGACGGACTTATCCAGATTAAGCTCCGCAACCCGTTGCTTTGTATCAGGGCGCGACTTCAGTCGTGCCACTCCGCGGCAAAATGGTCGGGGCTTTAGCCACTGCCTCCGTAAAATTCGCAAGAAATCCCAATGGAACACTGCGCAGGGGCTAAAGAGTCTGCGTGAGAACTCTCCACTTAGTCCCGTAGGGACGTCCGAAAGTAGCCCAGGACGCAGTCCTGGGTTAGGAATGCGCCATCGGACAGTCCCGAAGGGACGGCTGAAAATTAGCAACCGGTGTTCAGCCGTCCCTCGCGGGACTGTCGAGCTTGCTTATCATTACCGAGGACTATGTCCTGGGCTACTTTCGGACGTCCCTACGGGACTAAGTGCAGAGGTTCTCACGCAGACTCTTTAGCCCCTGGGGACATCTCTTCACCGGAAAGAATTCCCTCAGAGGCTACCTGCAGACTCATGCGGGAGTAAGTGATGAGTTACATGCAGACCGTCAGTCGTGGAGCCCTCGCAACGTATTCCCCGCTGCTATCAAGGCTCGAAAATAATAAGTGGAGCTGTCAGCGACCAATTCATCCGGGTGCGGTAACCCCTGAGAATCCCCCCCGTGCTCTTCATATCTGCAGAGTGTTAACGCCCGGCCCATCCCATCCGAGGACCCGAGCAGCGCTTCCTGGATTCGTGGGTCAACCGAGATCAGGTCCACCAGCTGCTTCATGGGGATATTCAACATCCGATCCATCATCGAGAGCATGCCCAGCATATACAGCTCTTCCGGGTTCTCATTCAGTACCAAGGCGAGGGACTCGCACAGGAAGGCTCGCTCCAGTGCCTGTTCCGCATCCCTGTCCCCAGCTGAAGGAGACAGGTTACTGGCGAGAACGACCGTGACCAGCTTCCGAAAAGCATCTTCCCCCACCGTGTTCAGAGCCGCTTGAATGGTTGATATCCGGTGGCGAAGCCCATAAATGGGGGAGTTGGCGAGCCGAAGAAGGCGGTAGCAAAGGGATGGCTCCATCAGCAAGAGCCGTTCGATCTTCCTTGTATCCATGGGAGTGTCGGCCAGTGCGGTAAAAAGCTGAAGGTAGATTGCCTTCGCGGCGGATATCTGCGATTCCGCAATAATCTCCGGTCGAGCATGGAAATAACCTTGAAAGAGCGTGTTGCCTTCCGCTTGTGCGGCTCGTACCTCAACCAGCGTTTCGACCTTCTCCGCCAGGAAGATCGTCTTTTTGCCAAACATCTTGTAAATCTTCTGCCGCTCGGCGGGATCAGAAGCACGAAAATCCACCTTGACGTAATCTACGATCTCGACCAACTCACCCTTGTTTTCGTATGGAGAAAAGTCATCCAGGGCTAGGCGAAAACCAGCCTGTTTGAGCTGTTTGCATGCCCTGATAAGTTCCGGATCAGAAGGAACCGTCTCCAGAATCTCGAGAACCACGGTTCGGCTCGGTAGCAGCTTTACGCTCATGTTGACCAGAGCATTGCGCGTACAGTTGATAAAAAGATTTTGGCAGGAAGAGCAGGCAATCATCGATAGGCAGCTGTCGATGGTCTGATTTGTGGCGTCTTCAATATCCCCGCTGAAGGCGTTTTCCCTTCCAGAACGAAACAGCAGTTCGTATCCATAGAGGTCCATCTTCTCGTCAAAGATAGCCTGTCTGCCGAGGAACCTTTGTTTGTTTAGTGTTGCTACCGACATAAACATCTAACCAGTCGCTGGCCGAAGGAAAGGAAGAAAATCTGCAACAAGTTTGCTCTAAACGGGGACAAACTGAGCGAGTATAGTGAACTTTCCACCTTGGTAACCATCGACCGAGACGTTGAAATAGCTCTTGTGGTCAGGCTTCTTCAAGACCTTTCCTGGAGCGCCGTCGATGAGCACTGGATCTGCCACCATCTTGATAAACACCGCCCGCCCTTCTGTGGTTATCACGGCCGAGGCAATGTTCAAAACCTCGTGAATCGCATCGCGCATGAGTTCTTCCAGCGGGCTTTTTGCGAGATGCTCCTTTACCGAGGAATCCGGCAGGCCCACCAGTACCCCCGCGAGCGAGCCGAGCAGCGGCAGGTCCGACTTGACCACGATCGCGGTCTCATGGGGAAGAACTGTATAAATGCCATACAACTGCTTGATCTTCGTTTCCGGTGCGACGGTTGTCTGGGTGAAGGCCACTTTGCGGCCGATCAATTCGCTAAAAAGCTTTGACAGCGCATAGGGCGTCGGTTCTGACATGGTTTAGCACTTGCCGAGAATTGGCGACAACGCCTCTTGCATGGTTTCCGGACTAAACGGCTTGGTGATCAGGAAGCTTGCTCCCGATTTCATCGCCAACTCTTTGATCGCAGTCGATGCCTCCGAGGTGATGAAGCCGAAAGGCACCTTGTTTGCCGATGCCCGCACCTGTACCAGGAAGTCGATGCCTGACATCTCAGGCATGTTCCAGTCGGAAAGAATGAGCTTTGGTTGGTCTGTGCGGAGCTTTTCCAAAGCTTGGACGCCATTTTCCGCTTCCCCCACCGTCAGCCCGCGGAAACCAGCCTGCCGAATCGCTCGTTGGACGATCCCGCGCATCGTCTTGCTATCGTCCACTAAAAGAATATCCATGCCGCCGCCTCGTCGAACTGGAGTAACTTGTTGTCTAGCTTTCTATCGGCAAAGTGACGTCAATCTGTCAGGGTTAAGGCTCAAAATAAGGTGACGCCGGTTCAGTGCGGGCGGGAGAGAGTGAGTTCAATTGCGCAATCGGCTTCCCGCGAGTCTTGAGGGCGCGACCGCCAGGAGGGTGACCCAGAAGGGTCCTTCAACGCACTCAAAACCGAGCCTGTCCTGGACTTCGGATCCACAAACCCGCAACCCGTAGTCGCTCCCATCGGTAACACAGGGCATTGACAACGTCAGACCCGTCGTCACCGCACTCTTCATATTTCCGCCAATCATGTTCGTCAATTCGCCCAGGACGTCGCGTACGTCGTCGTTCACACTTTCAGGCGGATCCATAGAGAGGAACCGGCCGGCGAATCGGCAAGCTTGCCATCGATTGCACTCCAATAACACAGCCCCGTTCCATTCGCCCGACAGGTGAACGGCAGAGGTCAACTGATCATTGGAGGGGGACCACGGTTCCTGGCCCGGAAGCACCTCGAGGTTCAGCATAGTGATGAATACTGACTCCACAATCTGTCCCACCATCTCTGCAGTTACCTGAGTTAGCACGAGCTTTCCTTTCATCGGGCGACATAGACGGTTACATTTCCCACCGCCTGTCGCTCAAACCGCTCCTCGAGGCTGATGGCCGTTTCAGCGCCACCTACCAACAGCCACCCGCCGCGAAATAACGTGCTGTGAATTTCTTTTATGATGCTTCGCTTCGTATCGTTGTCAAAATAAATCATGACGTTACGGCAGAACACCAGATCAAAAGGCCCGAGCATGCGCATGCTTTTGCGCAAGTCAATCGTCTCAAATCGAACCATTCGGCGCACCGCGTCACTTAACCGCCAGTCCAGGCCGGACCGATGAAAGTATTTCACCAACATCGCTGCCGGGAGTCCACGATTCACCTCGATCTGCTGATAAATGCCGGACCGGGCGCGTTCCACCACCTTGTCGGAGAAGTCGGTTCCGAGAATTTGAATGTTCCATTCCTGCAATCCGTTTTCCAGCAGCAGCATGGCCAGGGTGTAAGCTTCCTGCCCGGTCGATGACGCAGCCGACCAAAAGCGCAAAGTCCGCGTATCGCGCTTCTCCACCTTCAGTCGGGGCAACAAAACCGTCCGTATCGCCTCGTACTGGGCGGGATCGCGGAAGAAGTAGGTCTCGTTGGTAGTCATCGCCTCGACCACCTGGTGGGCGAGGTCGAGATCGCGCTTCGCGCGCAGCAACACGCACAAGTCGTTGATTGAGCGGAGACCGTGTTGCTTGACGATGGGCCCGAGGCGGCTTTCAAACAAGTAATGCTTGTCATCCTCAAGCACGATGCCAACCTGGGAATGGACGTGCTCCTGCAGGAAGCGATAGTTCTCCGGGAGGATCTCCGCGCTTAAGGTTCGGCTCTCCATGCAGTCTCTCTTAATTCCTGCCCGTAACGCTGAGGATCTCAGGCACAACTTCCTCCAACGGGAGCACCCGGTCGGCAAGACCGGCATTCGCCACCGCGCCAGGCATCCCCCAAACGACACTCGACACTTCATCCTGTACCAGGACCCTGGCCCCGCGTGCTTTCAGAAGCTTCGTACCATGCAAACCATCCTGCCCCATACCAGTCAGAACGACAGCCAGCACCGCGCCGCCATATAATTCCGCGGCCGAGGCAAACAGCGCATCGACCGCGGGACGACAGGAGTTCTGCCGCGGCGACTGATCCAGACACACACGGACGACGCCTCCGCTAGAGGCGACCTTCATGTGATAGTCCCCCGGCGCAATCAGAATCTTTCCCGATTCAACCAGGTCACCCTCCCTTGCTTCCTCGACCCGCAGTTGGCAGTTGGCGTTAAGACGCTCGGCGAGCAACCGGGTAAAAAGTGGTGGCATATGCTGCACCAGTAGAATCGGCAGCGGGAAGCTCGCGGGGAACGCCGGCAGGATCGCGCCTAACGCGGTAGGTCCTCCAGTGGATACTCCGATTACGACCACTTTGGGCCTTAACTTCAAGCTTTGCGCGATTGGCCTGGTGCTGGCCACTGGAACAGCAGATACATATGCCTGCGCCGGTGGAGCTCCGGCCGCGCTTAGTGCGGCCACGCGAAAGAACTGCTTGATCTTCGGGATCATCTCGTCCCGGAGGCGAGCCATGGAGCGATCGAGCGATCCTTCGTTCGAAACCTTGGCCACGTAGTCGTCCGCCCCCAGAGTCAAAGCCTCCAGGGTTACGGCTGCGCCTCGCTCGGTGAGCGTGCTGAACATAATGACCCGCAATTGCGGATACTCACGTCGAATACGCCGCAACATTTCCAGGCCGTTCATGTCGGGCATCTCGATGTCCAACGTGATTACGTCAGGATTAAACTGCGGAATTCGTTGTAGTCCGATGGCGCCGTTCGAGGCAGTTCCCACCACCTCAATCATGGGATCCTGCTCCAACGCTTGTGTGACCAGCCGGCGGATGACGACTGAGTCGTCCACCACCATCACGCGGATTCGGTCACCTGCCTGGAGCAAACGCCGGTTCACTACAGCCATGTCTACTCGCCTGCCACAGGGAAAATCCCAACCAGCTCCAGCTTTTCCCTGAGGATGTCTTTGGTAAATGGCTTCATCACATATTCATTGGCGCCCGCCTCCAGGGCGGACACGATGTGGTCCACCTCGGTCTCGGTGGTCACCATAATCACTTTCACCGAAGCAAGCTCCGGGTTCTGGCGCAGGTGCTTGACCAGATCCAGCCCATTCATCTCTGGCATATTCCAATCCGCCAGAACGAGAGTGACAGCATCCTTCTCGCTTTCGATCACCCTTAGAGCATCTTTTCCGTTAACCGCCTCGCAGACCTCATACCCCAGTTCCCGTAAGATCCTGCCCAGGATGATTCGAATTGTTTTGGAATCGTCGACAATGAGTGCTTTGCGCATCGTGTATGCACCGTTATTGCTTGCGGCTGACCCGCTAGCTGCGTCAGAAGGTGAACTTCGAAACGGCTTGCTGCAGACGGGCCGCCATCTCACTCAGTTGCAGGGAGGCCGTTTTGGTATCGTTGGCTCCCTGGGTGGTATTCCGCGCCGCCGTGGCCACGCCGCCAATGTTCTTAGCGATGTCGTTGACCCCCTGGGCAGCTTCATTCACGCTGCGGCCAATCTCGTTGGTGGTCGCCGTCTGCTCTTCTACTGCCGAAGCGATGCTGTTGGAGATGTCATTGATCTGGTTAATGATGGTGCTGATCTCCTCGATCGCCGTAACCGCACCCTTGGTGACACCCTGAATGGCCTCGATCTTCTGGCTGATCTCTTCTGTCGCCTTGGCCGTCTGCTTGGCCAGTTCCTTGACTTCATTGGCCACCACGGCAAAGCCTTTACCGGCTTCTCCGGCGCGTGCCGCCTCGATGGTTGCGTTCAGTGCCAGTAGGTTGGTCTGCTGCGCAATCGAAGTAATAACTTTGATCACGTTACCGATCTCGCGGCTGGATTCCCCCAGCTTCTTCATGGTTTCGTTGGTGGTCGATGCCACGCTGACGGCGTTTTTCGCTACCCGGGCGGAGTCGTTGGCATTTTTCGAGATCTCGCGAATCGAAGCCTGCATCTGTTCCGAGGCCGAAGCGACCGAGGCGACATTCTTTGAGACCTCTTCACTGGCCGCTGAAACCAC
>JBEKNJ010000004.1:0-246151 GCA_049522955.1 Acidobacteriaceae bacterium
GCCTTTCTTGGAAATGTTTTTCTACAGTTGCGCGGTTCACTCAACCAGCCAAGTCAATCAGCGGCTGCAAATATTGAGCGCTGATAGCCAACGCTTGTTTCCGATGCGCCAAATCAACTTCAAACTCCCGGTCCTCCACTTCCACACACACCGGTCCGTCATACCCGGCACCCCTAAGCGCGCGCAGAAAACCCGCCCAATCGATATCCCCGCGTCCCGGAAGCTTCGGAGTATGGAACTTGAGCGGATAAGCCAAAATCCCCACCTGATTCAGCTGTTGGCGGTCGACTGCCACATCCTTCAGGTGAACCCGGAAGATGCGAGATGAAAATTCCCTGAGCGGGACGATATAGTCCATCTGCTGCCACAGCATATGCGACGGATCGTAATTGAGCCCGAAGTAGGGGCTTGGGATCTCCTCATACATACGTCGCCAAATCTCGGGACTAGAAGCCAGGTTTTTGCCTCCGGGCCATTCATCCGCGGTAAAGATCATGGGGCAGTTCTCAATCGCGATACGGACCCCCTGGTCCTCCGCGTAAGCAATCAGATCTTTCCACACAGACAGGAAGCGGGGCCAGTTTTCTTCCACGGATCGGGTCCAGTCGCGCCCGACAAACGTGCTCACGACCTCGAGCTGTAGCATTTTCGCAGCGGCGATCACGCGTCGAAGATGCAAGTCCGCCACTCTGCCCTCTTCCTGATTCGGTGAAAGAAGATTCGGATAATAGCCCAAACCGCTGATCCACATGCCGTTCGCTTGGGCAAGATTCAAGACCTGCGCGGCAGCCGCATCGTCGAAATTGCTAACGTCGATGTGGGTAACCCCTGCGTAACGGCGATCCGCCTTGCCCGGCGGCCAACACATCAGCTCCACGCATGTGTACCCCGCAGCTTTGCCCAGGATGAACACATCTTTCAGCGAAAGATCAGGGACGATGGCGCTCATAAATCCGAGTTGCATGATTTTAGATTCTACTGCGCGATGGCCACCCATCGCTTTCACTTATACAATTCAGAAACCTTTCCAAATCACCCCGGACTCGCGATTAAGGGAAACAGGAAAATGAAGATCGCTCGAATCGCTATCGTCGCGCCCTGCTTACTCGCCCTTTCCGCGCCAGGTCTGACTGGGCGCGCCGAGGTTGCAGATCAAATGACTCCTCTCCTGCTCGCAGTGCAGGACGCGCCTGTGCCCTTCATCGGTTCGGACGGGCGGGTTCACCTGGTCTACGAACTGGGAATGTCGAATTTCTCAAGCGCGGATATTGCGGTAGAGAAGGTTGAGGTGGTCGGCGACGGCGTCACGCTTGAAACTCTGGATACAGCCGCGATTGCCGGACGGCTCCAACCCGCCGGTCGGCGCGAATCCGTCGGAACACTGGCCCACGGCACGCTGGCAAATCTTTTTCTCAACGTAGAGCTAGCGCCCGGCGCCAAGGTTCCCGCTGAGCTTTCGCATCGCGTCTCGCTGCGCGCGAGCGCGGCGCCGGTTGGACAACAGGAGTTCAGCGAGAGCGGGGGCAAGACGACGGTAGACAAGCGACCGGTTGCCGTGATCGGCCCTCCGCTGCGCGGAGACCGTTATATTTCCGCCGATTCCTGCTGCGACGCCGTTCGTCATACGCGGGCGGCTATGGCCATCAACGGTCGCGTGTGGCTTGCTCAACGCTATGCGGTGGATTGGGAGCAAACAGATGCCGGCGGCCGTATCTACGTGGGCCCTCGCGAAAAACTCGAGAGCTATGCAATCTTTGGTCAGCCGGTTCTGGCGGTAGCCGACGCTGTCGTCGTATCCGTCATCGACGGAGAGCCCGAGCAAACACCAGGCAAGTACCCAACCAACATCACGCTCGATAAAGCGGACGGCAACTGCGTCATTCTCGATCTCGGCAATCGTCGCTACGCGCTTTATGCCCATATGCAACCCGGCAGCATCAAGGTTCACCGCGGCGAAAAAGTCCACCTGGGTCAGGTGATCGGGCTGGTAGGAGACACAGGAAACTCGATCGTGCCTCACTTGCACTTTCAGGTCACCGACGGGCCAACCTCTCTCTCTTCCAATGGATTCCCGTATGAGATCAGGTCGTTTCAGGTAACGGGCACAACTGCCGGCACCAAGGCCTTCGACGACGCCGAATCAAACGGAACTCCACTCCCGGTTACCCCGGTTGTACCCCCGAAAATGGTCCAGCAGGCAATGCCCCTCGATCAGTTGATTATCTCCTTTGCCGCGCGGTAGCTAGGCCAGGAAGCCAATAGCCAGAATCGATATCACGCCCAAATACGAAAGGGGATAAAGCCATTTCCCCGCCGAGTGCAGCCTTACCGCCAGCGGCCGTCGTCCGTGTTTCTGTAGCAGGTAGACCAGCGTAATTTCGAAAACCGCAAGAAAACAGAACGCGAAGCTGGCAAGGAACACAGCGTCGAGAAAAGTAATGTAGCCGATTCTCGGCAGGTCCCGCGTAACCGTGAACTGGAATGCAACCAACGACAACAACATCGTCATAGGAATTTTCAAAATCCAGTCGAACTCTTTCACGTCGATCCAGAAAGAGACTACCGGGATGAGAGTGATCATGATCAGTGGCAGAAAGATCTTCCAAAGATAGAAGCCAGATCGCCGTTTGGCCGTAAGTTGGAAGAGCGCCTCGCGGGCGTCAGGCTGGAAGGGGTCGAGGACCGCCTTGTCGGTGGTGTAGCGAAGGCCTTCAAGGTGCCATGCGGCCAACTCTGTGTGCTGCACCGGGCTGATTCCCGTGAAACGCAGGGCCTGCGGGGCGAAACGAATCTGCCTGGCGGCGGAAAGAAATGGCTGGTATTCAAACTGGAGCACCTGGGTGTCAAAGGGAAACTTTCTCAACGCAAACTCATTGGAGTACACCGCATCGAATCGCTCGCGGTACGTCACTGTGCCTCGACTATCCGCTTCCAGGGAATATTGGTTGGTCTTGTGGGAAATAACGTTCGCGCCTTCGATGGCCGGGGCCCAAAGGTCCTCCAGGCGAAAGGTGCGAGGCGGCGCTTGTTGCTGATCGGCAGGTAACGCCAGGCGGGGATCCTGCCATTGGCCGGTCAAAAAGCCGCCTACCTCAAAGGTTTCCCGGGTTTCGTCGATGCCCGCAAAGTTAGTAATGTAAAGCCCCACCGAGACCTCGACCGGTGCTGTTCCGCCGTTTGGAGACTGGCGAAGATCGACCGCGGGCTTAGTGTCCGGTCCTCGCTTTGCCTGCGAGGCCGGAACGAACGCGAAGGCGAGCGCTAGCAAACAGTAAGAAGCGCGTTGCTTCATGAAGGCCGTCCTGAAACGGAAACATCCCACTGTAGCAGACGGGGATTTATTTCAGATCGCGCCCAGAATATTACGGACTTTGCCTCCACAGGCGGTAGCCGGCCCAGGCGGCAAGGGTACAAACGTCTCGAATCTCGCCGTTCCTGAGCTTCTGCTCAAAGAGAGCGATGGGCAGCCGGACAATCTCCATATCCGACTCCTCCTCATCACGCTGGTGAGGGCCAGGGACCAACTCCTCCGCGACGAAGACATGCTGGCGTTGACGGACGAAGCCATAGGCGATCCACATCCAGGGCAACTCTGTCATCCGGCCGGCGGTGAGGCCCGTTTCCTCTTTCAGTTCACCGCGGGCCAGCGCTTCGGGGTCTACGTTGTCTGCTTCCCATCCGCCTTGTGGCAGCTCGAGCGCCCGCTCCCCGATGGTGTAGCGGTACTGCTCCACCAGCCAGATGTGATCGCCGTCGATGGGCAAAATTATCGCGCAATCCTGCTTATCGACCACGCTATAGATGCCCTGGGCTCCGTTGTTGCGCTCAATGGCATCTTCGCGCAGACGCAGCCAGGGATTTCGATACACCTCGCGAGTAGTGAGAGTGCGGATAGCCATACCCATAGCATGGCACACCACCAGCGCAGATTGAGGCGCCGACGGATGATCCTCTAGACGGCTGGAATCTTCAAGCCCTCAAGGTATGCGGCCAGGTGCCTGCCGACCGTAGCCAGCGGTTCGCGCGTTCGTTCCATTCGCGACATCATGACCGCTCCTTCCAGGGTGGCAATGACCAGAGTGGCGACCGCGGCGGGATCCACGTCGCGGCGTAACTCACGGCTCCGCTGCCCGGTGCGAACGATTTCCGCAATACTCGAACGCCATTGATCGAGTGCACCGCGGACTTTGCTGCGCAGTACCGGATTGCCGTCGTCGCTATCAATCGCCGTGTTCAGAAGGGGGCAGCCACCGGGCAGCGCGCGTGGCGGTGGCTCGACGAAATTCTTCACCAGCAGCAGCAGCTTCTCGAGCGAAGTTTCGCAGTCTTCCAGTCCACGCCAGCGTGGCTCGTTGACCATTGCCCACGCGTAGTCGAATGCTTCGGCCGCGAGCTCCTGCTTGCTTTCAAAGTGGCGATAGATGCCCCCCTTTTCCAGGCCCGTGACAGTCATCAACTCAGACATGGAGGTACCCGAGTAGCCGTGCTGATTGAAAACCGCGGCCGATTGCTCCACGATGCGCCGCCGGGTGGCTTCGCCACGGACGGATTTGGTTGTCTCTGTTGCCATGTTTTTTGCGACCGATCGGTCTCAGTATACATCTGACGGATATCTACAGCAGGCAGGAGAGCTGACGAGCGTGGCCACAACCACCGCGGACTTGAAGTCTCTACCGGCCGCATCCAGCGCGCCGCAGGTGAATCCGTGGGCAGTGGCATTAACGGTTACGCTGGCCACGTTCATGGAGCTGCTGGACACGTCAATCGCCAACGTCTCACTTCCGCATATCGCGGGTGGTTTGGGCCGCAGCTTCGACGAGACGACCTGGGTCCTGACCTCCTACCTGGTGGCCAACGCCGTGGTGCTGCCGATGAGTGCCTGGCTGAGCCGTGCGCTGGGGCGAAAGCGCTACTACATGATCAGCGTGGGCCTGTTCACGGCAACCTCCTTCTTGTGCGGAATAGCGCCCAGCCTGAACTTTCTTGTAATCTTCCGCGTCTTGCAGGGGATTGGGGGTGGCGGGCTGGCTCCCGTGGAGCAGGCGATTCTGGTGGATACATTTCCCGCAAACAAACGGGCCGCCGCCTTTGCCCTCTACAGCGTGGCCATCGTCACCGCGCCGGCTATCGGGCCGCCGTTGGGCGGATGGATCACGGATAGTTTCTCCTGGCGCTGGGTCTTCTTTATCAATGTGCCCATCGGGCTCATCTCGCTCTTTCTAAGTAGCCGGCTGGTAAGCGACCCGCCCGCATTCAAAGCGGAGGTCGCCGAGGCCAAGCGCCTGGGCAAGCTGCGTATCGATTACATAGGGATTCTGCTGATCGCGCTGGGGTTTGCGTTCCTGGAATTCGTGCTTGATCGCGGGCAAATTGACGATTGGTTCGGTAGCAGCCTGATCACGTTCATGTTTGTAGCAGCGATTGTTTGCCTGGTCCTGGCGGTGTGGTGGGAGTTACGCGTGCCTGATCCCGTGGTGGAACTGGGACTGTTGCGAGAGAGGAATTTTGCGTTCGCCAATATCTTCTACTTTCTCTTCGGCTTTGTGCTTTTTGGGAGCACGACCATGATTCCGGAGATTCTGCAGAGCCTCTATGGCTACACGGCAACCGATGCGGGCCTGGTGTTGGGGCCTGGTGCGGCAGTAATCACGGTGCTAGCGCCGATGGTTGCCATGCTGACGCAAAGGGGCAAGGTGAGTCCGAAGTGGCTGATCGCCTTCAGCTTTGCGGTGGTCTCGCTCTCCATGCTGTATTACAGCGGCTTTACACTGCAAACCAACTACACGCACTACGCGCTGGCGCGAGCCCTGCAGGGCTTCGGCTATGCCTTCCTGTTCGTGCCAGTGAGTGTGCTCGCCTATTCTTATTTGCCGCCGGGGAAGAACAACAAGGGGTCCAGCCTGACGAATCTTGCCCGCAACTGGGGCGGGAGTTTCGGCGTCGCTTTCATCACCACCGTGCATGAGCGGCGCACAGACGTGCATACCGACCGGCTAGCGCAGAGTGCCGATCTCGGCTCGCCGTTGTTTCATTCCCGCGTGGATGCGTTGACCAAGACCTTTGAGCATCTTGGCTATTCGCACTATGACGCAGCGCAGCACGCGCAGGGGTTGCTTTACAACCAGCTGAACCAGCAGGCAAGTCTGATCGGGTTTATGGATTGCTTTCGAATGATGGCGATCGTGGCGCTGATAGGGATTCCGCTAGCCTTGGCCACAAAGAGTTTTCGGCCCGGCGGCGAGGCGTCGGGGGGCCACTGACTATTCCCTCAAGAAACAACACGTCCCTCCACGACGGTGCGCAACCGCAGATCTCTCCACTACGCTACGCTCCGGTCGAGATGACAATCCATCTTGGAAACGATACTCAGTGCTCCCAAACAAATTTGTCATCTCGACCGGAGCGTAGCGTAGTGGAGAGATCTGCGGTTCTTCCTTCGGATTCCTCGACACCGCTAGTCCTTAGGCACAAATCACAGAATCAAATTCGTCCTGCCGCGTCAAGATGCTTGCGTACCACCCACCATGCCGACAGCAGGAATCTCTTCAACCCGATGATAAACAGGCAAGCCACGTTCGTGGGCCAACCGCACATCTTCATCCGCGCCTTTTGACTCCCCTGCAATACGAAACACCGCGTCGCAGCGGTCAATCAGGCGGCTGGCCACAGGGTAGAGATATTGCTCCGCAATGGAATCTCCCAGGGAGGTTGACCCGGCCTGCTTCATGATGGGCAGGGCGACCCACTCTCCAATCATCGGAATATGCCCGGCCTTATAAATTGGCAACGCGTACGACTCCAGCCGATCGAGGTTCTTTGCGATAAGCGCGGGATCGCCATTGGTTCCCGAGCGATAGGGTCCCGCGATAAGAATGATGAGCGGTTTAAGGGCTGTCATGGTGCCTCCTGTCGCATCATACTAAAACAGGAGAAATCATGCAATATCGTGCAAGTTCGTGAAAACCCTCCGTCACCCGTGCGATAGTGGTTTGTGCTCACCAGTCATCGCAAGCAACACATCCTCGACGTCCTGCGGCGCACCGGGCAGGTGGTCGCAAAAGACCTGAGCCAGCAGCTCGCGCTCTCGGAGGACACCATTCGGCGCGATCTGAGGGAGCTAGCGGCGGAAGGTCTGTTGCAGAGGGTCCATGGAGGGGCGCTTCCCGCATCACCGGCGGTAGGTGACTTCGCTGCTCGGCTCAACCTGGCGACGGACGAGAAAAAAATGATTGGGAGAGCGGCGGCCGCAATGGTGCAGCCTGGTCAGGTAGTTATCCTTGACGGAGGAACAACCGCGGTGCAGATTGCGCGGCATTTTCCTGCGGAACTTCGAGCCACCATAGTCACCCACAGCCCAACCATAGCCCTGGAGCTGCTCGAGTATCGCGATATCGAAGTAATCCTGATCGGTGGCAAGTTGTTCAAGCACTCTGTCGTTTCCGTTGGAGCGCCCGCGATCGAGGCCATCGGTCGCATCCATGCAGACACGTATTTCATGGGCGTAACCGGCATCCATCCTAAGTTTGGGCTGACCACGGGAGACTTTGAAGAGGCGCACGTAAAGAGAGCCCTGAGCGCCAGCGCTGCGGAAACCATCGTCTTGAGTTCGTCTGAAAAGCTGAACGCGGTATCGCCCTACGTCATCGCGCCTTTGTCTGAAATAACAGGCATGATTGTTGCAGCGGAAACAAAAGCGAGGCTACTGGCGCCTTATGCGAAGCTGGGGATCACCATTACAAAAGCGCACCCCCACGAGGGTTAACTTGTACTGCCAACCACCGCCCAGCTCTGCGGCACGGAGGTGGCCGGCCGCTGGTGGTTGGGTCCCACACTGCAAGCCGCCATCATCAGAATCAGCAGACCGGCGACCACCGTCTCAACCACTCTCATTGCCACAGTGTGAGTGGCGGAATGATGTGTGACCGGCAGGGAATCAGAACACTTCAACATGATCACCCTCATTTCTTTATAAATACTTCAGATGGACATCGAGCGTCGGGCGCGAGCTCCCGCCTCCACTAACGTTCACGAACTTACGAAAAATGCGTGCCCCACCTCTCGCGAAATGCCAGCGAGCGGTGGGGCGTCGTTGAAATTAGCGGAGACCGCCGCCGGCCAGGATGTGCTCTCCCGTGAGCCAGCCCGAGTCGTCGGAAGCAAGGAAAACCGCGACGGTAGCGATATCGCCGGGTTGACCAATGCGGCCGAGCGGGGTTTGGGCGACCAGCGCCGATTCGAAGTCCGTCCCGAGAACGCCTGCCGAGTGTGTACCTTCCGTCTCGACCATCCCAGGGTTAATAGCATTGACCCGAATTTTCTTCGGTCCCAGTTCGCGGGCGAGTACGCCGGTGATCGCGTCCACGGCGCCCTTAGTGCCGGTGTAGACCGAGGATGCAGGAGGGGTAACGCGGCTTACGACGGAGCCGACATTGATGATGCTGCCGCCCTCGCCTATATGCTTCAGCGCTGCCTTCGTAGTGAGCAGTAAGCCAAGCACATTGATGTCGAACATCTTGTGGAACTGTTTTTCCGTGACATCTTCTATCGCCGAGAACTCATAGACGCCCGAGTTGTTGACCAGGATGTCGAGGCGCCCATAGTTCTTGATGGCGGCGTCGATGATGCCCTGAGCTTCGGATGCCTTAGAGACATCGCCACCGACAGCGACCGCCTTGCCGCCGGCCGCGGTGATGGCATCGACGACGGTTGTTGCGCCGGATTTGCTCGACGAGTAATTGACAACCACAGACGCGCCTTCAGCGGCGAGCGACTTGGCGATGGCGGCTCCGATGCCCTTGGATGCGCCCGTAACCACTGCTACTTTACCTTTGAGTTTGCTCACTTTGTTTCCCTTTCGAAGTTCCGTGCCGGATTGGAGGATTGAAGGCCTTGCAGCCTGTTTCTTCCGCATAGGATGGGGGGCGGCGTGCGAAGGATTCAATAGTTCAGGAAATATGCACTATTGAACAATGAGCCATGTGAATGTAAGATGAAAATCATGAGGCCTCTCTTCCACCCTTCGCTTGAAGACGTTACGGTGGAAGCGATTCTCCACGCACTCTCCGACCCCGTACGCGTGGCCATCTTCGCCGACATTGCCGCCTCGGAGTGTTCGCAAACCTGCTCCAATTTTGTAAACTTCAGCGAACGGCCCATACCCAAATCGACTCTCTCGCAGCATTTCAAAGCGCTCAGGGAAGCAGGCCTGATCCGGGGCGAACGCCGCGGCGTCGAGATGCACAACACCTCTCGTTGTGTCGAAGTTGAGCAGCGCTTTCCCGGGCTGATTGCAGCCATCGTGAACGCTCACAATGTCCAGTCGCAACAGAAGCCGCCTGCTGCCGCTGGCACCAGGCGGAAGCCCGCCAATCGCAATTCAAAAAGCAAACCGCGAAAGAGTCCGCCCCAGCGTTCCTGATCGGCCTCCCCACTATGGCGTTACGCCCGTGTATGGCGCATCCGGCTGTCTTGGTAGTACAGTGCTTGGGTCTAAGAACCTGCAGTCAGCAGAGGTGATCCCATGGGATTCGATCAGATTCAGCATGTGTTCGTCCTGATGCTTGAGAATCGTTCGTTCGACCATCTACTCGGCTTCTCGGGGATTTCTGGAACCGATGCCGTGACTGGATCGCCAACTTCTGTGCAGGGGCTATCCGGAACCGAGACCAACATCTACAACGGCGTGACCGAGACTGTCTCCGCTCAAGCGGACTACGCCATGGCGGTCGACCCGGGCCATGAATTTACCGACGTGCTTTGCCAACTGTGTGGGCCGGCAGCCACGTACGCGCCCGGCGGCACCTATCCCCCGATCAATGGTTCCGGCTTCGTCGCCTCCTATGCAGAGGCCTGTGCCAAGGCCAAACTGCAAAGAAATCTGGGCGAGATTTTGAACTGCTACTCTGCTGACCAGCTCACCGTGCTCAACGCGCTGGCGCAGCAGTTCGCGGTTTGTGACCAGTGGCATGCTTCCATGCCGGGTCCCACGTGGCCCAACAGGATGTTCGCTCACGCCGCCTCCTCCGCCGGGCTCGATCACAGCCCAACCACCGCAGAGATAGCCGTGTGGGAAGCCACGTCGGGTTTCTCCTTCCCCAACGGAACAATCTTCGATCAGATCAGCGCGAAAGGACTAAAACGCTGCCTGTACGCCGGCGATACCTTCCCCATGGTGGCCGCCCTCAAAGATATTCATCTCGACGACATACGGAAATACGAGCACTTCGCAGCCGACCTGCAAACTGCGTTCCCCTACAACTATGTCTTTATTGAACCGAGCTATGCCTTGCTTAACGACTACAAAGGCAGCACGTCGGAACATCCGCTGGACGATGTGAGACTCGGAGAGGGTCTGATCAAGGCGACCTACGAAGCCATCCGCAATTCACCAGTCTGGAACAACAGCCTGCTCATCATCACCTGGGACGAGCACGGAGGGTTCTTCGACCATGCCATCCCACCTCCGGCCGTTGCTCCCGGAGATACGGTTCCGTCTCAGGGGCACAACCAATTCGGTTTCACCTTCGAACAGTACGGTCCGCGAGTTCCGGCGGTGATTATTTCTCCCTGGATTCCCAGGAATACGGTCGACCATCGGCTTTACGATCACTCTTCCATTCCGGCAACGCTCGAAAAACTATTCGGTATGGACCCGATGACTGGGCGCGACCGTGCGGCCAATACGGTCCTGCCCCTGCTATCACTCGATGCCGCGCGCAGTGACACACCGTCCACCCTGCCGTCTCCACCTAGTCCCCCGGCAAGCCCGATGCTTGTCCCGATGGCGTCCGCCGCCAGCTATTCTCAGCCCAATCCAACCCGGCCAAAGGATGGCGTCAACGACGGGAATCTCCCCGTCATCATTGGAGCTGCCATGCGGCAAGATTTGGAACTCTCCCCACCCGCACAGCGTGACGCCATCATTGCGAAAGTAGCTTCGCTCAAGACCCGAGCAGACGCAGCCGCGTATCTGGCGCAAGTCTCGGCCAAAAAGAACGCCTCCCAGGCTGGCGGCTGATCAACCGAGTGCGCGCTGAGATTCAACACCAAGTCGTGAATCGCGTTTCCGGGCCATATCCACAAGCTCGGTGGCGATGCTCTCGAATTCCGGATGAGACACCGACAGGTACAGCCACTTGCCTAAAACCTTGTGCGACACCAGCTGCGGAAACTCGTCTCTGATCGCAGCGTGGTGTTCGCGGGCCGTGCAAACCAGTAGCCCGTTCCAGGGCTCCTTTCCGTTTGCCAACGCCAGATACAGCCGCCCGTCTAAATAAGCGGCATCAAAGCTGAAAAATTTCTTCTGTACAAATCGCGCATCCTCTTCCAGAGGTTCGAAGAGCCACAGCAGCGAATTTTTTGCTTTGACCTTAGGCCTCATACCTGAAAAACCGGGGCGCGCTCTTCAATTAAGCTCCCGGATCCAGATGTTTCGGAAGCTGATGGGCTCGCTCTTGTCGCCGTGTGCCTGCAGCTTGATCGGCGCACTGGTGTACGCCTTGTAAAACGGCTTCCCGATATACAGCGTCTGGCCCTTCAACTCGAAGTGATTCTCTACCAGCACTCCGTTGAAGAAAACTGTGGCGTAGGCCGGAGTTTTCACCGAACCATCGCTGTTAAAGGTAGGTGCGGTCCACACTACGTCGTAGGTTTGCCACTCCCCGGGTTTGCGTGTCGGATTCGCCAGCGGAATCGCCTGTTTGTAGAGGCTGCCGGCCATGCCGTTGACGTAGGTTTTGTTCTCGTAGGAATCGAGAACCTGCAACTCGTATCCGTCGTCGCCCGGCCCGGTGGAGGCCAAAAACACGCCGCTATTGCCCCGAGCCTGGCTACTGCCGGTGATGTTGGTGGGAACCTTCCACTCCACGTGAAGTTGGTAGTTCTTGAAGCTGCGCTTGGTTTCGATGCTGCCCCCCGCCTTGTTGACGGTCATCACGCCGTCGGCGACATCCCATTTGGCCGGGGACTTGTCCTTGTTCGTCACCCATTCGTCCAGGTTCTTGCCGTCGAAGAGCACGATCGCGTCCGAGGGAGCTGCCCCACAGGTAGCGCCTGGAGTGACCACCGCGGGAACCGGCTCCCAAATCTCCGTCTCCTCAGGTTTCGGTTTGGCGGGCGATTGTGCGAAGAGGGGAGCGGCCAAGGCCATCAGAGCCGCGGAGGCTACGAAGCTCGAAAACGGTATGCGCATCATTACAAGAAAATACACCCAACAACGTCGATCTGGCCAAAGCTGGGGACCATCTCTGGTTGGGTTCAAGTGGTCGGAGCAGATGGGGTATAGCTTTGGAAGCCGGCAATGGCCATACCGCGTTTCGCCTCCGGGTTCTTCATGAAGGTATCCCAAACGAAGCTGGTCCGCGCATTCTCAGCCATAAGCATGGTGATGCCGGTGTCGATGCCGACCACGTCCTGGTCATACCAGTTGGTCAACGGATTGAAGGCATCGACGAATCCGTAGCGGCTCCAGGCCTTGGGGTAATTCTTGCGAATGTTCTTGAGCACGCGCATGGTGGCAACCGGCAGAAACGGAATCGACCCTCCAGCGGCCGCAGGAACCACCGATCCATCAATCGGACCCATCGCCGGCGGCCCGCCCCAGATTACGTAGCCTTTATCCGAGTCGGAGGCCGTGATGCCCCACAAATCGTCGCTGTAATCGGGAAACATCTTGCCCATTTCCAGGCAGAAGCGCCGGTGCACATCGGTCGCGATCACCGAGTTCTCAAAGTAGTCGGCGTACTTGTCCCGCTTGTTCCGGAAGTCGAACCAGGCCTGGGAATACTGATGGACAAACAGCGGCGCAAACGACCCGATGTAGCGCTCCCCGTCATACTCAAAGGTGGTCCGTTTCCACGCCAACCATGCCGAAGGGTGCAGGGGATGAGAGGAAGAGCCCATTCCCAGCAGGTAGATCATCATCAGTTCGCTGTAGTAGTCCCACTTGTAAGGCAGGAATCCGAACTCAGGCGTCCACCCCTGGGGCAGCAGTGCCGTGTCTTCTGAAAGCCAGGTCCAGTCCACCCGGTCAAAAATCGCATGCGCCAGGTCGTCGATGTCGCGATCCTCAAAGTAGCGGCGGCAGGTGAGTATGCCGCAAAGCAAAATTGCGGTATCGACGGATGAGACCTCCGAATCCCATACCCGTTCCCCCGTATTGATGTTGGCAAAGTGATAGAAGAACCCGCGATGCGTCGGGAGTGCTCTCCACAGGAAGGTAAGGGTGGCAAGCACTCGCATGCGAGCGTCCTGGTGGGAGACGAAGCCGCGTTTCTCCGCAATGCAGATGGCGGTCAGGCCGAACCCGGTTGAGGCGACGCTCGCTACCACGCTGGTGTCGGTCGCACCCGCATTGCAGCGGTCTTTGATCAAGCCGGTTTGCGGGCTGGCCTGCTCCCAGAAAAAGAGGAAATTGCTGCGTTCCAGATCGTCCAGAAATTGTTCATCCTCCGGCGAAAAGGCGGCCGGGGGAGGCGCCGAGTCCTTATGGTGCTTGTCCGCTGGCCGGGGCGCTTGTGCCAGGGCAGCAAAGTCCGGCCACCCAGCGAGCGGCAGACCCATGGAGAACCCAGCGAGCTGCCGCAGCACCTGGCGCCGCGATCTACGATGCTTGCGCTGGTGAATCATTTTGCCCAGTTCCTCTGCACCGTCATCCACCCTCCTTCCGTCCCCACGCGCCCACAAATGATTCCGGGCGACAATCAAATCGATTAATTGAATAATAGATGCATGAACGATCCATCAGAACCGACGCCTCTAACTGGTACTGCATGACGGGAAAGAAAGTTGTCTGGGCGATCATCGCAATTGCGGCGGGCTTGATCATTGGGCTGTTGCTGGTGCAGCGCGCCCGCCGCTTGCGGGTAGTTTCCGAGCGGCTATCCGTCCCCATTGAAGGCGCAGTGATCCAGCGCGATGCTGATACCAAGAAAGAACTGCCAATTGCCGATGTTGTGATCACTGCGTCCGATGGCGTGAGGAGCGCTGCCACCCGGTCCGACGCCTCGGGTTATTTCAAGCTGGTGCTGCACAAGCGGGTATTGTCTGATCTGCCCATCACCGTCACCTTCCGCCACCCTCGTTACCAGCCGCTTGACCTGACTGTGCAAACTGGAAGATTGGAGACCCCGAACCAGCTTCACGTGGCGGCTCTCGTCCCCACCGTTCCCACCCCGGCCAAGGCTCCGGTTCGGAACGGCCGTCCCCCAACATTGGTTTCAAACATCCGGGTCAGGTATACGATCAATAACCGGACGCAAACGAATGTGGGGAGCTCCGTCAAGACCTTTCAGGTGATCAATCAGGGGAATGTGCCCTGCGACCACAAGTCTCCCTGTTCGCCGGATGGGAAGTGGAAGGCCACCTCTGCGACGGTGTCGCTCGATGCCGGAGCCGATAACTCGTTTAGCAATATAACCGCTTCCTGCATCGCGGGGCCGTGCCCGTTTACCCGGATTGACTCGAGCGGATTTATCCATGGCGGACGCAAAATCAGCGTGACTGCCCTGAACTGGTCAGACACGGCTACTTTCCTGATGGAGGCTGAGGTTTACCACACCGCCATCAGTTCTGATGTGCGCGAACTGTATCCAGTCATCTTTGGTCAAACTCTCAACTTTACCCTGCCTCCAACCCAGGAAGGAGTGAGTCTCGAGGCCGACGTCGACGGGGCGCCGATGGTATTTCCCCTGGGCCCAAACCCCTCCTTGAGCTGGGCTACCTGCAACGTCCGGACTGGTCTCGAAGCGGAGAAGACCACCGTCTACCGCTGTGAGCTCAAACCGGGATACCGATTCTGAAAAACATTTCCAAGACAAGCCCGCCGAAATGAAGAACCGTTCCCGATCGTTCCTTTGTTCGTTCCGAACAGAAGTGTCATCCCGACCGAAGCGAAGCGGAGTGGAGGGACCTGCTGTTCATCATCCGCAGCAACTAATCTGATTGGAAGCGCCACACTCCCCTTTGTCATCCCGAGCGTAGCCGAGGGATCTGCAGTTCAGCGGACCTGTCTTGGAAATGTTTTTCGGCGGCGCGTAGCGTAACGGATCTGCGGTTTCTCTTCTCGTCTCCTCACAGACTCTTCTGCATCAATCCTTCCAGCGTATCGCAGACGTCATGAATAGCCTCACTCCCAATGTTATTGAAGAACGGCAAGGCGATGGTGCGCAGTGCTTCGGCCTCGGTAACCGTCAAATTCGCCGAATTTCGCCACCCGGCATAACTAGGCTGTAAGTGGATCGGTGCGAAATAACGGCCGCAACCGATCCCCGCCTCAGCCATCCCCCGCATAATCCGATCCCGGTCGATACCAAACGCCAGCCGCACCACATAAACAAACCAGCTGATGCGGCCACCCCGCAAGCATGCAGGGGGAAGAACGAGCTCCGGAATGCGACCGAGGCGCTGGTGATACGCGCAAGCCACAGCCTCCCGCTTCTCGAGGATTTCCTCGAGCCTCATCATCTGCGCCAGACCTAACGCGCAATTTATCTCCGAGATCCGGTAGTTGTAGCCTAGCTCGCTATGTTGGAACCAATCGTCGGTCTCGTATCTACCCTGATTGCGCAGAGCACGGACCCGCCTGGCGAATGCTTCATCCCGGCTGACGACCACTCCGCCCTCGCCGGTGGTGATCTGCTTATTCGGGTAGAACGCGAAAACCCCGGCATGCCCGATCGAGCCAACCTTGCGGCCGTCGTACTCTGCTCCGATGGCTTCGCACGCATCCTCGATGACCACCAGCCCGCGCCTTGCGGCGATCTCGAGGATGACCGACATGTCGGCAGGAACCCCAAACGTATGGACCGCCATAATGGCACGGGTTTTGGCGGTGATCGCTTCTTCTATTTTTTGGGGGTCGATATTCAACGTGACCGGGTCGATGTCCACAAATACCGGCATGGCGCGTTCGTAACGAATCGCATTTGCCGCCGCGATGAAGGCGAACGACGGAACGATGACCTCATCGCCTTCGCCGATATCCAGTGCGCGGATGCACAGGTGCAGCCCGGCGGTTCCGGAACTGACCGCGATCGCATGCGGGAGAGAAACAGAGGCCGCTACCTGCGCTTCGAATTGCTCCGTCACCGGCCCCAGGCTCAGCCGCGAAGACCGCAACACGGCAACCACGGCTTCAATTTCTGCCTCGGTGATATCGGGTGCAGACAACGGTATCTTCATCAGTCCCCGGAGCGCTTCACTAGCAACTCTGCGGAAAGAGCCGTGGTCGTGAGCACCTGTACTATTTTCTCGGAAGCACGCCCATCTCCATAAGGATTCGCAAGTCCAGCCAACCCCTCGCGAAACTGTGTACTTCTTGCCTCTTCGATTCTTGCCCAAATGGACTTTTCCTCCGGGGCAGCATCCAGAACATTGCCTGCCCGTTCTCGCCCTTTTTGCCGGAACCCTACGTTCACCACCGGCAACGCAAGGGATGCCGCTTCCATAATGCCGCTGCTGGAATTGCCCACCAACAGCGTAACCTGGCGCAACAGGCTCCAGTAAGTCACGGCCTCGAGGTTGACGAAGATGCGGGCGTTTCCGTAATCGGAAATGAATGACCGTGTTCTCTCCATCAGCGAATAGCTGCCGGCGTCCGAGTTTGGAAAACAAAATAAAATCTGCATATCCATCTGCCGCAGAGCTGCGAACAGAGCATCCGCCTCCTCTGTGGTGTCGCGCAGCATGGTCACAGGATGGTACGCGACGACCGCAGTGGGCCGCTGCAAATCCAGGCTTAAGTCGTGTTCGAGTTGATTGCGGCTGAGCAGCTGGCTGCGGCGGAGATGATCGAGCGAGGGTGCGCCTGCACGGTGTACCCTCCACGGTTCCTCCCCCATGGTGATCACCCGCGCGCGCGCTCCTTCCGTCGAGGTGAAATGGATGTGGCTCATCTTGGTAAGCGCGTTTCTCACCGCGTCATCGATAGCTCCCTCACTCACTTCGCCACCTTCAATATGGGCGATGGGGATGCGCAGAGTCAGGGCAACCGCAGCCGGGGCGAGCATCTCGTAGCGATCTGCAATCAGCAGCAGCAGATCAGGTCGCATCTGTCCCAGCAGATCCGCCAGGCCAAGCATTGCGACACCGAGAGTCTTGGCCATACCGACGTCGGTGTCTGAGCTGAGCAGGCATTCGATCTGGCCGGCAATCGAGAACCCATCTTTCTCAATCGAGCTAACGGTTGTACCGAACTGTGGCGAAAGATGAGCTCCGAGCACGATAAGTTTCAGATCGACATCCGGATGCTGCTTCAGGTCGTGCAAAGGCCAATAGAGATGGCTGTAGTCCGCACGCGAGCTGGTCACGACCGCGATGGTCCGCTTCATGCTGTGGTCGCGACGGACCCGTTGCACGCATCTACGATCAGTGCACTCGGCTTGTATTCCGGGACCGCGCGCAAGACGGCCGCCAGCAATCGCGCCAGGGAGCGTTCCTGGCAAGCTTCTTGAAGCTGCTGCAAAATCTCATCTAACAGTGCAGAAGGCAGACGAGGGCTGTTGACGCTCCTCAGATTGGAACCGTCAGCGGGAGCGGCATAGGCTTCATTGCTGGAAAGCAGCGCTTCGCACATCTTGTCGCCCGGGCGCAGCTGGGTAAAGACGACCGGCACTGGTTGCCCCGTGTCTTTGATCAGATGCCTTGCCAGCGATTCCACGGTGCGCGGTTCACCCAGTTCAGGCACCATGACCCCCTCTGATCCCTGAGTGGAAGATATGAGCAGGAGCAGCGCGACCGCCTCTTCCGTAGATAAGAAGTATCGTCGTGCTTCCGGATGGGTAACCGTCACTGGGCGTCCGGAAAGTATTTGCTGCAGAAAGAGAGGAATCACGCTCCCTCCTGAGCCGAGCACGTTTCCCAAACGGAGGATCTTCATGTGCGTTGTCCCGGAAGCCCGTGCCAGCAGAATCAGCTCCGCGATTCTCTTCGAGGCTCCCATCATGCTGACCGGTTCGACGGCCTTATCGGTAGATAGAAGTATGAATTGCTCCGCTTGATGGTGTATTGCTGCCTCGACTAAGCGGTGGGTGCCGGCCACATTATTCTCAACCGCCGCAAAGGGATTTTGTTCGATCAGCGGAACATGCTTAAAAGCGGCAGCGTGATAAACGATCTGGGGCTGGTAGCGCGCAAAAATATCATCCAGCAAATATGAGTCCGTGACGCTGCCCAGCAGAGATATGTGGCCATTTGGGTGGGGCATCTGTTGCATCGCCATGTCGAGCTCATAGAGACCCCGCTCGCTGGCTTCCAATAGGGCCAGATGCTCCGGCGCAAGGCCGGCAATCGCAGTCGCCAGGGACGAACCGATCCATCCACCCGCCCCGGTGACAAGAATTCTCTTGCCGGCGATGGAAGCCATAGCCTCAGCTCGATCGATGGTCAGCGGCGCGCGCTGAAGAAAGCTCTGCCATTCGCCCGCCGTCGAACTGGAAGCGAAGGAGCTATGGGCGGGAACGGTAGTCATCGCAGCATCTTTCCTATCCAAATGAGCGGGATTGAGCAGCGTGGCAGGAAATCCGGGTCCGGGATGACAATCCATCTTGGAAACTATACTTAGCGTACCCAAACAAATTTGTCATCCCGACCGGAGCGTTAGCGGAGCGGAGGGATCTGCGGTGCGCCCCTCGGGCTTCCCAAATTCTGGAGCTGAAAGCGAGATGTGGGGGCACCTTGTTTTGTGGCGGATCCTGATTTGGACAAGTTGGAAACCTTATTGATCCTAGCAGGCAAAAGCCCAGGCTCGCCGGGCAGAGGCGCGGAGTGATACACCAGATGGATGCGTTTCCTTTCTCTTGTGGTCGCCCTCAGTGTTATCGGCATCGTCGATGCCCTTGCACAGCAAAGCCTTCCAACAACTGCATGGCAGGCCGGCCATTTCGTGGTGGATACCGCAGGGCTGCTAGGCCGGTCCGACATTGTGTTGAGCCAGCCAAACCTCTTACCGGCAGAAGCGATGCCGATGGGCAACGGACGTCTCGGCATCGCTGTCTGGTCGGAGGATGGATTCACAGCCCAGTTGAACCGCGAGGATACGCTGCCCCATCGCGACTCTCCGGGTCAGGTGGTCATCCCCGGCCTGGCTGCGCTGACCTCGGCCAAGGATTTCGCCGGCCGTCTCGATCTCTACAACGGAACCCTCATCGAGCACGGCGGCGGAATGACCCTCACCGCCTATGTTCAGGTATCGACGGATACGTTCGTGGTCGACGTAGCCGGAGCGAACCCGAACACGGTCCAGACTGCCGAATTGCGGCTTTGGCCGCCGCGCACGCCTCAAGCCACCGCCTCCGGCACGAGCGGCTCGCTCGCGCAAACCTGGGTCGACCAGTACGGTCCTGGAGCCTCCGGAGAGACCTTTGGCGCCCTCGCGGCCATCACCGCGACCGGCCGCGAGGTCTCTGCCGCCGTAACCGGTCCTCGCGCCGTCACGATAACCTTCAAGCCTGCGCTCGACGGCCATTTTCGGGTGACCGTCGCGTGTCCTTCCTACAACGGCTCGCAGTCGAAAGAGGCCAGCCTCGGGAACGCCCTGGCGAACGCCGATCCCGCGGAACATGCAGCCTGGTGGCACACATTCTGGAAGCGCGCCGGACTCATCAAGCTCACCTCCGCAGATGGTTCCGCGGAGCACATGGAGAACCTGCGTAATCTCTATCTCTATAGTGCCGCGGCTGAGAGCGGTTCGCGCTTTCCCGGCTCGCAGGCCGGTATCGCCGACCTTTTCTCCGCCGTGCAGGATGTTCACCACTGGGATCCGGCCGCTTTCTGGCACTGGAATCTTCGCATGCAAGTTGCTGCAAACCTCGATGCCGGTGTCCCTGAACTGAACGCGCCCTACTTCCGCCTGTATCGCGAGAATCTTGCCAGCATCAAGGACTGGACTACGAAGCACATGGCTGGCCGCCCAGGCATCTGTGTGCCCGAGACCATGCGCTTCAACGGGGCCGGTATTGAGTACGAGCCCCAGTGGAATCCCACGAAGCCCCCGGTCCTCGGACTCAACTGTGATGCCGCCTCGCGTCCTTACTACAACGCCCGCACCCTTTCCACCGGTGCGGAAATCTCTCTTTGGATCTGGCAGCAATATCTGGCCACCGGCGATCGAAAATTTCTCGCGGAAAATTATCCCGTGATGGCCGCGAGCACGCAATTCCTGCTTGCCTATGAAACGCGAGGAACGGATGGAAAGATGCACACCCATCCATCCAATGCGCATGAGCAGCAGTGGGACACCACCGACCCGACTACCGATCTATCTGCCAGGTCGGCACTGTTTCCCGCGGTCATCCAGGCCGCCGGTTTGCTGCACACCGATAACAAGCTGGTTCAGCAACTGCAAGCGGAACTCGCCCGGATTCCGCCCTTACCTCAGACCGAGAAAGCAACCGCTACGGATGCAAAGCAACAGGTCATTGCCGAATCCTACGACCCAACGGCTGCCGAACATAACGAAGAGAACACCGGACTCGAACCCGTCTGGCCTTACAACCAGATTGGGGACGACTCTCCGCAGCTGCCGTTAGCCAAAGCCACGTATGCAACGCGTCCTTATCCCGTTCACCAGGATTGGAGTTTTGACCCCGTGCAGGCGGCCCGTCTCGGCCTCAGCGACGAGGTCCGCTCGACCTTGATTGCCTTGACCAGTAGATACCAGAAGTACATAAACGGCTTCGCCGCCTGGGGTGGTCCCGCCGGCGAGTTCTACGTGGAGCAGGAAGGCGTCGTGGCCCTCGCGCTTGCAGAAGCGCTGGTCCAGGATTACGACGGCCTCATCCGCATCGCGCCGGCGACGCCATCAGAGTGGAATTTCGAAGGCAGCGTCTGGGTGCGCAATCGTACCCGAGTCGACCTCCAGCTCCAGGCAGGCGTGCCCACCACCGTTGTCCTGGAGGCTGGTGCCACTGAAACTCTGCGCATTCGCAATCCCTGGCCGGGTCAGAAGGTGGCAGTTATGGATGCGCATGGAAAGACCGTCCTGAGCAGTGCGGACGCCACCATAAACCTACCCGTCCGTAAGAGCGAATCCTACCTGCTTGCGCGGTCCGGCGCGCCTTCTCAGACCTTCGCCGCCATCACCGGCAGTCCTGCACAGCAGTTTAGAAAACTGGGCCCCGTTCAAATAGGAAAGTAGCGATCCGAGCGTGCTCAAGACTTTCCGGAAATGCGACTTCACGGGCACATCATTTTCACCGGCTTCATACAACTTCCGCAGAGCTTCGCTTGCGGAGTCCTCAGCGGCTTCCGGCAGAACTCGCAGGGAGGGCCATACAACGAGAGCCTGTGATGATAGATGGCGTTGGGGTTGGTCTCTTTGAACCCCGTAATTCGCTCGTATTCTGCGAGGACCGGACCGAAGGAGTCGCGAAGATCGGCGCCCCTTTGTCGGAGTGACGTGACCTGCTCAAACTCTTTCTCGGACAGCATTGGCATCTCCGCACGACAACGCCAGCACCACAGCATCTGCATGACATCAGAATAGCCGGGGCGAGGGAACGGCACCTCCTGTCGTTTACCTTTGCGGGTTACCGATAACGAGACTTCGCGGGCATTAGCGTTCTATCCACTGCGTCAGAATTCCTGCATCTTTCAGTGTCGCTATGAACATTGATGTCAGGCGAGGACCGAAAAACATACACTCGGGAGCAAAGTTGTCGTATACGCCCAGCTCGAGCCTACCTTCTTTTTGGACCTGTAAGTGAATGATTCCCCGGGGCACAGTTCCGCCGACCGCTGCCATGATTGGCCCTACCGTCTTCGATTCCAGCGGGAGAACGACAAAGTCCTGCTTGGGGGACAGAGTGCCTCTCTTGAGGACTTTGGTCTCATCGCTGGATGCACCCGCTACATCGAATAGAGTGGTCATGTGCAGGTCACCCTCGAATGAGACCTCGGCGCTTCCAGCAAGCTCCGTCAGGGCCGCAACCAAGAATCTTCGCTTGTCGCGAACTTTGTACAAAGAGCGCATTTACTCTGTTTTAACAGTGCTGCACAGATACGAGCGCACGGAAAACGGGGTTCTCGGTAACTTGCCTGTTTTTCACTGTGAGTGAGTGTCGGGAAGAATCATCCAAATCAGTCCCGAAGGGACGACTGCAATTAGCCCAGGACGACAGTCCTGGGAAGTGAGAAGAGCGAAGAGCAGTCCCGCAGGGACGGCTGAAACGGTGGCAGGACAAGAGGGCGTGTTTGAACCAGGATACCGGTATGTTTCAGCCGTCCCCCCGGGACTGGATACGCAGACGCCACGCTCACCGGCAATGGGAAACTTACCGAGAACCCGACTTTACGGGATGTCTACATTCAGCTCCGAAGGAAAGGCCAACAGCGCCGTAGGCCATCGAGGATGAAGAATCCTTGGATCAGCAGGAAGAGCACTGGCGAGAAGCTAAACACAATGAGGAACGGTATAGCTAAAGCTGGTGGTCCGGTTAGCAACTTAAAACGGTCCATTCCGATCGAGGCGACGAGGAATAATCCCACGGCAAGAACGCTAAGGGAAAAATGCCACACACCCGCCTGAGTACTCCAAGGCAGGATCCAAACTGAATACAGGAACGCGAACAGGCAGAAGAAGAGTGCTATCCCGTAGCACAGTGTTCCGTTGGGAACAAAGTAGCTCGCCTTCGGCAGCGTGATCGTCATACCTGCTAATAGATCGAATCGCGAGGTGAGCAGCCCCAAAAGAAGAGCTACTATCGCGGCGGTTGCAAAAAGCATCGGAAGGCGTGGCATATCAACTCCTATTTTCCGCTCCTTTGCGGATTCGGTGCCTGGATCCCTATGGCAGACTACGCCCCGCGAAAGAGCTTGTTTTGCGAGAAAACGGAATTTCGGTAAATTGCCCCCGACCGTTCCCCGGGCGGACCATACATATCGAAAACGCGACTTTGCGGGAAGTTGCATCTATTTTCTCGGAACAGCGGATCCGCTTAGCCGCTTCAGTTCCATTAGCGCCGCTGCGTAGAGCAAATCGCCCTTTCGGCAGCCATCACGCGCAGCCTTGAGGTGCGCTAATGCTGTCGTGCGTTGATAATGTAGTAGCGCTTCCTCGCCGATGAAGTAGTTGGCTTCGCACACCTGCCACTTCTGCCCAACGGGGATTCCGGTGGCCGCGGCCACCATTACCTCATTGGCTGTCGCCTGTTCTAGGTCGAGCTTGAGTACCGGCCCAGGCCATTTCGACAGATCCGCTGCCGCTTCCACTCGCGCGAGCTGCTGCGCATCGTTGTGGCCCTGCCGCTTCATGACTACGTGCAGGTATAGAGCCGCGGCTACTGCCGCACTTGAAGACGGCTTGGCGGAAATCGCGTGTTCAAAGTCCGCAATGGCTGCTGTTAGGTTGGACTGGACGAAATACACGACGCCGCGGTTAAGGTAGGCGACGGTGTCATTCGAGTTCAAATTAATCGCTTGGTTGTAGTTCTGAATTGCGCGACCGTAATCGCCCTTCCTTGAGTAGGCGACGCCGCGGTTGTTGTAGTTGTCTGCATTATTCGGGTTCAGGCGAATCGCTTCGTCGAACTCCTGAATTGCACGGTCGTATTCACCCTTGTCTATGTAAGCGTTCCCGCGATCGTAGTAGGCTCTTTCAAAATTGGGGCTCAGGTGAATGGCTTCGTTGAAATGAATCGAGCCATGGTCTTTGCCGAAGGCACGGCCGATCTCATGCAACGATTCTCCCGCCTTCCAACGGCGCCATATCTCGGTCTTCTGCGCTGCAGAAAGACCATACCGTCTTCCTAATCTCATGAGCACCACCTCCAAAAACAAATGATCTCTATCAGATGGTGTTGCATCCACCGGTTGAACTCGCAGTGCTTCTCAGGCATTTCGGTATTACTTCCGGGTTGCCGGTTATCCGACCGGAATCCAAACCCGCCAGTCCGGTCGTGAGCGCTATAGCTGCTACACGAGCTTCGCTCGCTTGGCGGTACGTGTTCGACTGGGTGGGGGATCGAGGAGTTTGGGCCTTGATGAGTTCTCCTCTGGTAACTGATCTTGCAAAAACACCTTGAGCAGCGACTTGTGAACCCGAATGCCACCGTTGTATTTGATGTAGCCGAGCTTCCTGAACCGATTCATGAAGAAGCTGACACGCGATCGAGTTGTACCGATCATATCCGCTAGAGTCCCCTGCGATACGGGTGGGATCAGTGTTTCCGGCGCACCCGGTTCACCATATTCAGCCATCAACAAGAGCGTCCGAGCCAACCGCCGCTCGCTGGAGTTGAAAAGCTGATCGATGAGATCCGCCTGGGTTCTCATGCCGCGAATCACGATGAACTTTAAGAAAAAGATGGAGAACTTATGTTCCGTCTGCAGGACGCGGAGTATTGCCGCCGTCGCGATTCTGAGTACCGTACATGCGGTAATGGCTGAGGCCGTGACCGTTCGCAGCGTTCCCGCTTCGGCCATCGCCTCCTCACCAAAAAAATCCCCAGCGGCGAGCAGCGTAACCGTCGCCTCTTTGCCAGCCTTGGAACGGACAGTGAGCTTCGCCCGGCCAGTCTGAAGGTGAAACACAGCGTCGGCCGGGCCTCCCTGAGAAAAGAAAACCTGCTTTGGTGCGTGAGTACTGATGCTTTTTCCTGGCCCTCTTGTCGCGAGAAAAGTAGCGGTATTAAAAGGCTTCTTGATTGCACCAGCCATCGAGACGTCCTCTTCCTGAGTATGGTCTTGTCGCGGATCATCTTCATTAGCGCTGCGTTTGGGCGGCAACGGGGTCATCATTCCGCTGCACACGCGCATTTTCTCTCGGGTCAACATAGCATCGCAACTGGTAACCGTCTGGTCTGTTTTGCACACATTTCATCGACGCTCTTACGCCGCCCCTTGCCGAGTTCCGAGTGGATCGTCGCCTATCCGGACAGAACCGCATTATTTTGGGATTACTTCCGGGCGGCCGGTAATTCGGCCGGAACCCCTGAGTTTGACTCCTATGCTCTGAATTCGTACCTCGGTGACTTTGCGTAAGCGGAAGATGAGAAAGCGAATCTCGCCCACTCCTTCTGGCTGCCGATCTTCCGATGCGGAGGGGGATCAGCTACGATTGTCCTGCTGTGTACCTTCCTGATCCTCAGTTCGCGAGAAGTGATGTTCTGCGGGTCTTCAACCACGCACAGATCTACTTGTTCCTTGGGTCCGCCATTATTACTTTCGGACTGCTCGCTGCGGCCTTCTCGCTTTTGCGCCGTCGCTTCGACGTTCTCCTTCTTTGGTTCGCGCTCTTTGCCATACTTTATGGCGTTCGCCTTGAAATGAACTATCAGCTTCTGTGGGCGTTGGGACTTCGGCCCATCGCGTTCCAGCGGGTTGTGATCGCGATCGATTTTCTGATTCCGATACCAGGGTTTTTCTTCCTACGAGAGTTAAACCTTCTCGGCCGAGTAGGTCGCGTTCTTGCCATGATCGTGTGGCCAGTTGCTCTCAGCCTCGCAGTCTTGACGCTGTTTGTCGGTCCCCAGACCTCTCTTCGAGACGTCAACAACACTTTCATTGTTGCCGTGTTCGTTGTGCTCTTTATCGCGCTGGTCCGTATCGGGCCAGGTTCACCGGATATCACTCTCATTCGCCGCGGCCTTTTCCTGTTCATCGCGGGTGTCCTCTACGACAACATCACGGGGATATTTGGCCACCATTACAACGTCGAGCCCTTCGCTTTCATCCCCCTTCTCGCCTTGCTTGGCATTGTTGCTGGACGCCGCACGCTCGTCAACGAGCAGGAACTCAAAGTCATCCGGAAAGAACTTGAGATCGCCCAACGCATTCAATCCTCAATCCTACCTTCGTCTTTTCCCGTGTCGAAGAGCTTTCGTGTTGCCGCCCGCTACTGTCCGATGAGTTCCGTTGCGGGCGACTTCTACGACTTCATACTTGCGAAGGACCATGAAGCTGGCCTGTTTATCGCCGATGTATCTGGCCACGGCGTGCCCGCCGCGCTGATCGCCTCCATGGTGAAGCTCGCGGCTACGACCCATCGCGCTGACGCCGAAAACCCTTCCAGTCTTCTCGATGGTATGAACGCAACTCTTTGCGGCAACACCCACAACCAATTTGTCACTGCCGCATACGTCTACCTCAATGCAGCCACGCAGGAGCTGCGCTACTCTGCCGCCGCGCATCCGCCCATGCTCCTTCTCCGCGAGGGTGAGATCATCGAAATCACTGAGAACGGCCTTATGCTCGCCGCTTTCAGTTTCGCTACCTACGCTACTCTCACTCAATCCATCCGGCCCGGCGACCGCCTCGTTCTGTATACGGACGGATTGCTCGAGGCCACAAACAAGCATGAGGAGGAGTTTGGTTGCCTGCGCCTTCATGCTCTGGTTCTCGAAACTGCAAACCTCCCTCAAGCCGAAGCTGTCGACCGAATCATCGCCTCAATTCAGCGATGGTCTCCCACCCAAGTCGACGACCTTACTCTTCTAGTCTGCGATTACACGGACTAAGTTGCTGAAATGACTCATGTGTTGATGCATTGCCAGCCACGCTGTATAGCTTCTTTTGACCCGGTGAGCTCTCATTGGGCGTGAACGGCCCAATGCGCTCATTCAGCACAAATGACGCGCGTCTCTTGAGTTCCGGTTGGATGGTCGGCAATCCGGAAGTTAATGCAGCCCTGGGTGGCGTGGAGTTTCGGAGGAATTCCTTGAAAAGGGAATTGCGGTAACTCCGGCCCGGGACGCAGGTGCCCCGTCTATTCGTGCCGAACAGATTATGAGGGTGAGTCGTCGCCTTCACGAACTCCTGTTCTAAACTCCTCATAGGTTCGCCATTGCGGATCGTGGGCAGCTTGGATTTCAATGGGGAAGGATGAACGCCCGGCGAACGCATAGTCGAACCGTGCGGCGAATCCACCTTCAGATTGCGCGTAATAGATCCACTCGCGAAGATCCTCCCCCGTCGAGACAAGCGCCAAGGTTGCAAAGCCCCCTGATCGAGAACGGGGCCAAGAACATCCTCAAACTGAATCATCTGCTGATGCTCCTCTCCCTCTGGTTGGCCTGTGGCAGAGTGGTACTTCCAACTGATGATGATCCGAATTGGCTGGGATGCTCGATCAAACGCCGGGCTGAAGACGTTCGCAAACCGAAAGAAAATCTTTCGTCCGTTGCTCGCGTTCGTGGAAATCGCTGTTGACCAGAGTTGGACCCGTGGACCGCTTGCCATCGTGATCGGTCTCACCTTCAAAGTTCCATCTCGTTGAATGCGGCGCAGCGGAAGGATACCAGATTACTATCGCAATGCCGCATCCGACTGGCCTTCTCCAGCCATCAGACTTCATGCTCCGACCCGCGACGTTGAAAAGCTCAGGCGGTCATGAGGGAGTGCCTGTCTCCTTAGGCTGGGCAACTTACTGAAAACCCGACTTTTCAGGTAGCACGCAGGATAACCCCGGCTTCCTCGTGTGAACGGGATACCCGCCCAAACCAGCTTTCACTATGGCTTCAGTGCGTTGGTTAACATTAAGGATGTTCGGGCAGAGGCGTGACGTTCTGGCCGATCAGGGTCTGGATGTCGGAGACCAGAAGCTTGACTGAGTCGGTGAAGGCGGCGTCGCGGTTCTTCTTGCGAAACTTGAAGTCGACCTGCTCGACGAAGCCCCATAGGGTGATGTGCGTCTTGGCGTCGGCGACGCCGATGCGGATCTGGGGCACGGTGTTTGGCGGGTCTACGAAGCGGACGGCGAAGACGATGTCGGCATCGTTTGGATCGGCGACGAGATCGTAGCGGTTCCAAGTCTTCATGGCGGAGTAGAACTCTCCGTAAGCGCGTTCTGGGCCTCCGCTGTAGGCGTCGGGAAACGCGGTGACGTCGCCGAGTTCGTAGGAGATGAAGGCCTTTTTCCCGTTGAGCAGCGGGGTTGGGACGGGAGCCTGGACGGAGTTGACTCCGGCATCGGCGGAGCTCTTCTTGGGCGTGCTGAGCCGGACGATCTGAGCCGGGGCGCCGTGACCCGCAATGAGCAGGAAGCCGGCAACGAGTTTCGGGAAGAGGCGAGGCATGTTTTTCTCCAAGACAGCAAGCGACTGTGCTGCTAGGTTTCAGACGTGCCTGATGTTGCCCAGGCCGCAGCGATGTTGTTTTGCGCCCATTCTTGAGGGTTGAGCGACGAACACCATATCTGCGATTAGGGATTGCTCCGTCCATCTCCGAAATTCCAAAGAATCAAAGGCGACGAAGAACGAGGTTGACCTGACACCTCCGCCCGCACAACGGGAATTTCGGTAACTTGCCCGGTCTCCGTGGCCTTCCGTTGAGGAACTTACCTATAACCCGACTTTTCGGGAGCGACGATAAAATTGTCGTCATGCGCGCCCAACTAGCCCCTCTTGCGCTCCTCTTCTTCGCGCTGCCCCAGTCCGGACAGTCCGGCTCAGCAACGGCAGTCCCAGTACTTCAAGGAGCTGCGCTGCCAATGTATCCTCCTATCGCGAAGGCTGCGCACGTGACCGGCAAATTGATTCTGCGGGCGACTGTCAAACATGGACTGGTTGTGAAACGGATGTGCTGTCCAAAGCCGACGTCACAGCCGGGCAGCGGTACTTGGAGTCGCCTACGGTCGAAAACCTGAAGACGTGGCGCTTCGCGGCTGATGTGAACGGCGTCTTCACTGTGACCTACACATACGCCATCTCCGGCACGGAGACCGCAGAGCCGACGAATGCCAAGGTGACTATCCTTCCCTCTTTGGACGTTGAAATCACGGCTCGTCCTGTGAAGCCGACCGTGAAGTACTAAAGGCTGTTTGCGTTGTTCCTTGAAAACGGGGTGTGCGGTAACTTGCCCGAGAGATCCGTTACGGGGGGATTTTACCGACAATCCGACTTCGCAGGCACTTGTCCGAGCCGGTTTATCGGACACCTGGATTTGCCTTCTCCAACTGGGCGAGTGCGCGCTAACTAGCCAAAGGCCATGAACGGCTAGTCCCCCTTTGCGTCAGGGCGTCGGCGTGAAAATCACTTTCATCGCAAACGTGAATCTGACTGGACGGCCAGCTCGCATTGCGGGCTTGAATCGCTCATGCTGCACGGCCATGATGGCGCTCCCGTCAAGGCCCATGCCGATAGGCTGAGGCACGTGCACGTTTTGCGGAATTCCACGCTCATCGACGGTCAGATGAACGATGCAGAAACCCTGGAAACTGGCTTTTCGAGCCTCTTGTGTGTATTCAGGCTGGACGAAGTGAGTCAGGACCGGAGGCGTTGTTGCGCCATCTTGATAGGTCAATTCCGCCTGGGCACAGGAACGTCCAGGAGTAGCGAGCATGAGCGTGCACAAAAGAGTTCCGAAAAAGCGATGAATCGCATGTTCCGAATTAGCTTTCATGCTGACCCCAGCAAATTCTCCACTGCAGATCTTACTCCCGGACCGATGGGGGGATTTGGGAGCAACACAATGAAGCTCCCGCGAAACGGGGTTATGGGTAACTTCTTCCGGGTGGGCACGTTCCGGATAGGGTCGATTCAGGCTAGCCCGCTGGCTCAGTTAGAAGCCGTCGCATATCACATGAGGGATACCGAGCGCTATTCCGTGGCTGGACACCAGCCATCGGAAAACTCTGGCGCCATCGGGCGCTCTCTCCCCAAGGAATTGCCCACGCGAGATGCGCGCCAGGGAATCCCGCTGCAAGCGCGCATATCGACCGCGAGTAACCTTCAGGTGAGTACTCCTGTGCAGAAAAACGCCTCTCGACTTACAGGAAAAACCGGAAGATTGCATCTATTACAGCAGACGATATCGTCAGGACGCAGCTTCTCGCCAGCAGCGCCCTAGTCGGAACTTGCCGCCAGTATGGGACCAAAGCGCGAGCGAAGGATAGCTTCACCGCTATCCGGTGACACACCCGATCCCTGTCTCAGATTAACCAACACCAGCTCAACCAGTCACGAGTGGCCCACGCCGCTCTCAAACCCTTGTGTGTCACTAACCAGCAGCAAACAAACCCCCACAACCCCGCTCCCCCAAATCTCCAGCAAACCGAGAAACGAGACGACCTATGCCCAAAAACACAGTCACCGATCCCATCACCGATCAGGAAATGGCCTTTGCTCACCTGGTCCTATCCGGAACCATGAACGACCGCCAAGCCGCGGAAGCGGCCGGACTCAATCCCGACACCGCCGCCTACACCAAATCCAAGCCCCGTGTCCGCGACTACATGATCGAGCACCGCGCCGCGGTCAAAGAAAAGCTGGTAGACCAGGAAGCGGAAGGGCTGCGCAAGCTCAACCTTGGTCGCGACCAGATCCTCGCCCGGCTCTGGGAACTGGCCAATCTCAGCCACGAAGTAACCCGAGGCGCCATAGCCGGCCAGATCAAGGCCCTTTCCATGATCGTAGCCATCGAAGGACTGATCCCTGGCCGCCTCTCCCCAGCCAAAACGCAACCCACGTCGCCGCCCGTCGAGGCACAAATCAACAAATCTGAGTGGCTCCGCAAACAGCCGCAATACAACGAGCCAGGCGATTCCGTCGTCCCCCCGGAAGCTCAACCCGGCGCCAACCAGGTCCCCCACCCGGAGCATGCTCCGCAGCCTACTCCGCCACTTGAATGGAACTACCCCAGCGTTGCCAACCCCTTCATCATTCCCGAAGGGAGAATGAGGGTTCCCGACGCGATCGGCAGTATCTTCGATGCCGCTCTGGCCACAACCATGTCCCTCAGGCTGCCCTTTTCCCCAAAAGGTCCCCCGGCGCGCCGCTGAGGTCGAAAAAGGCCAAATTTTATCGAATTTTATAAATATCCCGGTTCACTTGCAGACGCTCCTTTTGCGTCCTCTCCGGCCCGAAGGAAGTCGAGGAGACACGTTGACCGCGCCCGGGGAACTCCGAGCGACTCCCCGTCTGCAAACTGTATAGGTTACGTTCCGTCCGGTCCCCATGGAGCTCCCGCCCAGGCTGCCGCAAGAAAATTGTCTTGACACGTGAAATGGTGTTGTAGTTAAGTATAACAGTGAGCTCGCAGCAAACAAAATGACCGTAACGCTTCTGTGGCTAGGACTGTCTGGGAAAACTGATGGACTCTGAGTGGAATGACGGTCAGCCGATTTACCGCCAGCTTCGCGACCGTGTGGTCGCGATGATCCTGGACGGAGTGCTTAAGGAAGAGGATCCGCTGCCGTCGGTGCGCAATGTCGCCGCCGAATACCGGGTCAATCCCCTTACGGTGCTGAAGGGCTATCAGCAGCTGGTGGACGAGGGGCTTGTGGAGACCAAACGAGGGCGTGGCATGTTCATCAATACCGGCGCGCGCAGTTTGTTGTTGGCAGGAGAACGCCAGAAGTTTCTCAGCGAAGAATGGCCCAGGATCTACGCCACCATTCTGCGGCTCGGCCTAAAACCCAAAGAACTGCTGCAGGCTGGCGCCGACCGCCCGCCGTCCCCCGCTGTGAAAGAGGAGCGCTGAACGATGGCATGCATAGAAGCACACGGCTTGCGCAAAGCCTTCGGCGCAAAGATCGCGCTCGACGGCATCGATCTGCGCATCGAAGAGGGCCGCATCCTCGGACTCATCGGCCCCAACGGCGCCGGCAAGACCACCGCGCTCAACGCAATCCTCGGTTTGATTCCGTATCAGGGAGAACTGAAAGTACTCGGGCACGACCCCTGGTCCGAACGTGATCGACTCATGTGCGATGTCTGTTTCATTTCCGACGTCGCTGTCCTTCCGCGCTGGATAAGGGTTTCGCAGGCGATCGATTACATTGCAGGCGTGCATCCCCGCTTCGATCGTGCCAAGGCGGAAGATTTTCTGGCCAGGACTACGATCAACCGCGCCAGCAAGGTGAGGGAATTGTCCAAGGGCATGGTGGCGCAATTGCACCTCGCCCTGGTGATGGCGATTGACGCAAGGCTGTTGGTCCTGGACGAACCGACACTTGGCCTCGACATCCTGTATCGCAAGCAGTTCTACGATTCGTTGCTCAACGACTACTTCGATCGCACTCGCACCATCCTCCTCACCACCCACCAGGTGGAAGAGGTCGAGCACGTGCTCACCGACGTCATGTTTATCGATCGTGGCCGCATCGTATTCAACCGCAGCATAGAAGAATTGGAGGCGCGCTATCTGGAGCTATCGGTGCGTCCCGAGCACCTCGCCGCGGCGCGAGCGCTTAAACCGATGCAGGAGCGCGAGGTGTTGGGTCGCAGCATTCTCTTGTTCGATCATGTCGATCGTCAGCAACTCGCGACCCTTGGCGATGTGCGCACAGCCGGCTTAGCCGACCTGTTCGTTGCCGTTCTCGGCAACCAGGCCGGTCCGGCAAAAGGAGCTGCGCGATGAATACGCAATCCGACGCCCTCTCACCGCTCGAAGCAAATGTAACCGTGCCCGTGATGATCCCGGCGAGCCGTCGCCTGTACTGGTCAATGCGGCGCGAATTGTGGGAGAACCGCGCCATCTATCTCGCGCCCCTTGCCGTCGCCGCGCTGTTTTTGCTGGGGTTCCTGATCAGCGCGATTCACCCACCGGCCCAGATGCGGGACGCGATGGCGCTGGATCCGATGCGGCATCAGGAGCTGATCCAGCAGCCGTACACCTTCCTCGCCTTCTTTCTCATGGCGATCTCCTTTATCGTCTCCATTTTCTACTGCCTCGACGCCCTGCATGGTGAACGTCGCGATCGCAGCATTCTGTTCTGGAAGTCGCTGCCGGTTTCCGACCTCATTACCGTGCTCGCGAAGGCGAGTGTTCCGGTGCTGATTGTGCCCCTGGTCACCTTTGCCGTCACCTTGTTCACTCAATGGATCATGCTGCTCCTTAGCAGCGCAGTCGTGCTGGCTCGCGGTCAAAGTGTCGCGACGTTATGGAGCCATTTGCCGTTGTTCCAGATGTCACTGATGCTGCTGTTCCATCTTGTGGCTGTTCATGGTCTTCAGCTTGCGCCGATCTACGCCTGGATGCTGCTGGTTTCAGGCTGGGCGCGCCGCGCGGTGCTTCTCTGGGCCGTGTTACCGCCACTGGCGATCGGCGTGGCGGAGAAAGTTGCCTTTAACACTCACTACTTCTCCTCTTTGCTGGGGTACCTCTTTGGCGGCGCTCCCGAGATCACAACTGGCAAGATGGCCATGGCTCCCCTGACCGCAAGCGCTCTGGGTGAGTTCCTCACCTACCCGGGTTTGTGGATCAGCCTTTTAATTACCGCGGCATTTCTCGCCGCAGCGGTCCGGCTGCGCCGCTATCGCGAACCAATTTAATCGGCCCCTTAATTCGATATGGAGAGGCGACTATGAGCACGCAACTGCAAACGGCACCTTATATCGTTGATAGCCCGCAAAAGACCTATTCGTTGCGAAAGCTCGCCGACAAAACCTTGAAAGCGGCGGCTGCTTTTTGGTTCGTGGTTGTCGTCCTTGGCCAGTTAGTGTTCGCGTTCACCGTCGCGTCTTTCTATGGCCTCACTGCCGCGCGGGGCAATTGGCAGCAATGGAATAAATCCATGACGCATGGGTACGCCCCTGATCATCCCATGGGTAACCTGGTCGTCAGCATCCATCTCGCCTCAGCCGTCATCATCCTGCTGAGCGGAGCAATGCAACTCATACCGCAAATCCGGCGCCATGCACCGCGCTTTCATCGCTGGAATGGTCGAGTCTACATAGTGACCGCCTTCACTGTCAGCCTGGCCGGACTCTACATGATGTGGTTCCGTGGAACCGTCGGCGACCTTTCGCAACATCTCGGCCAGAGCCTGGATGCCGTCCTGATCATGGGTTGCGCCGTCGTGGCGCTACGGTATGCATTAATTCGCGATTTCAAAACTCATCGCCGCTGGGCCCTCCGCTTGTTTATGGTGGTGAGCGCATCCTTGTTTATCCGCGCGGGAATATTCTTCTCCTTTCTCGTCAATCACGGTCCCTTCGGATTCAATGCGGCGACCTTTAGCGGTCCCTTTCTCACCTTCATGTCATTCGGCCAATACCTGGTGCCCCTTGCCGTTCTTGAAATCTATCTGCGGACCCAGGACCGTGCGGGTGCCGCAGGCCGCTTTGCTATGGCAGCCGGTCTTTTCGTGCTGACGGTGATGTTGGGCGCCGGCATCGTCGCGGTGACCATGGCTGCGTTCCTGCCCAATATCAAAAGGGCCTATGACACCCGCACATCCATCGCCGAGACACTTTCTGCAACCATAGCGACCGGCGGCATCGACCGGGCGGCTGAGCAATACCATGAGGTGAAGGCGGCAGCGTCCACCACTTACAACCTCGACGAAGACGAACTGAATGCGCTGGGCTACCAACTTATCCAGGCGCATAAGCTGCCGCAAGCCATTCGCATCTTCCAGCTCAACGTAGAGGCTTATCCCAACTCAGGCAACACCTACGACAGCCTGGCCGAAGCCTACATGGACGACGGTAACAAATCACAGGCCATCGCCTACTATCAAAGATCTTTGCAGTTAAACCCCAAGAACAGCAATGCCGTAAAGATGCTGCAAAAGCTCGGCGTCCCCTGAGCCAATGCTTCGATCCGTGCTTGCGGCGGATCGATGAATCTGCGAACAAGCGATGTCTCCGGCACGAAGCGTCTGGCTTTGTATCAGGGCACGACTTTAGTCGTGCCGCAAAGGGTTAAAAGAGTTGGGCTTTAGCCCCTGCGTGCCCCGATACAAAGCCAACAGGAAACCAAATCTCCAGGAGGAAATATGGAACCCGTGATTGATCTAAATTGCTCACTTCCCGCTGTATACACCGCGCTTTCTCCCACAGCCCTGATCTGGCAAGACGTGCTCGCCCAGGCGATGACCGGCGAACTCATGGCCGCGATGAACTACAAATCTCTATCGGAGATATGTGACAATCCCGAAGAAGTAGCCGATGCATTGGAGCATGCAGAGGGTGAACAAGGACACGCTGCCGCGTTTGCTGCCGAAGGCCGCAGAATCGGCGTGGACGTGCCCAATAACGTGAACGCGAAGCATTGGAAGCGGCTCCGCGAAGCATTCCTGCGCTGCATAAGCGAGCGCGACTTCATCGCCTGCCTCATCGTGCAGGAGATCATGCTTGAATCCTTCGCCGTCGCGAGCTATGCGCGGGTAGGGAAGGTGGCGCCCGGCTCCCTGGGCAAAACCTTTGCCGCCATCGCCGCAGAAGAAGAAGATCATATTGACCACGCGATGGAAATTCTCAGAAATGAAAGGGCGTTGGACCCGCAGCATTTCGATGACAAGCTATACCGCCTGCATCTGGAAGTGATGACCACACTGGCGGAGATGCTGGCCAGGGACTGCAGGACTGGGCACTGCGAAGTCTGCCACGGGACCTGCGTCAAGCCAGCGCTCCCGGACGTCAGCCTGAGTGCGGCCGAGTTGCGGGGAGCGTCCCTGCATCAGTACTTGAAAACGCTGGACAAGCTGGGACTACCTGGGGAGGTAACGCTCACATGGGTCACTCAGTTGCCGGTGTAACCGAACTCGACTTCGCCCTGGTCGGCCATCAGGAAAGTTGGCGAGCGGCTGCGGATGTGCTCGCAGTTTTACGCGGGCCCAAGTGTACCCCTTTGCCGGACGACGAGATCCACGACATCCTGCCATGGATCCCGCCCCGGGCAGTCTGTCACGTCGACATTACATCGACAACGGGCGCGAAAGCGCACGGTTGCTACATCGACTCCTTCATTGCTCCCGACCGTCTCGACGAAGCGTACCTGCGCGATAACATCGCTCGAGTGCGCGAGGCGGCGGCTTACGCGATAAAAGCGGGCGCGAAGATGGTGAGCCTCGGAGGATTTAGCTCCATCCTGATCGAGGGCAACTTCAATCAACTTCCGGAAAGACACGGTACTGTCTTCACCACCGGCAATACGTTGACTGTCAGTTTCATCGTTCAAGGCATCAGGAAGATGTGCGCGTTGGACGACGTGGACCTGCGAAGGTCGACCCTGCTTGTTGTCGGGGCAACAGGAGACTTGGGTTCCGGTTGCGTCCGTTGTTTCGCGCCTGGTGTGAGGCGTGTTCTGCTCCACGCGCGCAACGTCGAGCGGTTACGCAAGCTGGCTGCGGAGGTAGCGGCCGAAGGAGTGCAGGTAGAGATCGCCACCGATCTACGGCAATTCTCCGCAGAGGCTGACGTAGTGATCTGTGCCGCGAGCCTCGCATCCTCATCGCTTCTGTTAGGCCGGATCGCGCCCCATGCAATTATTTGTGACGCGGGTTATCCGAAGAACCTGTCCCCCGGCGCCGCCTTACCGGGCGCCAGAGTTTTCTTTGGGGGGCTGGGACAAGTCACAGGAGGATTGAGTTTCACGCCCGATTTTCACGGGATCCTGAATCGGCATCCATTTCCCGATGTAGTCCACGGCTGTTTACTAGAGGGTATGGCTCTCGCACTGGAGCGCCGTTTCGAGCCCTTCTCTCAGGGAAGAGGGTTCATCACGCCGGAGCGGGTGCACGAGATGGAGACCATTGCCGCACGGCATGGAATCTATCTCGCACCGCTCTACAATGCCGATGGACCGGTGGAAGATGCGGTTGATTGCCATGCCGTTGCGGTGGTGTAGAGAAGGACAGCGCTAGCTCACGGGTACGTGTCCGTGGTGTTTCACATACTGGGTAAGCGATTCAAACTTGGTTTCGCTCAGCAACTCGCCTAGCGTGCGCTCACCGTCCCAGCCATTGGCGAAGTGTGCGCCGTAGTGTTCCCGCAGGTGCTTGATCTTGGTTGTGGGATGTTTGTGCTCGATCTGACCGCTCTTCTCTCTGGCTCGGCCATCAAGCCCAGGATTCTTAGGGGTATCACTCATCGTTAGTCTCCTTCCAGAATCAACGTTGTATTCAGTTTTCGAACGGCAGTTAAGGTTTGATGTGGCGTCGAACCACATCCGAGAATCTCTACTTCAGCGTGTAGGTGAGCCCAGCGCTAAATTGGAATGAGTTCTTTTTGCTGCCAAACGCGGGGTCGTTCAAGAAATCGTCCAGGGCAGAAAGGCTGAAGCCGAGCCGCTTGTACACCGGGAAGGTCAAGCCCGCAGTAGCCAAGGCGGAATACGCCTTCGGCATATTAAAGGCTGGGGTGACAACCAGCCCCTGGTTAAAAACCATGCCGTGGGCGAGCTTTGCCATATAGGTGTCGCCGATATCAGCGCCAATCAGGTTTTTGTTCGGCGTTGCGGTGGGAGGAATAATTCCCGGAGTGAAGCCGAAGTTCTGCCGCTCATAGTGAATGTCGCCTTTGAGATCCAACTCCTGCCTCGGAGTCTTGACGACGACAAATCCCAGCCCTCCACCGTAGATCTGCTGCAGATTCAATCCCTGGGAGTAGTTGTGGTCGAACGACGTATCCACCAATGCATACAGCCGGGGCGATAGGAACCAGTCATGTTCCGCATCTGCGTGCAGGATGTTTGTCTTGGTGGTGGCGGCGCCCGGCTGCGAAAGAGAACCATAGGCTACAGAGAAATCGGCGGATGTACGATTGCGAGGGTCCATCCAGGTCACCCCGGGAATGGTCCTGATAAAACTACCGGACGCGGTAAATGTTCGGCTGTTTTGCGTAGCCTCGACATCCGCCGCACCCGCGGTCAACGAGCCTCCCCAGCCATAACTCCAGCCATGTTTCCCATGTAGTTCCTTAACGTAGCTGTCTTCATCGACAATGTACGCTGCGCTCTTCTGCGGTATCTCCTTGGGTGCTGTACCGGTGCCCGCATTTACCTGGACCTTCTCGTCCTGGATGACTACGGCTCCTTGAGCGACATCGGTATCAGGGGTCTTGAGGGAGACGTGCTGCCCTTGCTGGATGACGGCAAACTTCTGCGATGTGTGAATCGATTTGATCTTGTCCCAGGTAAAACTCAAATCGCCAGCCATGTCGCTATGAAAGGTCACCTTTCCGTTGGCTTCGCTCACAAGTTTGCCGGTGAGCTGATCGCTGTTAGCGAGAATAAGAACGTCGCCGGCGCTGGAAGCCTGACTGAGAGCGTTCGGCGAAAGGACTGTCGCTAGCGAAAGGGCCGAGAGTACGAGAACCAAGGGCAGGAATCGAATCGACCCTGATAGGGAGTGGACCGGGAATTTGGAGTTATACATGACTGATCACCTCTCTGCGTTGCTCATCTTCTATGTCGCGCCGACCGGGGACGACTGCCAGTGAAGTCTCCGGCCGCACAAGAGCGACGTGGTTAAACCACGGTGGAAGTGCAGAACGCACAGCGCCGTGCATCGATGGCAATAGCGCTTCGGCATTCCGGGCACTTTTTCTTGTCAGGAGGAGCCTGCTTCTGCACTCGGCTCAGGAGGCTATTCACCGGCAGCACAACAAAGAAGTACACCGCTGCGGCAATCAGCAGGAACGAAATGGTGGCGTTGAGGAAATCGCCATAAAGGAACTTTGCCCCGTTTACTTCGAAAAAGAATCCGGAAAAGTCAGGCTTTCTCACCACTGCGGCAATGATCGGAGTAAGTAGATCCTTCACCAGGGCGCTGACCACGGTGCCGAAAGCGGCGCCGATGACCACACCCACGGCCAGATCCACCACATTACCCCGCAATACAAAATCGCGAAACCCTTTGATCATCGATTTGCCTCCAATTTTGCTATCCACAGACGAAGACAACCGCTCGCGCGTAAAAGTCACATCGTGCTATTCCCGGAGCGCATACAACTCCCGAGATGTGACATTCAGGCCCGCGAAATGGTCATGATCTGTAGGAGAAAGAAAGAGGATGTGTGATACTGGATCCCCTATGAGCGTCTCCCATGAGCGGCCTCACTCTACCGCCGCCGATCCGGATGAAGAACTTGTAGAGCAGGCAAGAAAGGCTCCTGAAGGAGATCTGAGAGCCTTCGAGAAGTTGGTTTTGCTCCACCAGAAACGAGTCGTCGCCAACTGCCGCTACATCACCCGGGATCCCAATAATGCTGAAGACCTTGCCCAGGAGGTTCTGGTGAAGGCTTTCTTTGGACTAAACGGATTCGAGGGGCGGTCGTCGTTTGCCGGTTGGCTACAGCGAATCAAGATCAACCACTGTCTCAATCATCTCAAAAAGCAAGTCGGCCGATCGTATGTGGGCATCGACGAGCAGGAAGTAGAAGCGTTCGACCAACTCAAGGTTCAAGCCACGGCGGAGCAAATGGCAGAAGCGATCAGTGACCGGCAACTCACCAGTATGGTTCTGGATTCGATGTCCAGCACCCTTAGGATTCCACTCGTTCTCTGCGATATGGATGGGCTCTCGTACGAGGAGGTTTCCCAATCTCTCGGCATCAGTCTCTCCGCCGCGAAGATGCGCATCAAGCGCGGACGTGAAGAGTTCAGGGAACGATACAAGCAGATGCAGGCTGAAGGCGCGCCAACGGGTGAAAGATGAGCGACCTACCGCCGAACGCTATGCCGGATCGTGAAGAAGTGGATCCAGGAGAGCCGATCACAGAGCTGGCTAACTTTGATCACGACGCTTCGACCGGCCTCTTGACGCGTGTTCGGCGCGCCATTCAACGGCGTACAACAGTTGCCCAGTTAACGTCTTTCTCCGCTAGCGTGCCGCTCGTGGTTCTCAAGGAGTTGTGGCTTGTTCTAGTCGGTCAGCTCGGTCCAAAGGGCGTACGAAAGGATGTGAGGCATGGAGAGAAAACTTCTTGAGGCTTTCGCTAGCCTCGGCAAATCCGTTGTCACCGCGTTGCCAAGGGTAGCGGTTGGGATCCTGTTGATCATTCTCGGCCTGGCCGTTGCCAAGCTGGTGGAAGTTGTGTTCCGCACGGTGTTGATCCGTACGCGCTTCGACAGCCTGATCGGAAAAGCCGGCGTCGACAAAACTCTGCAGCGGATCGGGTTGCGTCAGCCATTGACACTGTTTCTTCCCAAGCTGGCCTATTTCCTGGTTATCGTCCTGCTGGCCCAGACGGCGAGCGATGCGCTTGGCCTGGTTACGATCTCCAATGCGATTGCCGCCTTCTTCTCCTATTTGCCGAATATCGTTGCCGCCCTTCTGCTCTTGATCCTGGGCACCACGGTTGGCCAGTTTGCCGGGCAGATGGTAACCCAGGCGGCCGAGACCTCGGGTATCGATTCGGCTCCAGCGTTAGGAAGACTGGTCTCCGCCTTGATTGTCTTCATTGTCGCCATGATGGCCATCGGCCAGTTGAAGATTGACACCGAGATGGTTCGGATTGTGACCAGCTTTTTTCTCGGAGCAGGTGCGCTGGCGTTCGGACTCGCCTTTGGCTTGGGCACACGCGAGATCGTGCGCAACATAGTTGCCGGGTTTTACACTCGCAAGTTTCTCGCCGTCGGCCAGAACCTGGAAATTGCAGGGAATAACGGGATTTTGACGGCAATCACAGCCACCCATACGATCCTCAACCACGAAGGGCAAGACATCATCGTTGCCAACGCAACGTTTCTAGACCAAACCAGCAAACAATGACGAAATGTAGCGGCGGGATTCCTCAGGCCCTAGCCCCGCGTGCTTTCCAAAATGGATTGTGCGACCAGCCGTCCGACCTGGGCTAAAACTGCGTTGCGCTTCGCTTCCGAACCCTCGCACGCCGTCAGGTAAGCAGCCACCAGCACGGCAGCCTGGCGGGGCGGCCAGATGATCGCAATGTCGTTGGTGGTGTTCTCTCCGTTTGAGCCTGTCTTATCGCCTACACGCCAACCACCCGTTAGGCCCGCGCGTAGGCGTTCGTCACCGGTCTTGTTTGCAATCAGCCACGCAGTGAGCTGCTGACGCGAAGCCGGGGATAGCTTGTTACCCAGAACCAGCTTCTGCATGTTTGCGACCATCGCAGCCGGGGAAGTGGTGTCACGAGGATCGCGGGGCAGTGCTTCGTTCAGTGCCATTTCGATGCGATCCAATCGTGTGACCGTGTCGCCCAGCGAGCGCGCGAAGCGGGTGATACCGGCGGGCCCGTCGATGGAAGCAAGTAACAGGTTTGCGGCTGTGTTGTCACTCAGCGTCACGATGGCGGCGCAAAGATCAAGAATGGGCATGCTGCCGCCGGCGTGTTCCTGCGTCGCGGGCGAGTGAGGCAGAAGCCCGGTTGCAGGGATAGAAATCCTTCGAGCCAAACTCTCCGCGCCGGCATCCACACGCTCCAGCACCGCGGCCGCGAGCAACATCTTGAAGGTGCTGCACATGGCGAAGCGTTCGTCTGTCCGATGCCCGCTTTTCTCACCCGAGCCAATGTCCAGGACAGCAACGCCCAGGCGTCCGTTGTTGTCTTTCTCCAGTTGTGCGAACGATGCCGGCAGGTTGCCGAAACGTCTGCCGGGCGCCGCACGCAACAAGGGAGACGGTGTCGCGGCGCCAACGACCGCGAATGTGCCGGCGACGAAAAACGCTCTTCGGCTGATCATCATGATATTGTCGCCTACTCCCCTCGCAACGCTTGCACGGGATCGATCGACGCTGCATTGAGGGCGGGGAACGCGGATGCGGCCACCCGCGAAGCGACGGAGAAGGCGATGACGCTGTAGATGCCAAGCACCGCAAGCAAAACCGCCGCGAAGGCAAAGCTGGTGATAAGCACAGTGTTGAAGCGGCGAGGCGCCTCGGTATCATAGACCGCCAGCCCCATGGTCTACATCTGCGTCAGTGGTAGTTGCGGATCGATCGAGCGTACCGCCGCCCGAAGAGCGTTTTCCATTTGCTCCGGCGGCAGTGCCGAGCGCAACACGATGAATCCTCCATTGCCATTCAGGTCCCCGGGCGAAGCGAGCGAACCCAGGCCCTCTTCCACCTGATCTACCGGAAGGTAAAATTGCGCCTTCGTCGGATCGTCGGGGTGCCCGCAAACGAACACAACCGGGCCGTTCTCAATCAGCAAGTGGATCAGGTCGAATCTGGAAGTGGACCACTTTAGGGTTCGTCCCTTTTCCCGTCTCGCTGTGGAACGGCGTGCGCGTGCCCCATGTGGTCCACACCCCCTTGCCCTTCCAGCCGGCCTTGGGATCGTCGAAGCGTCCATCCATCCCCTTGGCATAGAAACCCATCGGATACGGCACCCGCAGGATGGTGAACTTGCTGTTCACCAGGGCGACCAGCGAGTCCGACGAATTGCCGGTGATGATAGGCGTGTTCTTGCCCAGCCCCAACGTATCGAACTGATCGACCCAAACATAGTAATGAGAGTCGGCACTGCCGGAAGCGGTGACGTTCTTGAACTTCGGTCCCGGCGTTTGATAAAGCGTCCACCCTTCCGGGCACTGCCGTCCCGTCGCCTTCGGCCCGTTCAGCGGACCAGTGCACTTGCTGCGGTCGAAGCTGGCCAGGTGCCCGCTGGCCAGCGCCACCCAGACCACGCCGTTGCCGTCAATGTCCATACCCCGCGGCGAAAAGCCCCACACTGGTGCCTTGGGGTCGTGCCACGGCACTTCGTAGTATTCCGCCAGGGCGGTCTCCGGCGGGTTCGATCCCGGATCTAACCGCACGATCCCGCCCGGGAAGCCAAGCACTGAGCCCCAAACCATACCGTCCCTGCCTACCGCGACTCCATAGAATGCGGCGTTGAGCCGCGTATCCTTCGTCGGGTCAGCGGCCGCGTTGAGTACGGTCGAGGTCCCCAGGCTTTCCCCGCTGGGGGCGGTGGCGACTTTCTGCTCCCCTTCTACATAGGCGTCCCGCTTGCCGTTGCCGTTGGTGTCCAGAACCAGGGCTGTCCAGCCTTGAGATTTTTCGGCGTCGTGCGTTTGGTCCCACATCTTCGTGTTCAACCAACCCACGACTCCGCCGCCCCCGCCGCTGCTGGTCCACAGCGTGTTATTAGCGTCGCTCGCGAACACCAGGTGGTGAGTGCCGAAGCAGGTGTCGATCATCGAGAGCTGCTTGGTCGCTTGATCGTACATCTCCAATTGGCGCCCTGAGCTCTTTACCGGAGTAAGCACAGCTGAGGGTTGGCTGGAACCCGCCTTGCAGAACGCCGGGTTGTCGTTGGCGCGGATTCGGGCCGTGAACCACAGACGTCCGCGCTCATCGAACATTGGATTGTGAACCGTGGTGTGGCTGTCCCAGATCGCCTCGTCGCCCCAGATCGGTGACGAATTAAGCGGCTTCGGTTGGCCAGGCGTATCAGGATCGCGATACTCGACCTTCAGCCGGCCGATCGTGTTGTGCACTGGATCGAGCACCGGTAAATAATCGCGGCTCTCCTCCGGGGACCCATAGATCAAGCCCTTGGCGTTCACCTTTGGATCGCGCTTGTCGCTGGAAATCTCGTCGTGCAGGTAGGCCGTAGGATCAGCCCAATCCCACTGGGTGATCACCACATTGCGCTCGATGCCCTGCGGCCGCGGGGGCTGCTCCGCGGGCAACTCACCTTGCGCGATCCGTGTGGTCCAGTCGCCGAACTGCTGGGTGGCTCGTTTGGCGCCGAGCTGAGCAAGTCCACCCATCATGGCTGGACCGGCTTGTCCTGACTGCACCCGGCGCATCCAGGCAGCTGCCGGATCGAGGCTGCTGAACATTGCCGGAATGGTCCGCGTATATTGATTGCCGAGTTGATGGCAAGACTCGCAGCTATCGGTCTTGATCAGGTGAATCCACTGCGCCTGGCTCTTGACGTTTTGGGAGATGCCGTTTTCGGACGTCCCTGGAAATTCGTTTTCTCCCGGCACCTCCAGCAGGGCATACCAATAATTTGCCGGATAGTAGTGCGCAGCGGCCTTTCGATCCGGCGCCACGCTCGGTTTCAGATCCACCCGCCTGCCCGGCACACTCTCGACCTTGGCGGAATCGACTAGTCCATAGCCGCGCGCCCACACCGTGTACTTAGCCTTGGGCAGGTCCGGGATCAGGTAGCGGCCCTGGTCGTCGGTCACCACTTCTTTGATATAGCGTGTGGGCAGATCCGTCGTTTCCGCGATGACCCACACTCCCGCTTCCGGTCCCGCCGAACTCGTGACCGTCCCGCGGATGTCGTTGTGGATTGTCTGTTTGGCGCTTATTCTGCTTAGCGAAACGGCGAGCACTGTGATGACGCCGAGCGCCACTATTCCTGGAGAGAGGATTCTGGTCATCGTATCGGATCTCCCAGCATCATTGGGTCGCCACTATACGCTTCGCTCATTCCCACAGGCAACGCTTCGACACGGCTGAGCAGAAGAAACAAGAACGACGTCCTGTCTCTGTTTGTGAATTCCGCAATACGGTTGCATCCTAAAGAATGAACGATGAACAAGACCAAAGGAAACCGCCGGAAGAAACGCATTCCTGGAGAACCCACGGGACAGAAGCGCCCTCGTCTCACTCCAGAACCGGAGAACCTCCAAACCCAGACCTTTCGCCGCGGGGTGATCAGCGTCTTCATCCTGTTTCACCTGGTTGCCATCACATGTATCGCCTTCCCGTTTGACCTACCGCCCATCAGGAACATGAAAGCCCTGGTCAAGCCTTACATGGTATGGGCTGGCCTCTTTCAAACCTGGGATATGTTTGCTCCTAACCCGGAAGGGATCAATTCCTATATCAAAACCGTCGTGATCAGCCGCGATCGCCACATGCACGTCTGGTCCTTTCCCAGAATGGAAGAACTTGGCTTCCTCGAGCGATATAAAAAAGAGAGATACCGGAAGTTCTCTGACGTCCTGCCGCAAGCACAATATGCTCCTCTATGGCCGGATGTGGCAGCACACGCCGCCGCGCAATTCAACAGCCAGAGTGATCCGCCTGAGAAAGTACTCCTGATTGATTTTCAGTCCGATATTCATCCCGGACCGGATAATGCTCCTGATCCGGCTCCCAGGCCCAACGTCTTCTATGACGACTATCTTCAGCCTGGGGCTCTTCAATGACCCTGCGCAGGTTGCGTGAACTCTGGGATGATTTTTTCTTTACTCCGCAATCGCCGCTTCCCATCGCGCTGTTCCGGATCTTTTACGGCATCTGTGTTTCCGCCACAATTCTGCTGCTGCACGGCGACTGGCTGAATTGGTACGGCGTCCATGCCTGGGTATCGTTGCCCGCGATGAGGCAGGTAGAACAGGGCACTCGAATCAACCTCTTTACGGTAATGCCGCAGGATGATCGTTGGATCGCGGCATTGTTCTGGGTCTTTCTGGTCTTTGCCTTGATGCTAACCGCAGGCTTGTGGACCCGGTTGAGCAGCATCGTTGTCTTCCTCTGTCTTACTTCGATTCAGCAGAGAAATCTCCTCATCCTTCACGGAGGCGATGTTTTCTTGCGAGTCAGCGGCTTCTTCCTCATCTTCGCACCGGCGGGCGCGGCGTTCTCCGTAGATCGTCTGCTACGAGTGCGCAGGGGATTGGAAGCAGCAGAGATCCAGCCCCGGGCTCCCTGGGCGCAACGCATCATCCAATGCGAGTTGGCACTGATGTACCTGACTTCATTCTTGTGGAAGTTAAAAGGGCAAACGTGGCTCGATGGAACAGCACTCTATTACGTGTTCCATTTGCACTCGCTCGCCCGGTTCCCTCTGCCGCGGTGGATTCAATCCACCGCGTTATTAAAAGCGGGCAGTTGGTTCACGCTCGCCCTGGAATTTTCGCTCGGCACCCTGATCTGGTTCCGCCGATTTCGATATCCATTGTTGCTGCTCGGCCTGCTCTTCCATTTAGCAATCGAATACGCGCTCAATCTGCCCATGTTTGCGTGGGACGTCCTGGCAGCTTATGTACTCTTCGTCGATCCGGCGGATTTAGCCCGCTGGTGGTCCGCCGTCCGCCAACTTCTGGGGCGAAGTGTGACCGTCCCCTTGCCAGAATCGGGCGATCTCACTCGCGATCGCTAGCGCTTGACCACGTCCGGCTTCCGCTGCCGGAAGCCGCGTTTCCGGTAAGAGAGGATTGATTCCAATCGCCTCCCTGGATCTCTTGTCGGGCTCGATCACATACGTCGCCGCGCCCGCGGTCTCGAGAATTGCAATCTGTTCTTTGAGCGGGTAGCTCACTACCTCGTCAGGCCTTGACCCCATAGGGGACACGATGACGATGCGCTCATATCCCTTCGCCAGATCGGCATTATCTGACGAACGCGCCCCACCATCCATGTAACGGCAGCCGTCGATGGTCACGGGTGGCCATATGCCAGGCACCGCGCAACTTGCGCTGACCGCGTCGATCAGTTCGGTCTCAGAGAAGCGGTCGAAAATCCTGGTTGCCCCGCTTGCCGTATCCACGGCGACAATATGAAGCAAGCGTTCGGGCCAGGAATGACAGGGCAGGCGTTCAGCGATCACCGAACGTCGTTCCCCTTCGCTAACCGTGGGCGCCGCAAGCGCCCAACGTCCCATGTGCAGAGCAGACTCTGCGCGATCCAGCGCCCGCGCCAAAGGCAGCGCCTTCTCCAGTTGTTCAAGCAGATGCGTGCCCGGTGTAATCTCCCGAGTTTGCAGCGCCGGGTCCACCTGTCGTTGAAAGAGTTCACCCAGTGAGAGTGGACTTCCCAGTTGCGCGGCAACCGCCGCGCCGGCCGAGGTGCCCACGATCAATTCGGCATCGCGCAAATCAACGCCTTGTTCGCTCAGGCCAAACAACAAGCCAGTCGTCCAGGCAATTCCAGCGACACCGCCTCCTCCAAGAACCAGAGCACGCTCATTCATCTCCTGTAGTTTATCCAAACGGTGGCAGCTCACTATAGATCTCAAGCGAGCGATCTTTTCTAAAGTCTGGCAGGCCCAGCTCACCGTCCTCGTCTTCACGTGCTTCTACAAGGGCATCGAAGAGCATTGCATACAGGCCTTGCTGGCCGCTTGACCTCTCCCGACGGGCACGGAGAAATGGAAAGCGAAATGGAGAAGACTCTTCTAGTTCGCCCAGGAACCCGGCGGAAAAGAATTCGTGCGCGTCCGCCACGGCCCTCACGATGAGCGATCGCCAGCTCATTCGCAGCAGTTGTTTGAACATCTCCGTGCCGTGCGGCAACCGGTCCATCCTGGCGCCTACTTGCTCGCTGAAGTTGAGCAGTTGATTGACCAGGCAGTCCAGCGGCTCACCCTTAGCAATCGCTTGCGTGAATAGGGTCAACGAACCGCGTCGCATATCTTCACGCACGTCCTGCAAATCGTCTCCCAGTTGAAGCAGCACGCCCCACTCGAACGAGAATCGGCTTTCTTCCTCGCTCAGCCGGCCATGAGCCAGGCAAGCGTCAGCCAGCACAGAGGTGCCTCCTTTCGCGCAACTCATCCGCATTATTTCCGGTTCACCACTACGGCCGCAGTTCTTGAGTTGTGCGATGCTCTCTTCCTGTGCTCGGTGGATCGCTAACAAGCAATCAAAAACCTGTGGGTAGCGCGCACGAGGATATTGTCCTTCGATCAACTGAACGCATGTCCACAACGCAGCCTCTCGATGGTTCTGAGCGGGCGGCACCTCACCCTGCAAGCGGTTCCGGAAACGCTCGCTAAATCGGAGCTTGGCCTCGGTGGACACCTCCGCAAGATCTAAATAGTTGTCGCTATACGGATACAGCAGGCTGTATCCGAGGATCGACGGTGTAATGCGCAGGCGCTCGCCGAGTAACGGCTGCAATCCGCAAGCCGTCCAGGCATTTCTGCATGCCTGAACAATCTCGGCCATGCTCAGGCTGGCGTCGAACCGTCGCGCCCACCGCGCAAGGGTCGTACCCACCGGCAAAAAATCGTTGGTAAGCAGCTCGATTGCGTCGCACTCCAGATCCAGGGCGGCAGCCGAGAATCCTGCGAAGGTCGCTACGATCCGGTCCTGCGTTTCGAGGAGTTCGCGTTTGGCCCGAGGAGCCCTCTTCACCTCTCGCTCAACGGCGCGGATTCCTTCGTCGTATGCCTTCTCGCGGTTCTGCTGGTCTTTTGAGCTGTAGCGCTGCGCGGGTGGAGCTGGCCGTCCAGCCCCGTCATTCCAAACCTTGGTGGTCTGTGCGACCTGTGCCTCAACCCAAGCCCAGCTATAGGATGGCTGCATTCTCCTTCAGATTACGAGAGATTGGACCAAACAGTTCCAGAAAGACCGAAAATGCAGCTTCAGGCTGTTGAAGGGGACGGCCTTCAGGCCATCCGTTATTACCGCAAAACAATTGCGGCTTTAGCCGCTGAGGGACGCTCCTTCTCCGAAAGAAATTCCCTCAGAGGCTAAAGCCCATCGAAGGCACGTCTGCCGAATGACTACTCCGCTCGCAATGTTTCCACTGCGTTCACTCTGGCCGCGCGCGCAGCAGGCACAGCCGACGCGATCACCGCAGCGGCCAGAATGACGAAGGCCGATGCAACAAGGGCCAAAGTTCCGGGCATGGGCACCTCGCCTACCCATCTGCCGATCACGCGCGCGAAGGCAATGCCGAACAACACACCCGCACCCACGCCGATCCCGGCAATCTTCAGGCCCTGCAGCAGCACATCATTCATAATATTTTGCCGCTGCGCCCCGAGTGCCATCCGAATGCCGAACTCGCGCGTGCGCCCGCTCACCCAAAACGCCAGCACACCGGCTACGCCCACCACCGAAATCAGCAGCGCCACCGCCGCGAATCCGCCAAACACAACCGCATTCAGCCGGTCCGGCGTCAGCACTTCCGCGCGAATATCCTTCAGCGTGCTTGCCCGCTCCACCGGTTGCTCTGTCGAAATATCGTGAACCGTGCGCGCGATCGTCGGAGCCAGCGTATACGGATCCTGCTCCGTGCGCACAAAAAGGCGCCCCTGCCATCCCTCCTGATCGGTGGGCTGATACACCGTCATGGTCGGCGACGGGATAATGTTTTCGTCATCCAGATCAGGTACCACCCCGACGATCCGCCGCGGATCCATGCTGATGCCAACGAACTTCATCACTCCATCTGTCCATCGCAATTCGCGATTCACCGCGTCCTGCCCGGGAAACAATGTCTTCGCTAGGCTCTGGCTCACGATCACCACTCGTTCCGAGCCGTTCTTGTCCGTATCCCTGAAATCGCGTCCCGCTAGCAGAGGCAGGCCCAGCGTTTCGAAATACCCAGGCGATACCGACCGGAACTTTGCGCGCCAGTCATCCAGCGCGTTCTTGCGCACCGCTCCCTGGGCGGCAAACGCGAAACTGATATTCAGTGCCTGATCGTCCCGCCAGGGAACGCCGAAGCCTTGCGATACGTGGACTACGCCCGGCAGCGCGCTGACTCGGCGCGTAACCTCGCGGTAAAAGTCCTGCACCTGTTCCGGTGTTCGCCCATACGTCATCACCGGTAAATTCACCGCCAGCACCCGTGCCGTATCGAACGGAGGCTGTGTCTTCTCCAACACAAACAAGGTCCGCATCAGCACCGCCGCACCGGTCAGCAACAGGAACGAAGCCGCGATCTGCATTACGGCGAAAACGCGCAGCCGCTGGTTGCCTCCCGTCACCCTCGTTCCGCCGCTCGAAAGTGTGTTGAGCGGTGCGTTTCCTGAGGGCAGGCGTGGAATCAGCGCCAGGAACACCGCCGCGATCAGCGCCAGCGCAATCCCAAACCACACCAGGTTGAAGTCGAGCTCCAACCCGTCCGCGCGTACCGAAAAGCGCGCTGCATACCGTCCCAGCACCGTCACCATCGGCCATGCCAGGATCAGCGCCGCCAACACGCCACTTCCGCACAGCACCAGGCTTTCCGCCAGCAGGGAACGCCGCAGCGCCCCCGTTCCGGCTCCCAGCGCCGAGCGCACCGCGAGCTCCGATTCGCGGCGAACCGTACGCGCCAGCACCAGGTTCGCCACATTCGAGCACGCAATCACAAACAGCAGTCCCGCGGCGGCAAACAATACCCACAACACCGTGTTGGCGCGTGAATTGATTTGGTCGTGCATCCGCCTCACATCGATTCGGTAATGATCCGCGGGCTTGTAGACCTCCGGGTGCGCGGCGATGATCGCGCTATGCCGCGTACTCAGCTCGGATCGCGCGGCTTCGAGAGTCGCGCCGGGGGCGAGGCGCGCGAACACCTCCGTCATGCGGTGCTCGCGGCCGGTCACCATGGTGGCTGACAGGTGGTGTGGGCTGGTCACCACGTTGGCGATAATCTCCGTGGCCACCGGATACGGTACGGAAGGTTCCAGAACCCCCACGACAACCGCGGTGCGCGACCCCTGGCCGCCATCCAGCCGCACCGCCTTTCCGATCACGCTCGGGTCCGAGTGCAGAGACGCGGTCCAGAATCGATAAGTCAGCACGATCGCCCCAGCCGCATTGGGCCCATCGTCGGACGGTCCCAGCAGCCGTCCTAACACGGGACGCAGGCCCATCACTTCGAAGTAATGGCCGTCCACCACCCCGGCGGGGATCTCGCGCGGCGAGCCCATACCCACCATGGTGAAGTCGATCGGAGAAAAGGTCCCCAGCTCTGAGATCGTCTTCAAACCCTTGCCCAGGTCATCGATCTCCGGCACCGAGAAGGCCGTGTTCGGCTCTCCGATTCCCGGAGCGCTCTGGCGCAGGTAGAGCAGGCGGTCTTCGTTTTGGTTGGCCAGCGGACGCAGCAGCACCGCCCGTACCACGCTGAAGATGGCGGCGTTGGCGCCGATCCCCAAAGCCAGCGTCAGGGCGACGGTGAACCACAACGCACGAACGCGCCATAGCGATCTCACCGCAATTTTCAAATCACGTAGGAATGGCATGGCGTTCCTCCTCCGGATGCCTCACGATATAGTCGAACGGCCGGATTAGGAACTGGACAAATCGTCCAAGGAAATTTTGCATGCATAAGTTCTGATCGGATTCTGCAAGCCGCCCGGCACCGGAATAATATCCGTTGATATCAACATATCGGAAGCGATGTCAAGCTACACGCCTTGAGCTTCCAAGCCCTACGGTAAAAGAACGTCCAGCACATCCCGCGGCTCCGGGCGCACGCGGAAGTCGGCATGTGCATCGGCAAACAGCACCGTGCCATCGCGACCCAGGATGTAGGTTGCCGGCAAGGGCAATCGCCAACTAGCGTCCCCGTTCACCAGGGGAATGTTAACCAGGATGCTGCGGTAGTACTGCTGCTGAGAGGGTGCGACCGCGTAGGCCAAACCGAACTGCGCCGCGACCTGGCACCCCGCATCCGTCAGCACGGGGAAGCCCAGCCCATGTTGCACCGCGGTAAAGTCGTTCTGGCGCACGGTTTGCGGAGAAATCCCGATGAGCAACGCGCCTCGCTTGCGGACCGCGCCGTACAGGTCCCGCCACGTTTCAAGCTCGGTCACGCAGTAAGGGCACCAGCGCCCGCGGAAAAAATTGATCACCAGCGGCCCCAGGGCCAGCAGATCGGCGCTCCGGATGATGCGGCCTCCCGCGTCCGGAAGCGCAAATTCGGGAGCCAGTGAGCCAACCGGAAGGATCCTGTCCTCCACGCCCGCCGCATACAGGTCTGCCACCGCGCGCTCGCTGATCTCTAGCCGCTCCGGCTGGACCAGGTTCCTTGTGTTGGCCGTGATCTGGTCGAGTTGGTCTTGCAGTTTCGACATAGAGATTTTGATGGCTTAGGTCTCGTTGGACGCGGCCAGGTCAGGTTTCGTTTCAAGAATTACAGCAATAGCAAAAACCCCTGGCGAAATCCGACATCATTCTCGAAGTCCGGTCCTCAATGTAGTCGGCGTCCTAGCAGCTCCTGAGGGAATCGACGGGTGCCCCATGTTCGCATCAGCGTACGTGGGCCGAAAATGATGGGCGCAGCCCTACGACCGCTCTTGCGTTCGATCAAAGGAAAATAGCCCAGGACGCAGTCGTCCCCTAACGACCCATCCCCCGCATACCGCCCAGCGCGCCCATCATGCGGCGTTGCATGCCGCCGCCTTTGCCGGCGCTCTTGAACATCTTGCGCATCTGCGCATACTGGCGCAGCAGCTGATTCACTTCCTGCACGGTAGTGCCTGAGCCTCGCGCGATCCGCTTACGGCGACTGCCCGAAATAATCTCGTGCTTGTCGCGCTCCTGCTTGGTCATCGAGTTGATGATGGCTTCAATGCGCGTGAATTGTCCTTCGTCCACCTGCCCGGCCATCTGTTGGATCCCCTGGAAAGGGCCGACCGAAGGCAGCATCTTGAGGATGCTCTGCATGGAACCGAGCTTGCGGATCTGGCGCAGCTGATCGCGGAAATCTTCGAGCGAAAACCCGTCGCCGGAGAGAGCCTTACGGGCAAACTCCTCCTGCTTCTTCTTGTCCAGGGTCTCTTCCGCCCGCTCGATGAGCGTCATCATGTCGCCCATTCCCAGAATCCGGCTGACGATACGGTCGGGATGGAAGGCCTCAAAGGCGTCCGATTTTTCACCCGTGCCGATGAACTTTACCGGCTGGCCGGTGACGTGGCGAATGGAAAGCGCCGCACCGCCGCGGGCATCGCCGTCCATCTTAGTAAGCACAATGCCGGTCAACGCCAGCTGCTTATGGAATTCCCCCGCTGACTGGACCGCGTCCTGGCCCGTCATCGCGTCTGCGACGAAAAGGATCTCCTGCGGACTGAGCAGCGACTTCAGCCCCCGCATCTCTTCCATCAGCTCCTCGTCCAGCGCCAAACGGCCGGCGGTATCGACGATTAGCGTGTCGCATCCCGAATTGATGGCTTCGCGGCGCGCCTCCTTGGCCAGTCGCTCCACCAGCGCAAAACCCGGCGCTTCTCCCTTGGTGTCGCCCTCGTACAGGTTCACCTTGATGGCATTGGCGACGATCCGTAGCTGCTCCCGGGCTGCCGGACGATAGACGTCGACCGAGACCAGTAAGGGACGGTGGCCCCCCTTGCGAAGCCACGCGGCCAGCTTGCCGGAAGTGGTGGTCTTACCCGAACCCTGCAGGCCGGCCATCAGGATGACCGTAGGCGGCCGGGAAGCAAAGTTGAACCGGGCCGTATCCTTACCCAGCAACGCCACAAGCTCGTCGCGGACAATCTTGATCACATGCTCCGTAGGCGAAAGGGCTGTCATCACTTGCTGGCCCAAAGCCTTCTCCCGGATGTGATCGATCAACTCCTTGACCACGTTCAGGTTGACGTCTGCTTCGAGCAGGGCGACGCGGATCTCCCGCAGAGCGTCCCCGATATTTTCTTCGGTGACGGTGCCTTGGCCGCGGAGATTCTTGAAGGCCCGCTGCAGCTTGTCAGATAAGTTTTCGAACATGGCGGTACTCCCAGTTTAACCGACCAGGACTGAAGAAGGTCCTGGGGATCCACAAATCCCCAGGCTGGGGCCGTTTGCGCCTATTCCTGCGACGGCTTGGAGGGTTCGGTGAGATTGGGGACATCGATCCCCAGGGCGGTCGCCAGGGCAATCTGGTGATCCTGTTCCTGCATCAGGATCTCGCGAAGATGTTCCGCCGTCGCATACTCCCCTAGCTGATCGCACTGGCGGATCCGCTGGCGGTAATTGCGAATCGTCTCATTCTCATTCTCCAGGTCGAAGCGGAGCATCTCTTCCGCCTTTTCCGATGTCTTGACCGGCTTGGGAACCACCACCGGCATGCCGCCCATATAGTCGATCTGGTTGGAAAGGATGATTGCATGTTGCAACTCTTCGGTGGCGTGCACCGCCAGCTCCGCCGCTATGTTCATATAGGCAGCGCCCTTAAGCACTTGGGAGTAGACGACATAAGCAATAATGGCCTGATATTCCCGTGCTAAATCTTCATTGAGCAGGGCGACCAGTTGTTCACGGGTGATAGCTTTTTCTTTTTCGGCGACTGTTGCGGGCATAGTTTATCCTCGTTCATTTGGGTGCACGATGAGGGTAAGAGGTTGCAGAGGGCACTACCAGATATAAGGAACGAGGCTTTTCACTTCCATCTGGTACTGCCTGTACTGGTCGCCGAACTGCTGCACCATAAATGCTTCTTCGGTAATGGATTTGAACTTCCAGGCAATCGCCGCGAGCACTACGCCGAGAAAGCAGCGCAGTGGACCAAGGGCAATCGCCGTTCCCAGCAAAGCCACCAGCAGTCCCGTATAGATGGGGTGGCGGACGATGCGGTAGGGTCCGGAGCGCACCAGGGTGTGATCCTGCTTTAGAGTGACGTTGGAGCTCCAGTTCCTGCCCAGAAAAACCCGCGCCCAAAGGGCAAAGAGCATGCCGGCCGCCAACAACCCATAGCCTACCGCGGTAGCCCGCATACCCGCCGGGACGAGCCGTCGATTCAACAGATTCCACCCCCAGTCCTGATTTGCAAACAGAACGTAGGCGGCCACCAGCATGACCAGTTGCAGGATGCGCGAGCCCGGACTCTGTCGTTGAAGGATCCGTTTGCCTAAGATTGCCGGCAAAAGCCAAAGCACTCCGAAGACAGCCCAGATCACAGCCAAGGGGTTATTCTGAAAAAACGACAAGACGAGCCCGCCTTTCCATCGCGCCATTGTACTTTCCGGAAACGGCGAAGCCGCCGCAAACGCGTGCGAATCTGGAAAGACGGCTCGAGGAACCAAATGGCCGCACTTGAGGAGAGACAGAACGACGGTTCGGGGATCTCCCATGCATGGCGTGCCTTAAGGCACCGTAACTTCAGGCTGTTTTTCAGCGGACAGAGCGTTTCGCTCATCGGCACCTGGATGACCCGCGTTGCCACCAGCTGGCTGGTCTACCGGCTAACCGGCTCCGCCCTGTTGCTGGGCTTGGTGGGCTTCATGGGGCAGATACCCACCTTCCTGCTGGCGCCCTTTGCCGGGGTATGGGTTGACCGCCTCAATCGCAGGAACGTGTTGCTTTGGACCCAGGCCCTGGCTGCTGTGCAGTCGCTCTTGCTGGCCGCGTTGACTCTCTCCAGGCGAATTACGATTGGCGAAATCCTGGTCCTGAGCGCCTTTCAAGGGTTGATCAACGCCTTTGATATGCCGGGCCGGCAGGCCTTCATGGTGCAAATGGTGGAGCAACGGCAGGACCTGGGGAACGCCATTGCCATCAATTCCTCCATGGTCAATATGGCGCGGTTGGTGGGTCCATCCCTGGCTGGCTTGGTCATTGCCGGTTTTGGTGAGGGCTATTGCTTTCTCATCGACGGCTTAAGCTACTTCGCCGTGATCGCCTCGCTGGCCCTCATGCAAGTCAAGCCACTGCCCGGAAGAGGCGATGCCGTTTCTTCCATGGCGACGCAATTGAAGGAGGGGTGGTTATATGTATCCCGGTTTGCGCCCGTGCGCACCATCTTGCTGCTGTTCGCCTTGGTCAGCCTCATGGGCATCCCGTACGTTGTGTTGATGCCGATATTTGCCGCCCAGGTGCTGCACGGTGGACCGCATACTTTGGGCCTGCTGATGGGCGCATCGGGAGTGGGCGCGCTGATCTCGGCGCTCTCGCTTGCGGTGCGTAAAACCGTGCTCGGGCTGGGCCGGATGATCCCGATTGCTGCCCTTGCCTTCGGCGTCGGCTTGATTCTGTTCGGGCTCTCCAGGGTACTGTGGCTCTCTATGTTCATGATGCTGTTTACCGGTTTTGGCATGATGCAGGGCATGGCGGCCAGCAATACCATCATTCAAACCGTGGTTCCTGAGGACCGGCGCGGCCGCGTCATGAGCTATTACACGATGGCCTTCGTGGGCATGGCGCCCTTCGGCAGCCTGCTGGCGGGTGGCCTGGCGCATAAGCTGGGCGCGCCCCACACGGTCATCATTACCGGCGCCGTGGTCATCCTGGGTGGCCTGTGGTTCGCTACCCGGTTGAAGGCATTGCGAGAGGAGATTCGGCCCATCTACCAGGCCATGGGCATCCTGCCCGCCAGCCTTGAGTCCAGCTTGGCCCCCGTGGTCGAGAACTCCGCCGGATAGCACGCTCCATGAGGGCGGGTGCTGCGTGCAATGGGCAACTCATCAAACAAAGGACTTAGAGGGTGCCCAACTGGAAATCCCGGAGATCTCGGCGGGCCCCGCGACTTCGACCCCATCCGGGGGTCTTAAAGCCTAGACAGATTTGTGGAGTTGCTCGACCATGCCTTCTTCTTCGTGTCTTATCGCCGGATGTTTTTCGCGCGTCCTGGCGGGCTGCCTTGTTTTCTCGTTGGTGCAGGATCCGGTCATGTTGCTGGCGGCGGCCAGTCCCGGCTGGCATAGCAAGCGCGCGCCCGCGGTGCAGCCACTGACCGAAGCGGAACGTGCGACTCACGCCCTCAATCGGCTAACCTTCGGTCCCAGGCCGGGTGATTTAGAGCGTGTCCAGGCGATTGGCGTCAAGAAGTGGATCGAGATGCAGCTCAATCCGGAGCAGATTGACGACAGCCTGTTGGAAGCACGATTGCAGAGCTTTCCGGCGATGCACCTGAGTCAGGCGAATCTGATCCAGGCTTTTCCCTCCGGCGGTGTGATTCGCGCGGTTGCTGACGGAAAGATCCCTCTCCCCACAGATCGGGTGGAGCGCGCCATCTACCAGAACCAGGTGTCCGCCTACGAAGAAAAACGGCAAAAGCAGGCACAGGAAGCGGCCAACCAGACCGCGGCCGAGCCCATTGCTTCGGCCAGTCCCAAAATACAGACTCCGCCGGCGGCCATGGCCGCAGCCAGTGACAGTGTCATGGCTGATGCCATGGCGCTGGAGGATGTGGCCAGTTCCCCCTCCATCACCGTTCATGAGCAGAAGCTGTATGCCGACCTCGCGTCGACCCAGATCGTGAACCTGTCCCCCGATCAGAGATTGGATCGGCTGGTAAACATGAAGCCCGGACAACTGCGTGGATTCATGAAGGGGCTCACAACGGAAGAAAGAACTCAGCTGACCGCCGGGATGACGGCGCAACAAAAAGAAACAATGGTTGCGCTTTTAAATCCAACCTTGTTGGTGGCCGGCGAACTATTGCAATCCCGTCTGCTCACCGATCTCTATAGTCAACGCCAGCTTCAGGCGGTGATGACCGATTTCTGGTTGAATCACTTCAATGTCTATCTGAAAAAAGGACAGCTGGCGCCCTGGTACCTGGTGGATTACGAACAGAACGTGATTGCCCCCAATGCCATGGGTAAGTTCGAAGACCTGTTGGTAGCGACGGCGAAGAGTCCGGCCATGCTCTTCTATCTTGACAACCATACGAGCATTGGCCCTCATTCCATGGCCGCTATGCGCGCCCAGGCCAATCCCACCGCCAAGAACAAGGAACCAGGGCTTAACGAAAACTATGCCCGCGAATTGATGGAGCTGCACACTCTCGGCGTCGATGGAGGATACACCCAGAAAGACGTGACCGAACTGGCCAAGGTTTTTACTGGATGGACGATCGAAGATCCGCGCAAAGGCGGAGGCTTCACCTTCAATGAGCGCCGCCACGAGCCTGGTCCAAAGATTGTGCTGGGCCAGACCATCCGCGATAACGGTGAACAGGAAGGCCTCGAAATGCTGCACCGGCTGGCGACCAGCCCAGCCACCGCGCACCATTTATCCCAGCAGTTGGCGGAGCGATTTGTAAGTGATACCCCGCCCCCGGCGCTGGTTGACCGCATGGCAAAGACTTATCTGCACTCCGATGGCGATATACGGCAGGTGCTGCGCACGTTGTTTACTTCGCCCGAGTTTTGGTCGCGTGAAGCCTATCGCGCCAAGGTCAAGACTCCGGAAGAGTTCGTACTTTCCGCGGTGCGGGCGACCGGCGGCGAAGTAAACCGGCCGGCAATTGTTTTGAACGCGATGGGACAATTGGGCATGCCGTTCTTTGGCTGCCAGACGCCGAATGGCTATTCCTGGGCCGCCGGGCCATGGGTCAACTCTGGCGACTTGCTGAGCCGCATCAACATCGCCCTCGCACTCGCCAGTCATAAGCTGGGCACGGCCACCGATCTGGATGCTCTGATGAAGATCAAGGGACCGGATGCTGCGACTGCCGCGCAGAAGGAAGCAAAATTGGAAGCCGTTTTCCTGGACGGGGTATTGAATCCGCAGGCGCGGCAAACCGTCTTGCAGCAGGCGGATCAATTGGCTGCGCAGGGACCGATGGCTCTCCCCGGGGCAGACCCCTCCCGGCCCGCCCCCAAGCAGGCGGGAACCATGCCAGTTCGGGCGGCCTTCGTGCAAGTGATGGATTTAACGACCCCGATACCAGCGCCCGCGGATAAGCAAGCATCGTTGGTGGCCGGACTCCTGCTAGGATCACCCGATTTTCAAAAACGCTAAGACGCAAGGATCTGTCACAGTCATAGCAGCGTAAGAGGGAATCGACGGGTGCCCCACGTTCGCCTAAGCGTGCTCCGGATTTCCTGTCGAGCTTTCTGGCGTTGATGTACTTCATGCGGCTTTCCTTAATGAAAGCCGCATACGCGGGTGTTGGTGGAGCCCCGTGCAGGAAATCCGGATACGTGGGCCGAAGACGATGGGCGAAGTCCCAGCGATCGCTTTCGCTGGATCGGCCCTATTTCCGAAGGGGACCTCTGAAAGCGAACAGATTGGTCCAAATTGGGCTCCGCAACAAGCCTGGTACCACTCTCATTGAGGCGAGTTGCTGGTAGGGGAAGTCGGACTGACGGGGCTTGTTGGCGACCCACCGAATCCAGACCCGTTGGTCGAACCAAATCCAGACCCGTTTGTCGAACCAAACCCCGATCCATTACTGGATCCGAACCCGGACCCATTACTGGATCCAAAACCCGACCCACTCCCTGAATTAAATCCACCCGTCCCACTATTGGTGCCATTACCGGAGCCGAAACCGTTGCCAATAGCGCCGTTCGCCCCGGTGCCGGGCGTAATGCCGGTGGCCCCGGTGGCGACGCCACCCCCTGCCCCGTCCAGACCCATCTGGGTGTTATCGAAAACAAATTCCCACATGTTGTAGTGGTCCTGCTTCCGGTAGATCTTGATCGAAGTGTTCTTGCTCATCAGGCCCACTCCCGCGATCGGTGCACCGCCCACTGAAACCCCTGGGGTGCCGAAGGCGCCACTGCTGCCGGTCGTTTGCGTTCCCCCAATCGGGGTGGACGTTCCACCGGCGCCAGTCGTCGCCGTTCCGCCGGTTCCGGTGGACGAACCGAAACCGCTCCCGGAGCTGGGGTCGGTACCGCCAATGGGCGACGTCGATGTGCCGCTTGTTCCAAAGGGCGATCCGGAAGATCCGCTGAAGGGTGAACTAGACGACCCGGCCCCGAACGACGAACCACTGCCGCCAAACGACGAACCACTGCTGCCAAACCCTGACCCCGAAGATCCCAGAGATGAGTTGCCGGTGCCCGGGGAGGACGTGGAAGAACCGAACGGCGAAGAAGAGGATCCGAACGGGCTGGAAGCGCCGGTGCCGGTGCCGGGCGTAGCCCCGGTAGGAGTGATGCCGCCGGCCGGCTGCACGGTCTGGCCAAACAACCCCTGTGCGGGCACCTTCCACTCGCCATAGTGGATGATGCGCCAGTCATCTTTGCCCGTCATCGGATTCAGATAGCGCTTGCGCAGGAAGCGCTGATTGTCCGATTTCACCAGCTGGTCGATGGTGTTCGGGTAACGGCCGTATTTCGCATAGTAGATCTTGATCGCCCGCGCGTACTGCTGCCCACGGTGCACCGTTTCGATTTCCTTATCGCGGCGAATGGATTCAGCCATCTTGGGCGCCGCGATGGCCAGCGCCATCATGATCAGCAGGATCATGAAGAGAACGCCGAGCAACAAAAATCCTTCTTCGTGTCGAGACCCGGATTGTGACGAATTCGGTTTCATGTTTGCGCTCATTGGCGAAGAGGAAGCGTCTGCGTGTTGTGGTAGGGAATGTCTTCTACTTGGACGGATGCTGTCCCGATTTTGACTACCCGGTAGCGGCGGTCGACCACATCCCCCTCCGAAGCGATGAATATGTCGTCTCCATGCAACAGGAAGACCTGCTTTTGCCCGGTCTTCTCTGCCGCGTACCCATAGAAACCCAGGTTGATGGGCGGCGGTGGCGGCGGCGGTGGAGGACCGGTGTCAACGTGTGCCTGACGGATCGGAGCAATGGGTTTGGGTATGTCCGGCGGAGCAGAGAACTGGGAGAAGATGTTTCGCCCGTGGCCGGTGTACTCGAGCGACTCAGCCTGGCGCATGATCTCCGGGTGCAGCGTGGGGTCAAGCGAGGCTAACCCGCTGACTTTCGAAGCCTGGTGGGCAAAACCCGGCGCGGTGCTCTCTTGCGGAGTTTCGCCGACCGCAGGTGCAGGCCGCGTCACCGTAACCACCGGTGGGGGCGCCGGCGGGGCCGCGGGCGACGGGCCGAAGGTCTGCCACAGGAACCGCACCAGCAGAATGAGCATAACCGCGCCCAGCCCTGAAGCCAGGTACACCTTCTTTTTATCTTCGGTGCCGACCTTGATAGCCATTAGCGGTTTTCCTCCCCCGCCTGCTCTTCGTCGCCCTGCACCAGCGGGGCGAGTTGGTTCAAGTCAGCAGCGTGGAGATAGGTAACAAGGCGCAGCCGCAAATTCACCAGTCCGCCCTGCGATCCGGTCAGGGTGAGCCCGTTGATCAGGAAGAAGGTCTTGCTGCGCTCCAGTCCATTGATAAAGTGCATGAGCGGTGCGTACTCCCCGCTGAGGCTGGCATCCATGCGCAACTCAGCCAAACCGGCAAGCGCGGGCGTCGGGGTGTAAGCGAGGTTGGTCAGGCGGACAGAATTCTTCGTCGCCAGGTCATTAATCGTTGCGGAAATCGTGGAGTACGCATTGGGAAAGCGCGCCGTGTAGAAAGTATCCGCCTGCGCCCGGGAGAGCGAAACCTTCTGCGGCAAGCCCCGCAACGGGCTCATCTCCAGCTGCAGGGCGCGATAAGCCGTCTGTTGCTGCTGCAGTTGGTCGGCGCCTGCGGCGCGCAACGTACTCCAGGCGAGAAAGAGCCTTACGCCTAACACCAGGTTCAAAATCAACAGCAGCGCGACCCCGGCAATGTGCAGGTTGAGGAAGCTGAACAGGTTGCGAAACTTCTTCATCGCGCGGCCACCTTTTTCGCGGCCCGGAGCTTACGCGTGGGCTTTGGTGCGGATTTGGGGCTCGCAGTCGCTGCCGGCTTCTCTGCCGTCTCCGGCAGCGGGTTGTACTCGGCCAGCAAATCAAAGTTGACGTTACCCGCTTGGCTCACCTGCTCCGCAGGCCGCCCATTCTGATTGCTCTCCGCCGTTTCTCTCGCCAGCCGGGGCGCGAGAAAACGGTGGGAATGTTCCAGATTGCGCACCAGGTCGACGCCACGGTCATGAGCGCCGCTGACGCGCAGGCGAATGGTCACCTTCCCATCCTTAGCGATGACCGGGTCAATGTTCAGCACCTGCACTCCGCTCGGCAGCACGTTTTCCAGATCCATCATGACCGCGGTCCAGGAGAATGCCTTGCGCGCAAACATCTGGTTAAGAAACTGTGATTGTGCTAACACCGTGGCATTTTGCGGTTCGCGCATCTGCGACTGAAAGGCCGATCGCTGAACCTCGAGGGCATGGATGTTTTGCTGCACCGCGTCCAGCCGCGCCTGCGCTTCAGCGGCCTTCCGCTTTTCCGTGGCCAGCAGAAGCCAGAGCGGCACCGCGATCACCGCGAGCAGCATGATCAGGATTCTCAGCCGGGTATACAGCGGCCCCAGCTCGACAAAGGGACGGGAAGCGAGATTGAGTTGGATGCGCATTTAGCTGGCGAGCGCTCCGACGACCCCGGCCAGGATGCCGCCTGGCATGGCCTTGCTCCTGGGTGCGGGAACCAGATCGCGCACCGGGATTCTTTCGTCGCCCAACGCCCGGATAAGCTCCTCGGGGCCGCCAAGTCCACAGCACAGCAACTGCCGCGGTGGCGCATTGAGCGTGTCCTCAAAATAAGCGACCGCGACTGTGACCGACTGCTGAAGCTCCTCCACGGCATTCACGGAATTCATCTCCGGTGACCATTCCTTTTCCGTGAGCTCAAGCGTGCGGTGAAGCAGCAGTTCATTCTGCCTGGTAATTGCGGTGGTCACCGAGGTGCCATTACGGTTGATCACCAGCGCCGGCTCCTCTGACGCGACCGCGGCGAGCGCGGCTAGAGTGCTGGGTAGGACCACACCCGGCTCGTAGCCCGCCTCGCGCACCGCACTTTCGTATTCAGCCAGCACTGCTGCCGGCGACACAGCGACAATCACTCGCACCAGGCCGGGTTTGCCCGGCATGACCTGGTAGCTGACCGCAGCATCTTCTACTTCGAACGGGACCAACTTGCGCAAGCGAAAACGAATGATGGGCAGAGCTTCGGCCAACTTCGAAGGCAGCACGTCGAAGTCCAACAGCAGTACCCGGACAGCCGCGTCCGGGACCACGACGGTAATTTGGCTATCCTTGATGCTGATTTCGTCCAGAGCCTGGCGTAGTGCGTTGGCCACGGCCGCGCGGTCGCTGAAGTTGGGTGTGTGCAGACCGGCGGCGAGCACCCCGGCCCGCAGGGGAGCAAACGAAGACACAATCTCCTGGTCAGCTTCTCCCGGGCGTCCCGCGACCACACCAGCGCTCGTGATCTCGCACGCCAGGCGAGGGCGCAGCGCGTTGGCTTCAGACGGAAAGATACGGTTGGCGATGTTGGAAAGCATGTCTCTAGCGGAAGGCCTCGATAAAGGTGACTTTGTTGATTTCCTTGAGTGTAGTCAGCCCTCGGCTGGCGCGGTCCACCGCGGACTCGCGAAGGAACTGCATGCCCCCCTGCTGGGCCAATTTACGCACTTCAGAAGCCGGCTTCTTCTCCAGAATGATCTCGCGAATAGGATCGGTCAGCTCCAGCAGTTCGTGGATGGCAGTTCTTCCGCGATAGCCGGTCCCTCCACATTCAATGCAGCCCGCCCCTTCATGAAAGTCGAAGCTGCGCCACAACTCAGGGTCCAGCCCGCTGTTGCGTAAGAATTCATCGTCGTAGCGCACCGGGCGGGTGCAGTGTTCGCATATGGTGCGCACCAGCCGCTGGGCGAGGATGCAATTGAGCGCGGAGACAAAGTTGTATGCTTCCACGCCCATGTTGAGGAATCGTCCGAGCACGTCCACCACGTTGTTGGCGTGGACAGTCGTAAACACCAGGTGGCCGGTGAGCGCGGAGTTGATCGCGATCTGCGCAGTCTCCTGGTCGCGGATTTCACCCACAAGGATCTTGTCCGGATCGTGGCGCAGAATCGAGCGCAGTCCGCGGGCGAAGGTGAGCCCCTTCTTCTCGTTGACCGGGATCTGCGTAATGCCGCGAATCTGGTACTCGACCGGGTCTTCGATGGTGATGATCTTGTCCTCGTCGCTCTTGATCTCGTTGAGCGCGGCATAGAGCGTGGTCGTCTTGCCCGATCCGGTCGGGCCGGTGACCAGCACCATGCCGTAGGGCTCGCGGATGTAGCGCCTGAAGCGGCGCAGGTCATCCTCATGAAAACCGACGACATCGAGCGTGAGCTTGCGGAACTTCTCGCTCATCGACTCCTTGTCGAGCACGCGGAGCACGGCGTTTTCGCCATGTACCGTAGGCATGATGGAGACGCGGAAATCGATCAGACGCCCTTTGTAGCGAACCCGGAAGCGGCCGTCCTGGGGCACGCGCCGCTCGGCGATATCCAGTTCGCTCATGACCTTGATGCGGGAAAGGATGGTGGAGTGGTGTTCCCGCGCGATGGGCGCCATAGCCGCCTGCAAAACGCCGTCGATGCGGTACTTGACGACCAGCGAGTCGTCATACGTTTCCAGGTGGATGTCCGAGGCGCGGCGCTCGAGCGCGGTGAAGATGGTGGTATCCACCAGCCGGATGATGGGGCTGATGTCCTCTTCCGAAGTAAGCTTCTCGATCGAGATGTTCTCATCGGGATTATCTTCGGCCGAGATGACGTCAAACGTGAGCCCTTCCGACGCCTCGTCGAGAACGCGCTGTGACTGTTCCGTCTTCTTGAGCAGGTCGGTGATCTGCGACAGCGTGGCCACGCGAGTGATGATCCGTTGTCCCAGCAGGCCGCTGATTTCGTCCAGGATCATGAGCCGGCTGGGGTCGCTGACGGCGATGATCAGCCGGTCTTCGAGCTGCTCCAGGGGCACGAAGTTGTAGCGGAACATCATGTCGACCGGCACGCTGCGAAACAGCTCGTGCTGGATGCGAAAGTTTTTCAGATCGACGAAATCGCACCGGTAGCGATTGGCGAGCATCTGGGCGCGCGTGGTCTCGTCTGATTCCGGTACAGCGGTGGTGACAAGTACGGTGCTGTCAGCCATATAAAACTCCTAACGGCAAAATGGACAAAGCGGCCTAGTGGCCTCCCATGGTGCTCGCTTGTCCCAGCGAGAAGATGGGCAGATAAAGTGCGATCAGGATGACGACGACCACCGAGCCCATCACGATCAGGATAGCGGGCTCAATCAGCGCCAATGAGGCGGTCAGTGCCGTCTGTACGTCTTCCTCGAAGAACTCGGCGACGGAATTGAGCATTTGCGGCAAGGCTCCCGTCGATTCGCCCACATCGATCATCTCCACGGCAAGGTCGGGGAAGACGCCGGTCTTTTCCAGGCTCTGTGCCAGGCTCTTGCCCTCGCGCACCGTGCCCACCGAGGCCATCACCGCCGTGGCGATGGTGTTACTCGAGATGGAGCGCGCTGCGGTTTCGAGCGACGGCACAGGTGGCAGGCCGCCGGTCAGCAGGCTCGAGAGGGTACGCACAAAGAGTGCGACCTGGTACTTGCGCCAGATATTGCCGAAGATCGGCATGCCGATACGCATGCGATCGATGCGCGCCGCTCCGGCCGTGGTCTGGCTATAGCGGAAAAGCACGTAGACGATGAGGGCAATCCCGGCCAGCATCCAAAGGATGTAGTGCTGAAAGTTGTTGCCCACCGCCAGCAGCATGCGGGTGGCGGCGGGGAGGTTGGTGCCCAACTGGTCGTAGAGCATGGCGAAGCGCGGCACTACAAAGCTGATCAGAAAAACGAACAGCGCGATGACCATCGTGATCAGCAGGCATGGGTAGAGCAAGGACGCGATCAGCTTCTTGCGGAAGGAGAGGGAAATGCGCTGGAAGGCAAGATAGCGGGACAGCACGTCTTCCAGCTGGCCGCTTCGTTCTCCGGCCAGCAGGGTGGTGGTGTAGATAAGAGGAAAGCCGCCCTGGGCTTCAAATGCTGCCGAAAGCGACTCCCCGGTGCGTACCCGTGCGGCTACATTTTCCAACTGCGCGCGGAAGGTTGGGTTCTTCTGCCCCTTGACCAGCATATCGAGTGAGCCAAGAATGGGCAGGCCGGCGCGGACCAGGGTGAGGAACTGCTGGTTGAAGATGATGAACGCTTCCAGGTTGGCGCGCTTGCGGCTGCCGCCTACGCCACGCATACCGCGCGGCCGGACGGAGTAGACGTAGTATCCCGCCTGTACGAAACGGTTGCGCAGCTCTTCGGCGGTGCCGGCTATTTGCACCTGCTCCTGAATGCGTCCCCGCTCATCCGCCATCTTGACTACGTACTCTGCCATGGGCCCCCTACCAGTTTACCGGGATACTCCAGCCGATGCGGCGGGGTGGGCGGGAAGCGTTCCCAGCTTACCAATCTGGCCATTGGGACCGACGACCCAGGGCAGGCTGAGGGCGTTCCAATTACCACTATCGAGCCATTGCCAGGTTTCGCCATCGTCATAAGAGATATCGGACCCATTGCTGCCAACCGTGATCCAGGCTAGATCTTTTTCGTCCCAGGCCACGGCAGACCGGTAGCCATGGGGTCGTTTTCGGGCAGCGCTCCAGTGTTCTCCTCCATCGGAGGTGTAGGCTGCAGTTCCCGCTGTCTCCCCGGGCTTGCGATAATCTCCGCCGACAGCAATTCCGTGACTCTGGTCGCGAAACGCTACGGAAAAGACGCCGGAAGAGTCATTTCCGCTTGCCAGCGGCGTTTGCGCACTCTGCCACCCGGCCAGCGCTTTGCTTCGCAGGATCCTTGATTTGCTCGTTCCTAACCAGACCTGTTCTCCACTGCCGGTCATGGCGCTGTTGCTCGCGGCGAACAGGGACTCTCCGGGCAGCGCCTGCAGTTCATCCGCTGGGCTCCAGGTTTTCCCTCCGTCGCGAGTTACCAGCAGGTCGAACCTCACATGGGTAGTACGTCCGGCGTCCCGTGGTGGATCACCGTAGAGGACGCCGTGCTGCGGATCGAGAAAGAGAAGGCCATCCCAAAAGCCAGCTACCTCAGGGTTAGTGAAAATCAGCTTCCAGCTGTTACAGCCATCGGTGGTCTGGTAAAGGCGGGACTGGTCTCCGGGTCCGCTCGACAAAACCAAAACATTTTGCGCATCCCAGGCCCAGATCCCGCGGAAGTCCAGCTTGCTTGCCCCGGGCACCGGGGCGCATTGTTGCCAGAGGTAGCCGGTATCTTCGCTGCGCAGGACTGTGCCGCCCGACCCACTGGCCCAAACCACGCCGCCGCCCACAGCATGGATCCCCCGCAAACCAGCGCTGGACCCGCTCTCTTCAAGCTCCCACGGACCGCTGTGTGCCGTGCTTTGCGCCGCGGCAAGGAGCGAAGCCAGCAATAGGGTCGAAGTGATCAGGGGGAGTCTTCGCATGGTTGGCAGTTCTCTTGTCCGTTCCTAACAGAATTGTCATCCCGACCGTAGCGTACCCGGATTTCCTGCCACGCATCGCTGGACAAGACCGCGTGTGCGCCTTTCTGTAAGGGAAAGACGCATGAAGCGCACCAACGCCACCAAGGTCCACAGGAAATCCGGGGGAGCGCAGTGGAGGGATCTGCAGTGCCGGGGACTCCTCGTGGAAATACTTTTCTTCGCTCACACCGGCGGCGGCCCATCGACCACTGGAACGCCGGGCGGTGGATGGAAGACGAAATCCGCATCCGGGGCCGGTGCATTTGCCTGGCTGTCCTTAAAAGTGAAAGCGGTTTGGGCTCCATCCGTTTCAAGAATGCTCATGGAGTGGATCACTCCATCGGCGTTCACCCCGAGCGTAATCTTCTCCACTCGATTTTGCATTCCCTTGGGAACCCCGGACAGTTGCAGTCCGTCAGGCGTACTGGAGAGGGTCAACCCTTCCAGCTCCTTCTGCAACTGCGTATGGCCGAGCAAAAATCGCAGCGGCGAACGCAGATCGTCCATTTGCGCGGCGGACACACGCTGTATCTGGGCATCTCCGGGGGAATAAAACCAGGCGTACTTGCCGTCCAGTAGAAAAACCTTCCCCGCTGGATTGCTATAGCTCCAATGCATTTTTCCTGGTTTACGCAGCAGCAGGGTGCCGCTCTCTTCCCGGTCGATGCCCATTCCGTGGAAGCTCTCAGTAAAGGAAGTGCGCAGCGAATGGAGACTGTTGTAGTACTTGTCCACGCGTTGCGCCAGCTGCTGAGCGCTGTCGGCGCACCACCCGGTTCGCGGAGAGAGGCAACAGGTCAGCAGCAGAAGGCGAGCAGCTACTGAATGGGCTGGGTGCAATTGGTGCCCCCTGCAGGATCAGCCTTGATCTCCCCAGCCGAGTCGATGCAGAAGCCACGGTGGCCCGATTTGCCTATCGATTGCGGAACCGCGGTCGCCTCATACGAGGTGTATGTGTCCTGGTTGTTGACGCTGACCTTGTTGCAGTTAACGATGTTGAAGGTGTAGCCCGATTTCTGTCCTGTGGCCAAATCTCCCTGCAGCACCTGCGCCCCTGTTGGGCTGGGTGGACCCGAGCTGGGATTACCGCCGAGTGCGGGCAGCGCGCAAGCGAAGCCGTTGACGGGGAAATTCGTCTGATACTGAATCTGCGCCTGGTAGATGGCACGGAGCGACTGGATCGCCGACGTCTCGTCCGCCTGCGCCTTCATGCTGATGAAGTTCGGGATAGCAATCAACATGAGAATAATCATGATGGACATGACAATCAGCAGTTCCATCAGTGTGAAGCCGCGCTGGCGCTTGCGTTCCGAAGAGCTGAGGTGAATCATGGGGGTTCTCGCTTGACCGCTTACAAGTCTATCAATAGACGCTGCCGGTCGCGAAGGTGCTCAACCCTGTGTTTCCAATTAAACAACATTACCTTCGGTCCGGTCGTAGCCGCGTCGGGGGGAATCGGCGGGTGCCCCAGGTTCGCTCCAGCGTACCTGGGCTGAAAAAGATGGGCGAAGCCCAACGATCGCTTTCGCTACATCGATTGGCAATTTCCTACAGAAAATCAGGGTCAACAGGCCAACTGGCCGCGGGTAACCTTAAGGCCATCCAGCCGGCCCAGCAGCGTGACCGCAACCTTGTCCGGATCGAAAAGGTAGTTGGCCATGGCCATAACCTGCTCGCTGGTGACGGTCTCTACCTTGTCCATGATCTCGTCCACCCCAAAAAAATGTTCAAAGTACATTTCCTGCCGGGCCAGGTTCGACATCCGTGACATGGAGCTCTCGAGGCCCAGAATAATGTTGCCCTTGAGTTGATCCTTGGAGCGGCGAAGTTCGTCTTCCGGCATTTCCTCTGTCTTCAGCCGGCGAAACTCGGACATGATCAAATCGATTACCTGCAGGCAGTGGGCGGAGGAGGTACCCGCATACACGCACAGCGAGCCCGTGTCACGATAGGGATTCAGGTCGCTGAAGATGGAGTAGGCGAGGCCATGTTCCTCGCGCACGGTCTGAAAAAGCCGCGAACTCATGCCGCCGCCCAGAGCGGTGTTGAGTAGCAGGGTCACATAACGCAGTTCGTGCGCAATGGGCGGAGAAGGCACGCCCAGACAAAGCTGTACCTGTTCCAGGGCCTTCTTATTGCGCAGGACGATCTTCGAAACCGTACGCGGCTCCGTTTCCGCAAGCTCGCCCCGCATCGGCCCGATGTGATCGAACCGGCTGGCGACCAGATCGACAAAGGCATCGTGTTCCAGGTTCCCGGCGGCGGAGAAAACCATGTTGTTGCCGGAGAAGCGCTTGCCGTAGTAATCGAACAGCATGTCCTGCTCGAAGCGGCGGACCGTCTCCTTGGTACCCAAAATGGGTTTTCCTAACGGATGGTCCTTCCAGAAATTCTGAGTGAAGATTTCGTGGACCAGGTAGTCGGGATTGTCCTCGTCCATCTTGATCTCTTCCAGAATGACGCCTCGCTCGCGCATGATGTCGTCATTGTTGAACACCGGGTTCAACACCAGGTCGGAGAGAACGTCGAGCGCGGTGGGAACATGCTCGTCGAGAACCTTGAGGTTGAAGCAAATGGTCTCTTTGCCGGTGAAAGCGTCCAGGTTGCCGCCGATCGCATCGACCTCGCGCGCAATGCGCTTGGCAGAACGTGATTGCGTGCCTTTGAAGACCATGTGTTCGACGAAATGAGAGATGCCGTTCACTTCCGGCAGCTCATGCCGGGAGCCGGCTCGGATCCAGACACCCATGGCTACAGAGCGAATGTGCTCCATGCGCTCGGTCAGAATCGTTAAGCCGGAGGGAAGGACCGTACGTCGAATGCTGCGTTCTGTCACCATTTAAGTGTAGCGGCTTTCCCCGGGCTGGCGCGGAATTCCTGCAGCCAATCCGGTGCTATGCTGCGAAAAGTGCCTGAGTGGCTGATTGATGCCTGGTGGGGGAAATCTCGTCCGTTCATTAGACGGCCCAGCCGCGTCTGGCGCTAGAAATCTTTTTGGCCTTTCCCGTCAACAACTTACGGAAGTAATGTTGGAGTTTGGGGAGCCCCCCTACCGGGCCGGGCAGCTGCTTAAGGCTATGTTTCAGCAGCGGATTGGCTCCCTGGACGAGGTGCTTACCCTCCCCCGCGGGCTTCGCCAGGAAATGGCCGAGGCGGGCTGGGCCATCGGCCGGCCCCGGATTGTGGAGACTTTTCGCTCCATCGACGGCACGGAACGGTACCTCGTGGCCGGCCAGGACAGCCAGACGGTCGAGACAGTTTGGATGCCGGGGGGCGACGGAGCGGAGCAGGGGGATGGCGACGGCGCCCAACGAGCCACCATTTGCGTTTCCAGCCAGGTAGGCTGCGCGGTCAACTGCCAGTTCTGTCTCACCGCAAAGCTGGGTTTGCAGAGGAACCTCTCGGCGGGTGAGATTGCCGGCCAGGTGATCGCAGTGCTCGAGCGTCAGGCGGTGCAGGTGGGCCGGGATCGCATCAACCTGGTATTCATGGGCATGGGCGAGCCCTTTCTGAATTACGACGAGTTCATGGCCGCGGTGCGTCTGTTGGTCAACGAAGCGTCGCTGGCGGAATCCAGGATGACGGTTTCGACTTCCGGCATTGTGCCCGGAATTCTGCGACTGGCCGGGGAGCCGGTGCGGCCCCGTCTCGCGATCAGTCTCAATGCGCCCGACAATGCAATCCGCGAAGCGATCATGCCTATTACCCGCAAGTGGAAGATCGAGGAAGTCATTCAGGCGGCTGGCCAATTGCCGCTAAGGCCGAGGGAACGGGTCACCTTCGAGTATGTGCTGCTAGGCGGCCTTAACGACGGATTGCAGCATGCGGAGCAGTTGGCCGCGCTGGCCCGCGGTGCACCCATGCCAGTGAAGGTGAATCTGATCGCCTGGAATCCGGGTCCTGGGATTGCTTACGCTATGCCGGAGCCCGAGCAGGTGGCGGCGTTTCAGCAACGGCTCATCGCCCGCGGTGTCCCTGCATTTCTGCGCCGCCCACGAGGCAGAGATATCTACGCCGCCTGCGGCCAACTGAAGCGAACAGTGACCGAGATTCAACCCGCCCTCTGATGAGACGCAAGGCAAACCGCAGATCTCTCCACCACGCCACCCCCTAATTAGGCTCGTGCAGCAAGCTTCTAGCTTTGTATCAGGGCACGACTTTAGTCGTGCCACTCGGCGGCCAAAATGGTCGGGGCTTTAGCCCCTGCCACCGTAAAATCCGCAAGAAATCCCAATAGAAAACTGCGCAGGGGCTAAAGCCCCACTCTTTTCTGAGCCTTTTACGGCACGACTGAAGTCGTGCCCTGATACAAAGCAAAGACTTGTTGTCGGAGTAAAGCGACCTGCGGCCTTTCTTACCGCCCCCCGGCGCCCAATCGGAGCACTGCCTCTGCAACCCGATCCGCTGCGTGACGGACTACATCCCCCTCAGCAGCAAAATCCCCGGCGATGCAGCGAACCCCGAGCGCCTCAATCGCTTTGACATCCGCGACGATCGGTGACGCCCCTTCCCCGGCATAGCGATCCAGCAGCACCTGCGAGACGGGCGCCGTATTCACCAGTGCGTAGTCGAAGATAGGGCGGTGTGCGTGCTCATAAATTCGCTCGATATGCTGCGATGCAGTCAGGTTGAGGCTCTCATTCGCCTGCGTCATAAGGTTGCAGATGTACACCCGGACTGCCTGTGATGAAGCCAGGGCCTCGGAAACTCCCTTGACCAGAAGGTTGGTAACCAGACTGGTGAAAAGCGATCCAGGGCCAATGGTGATCAGATCGGCCCGTTCAATCGCTTCCAGTGTCTCCGGTAACGGTTCGGCGTCCGCCGGCTCGAGCATGAGTTCAACGATGCGTCGGCGGCTGGCGGTGATGTTCGTCTCCCCCCTTACCAGGGAACCATCATCCATCTGCGCGGCGAGAGACACGTTGGCGTTGGTTGCGGGATAGATATGTCCACGGGTGGCAAGGACCTGCGACGAAAGTTTGATCGCTTGCGCGAAATCCCCGGTGATCTCGACGAGAGCGGCAACGAAGAGATTGCCGAAGCTGTGGCCTTCAAGCCCCTCCCCGGCGGTGAAGCGATGGCGGAAGAGGCGGGAGATCAGATGTTCGTCTTCGGAAAGCGCCACCATGCAATTGCGTAAATCGCCGGGCGGCAGCATATTAAAGCCACGGCGCAGCCTTCCACTCGAGCCGCCGTCATCCGTGACCGTGACTACGGCTGCCAGGTCAGAGATCAGGCAGGGGGCATCCACGCAGTCTGCCGAAGACTGATGCGGCGACGCGACATAACGTCGCAGCCCACGCAGCAGAGTAGAAAGGCCGGTTCCCCCGCCAATCGCTACGGCCCGAATGCTGGCTGGGTGGACACTGCTTCGAGTGACAAGCGCTTTTGCGGGCCTTGGCTTTGCCAGCGTGGAGGAGAGGGTTTTCACCATAGAGCACACACAGCTGACCTACGCCAGCAAATCAAAATCGGCGATTTCCTGATAGCGGGAGTCCCAGAGATTACGGGACCTCGGGGTAGAGTAATTCGGTGAATCGGGGATCATCGGCCATGTCCTGGAAATCTGAATCGCTACGCGCCTGGATGCGATTGCGGGGGTTCAGTTCAATCGCCTTCGCCAGATGCTCGAGGCAGGGTTCAGCCAGCCCGGTCATGCTTTCGAGGATGGCCAGACCGTAGTAAGCGTAGTCGGCGGCCGGGTTGCTTTTCAGAATCCCTTGAAACTGATCCCGAGCCTCTTCATAGAATCCCGTATTCAACAGGGAAATGGCGTAGTCGTACTGCTCCTCGGTATTGCCAAAGGAGAGACCACTTTGTTGTGCACGGCGCTGGCAGGCGGCGAGATAGACCCGCACCCGCTCCAGAATCTCGACCGGTCCATCCTGGCTCAACTTCTCGAAAACCTGCCGGGCCTTCTCGTACTTGCCCTCATGCATCCACTGCAGGGCAGTCTGGTACTCGTTCAGGGACTTCTGGTGTGCAGCATTGGGCATTGGGCGTGCCTTGCCCTCGATGGTGCGAGGATTACGCCGAGCGGGGATACTCTGACCTGTGTTTTGCATAACCCACTCTTCTTTCATCAAAGATACAACCGGCTGTTAGATTCGTCTTTATACGCACCGCAGCCGCGTACGTCAACCCAGCAGGCCGCTCGCATCCTTGGCAAGACTGTAGCACGCGCGGCGGGAAGCGTCATTCCACCGAAGGTCTTACTCAGGAATTCGATCCTGGGCCATAGACCGCGGGGTTGAGTGCCGGGTCGTTATACATCTTGAGTTGGCGGTAGAGTTTAAAGCTTCGCCGGCGGTCGAGAACTTGCTGCCACAGCCGGTCAAGCGATGCGGCTAAATCGTCCCGCTGCTCCACCAGAATACGCAAACGTTCACGATTGCGCTCGGCGTGCCCCGACGGCGCTCCGTTGCGGCCGATCTCTTCGCGGGTATGAAAGAGCTTAAGGGAAAGGATCGAAAGCCGGTCCAGAATCAGGCCGGGAGACTCGGAGTGCAGCTCGGCGCCGGCAGCGGGCAGGTTCTGCCGGCTGAGAAGATTCAGCAGCAGTAAATCGCATTGTTCCGTGAGATCGTTGCGCCGTTGGTTGGCGCTGTCGATGAACCGCTTGACCCGGGCCACGTCATGGTCGCTGGCCCCGGGAGTGCGGGCTGCATCCTCCGCGTGCCAAAGCTCAAAATTTGCAAGATGCTGTTCCGCTAACGCACGCTCGAACCCTGCCAGCGACAGCGGCACGGCCGGACCCTCATGATGCCAGGCGGCGGTGAAACGGTCGTGAATTGAAGTGACCCGCGAGGAGCTGAGGAGCAGGGGGTCAGGAGGGCTGGCGGTCATGGTTATGTCACCGGAAAGGTAGCTCCGAGACGTGGTGAGCTCGGTGGGAATCGAACCCACGACCCACGCATTAAAAGTGCGTTGCTCTACCGACTGAGCTACGAGCTCATTTCTGCTTAGTTTCCAAAGTACCACAGTGGGCAGAGCGCGCTGAGCCTGTAGCAGAACGGCCGATTGCGGGGTATGTTAATGGAGCTGGATCTGCTCGACGACTCGAACCCGGGCAGGCTAAGGAAGTAATGACGGAGAGACCGGAGGATATGGCGACGCTCTACTCCCAGGCGCACTTGGCGGGGACCAGGTACCTGGACTTCTCCGCATCGCGTCAGGAAGTACGAGGACAGTTTCGTCTTCGCATCGTGCCCGGTCCAGCGGCGCAAAGCGAAGCCCCGCAACCCTCGGTGTTGCCGCCGCGCCAACCAGCGGAAGAAGTCCAGGCACACCAGCCCCAAACACCCGAATTGCCGCCGCCCAGAGAAGGGCCGGCCGCACGATGGTATGCATTGCACTCCGTTTTCAACCCGGCGGAGGTCGCCGAGGAGGACTCGTTAGCAGAGTTGATGAGTCTCGAAGAGCGGCCTCCCTTGCTGGTGGTTTTCTCGCTTGCCGGCGGGGTGGGAAAAACCTGCCTGGTAGCCACCCTGGGACGTGCCTTGTCGGCCCTCGGTGAGCACGTGCTGCTTGCCGACACGGCAGCCTGCGGTCTGCTGCCTTTCTATTTCGGTTCACGCGAGTTCAGGCCGGGGGTGGTCCGAACGTTTTCTCCACCTGGTTCTCGTTCTGGAGCCGAAGCCGATGCGCCGGTTCAGCTCTTGAACCTTCAGCCAGAGCGCTATGCCAGGGCCGATCCGAGGATCGGCGGAGAGCACGATCCTTTCCTGGCAGAGCTCTTGCGCGGTGGGCGCGGGGCCAGCCGTATCGTCGTCGATGTGGCCACGGCCAGCCGTGAGGTCACCAACCGCCTGCTCCAGCTGCGGCCGACTGTTTTGGTGCCCATCCTTCCCGACCTGAGTTCGCTGGCCTGTCTGGGTTTGCTGGATATATTGCTGGCCGATCCCCCCAGTCAGGTTCTCTACCTGCTGAACCAGTTCGATGACTCATTAGCGCTCCATCTCGACGTGCGCGCCATGCTACAGCAGCAATTGGGTGACCGCCTGATACCTCTTGTGTTGCGCCACAGCTCCGTGGTGAGCGAGGCGGTGGCCGACGGAATGACGGTGATCGATTACGCTCCCGGTTCGGGGTCTGCGGAAGATTACCGGGCTCTGGCGGGTTGGATGCACAGCTTCCTGGCGCCCGCAGTGGCGCGGCAAGCCGGGACGCGCTGGAGCGAACGATGATCAATTCCTGGGCCAAAGAACTGCATCGAACAGAATGTATGAAAACAACAGGTAGATGGCCCGTTTTGGTGCTCATGCTGGTGTTCTTATCCGCGCGTGGGGCGAATGCGATGGCTCCGACCGAGATCGAACGCGGTTTCCAGAGCATGTACAACCTGGAGTTCGAGCAAGCCCACCAGGATTTTTCGACCTGGGAGAGGCTCCATCCGGAGGACCCCCTGGGACCGGTTTCGCAAGCTGCCGGCTACTTGTTCGGTGAGTTTGCCCGTCTAGGCATCCTGGAGAGCCAGCTTTTCACCAGCGACAAGAATTTTGAAGCCCGTTCCAAGCTTGCTCCAGACCCCAAGGTGCGGGATGAGTTCAATGGTGCGGTGGCTAGGGGCGACCAGCTTGCCGACGCGGCGCTCAAGCAGCATCCTGAGGACAGCAACGCTCTTTTTGCCAAGATACTGGCGCTGGGCTTGCGATCCGATTATGTCGCCATGATTGATAAGCAGGATTTTGCCGCGCTGCGCTATATGAAGCAAGGGCGTATCCTTGCGCAACAGTTACTGAAGCAAAAGCCGGACGAGTACGATGCGTTGCTGGCCGTCGGTGTTGAAAACTATCTCACCGGCATCAAGCCGGCTCCGGTTCGCTGGATGCTGAGCTTAGGTGGGATCGACCCGGACAAGCAGCAGGGCATTCGCGAGTTGCAGGAAACCGCCGCTCATGGAAATCTCTTGAAGCCATTCGCAAAACTATTGCTGGCGGTAGCCGCCCTGCGCGACAAGAACAACACGCAAGGCTGCGATTTGCTCCGTGAACTAGCCACCGCCTATCCGCGCAATGCCCTGTACCGTGACAGCGCCCCGGAATGCCACGCCGCGGCCAGCCACTAAAGTCCCATCCTCTCTTTCTCCCTTCCACAAAACACGGGGCACCCCACGCTTTGTGGAAGGGAAGAGCTTCTACCAGCACCACGCGTTAGCGTTTGGACTTGCTAATAGGAACCACCTGCACCGTGGCGTCGCGAACGTCCGCAAGAAAACGATTCAGCACCGAACCCCGCAAAAGAATGTCAAACCGAGACCGGGCCGACTGCCCGAAGACCACGTGCGAAATGCTCTCCTGCTGCGCAAACTCGATCAGCGCGTCGGCGACATTCTTGTCCTTCAACACCACCACCTGTGCGCCCAGCTCGCGCGCAAGTCGCTGATATTCTTCCATCCGCTGGTACTCTTCCGGATCTCCATGCCGGGCATCTTCGTCCGGCGACTCGACCCGCACGGCGTACCAATTGGAGGCCAGACGGCCGGCGATCCTTGCTCCGACACGCAACAGGCGTTCGGCTCCAGCGCGGGGCGAGAGGCACACCATCACCTTTTCCGGGATAGGAGCCTGTTCCAGGCCCTGGCTTCGCCGATACTCCGCCGCCTGGGACCCAACCTCTTCGGCGGTCGTGCGCAGGGCAAGCTCGCGCAACATACTAAGATTGCCTTTGCGGAAGAAGTTGGCCAGTGATTGTTCGATCTTCTCCGCAGCGTAAATCTTGCCCTGCTTCAGCCGTGACCGCAGTTCTTCTACAGTCACATCCACGTTCACTACTTCGCCGGCCCGTTTCAGAAAACTATCCGGGATGGTTTCGCGGATCTGGGTATCTGCAGAGCGCGAAACCGAGTCGTTCAGCGTCTCCAGGTGCTGGATATTGACCGCGGTCATTACATTTATGCCGGCGTCCAGCAGCTCCAGCACGTCTTCATAGCGCTTGCGATTCTTCGATCCCGGGACGTTGGTATGCGCCAGTTCATCCACGATGCAAAACTGGGGATGCCGGGCAAGCACGGCATCAAGATCCATTTCCTCCAGCACTACATTGCGGTAGGGTATGGCGCGTCGGGGAATCAGTTCGAGATCTTTAATCTGATCTTGTGTATCTTTCCGGCCATGCGATTCGATCAACCCAATGACGACATCAAGGCCCTGTTTCCTCATCAGGTGCGCATCTTCCAGCATCTGGTAGGTCTTGCCCACCCCGGGCGCCGCCCCGATGTAGACGCGCAGCTTTGCCAACTCGGGCATAGCGGGTGTGATGTCGGTCGAGAGGTCAGTCATATCCCTTGCGAAGATTAAAGCATCAGGCGAGAAAGTTCGTGTGCAACCGCTTAACCGATCTCGATCGGGTGGCGCGTGGTCACGGCGGTGGCGACCGGGAGAGTAAAGGTGAAGGTTGCTCCGTGGCCGAGCCGGCTTTCCACCGAAACCTGGCCCCCGAGCAATTCCACCAGCCGGCGCACCAGCGCGAGCCCGAGGCCGGTCCCCTGGTCGTGCGCGGCATTGAAGCGGCCGAAGAGGTTTGGCAACCGCTCTGCTTCGATGCCCCGGCCGGAATCACGGACGGAGAATTGCACCTTCTCTTTTTGCTCCTTTGCCTGCAACAGGATAGTGCCGTTCTCCGGCGTATAGCGGATGGCATTGCTCATCAGGTTGTCCATGATGCTGCGCAGAGCTCGGCGATCCCCATTCACATGAGAGAGGTCGGCGAACGCCTCAATCTGGACATCGATATTCTTTTCGTGGACTTCATCGCGCGCCCGGGAGCAGGCGTCGCGAAGAATATCGATCGGCCGGAATCGATCCATGCGGATTTCGCGCCGTCCGGTATCGAGTTCGGAGACTTCGATCAGGTCGGACATGAGATCGTTGAGCCGCTCCGCGTCCTCTTCGGCTCCGTGCAACACGTCTGCCTGCAACGGCCGCAGTTCGCCGGCGAAGCCTGAGGTGAGCGTGTACAAGCTCAGCCGAAGCTGCTCCAGAGGCTGACGAAGCTTCTGCGACGCGACGCTGAGAAAGCGTGTCTTGAAGCGATCGATATCCTGCATCTCGGTGATGTCTTCGAGCACGCTCACAGCTCCCAGCAACTTGCCTTCGAGATCGCGCATGGGGGTGGTGCGCAGGCGATAGCTGCGCTGTCCCTCGCCCAGCTTCATTGGCAGCATGGCGGCTTCGTCCTCGCTCGCGATGGATTGGCGCATGGACACCGCGTCGCGCACCGCGCGCAGAATCCGCTCTCCCCCCGGCGTGTTGGTCAGCGCCATGCGATCGGCCGCGGCTTCGCCGAGCACTTCACTCGCCGCCTGGTTGAGCTTGAGCACATGTCCTTTGGCGTCGGTGACGATTACTGGCTCAAAGATGGACTGGACCACCGCATCGGACAGCTGCTGGTCCATCTGTTTGCGGCCATATTCTGTGTCGCGCAGGTCGCGCAGCCGCACCGCCATGCGGTTGAGCTCGGTGGCTATGGTGCCCAGGTCATCCCGGGTTCGCCACTCGATGCGTTGTTGCAATTCCCCCTGGCCGATGCGGCGTGCCGCGGCCGCGGTCCGGCGGATTGGCCGGATAATGGAAAAAAGAAAGCCAATGGTGACCAGAACGCCGCTCAGGGTACAGACTGTGGCGACGGTCGTAGCTCGCCGCGCGAGCACCGCGCGCTCCTGCGCCGCTGCGGCGGCGGGCAGTGTCGCCTGGTGATCGAGCCTGGCGGCATGGTGCAGCGAGAGGGTACCGTGCAGGCCGACTGCCAGCAGCAGGCCAAGAAGCAGCACGTAACCGAAAATAAGTCTCTGATACAGCGTCAGCATGGACGATCTCCGGATGATGTTATTTTGCGCCATCCGTGCGCGAAACTGCTAGCCGGCAAACCCGTACACGCGCGTTGATGAACGGGCATGGAAAGCCCGTGTTCGCCTCGGCAGGCAAAATAATCCAGCTAACCCCGAGCGGCCGAAGTCGTGCCCATCGTTGTTCGTCGGTTGCGCTGTTGAGCTGGTAGGTGGCCTGCGACCCTTGCCACCAGGGACTGGCAGCTTGACGAAAGTTGCTGGCGATTCCGCCATCTTTGAACCAATCGGCGACGGTGCTTCTTTCCGCTGTTGCGCGAAAGCCCTGCGCATCTTCTCCAGCGCCTTCAATGTAGTCACTATCGAGCGCGAAGACCGCGTCGCTTGGCGTGTTGGCGCGAATCCAGAGAAAGGCTTGTTGCCAGCGATTGCGTGGTGTCAGCCCCGGCCATTCCACATGGTTGGACTCCGGATACGTGAGCCTCTGGCCGGCGATCAGAGCGCCGGCCAGCAAGAGCCCGAGCAATATGACGGCGCGTTTATGTTGTTGGGCCAATCTGCCGAGCATTCCTCCCGCAAGCAGCACGCCGGCGATATAGACGAACTGGAAAGCGCGCAGCACTTGCAATCGAGCTAACAGAAGGCTTCCGCTACGATGGACAAAACACAGGGATACGAGCAGTGCGCAACTGCCGAGGACAGTTGCGGCAATGGCCAGAGCGCGCGCAGGCCACGGCCCTCGGCGTTGGCAGCCGGCAATTCCCAACAGGAGGAGAGGCATCAGCAAGCCCGGATACTCAAACCACTGCCAGCTGGAAAGGAAAAAATACGAACGGCTGAGGGCCGCGCGATTGTAGGCAAGGCCGGGATCCGCATGACGCGTGGCGAGGAAGAGGACCGCGCACAACAGCCAACCCAGCCCGGCCCAAAGACCAACCAATCCCCATTCCCGACGGTTGACGAGCGCAAAAGTGAACATGGCGATGGCCGCGTAGCCGGCCATCAAAGGGTGCAGTAGCACCGCCAAGCCGAGCCAAAGAAGAGACTCTGCCCATTTCTCCTCGAGCATGGCCGCCAGCGCGAAGAGACTGAGCGGCATGGAAAATGAACGTGCCGTGACGTAGGGATCCATGATGGAGAGCGATGTGCCTGCAACCGGTAGCGTGAAGCAACATGCAGCCAGTAACACTGCTCCCCAGCAGGCAGCGCGAGAAAAAAATATCCGGTTCGCCACTCGCCACGAGCCAAGAAGAAAGAGAAAGATCGAAACCACATGGCAAACCAGCAACAGGACCGGGAGTGGAACGTGCCCCCAGCGCACCGCTCCCGCCAGAACGTGGGCGAAGACTGAGAGATGGGTAGGCGATAAGGCAAAGACGGCGTCTGTTTGGTAAAGGCTGGGGTCCGCCAGTTTCTTGATACCCGTCACGTAGACCGCGCCGTCGTCGGCCAGCGGATGGTAGCCATGGACAAGCAACACCGCAGGTATAAGCAGAGCGATGCTCCGCCACGAATCATTGGGATTCGACCGTGCTAAACCGGCGACCTTTTCGGGTTCATCGGGAACCCTGGCAAAGGACCGCACTACTGCTGCTGGTAACGGCCGAGCACATCATCGAGAGACACTATGCCCTCGAGCGTGCCCTTGCTGGCGCGGTTTTGAATAGGGAGAATAGGCCAACGTGCGAGGTAGGGAATCGCGCTATCCAGCGGCAAATCCGGGAACAGCAGCGGTATCCGATCAGGCTTGAGTGTTTGTTCGAGAACAGTTTCCGGAGTCTGGGTTGCCGCAATCGACGTGTACTCGCTTCGATTCATGGAGTACCAGGAACCATCTCTCAGTCGAACCAGCAATACCGGCGCGTCGGCGACACCCAGTTGAGCAGAGACCTCCTGCAGGGTTGCGCTGCCCGGGAAAATAGGGAGATTTACCGGGCGCAAGGCGTCTTCCAGATGCAGAACACTTTCCTCGCGCTGTTCCTCCATCGAAGGCAAGTCGAGACCATCCTGGTGGGTGAAGGTTTCAAAGATAGGATAGGGCTGCAGACTCCGGGAGACCAGGTAAGCAATGGTGTTGGCCAGAATAACCGGAAGCACAATCGTGTAGTTGCCGCTGACTTCGAGCACCATGAAAACCGACGTCAACGGGACCCGTAAGAAAGCCGCGAACAGCACCCCCATCCCCACCAACGCATAAGAACCGACCGAGATCGGGAAGCTGGGAAAGAAGATCTTCTCGAAGGTCCCAATGGAAGCTCCCAGCATCGCTCCAATAAACAGCGTGGGAGCAAACATCCCTCCCGGCGTGCCGCTGGAAAAAGAGATGGTCGTGGCCACAATCTTGAGCAACGCAAGAGCAAGAAGAAACTTCCAGGTGAACTGGCCGTGCATGGCCTGGTCGATGACGTTGTATCCCGGACCCATCACCTGGGGTGCACCAAAATAAGCGATGGCGCCCACGATGAGCCCGGCAATCGGTGGCTGGATATACCAGGTCCAGCGGGGAAGCCGGCGAAGCCGGGGCCTCGAGTAGCCCAACGCCTTAGAGAAGATGAGCGCGGCGATGCCACCGGCGACACCAAGAACGGCATAGGCAAGCAGTTCCTGCGGGCCTTTCAGCGCCACCACAGGGATACGAAACATTGGTTCCGCACCCCAGAACCAACGCGCGACGACGACGCTGGAAATCGCGGATAGCACGATAGAACCGAGAACCGCCGCGCTCCATCGTCCGATCACCTCTTCGACAACGAACAGGATGGCCGAGATCGGGGCGTTGAATGCCGCCGCCAGTCCGGCTGCGGCGCCAATCGGCGCAAACATGCGCAGCCGGTCGCGGGAGAGATTGAGCCGGCGGCTGACCATGGAGGCGACGCCGGCCCCGATCTGCAGAGAAGGATCCTCGGGGCCTAGCGAGAATCCGCCACCGATGGAGAGAGCCGAGGTGATGAATTTCCCGATGACCGTCCGGAAAGAGATATACCCGTTATAGATATAGAGCGCTGCTTTGGTCTGGTTGATGCCACTGCCACGCGCCCCGGGAAAGACAAGCTGCACCAGGGCTGCCACCACAACCCCGACGCCCATGGGCACAAAAAACAGTCGCAGTTGCCCCGGGTGAGGTGACGACCCGAGCGTGAGCACCTGGGTCCAGCTGATGGCGACCCGGAAACAGACCACCAGCAGGCCGGAGAGGACCCCAATAAAAATGGAAAGGACGAGAAAGAGCCGCTCATCCCTATTGGGCGCCAACCGCTGCACGTCCGCGGGATTAGGCCGGTAACGTCTTTCCGCGGCAACCGTAGCCAGGTCCACTCCCGAAACCGCGCCGGAAACTGGATTGACCCCGGGTGATTCCGTGGCCGTGCTCATTCTTCCTCCACTTGGTTCGGCGCCTGGGCGATTCTCAGGAGCAAGGCATCGTCGCCCGCAGGCGCCCCGCAAACCTGTTGTGTAATCAACTCGGTGTCATAGATAAGCTGGATTTGCGCCTGGGCCAGCTCCGGGTCTTTTTCCAGATCGGCCAGGGTGAGTCGGACAGGCAACTTCTGCCAGCGTTCTACCAGGCCTTGCAGAGCATCGGCCGGGGGAGGGACAGCCGCCGGGCTCTCCGTAGGTGTGGTCGGACGACTGGTAAAACGCGACGCCAGGTTCGCTAATGGGTTAGAAATCGACGGGCTCTTGGGCGCCGGTGTACTGACCTGCGCCGAATTCTTTGCCGGCGCAGAGGCTCTATCCTGTCTGCACTCCGCTAACCGCGCCAACGCGAGCTTGCGATCGTTAAGAATGCGGGAGCCCCGCTCATGGATGCTTAAGCGCGAAGACGGATAGAGGAGCAACAGCCGGGTCGCATCGCTCAGGCGATCGCGATCTTTCTGCACGGATGTTAACGGCTCCTGGTCGACGTCAGGGCCCTCAAGCGCGTGTCCCAGATATCGCTTTGCTTCCAGGTAGCGGCCCATCTGGAAGGCTGTGCCCCCAGCTCCCTCAAGTGCCTCGTGCAGAGAGGGGTGGCGGCGGAGAATCGTCTTGTAGACGTGCAGTGCGTCGCTCGGGTCATCGGCCTGCTCCATCAAGCGCGCGATCTCCAATTGGACGCTAATGTCGTCCACGGAAGCATTCCCGGAAGCCACCAGCAACTCGCTCCGAGCCTGGTCGAGCCGATTATGGGCGATGAGGTAATTGATGAGCTCAAAGCGAACTTCCCGCCGCCGCACATAGCCGTCTCCCTCCCAGCTCCCGTAAATCGCCTTCTGGTAGTCCTCGATGGCTTGACTTTCATTGCCCTGGCGGGCCGCCAGCCGGGCAAGTTGCAGATTGATCAATCCGCTGCCCTGTTGGTTTTCCAAAAGTGCATTGAAGTAGACCGTAGCTTCCTGCACCCGGCCGGCGGAGGCGAGTGCTTGGGCAAGCTTAATTGCTGTGCCGCGATCGCTAGGCTCATAGGCCAATGCGGAGCTCAGGGCGTCAATCGCTGCCTGGGGCTTGCCCTCCCGCATCGCCTGGTCGCCGCGCTGGAGCCAGCGGTTGGCCAGCGCTACCTGGTGGGAAGCGTAAGATTGGTAGAGATAATTGGTGAAAACGGCCAACAGAGCCGTGATCGCGAAAAGGGTGACGAGAGAGAGTGAATCTGCAAAGATCAGACGGCGCCGCTCAACACGGTCGCTGGCAGTCAGTGGAGACTTCAGAGCGAAAAACGACATCGTAAACCAGTTTATTGGGGAAAATGTCGAGGCTTCGATATCGACGAGCCCGTATTCGATCATCCTACTCCGTTGACGGCGGTCGTTTGCATGGTCGGGAGTGTACTCATCAATGAACCATGAAGCCCTTGAAGAAAAAGAACGAGCCCTGCACGACAGATTGCGTTCGTTAAAGAGCGTCATCGTGGCGTATTCGGGTGGGGTGGACTCTGCCTACCTGGCTTACGCTGCCCATCGCGTCCTCGGGCCGCAAATGCTGGCGGTGATCGCCGACTCCGCCAGTCTGGCACGGTCACAATTCAACGACGCGCGCGATTTCGCCCGGGAGCATGGGATTCCTCTACAGTCGATTGCAACCCATGAACTGGAGCGAGAAGAATATGCGGTGAATGGGCCGGATCGCTGCTTTCACTGCAAGGACGAACTTTTTGGCGTGATGGAACAAGAGCTCGAGCGGACCGGCTTCGAGGCTCTGGCCTACGGGTTGAACCTCGATGACCGGCAGGATTTCCGGCCCGGCCACAAAGCGGCGGCGCAGCACCGGGTGGCCGCCCCCCTGGCGGAAGCAGGCCTTACCAAAGACGATGTTCGTGCTCTGGCCCAGCGGGCGGAGCTGCGAGTTTGGGATAAGCCGGCTTCGGCGTGTCTCTCCTCGCGCGTGGAGTACGGCCGGCGGGTGACCCCCGAGGCCCTGCGCATGATCGAGCAGGCCGAGGATGCGCTGCGTGGCCTGGGACTCAAGAGATTCAGGGTGCGTCATCACGGCACCATTGCTCGCATAGAGGTTGCGGAAGAAGAGATGGCAGCGGTGCTCCAGATGGGAAGGATGAAAGCGATGGCCGCCGTGGTGCGAGCTGCCGGATTCCGCTACGTCTCCCTGGATTGCGAAGGTTACCGTTCCGGGTCGATGAACGAAGTACTGCCCATCGAGGTACTGACCGGCTTTGCCGCCGCCCGGCCGGGTGTGGGTGAGTAACGCGATGCGGATCGGCTACCTGGAATGCTTTGCCGGTATCAGCGGCGACATGTTGATGGGTGCGCTGGTGGACGCCGGTGCTCCCGTCGAACTGCTGCAGCGCACCACAGCCTCATTGAATTTGGGCGCGGATCTACGTGTCAGCAGGGTAAGCCGCAGCGGCATTCAATCCACCAAAATTGACGTCCTGGTCCAGGGCAAGCTGCATGAGCCTGCAGCTGCGACCGGACCCATTGAGCATGAGCACGATCATCATGATCATCAGCATGGTCATAAACATGAACATCCTACCCCCCACCATGAACATGAACACGGTCGCAACCTGGCACAGATTCGCAGCCTGCTCATGAGCGCGGATCTGACCGAGCGCGCGCGCGATCTCAGCCTCAACGCCTTTAGCTTGCTGGCGCAGGCAGAGGGTCGCATTCATGGTGTTCCGCCGGAACAGGTTCACTTCCACGAAGTCGGCGCGGTCGACGCCATCGTTGACATCGCCTGCTGTGCGGCGGCGGCGGACGCCCTTGATCTGGACCAGTGGTACTGTTCGCCGGTGAATGTCGGTGGTGGGTTTGTCAATTGTGCCCACGGACGCTTTCCTGTCCCCGCCCCGGCCACTGCTGAGCTGCTTAAGAACGCTCCGGTCTATTCCGCGCATGTGCAGGTAGAACTCGTCACCCCGACCGGAGCGGCTTTGCTGCGCGCCCTGGACTGCCGATTTGAATCAGCTCCGATGATGCGAGTGCAGTCGATCGGCTACGGGGCAGGGACGCGCAATCCTGAGCGTTTTCCCAACGTGTTGCGCGTGAGCCTGGCCGAGGTCGCCGCGCCGTTGGGCGGGGACAAAGTAACCGTGCTGGAGTGCGCGGTGGACGACCTGAGCCCTGAGGTCCTGGCGCACACAGCGCAGTTGGCATTGGAGCGGGGCGCACTCGATGTGATGAGTGCATCGGTAACCATGAAAAAAGGCCGCCTGGGAACTCTGCTCACCGTGCTGTGTAAGCCTGCTGACGCCGGACACCTGCAGCAGTTGCTATTTCGTGAGACTTCCACGCTGGGCATTCGGGTGCGGGAGGAGAATCGCGTCGTTCTGGCCCGGGAGATCACGCCGGTGGAGACGGATTTTGGCGTGATCCGAGTCAAAACCGGCTCATGGCGGGGAGAAGAATGGAACGCTGCGCCGGAGTTTGAGGATTGCCGCCGAGCCGCAGCAGCCTTCGACGTCCCCTTGAAGACAGTGATGCAGGCGGCCTTGACCGCCTGGAGCAAGCGGCCCGCTGCAATCCGCGAGCCGGCCGGATCCAGATCATGACCACAGAGACCATTCTCGAGATGCTGCAGCGGGTACGCGATGGGGGGCTGCGCCCGGAAGAGGCCATGGAGCGCCTGGCCAATCTGCCCTATGAGGAAGCAGGCTTTGCCAAAATAGACCATCATCGCAGCCTGCGGACCGGGCTGCCCGAGGTGATCTACGCCGCCGGTAAAACGCCAGAGCAGGTAGGGGAAATCTTCGTTCGCATGGTGGCCATGGGTGGCGATGTGCTGGCGACCCGGGCGGATGAGTCCGCGTTTGCCGCAGTCAAGGCGCTGGTCCCGAAGGCCCAGTATCATCCTGTTGCCCGCATTGTCGCCCTCAGGCAGACCCCGCTGGATGGCAGCAGCGCTGCGGGTGCCCTGGCCGTGCTATGCGCTGGAACCAGCGACCTGCCGGTTGCTGAGGAGGCAGCGGTGACCGCCGAGGTCATGGGCAGCCAGGTGCGGCGGATCTATGACGTGGGCGTTGCCGGCCTGCACCGCCTGCTCGCGCACCGCGATGTTTTGCGCGAGGCCGAGGTGGTGATTGTGTGCGCCGGAATGGAAGGCGCGTTGCCCAGTGTAGTGGGCGGGATGGTAGGGGCACCCGTGATTGCCGTGCCCACCAGTGTGGGTTACGGCGCGGCGTTTGGCGGCATTGCAGCCTTGCTGGGCATGCTGAATTCATGCTCGCCCAATGTGACTGTCGTGAATATCGACAATGGCTTCGGGGCCGCCTACGTGGCCACCATGATCCTGCGCCGGATTCATATCGGGAGCCGGGAGCATTCCGTCTATAACCAGGTAAGCTGATTTTCCGGTTGCCCCGATTTGCACCGGAAATGTATCGTTATCTCCTCAGGAGAGCCATGGCATCCACAGTTTGGAAGGGCTATATCTCGTTTGGCCTGGTGTCGGTGCCGGTGCGGCTCTACGCCGCCGCGCGTGAGCAGCACGTCAGCTTTAACCAGATCCATGAGGTTTGCGGTTCCAGGATCAAGCAACAGACCTTTTGCCCTGTTTGCAACCGGGTGGTCGAACGCAACGAGCTGGTCAAGGGATACCAGGTTGATCGCGACGCCTACGTCCTGGTGAGCCCGGACGAGCTTAAGACCCTCCAGGCTGATTCGTCGGAAGCCATGGAGATTACCCAGTTCGTCAGCCTGAACGAGGTTGACCCGATCTATTACGAGGCATCGTATTACTCCGCTCCTGAAGATCCGGGGCGGCGTGCATATGGATTGTTGTTGCAGGCGATGGAAAAGCTGAATGTCGCCGCCATTGCCAAGCTAACGCTAAATCAGCGGGAGCAGATTGTGTTGATGCGGCCCTATCACGGAGGCATCGTGCTGCACACTCTCTATTTCCCGGCCGAGGTGCGCGAGGTTGCGGAATACGGCAAAACCGAAAACATGACCTTGCAGAAGCCGGAGATCGATTTGGCCGAGCAATTTATCCGCCAGCTTACGGCCCAATTCCAGCCCGAACAGTACAAAGACGAGTATCAGCAGCGCGTGTTGGACCTGGTCGAAACCAAGCGAGCCGGGCAGATAATCGCCGGGCAGCCGCAGAAACCCAAGTTGGCTCCCGTGATCGACCTGATGGAGGCTCTCAAGAAGAGCATCGCCGACCGGGGTGTTGCCGCCGCCGCACCGGCGCTGGTCGAAACCGGCAAGAAGAAGGCCTCGAAATCTGCCCCAGCAGCGGACGCCAAGCCCGCACGCGGGCGCAAGACCGGTTAGGGTTCCGTCGGACTCGGCGCCAGTCTCGGAAAGACGTGCCGTGATTGGGAAGGTCGCGTCAGAAGACGTTGTCTTAGCGCCGTCGAAGGGAATCGACGGGTGCCCCACGTTCGCCCAAGCGTACTCCGGATTTCCTGTGGAGCTTGCTGGCGTTGGCGCACTTCATGCGGCTTTCCTTAATGAAAGCCGCACACGCGGGTGTTGGTGGTGCCCCGTGCAGGAAATCCGGATACGTGGGACGAAAATGATGGGCGTAGCCCAACGATCGCTTTCGCTCCATCGACTGGCAAATTCATATCAGGCGTCCCGGATCCGTCCGAGAAAGAGCACTCTTTCTAAAATCTCAACGAAAGACAACTCAGCCCGCCATCCATCTTCTGAAACTCAGACATCTCCAGCTCCAGCGGATGGAATCCGCGAGCGACAAGCTCACCCCTGAGTCGCGGATAACCCGCAGCCACAAGCACCCGTTCGTTGAGGCGAATGCAATTAGCGGCATAGCTCTCATCCGCCGCAACCCGAATCAATTCATACTCCGCAAACATTTCAAGGTCGGCCATCTCTTCCATCACCACCAGGGTGTTATCGCCGATGTAAGAAACGCCACTCTTCAAATGGAGAATACTATTCATCCCGCGCACATCCACCAGCGAAGAAGTGTAGCCCTCCCGCGACAGATGGGTCGCTAGTTGCCGCGCACCCGCCTCGTTGGTCCGGTGCGACAAACCGAGGAAGAAATGCTGTTCCGCTTCGCAGATGTCACCGCCGTCCAACGTTCCCGGCGCCTCAATCTCCACCGTAGTAGAAAAAAATCTGCGAAGGATCGGGCGCATCCCCATCACCTCTCCTTCGCGGCTACGAGCGCCCGGCCGCGTGAGGACAGCACTGCGCGCCGTCAGCACCGCAGTATCCTCCACAAACGTCGAGTCAGGATGATCTGTATTCGCATCCAGCGTAGTCAGGGCAAGCCCGCACGCCTGCAGTGCCTCGCAGTAGCGTGTATGCTGCTGCTGCACCAGTTCATGGCGCGGAACTCCCAGCTGAACCGTGGTCAGCCCCTGGGCAAAATTGCTTCCCGGCAAACGAACAATGGCGCGCTTGAACACTATCGATCCATCTGTGCGGTGAACTTGTCGAAAACGAGTTGGGCTGCCGCGATGTCTTCCACCGCGATGCCGACGGACTTGAACACCACCGGCCGGTCCCTACGATTCAATTGCGCTCCGTTCAATAGCTCGCCAATCTCCGCGGACACCTGCGCATGGGCAAGAATAATGTCCCCCGCTTCTTCCAGCGCAGCCTCACGAGACTCGACCACCACTGCGCCACGCATTGCCTCTTCATCCAGTTCGCGGCGATCCGGGGTAGCCGCGCCGATGGCACACACCATTGCTTGCGGGCTCAGCCATTTCCCCATCAGGATCGGCTGTGGGGAACTGGTCAGAGCCAGAACTACATCGGCTCCGAATACAGCCTGTTCCGCAGTAGTAACCCGAGCTCCGATCTCGCTCGCAAATTGCCGCGCATGAGCCTCCGACCGGCTCCAAACCCTGACCTCGGTGAATGAACGGATTCCCGCAAGAGCCCGCACATGAGATCGAGCCTGAACCCCACTGCCTAGAATGGCGAGTACCTTCGCCTCGGGAGCAGCAAGGTAGTCGATGGCTACCGCGGATACGGCAGCAGTGCGCATCTCCGTGATCAATCGACCGTCCATGGTGACCAGCGGTTCTCCAGTGTCGGCACGGAAGAGCTGGATCATCGCCATATGCGTGTGCTTTTGCAGATCCACATTACCCGGATAGAAAGCGACCATCTTGGCGCCCATCACCGTCCCGTAAACCGCCGGCATCACACCGAACCACCCGCCATGCGCCGGCACGCGAATGATATTGCGCAAAGGTTGATGCACGCGGCCGGCGGAGAAATCCATCAGCGCTTTCCTGATCACAGGGATTAGCTCGTCATAACAAAGAAGCGGCCGCACTTGTTCTTCGGTCAACATGGAAACCTCATTATCGGCGACACGTGTCACGACGGGAAGCTAACATCGAAACATGGAGACGCTGGAGTTCGATAATCCCCTCGAGGGGTTCGCTCGATGGTTCAAGGAGGCGGAGGAAAGCGAACCAAACGATCCCAATGCTGCCGCTCTGGCGACTGCGACCCCGGATGGAATTCCCAGCGTACGTATGGTCCTGGTAAAGCGTGCGGATCAAGACGGTTTCTGCTTTTATACCAACGCGGAAAGCAGGAAGGGGCTGGAGCTGCAGTCAAATCCCAGGGCAGCGCTCTGTTTCCATTGGAAGACCCTTCGCCGGCAGGTGCGGGTGGAAGGGCCGGTCACTGCGATGGAGGCTGCCGACGTCGATGCCTATTTCCACAGCCGCTCGCGCGACAGCCAGATCGGTGCGGCCATCTCCCGCCAGAGCCGCCCACTGGGAAGCCGGCAGGAATTGGAAGCACAGTTCCGCAAATTTTCCCAGGAGCATACGGGAGAAGTGCCGCGGCCCCCATACTGGCGCGGGTTCTGCCTGCATGCACAGCAAATTGAGTTCTGGATAAGTGGGGAGAACCGGCTGCACAACCGCTTCTTGTTTACCCGCGACGCTGCTGCATGGAAGAGAACCCGCCTCTATCCGTAATCAGAAGGGGATATCGTCATCCGTGATTTCGGTGCCGGCGAATTCCTCATGGTGCGCCGGTGCCCGTTGATCGAACGAACCGGTATTCGAACGCGGACTACTGCCGCCGCTTTCACCTTCGCCCCGGCCCGACAGCAGGACAATATCGTTGACGATAATTTCCGTGCGGTATTTCTTTTGGCCTGATGCCTGATCGTCCCACGAGCGGGTCTGAATGCGGCCTTCGACGTAAAGCTTGGCGCCCTTCTTCACGTAGTCGCGAATGATTTCCGCCACTCTTTGGTAGGCGGTCAGGTTGTGCCACTCGGTCCGGTCCTGCCACTCGCCCGCCTTATCCTTGAACCGATCGGATGTGGCTAGGGTGAGATTCGCCACCGGCAAACCGCTGGGTAAAAATTTGACTTCCGGGTCTTTGCCTACATTGCCCAGGAGAATGACTTTATTAACGCTCTTTGGCATGACATTCCTTCGCTTTTGTGTAAGGCAGAAGCATAGCAGAACTCGCTACGCCACGTTGCTGCAGGGCCCGTTTTCTAAAACCTGCAACAGAAGCACCACAGTGCCACACGTGCAGCTCTTCAGGCTGTAGCAGCGCTGGGAGGGAGCAGACGGGTGCCCCACGTTCGCCCAAGCGTACGTGGGACGAAAATGATGGGCGCAGCCCAACGATCGCTTTCGCCCGACTGGTTAACTTTTTTTCACACGAGCCAAACGTCGATTGCGCAGCCACTTCGCCGTCCCCAGAAGCGTGAGCATACTCCCAAACGGCAGGCACATCATCGCCAACAACAACGAAAGCCACCCGGAATTGGTATGAGGGCCATGCACCCCAATGCCACCAAAAACCGTCGCCGTCAGAAGCGCAGCCACCGCGCCAACCACCAATATCCAAATTCCCGCGCGCAGCAGTTGTGCGGTGCCGTCATCCGGCATTGGCTTGACTAGTCGCGGGCCCGCCTCTTTCATCACCACCGGAGCTGCGTTCAACGCCACGCAGCCAGCATGGCATGCACCACCACTCCGGTAACGGAGACGTACAGCCAAATGGGCAGCGTGACGCGCGCCAGCTTGCGATGCAGGGGGAAGCGGCCGCTGAGAGACAGGAAGAAGGTGGTCAGCACCATCGGCAGTGCTACGACGGACAGCGTAATGTGGCTGATTAAGATCGTTAAATAGACCGTCCGCACGGTTCCGAATCCGGGGAAATGCGTCTCTCCATGCAATGCATGGTTGACGATGTAGCTGACCAGAAACAGAGTAGAGAAAACAAACGCTATCATCATCGACACGCGGTGGGCGGGAATATTCCGCCGGCGAATGAAATAAAAGCCGGTGAGCAGAGCCACGGTGCACAGCGCATTGAGCAGCGCGTTGAGCGCCGGTAGAAAGCGCAACCGCGATACGGAACCATCCAGCGGATGGTGAAAATAAATCAGCCAAAGCAAAAAGCAAACCGCGGCCGCGCTTACGGCGACAATCAGAGCCACCGGCAGAGCAACCGAAGGGCGTTGCCTGGTTTCCGCTACTAACATCTTCTCGACCTTTCTAGGCTGACGGCTTATTGGTGCGCCGGTTCACGATTGCCCAGGCTGCGGCAAACGTCAGCAGGCAAAAACCAGCCGTCACCGCCAGGTTGACCGGCAGCGCAAATTGCGTGGGGGCATCGGGAAACAACGCACCGCGCAGTGCTTCCACTCCGTAAGTCAAGGGATTCAGCATCATGCAGAAGCGCATCCAGCCGGCCGCCCCGCTCAGCGGAAACAGAGCGCCGGAGAGCAGCCACAGCGGGATCAACAGCATATTCACAATCGCGTGAAAGGCTTGCGTCGAATCCATCGGCCACGCAATGGCAAAGCCCAACGCGGTGAGTTCAAAGCTGATCATCACGATGGCCAGGATGCTCAAGCCAATCGCCGCCGGTGTCATGTGCACTCCAACCAGGGGCGCGAACACCAGGAAGATGATTCCCTGGATGGCGGCCAGCGTGGCTCCGCCCAAAACTTTGCCCAGAACAATGGACGACCGGCTCACCGGCGCCGCCAGCACCGACAGCAGAAAGCCTTCGTTGCGGTCCTGAATCAGCGACATCATGCTGAAGATTGCCGTAAAGAGCACAATCATGGCTACCGATCCGGGAAAAAAATAGCCCAGGTAGTGAGAGGAGCTTCCCCCACCTGTATTGAAGCTATGCGCGAAGCCCGCGCCCAGCACCACCCAGAAGATCAACGGCGAGGCAATCACACCTGCCACCCGTGCCTTCTGCCGATAGAAACGGACAATCTCCCGAACCCACAAGCTATAGGCTGGCAGCCAGATGCCCGGGGATGCGGTCTTCACCGTGCGCGGTGAAGTTGTGGCTAGGGTTGCCATGATGCCTCCTTCTCCCCGGCATCGGTCCAAAAGCGATGACCGGTGCGTTGAATGAACACATCCTCAAGCGAGGGACGAGCCACCGAGATGCCGTCGATTTCGCCGGGAAAGGCTTCCACCACAGCCGTCACCAGGCGATGGCCGTCGGGACGCTCCAGGCGAACCGTGCTGCCCAGGACGCTGGGCTGCACGCCAAATCGGGCGCCCATGCGTTCCGCCAGCGTGCGTGCTGCCTCGGGGCTCGCGGTCTCAAACAGCACCACGTCCCCGCCGATGGCCGACTTCAATTGCGCCGGCGAACCCAGGGCGACCAGGCTTCCCTGGCTCAGAATCGCCAGCCGGTCGCAATGTTCCGCTTCCTCCATCAAGTGAGTGGTCACCAGAATGGAGACGCCCTCCTGGTCACGCAGTGTCTTCAGGTACTGCCACATGTCGCGCCGCGCGCCGGGATCGAGGCCAGTCGATGGTTCGTCCAGCAGCAGCACCGCCGGCGAATGGATCAGGCCCTTGGCCAGTTCGACCCGCCGCTGCATGCCCCCGGAAAGTGTTTCGACATACTCCTTCGCCCGGTCGCTCAGGCCCACCCGCTGTAGTACCTCTGCGCTGCGCGTCTTGAGCGTCTCTCCGCGCAGCCCGTACAGATGGCCCTGGTGCTTCAGGTTCTCTGCTACCGTCAACTTGAGGTCCAGGCTTCTGGCTTGAAAAACGATACCGGTTTGCTGCCGTGCCCGGTTCGGTTCCCGCGAGACGTCGAAACCCTCAATCCGCGCGGTTCCACCACTGGGCACCATGAGCGTCGAAAGAATGCGGAAGAGCGTCGTCTTGCCGCTGCCATTAGGACCCAGCAAGCCGAAAATCTCTGCCGGCTGTACCGCAAAACTCAGATTGTCGAGTGCCAGCCGGTCCCCGTAATTGTGAGAGAGGCGGTCGAGTTCAATGGGCATCCTCCCCGGGATTTCTCCTGCCCGGATCTTCGCTGAAGGATGTTCGCTCAGGGTCGCCACGCGCTTATCTCCTTCCCGTCGCATTGAGCATCATTACGGTGAGCAGGACCGGCAGATAGATCACACTGGCCCGTAGCAGATCGCGCGCGTATCCGCGCGACTCAGACGTGCTGAGTGCCCGGGTAATGCGTGCAAAGCGAATGGTGTAGCCCAGGTAAACCAGACCCAGCACCATTGCCGTGACCAGGTACACCCACCCGGTGAGGTGCAGATAAAAGGGAACCGCACTGACCGGGATCATCAACACCGCATAAATCAGCGCTTCGCATGCGGTGGACCAGCCGTCTGGCTGCACTACCGGCAGCATGCGGATGCCGGCTTTCGCGTAGTCGTCCCGGTACAACCAGGCGATCGCCATGAAATGGGGAAACTGCCACACGAAAAGAATGGCGAACAGCGCCACCGCCGGCCATTCGATCACCCCGCGGGCGGCCGTCCATCCAAGCAGCGGAGGCATGGCGCCGGGAAAGGCGCCAATGAAAGTTGCCAGCGTGGTGTAACGCTTGAGCGGGGTGTAGACCGCGACATAAATAAATCCGGTAAGCAGCGTCAGCACCACGGTGACGGGGTTCGTGTACCACGCCAGCACCACCGCGCCGGCGGCGAAGCAAGCCAGCCCAAGCGACAGCCCTTGAAGCACCCCGAAGCGGCCGGCAGCCAGCGGCCGTTGCGCCGTACGCACCATTTTCGAGTCGGTCCTGCGCTCGATGACCTGGTTCAGCACACTGGCGCCGCACGACACCAACGTAACCCCGAGAAGCGCTTCGACCAGACCCCAGTGCATGCTGGTGATGCCGGAGCGCATCGATCCCAGATAAAAGCCGGCCCACGCGGTAATCACCACCATTGAGGTCACACGGACCTTGAAGAGCTCCTGATAATCAGCCCAACGGGAATGCCGCGTCTGTGGCCGCGCCACCGCGAGACCGGGTACCGCCATGTCCCCGGTGGGAACATGATCGACGGCGTGAGCAGCGGGGGTCACAGGACCAGAGTCCTGGCTTGCAGCGGAGCGGGATGGGGTTGATTCTTCAAAAGCGATTGTCTTCATGATAGCAAGCAAGGACCGCGGCAGCCGGGCCGCCGTGTGGTGCGATGGAAGTGCGGCGGGCCTTATGGGACCGCTGTCACGTGCGCTGCCTCAGGCACCGGTTCAGGCTCGTCATGCTGAACCAGGTACTCCTGAATCAGCACCGACACCAGCACCGCCGTCGGGACTGCGATCATGGCCCCGATCACGCCCGCCAGCTTCGAACCCATCAGCAGCGCGACCAGGACGCCCAGTGCGGAGAGGTCTACGCTGCTCTTCATGATGCGCGGGGTAAGGTAAGAGGTCTCAACCTGGGCGTAAATTGCATAAAAAATCGCTACGCCCACCACCTTTTCCCAGGAATCAGTAGCCGCCGCCAGGAGTACCAGCGCCATCGAGACCATGGCGCCGACGATCGGGATGATGTTCAAAGCCCCCATCAGCACCGCCAGCGCATAGGCATAACGGATCCTGAGGAGCACGAACACGATCAGGCTGCAGAGACCGAGGATGAGCATGAGTCCGCCTTGCCCCAGCAGCCATTTGCCCATGCGTACGTCGGCCCGCAGCAGCGTTTCGTTCAGCCGGCCTCTGGCAGCTTTTGGGAAAAAAGAGAGCACCCAGTGATAGGCCTCATCTCCTTCCAGCATGAAATAGACGGTGAGAAAGATGACCGCCCCGACATCGGCCAGCTTGCCGGCCCAGCCGCTGATCGAAAGAAACAGGTATTCCGCGAAATTGGACGCGGATCCCTGCAGCTTGGCGTTCAAGCCGGAGAGGTTAATGTGAGAAACCAGCGGGAATCGATGCAGCTGATCGAGCAGTTGGGGCCCGCGGGTGGGCAGCTCTGAAATCAACGCTTGTACGTCGTGCAGGACCGGGGGCAGGGCGAAAGCGAAAAACATCGTAGCCGCGGCCCCTATGCTCAACAACAGGAGGAAGATAGCCAGCCCCTTGCCGGGATGCCAGGTCCCAATATGGAGTCGCGTCAAAGCACGGATCACCGGGGAAAGGACCACCGCGAAGAGAGCGCTTACGTAAAGCAGCAACAGAATCTCGCGCATCAGGTAGGCAATTGCCAGCACCAGAGCGATGGCAAAGGCGAAGACGATATAGCCGCGCACCGACCGCTTTTGTGCTTTGCCCACTTGTTCCCCGTCCATTTCACGGCTCACCATGCGTCACTCCTTTTCCCACCTCGATGAGCCACTGCAGGGAAACGTGTGCCAGGACTTGATCGGCCACGTCCTGGGGCGCCAGGCCGGTGGTGGTTACGGTGACGTGTGCCGCTCGGTAATGCGGCAGCCGTTGGGTGTGGCGGGCTTCCATGGCCTCCGGCTCGGCCAGCAGCGGGCGCGTTTTGCCTCCCACCGTGCACCGGGACAGCAGTTCGTGCAGTTCGGCGTGCAGGAAAACCAGGCAATTTCCTGGCGATTGGATCAACAGAGATCGAGTGGATTCGTCTTCCACCGTGCCGCCGCCGAGTGCCAGCACGATTTTCTCTTCGCCGCTCAACTGCCGGACTGCCTGCCGTTCGCGTTCGCGAAACTCCGCTTCGCCATAATCGCGGAAGATCTCTGCTACCGTTCGCTGGCTGTTGGCCTCGATCACATGGTCCAGATCGATAAACCGCCAGCCCAGGTCTCGCGCCAGAATCGCGCCCACGGTGGATTTACCGGCGCCCATGAAACCCGTCAGGATAAGCCGGGAGAGCTGCTCCATCTCTTGCTGCGGCTGCTTGCTCATGCCATCTGCGGATTATAGTGCGGGGTGAGGGAAGTCCTAAACAAGAGTCGGAGGGAATCGACGGGTGCCCCTCGTTCGCCTAAGCGTACGTGGGCCGAAAATGATGGGCGTTCCCCATCGATCGCTTTCGCTGCATTGATTGGCAGATGACCCTGTCTCGATAGGACGTCTAAGGCTGTTTCCGTCAAATTCCCGCAAAAGCGTCATCCTGAGCGGAGCGCCTCACATATCTATCGCGTGACACAGGCTTGTTGGCGCGGAGTCGAAGAGCCTGTCCCGAGCGTAGCCGAGGGAACCCCGACGGTGCTAATCCTACCCATGCCGCTCCTACCTTTTCGACCCCCGAAACGCACAAACGGGCGAGTCCCGGAACGCAGGCCCTCACTTAACCCGGGAAGGCTCCTTCTTAAGCGCAGTCTGAATGTTTTCCCAAACCTCAGGGCTGGGATCGTGAATAGGCAGAAGCAGCTTGGCCTGCTGCGCAATGTACTCCAGATCACGCACCAGCGCGCTGCAGTTCTCACAGGTCTCCAGGTGGGGATGCGTGCTCAGATCCTCACCCGACTCGAACAAGCTCGGTAACTGGTCCTGAAACGACGCGCAATCCCGGACATTGCTCATAGAACTGCCTCTTTCCTTTGGCCCGACCTCAACAGATCGCGAAGCTTCATGCGCGCCTTGTGCAATTGTGATTTGCTGTTGCCAATGGAGCACTCCAGCATCCCGGCGATTTCATTGTGTTCATATCCTTCGACATCGTGCAATACAAATACCAGCCGATACCCGGGAGGAAGATTTTCAATGGCTCGCTCCAGTGTGACCCGGTCGACCGATCCTGAGAGAGTCAGGTCGCGCGCGCCAATATCTTTGCGCGGCCCGTCTTCCTGGGAAGGTTCCAGCGTCTCTTCCAGCGAAACCTGGGGCAGACCCTTTTTCCGCAGATGCATAAGCACCACGTTGACTGCCAATCGATGAAGCCAGGTCGAAAAAGCTGAGTCCCCGCGGAATGTGGCGATCTTGCGATAGAGCTGCAGAAAAGCTTCCTGGGTCAGGTCTTCCGCTTCGGCTACATTGCCCAACATGCGCAGGCACAACGAATAAACCCGCCTTTTGTGCAGAGCGTACAGAATTTCGAAAGAAGGTCCGTCGCCCGCTTGAGCTTTCTGTATAGCTTCAGCTTCGCCGGCGATTGGGGGATTGCGACGCAGATGCTGATTGGGCGCCTTGGCCGGTGCCGTCGGTCCGGGCGTGGTCGCCAAGTCCTTACTGGATATAGACATTGCTACCTCTAAGAGAGAAGTTCCACCACCGCTACCTGTGCTTTGCCGGCGGATGTTCGCTTTCAGCATTGGAATCACTCATCTGAAATTGGGGACCTTGGTATGGGAAGCACAATGTGGGCTTCAAGTTGCTTACTGCCAAGGATCCAGGGTTTTTAGCTGCCGATAAAGCGCGCATACAGGCTCCGCGCGACGGTTACATCGGTGGTGCCTTGTACCAGCGCCCTCCCATCCGCAAAGACCGTGACCGTATAGTCTCCCCGCTCAAACCGCAGCAGAAGCCGGTTGAAGTTCACCTTGCCGTGAGGTTCCAGGCGGCGCTGCATCTCGGCAAAATCAACCGGACGGTGATGTTCGTGGATTTGTACTGAATTTCGTCCACAAAGCGTGATTTGTGGACGAAATTCTCCCCGGAGATAGGAAAAATCCCGCTCTTGGCAGACCGGGCAATGCGCTCTGGGAGTGGCGGCATTAATCTCGGCCTGATCATTCGTCCACAAATCTCGGCCGAGGAGGGTGCGCCGCATCTTGTCCTGCGCCCCCACCAGAAACTTCAATGCCTCGGTAACCTCGACCGATGCCGCGAAATTGACTGCCGTGTTTAGGATTCCGCCTGTGTCACATGTTTCCACCATGCCCGCTGGAGGGCGGGGAAAGAGGCAGGCCAGGCAAGCAGTCTCTCCCGGCAGGATATTCATGGTAGCGGCATAAGCGCCTACGGCCGCCGCGTAGATCCAGGGACGGCCCTGCTCGACGGCATAGTCGTTCAGCAGGTAGCGCGTCTCGAAATTGTCCGTTGCGTCGAGCAGGATCGCGGCCTCGCCCAGCAAGGCGTGAATGTTCGAAGGAACCAGGTCGGCCACGTGCGCGCGCACTTCGGTCTGGCTGTTGAATTGGGCAATCTTGCGCCGGGCGGCCTCCGCCTTGGGCAGAGCTTCGCGGGCATCGGCCTCGTCGAAAAGCACTTGCCGCTGCAGATTGCTCTCTTCCACGAAATCACGGTCGACCAGGGTCAGCGTGCCGACCCCCGCCCGCGCCAACAGCGCCGCCGCCGCCGCGCCTGTCGCCCCGCATCCCACGACCGCTACGTGACCCTGGGCCAACCGCCTTTGGCCGCGCTCCCCAATCCCGGGATAAAGCACCTGGCGCGAGTAACGCTCTTCAATCCGTTCCACTGCGCGCTCCCGTAACATCCAGATGGACGATCACGTCTTAGTATAGAGATTCGATTAAAGAGAGAGTCGCGGACGGCAAATTCTGGATGCCCACCTGAGAGGGTCTTTGTTGGTTTTGACGCCATTGCTTCCATCCGAACCCCGACCGCAGAAATTGGACAGCTCTAAACGAGGCCGCTCCCTCGTACCCGCCCTTTCGTCTAAACAAAGGCTGCTCGCCGTCATCTATCGAAGGCACCTCGGTCCGGTTTATGCTCTCGCGCTCTACGGTTCGCTAATGACCAGCATGGCCTTCTTACCGGCCGCGGACGCCCAGGTGGCGCCTGCCGCCGTTCCCGCCGCGCCCCAGGATTCCCGGCCCGGGCTTCTCCTCGACTGGGCCGGCCTGAACGTGGTGAGTGTTACCTTCGCCGGTGTTCGCGAAGAGTTGCTGCAACCCCTGCCTGCCCACTTAGCGCAGCAGCCGGGTGTTCCTCTGGACCCGGGTAGGGTCCGTGAGAGTCTGCGCGCCCTTTACGCCACCGGCCTATACGAAACCATCGAAGTGGCCGGCGTCCGCACCGGAGACAGTGTCTCCATCATCTTTACCGGCACCCCCCGCCTCTTTATAGGCCGGGTCAACGTGGAGGGGGTCAAAGACGAGCGCCTTGACGCCGTGCTGGACAGCGCCACCCAGCTACAGGCAGGAACTGCTTACGCGGACGACAGGGCTGCCCTGGCCGAGCCGGCTATCAAGGCCGCACTCGAGAACAATGGCTATTTCCGGGGGCAGATCGCCCAAACCAAGGTCATCGATCATGCGAACTCGTTGGTAGATCTGAATTTCGAGGTGACCACGGGCGATCAAGCCCGAATTGGCGACGTAGAGTTGACCGGTGACAGCGGGCTGACCGAAGCCCAGTTTCGCAAGCAGGGAAAACTCAAGCGCAACTCCAAGGTCAACCGCAATACCGTCAGTCGCGCGCTGGGCAATCTGCGCAAGCACTACAACAAGAGGGAGCGTCTGGCGGCGACGGTGAGCCTTACTTCCAAAGAATACGTGTCTCCCCTCAACCGGCTGAACTATACCTTTCTTGCGCATCAGGGCCCGATCGTTGTGGTCAAGATCGAAGGGGCAAAGATCAGCCGCGGTCAGCTGGAAAAGCTGGTGCCGGTCTATGAAGAGGGTACGGTTGACCAGGACCTGCTCAACGAGGGCGGACAAAACCTGCGCAATTATTTTGAGGGCCACGGCTACTTCGACGTGAAAGTCTCCCACCAGCCGGTGCAAACCGATCCTCAGCACGTGACCGCGCTCTACACCGTGGTGCTGGGTAAACGCCACGTGGTCGACACAGTGACAGTTACCGGCAACAAGTACTTCAGCACGCCGCTCATTACCGAGCGTCTTAGCGTGCGGCCGAACAGCTTCCTCGACCGGTACGGTGCATTCAGCCAGCAGCTGGTTGCCCAGGACGTCTCCAGCATCAAGGCTCTCTACCTGAGTAACGGCTTCAGCGCGGTCACGGTCACGCCGAAATATACCGATAGCGACATCTCGGGCAAGCCGAGCAAAATCTCCCACTTCAAAATCGACTATGTCATCGAGGAAGGAACCCAACGCCGCATCGGTAAATACGACATCCAGGGAGCCACTGTCGAGCAGCTTGGGGATTTTCACCCTTATCTGAATACCCAGGTTGGGCAGCCTTATTCTGCGGTGAATGTCAATGAGGACCGTAACCTGGTTCAGACCTATTACTTCAGCAAGGGTTATGACAACGCCCAGATAAATCTGTTCCAGCAGCCCGAGCCGGGCCATCCGGATGAAATCGACTTCACCATGAAAATCTTGGCCGGCAAGCAGTTCTTCGTGCGCAAGGTCATCATCTCCGGCCTGGAACACACCAAACCGGCCGTGGTTCAGCAGCGGGTCCTGCTCTCCCCAAACGACCCGCTGAACCAGACTGCCCTGCTGCAGATGCAACGCCGGCTCTATGACCTCGCCTTGTTCAACGAGGTCAATACCGCCATTCAGAATCCCAACGGGGACGAAAGTTACAAGAACATCCTGCTCAATTTGACCGAAGCCAAGCGCTGGGATATCAGTTACGGCTTCGGCTTCGAGGTCCAGACAGGCACGCCCTCAGAGAACTGTGAAGGGGAGACCGGGTGCAGTCCCAACGGCCATACCGGAGCCAGTCCTCGAATTCTGTTCAATGTCAGCCGCACCAACCTGCGCGGCACCGACCAGTCGATTACCCTGCGTACCAATTACGGAACACTCGAGCAGGTGGCCCAGCTCATCTATCAGGACCCGCACGTCCGCAATAGGCCAAATTTCAACCTCACTCTTTCCGGCGGCTACAACAACAGCGCCGTGATCACCACCTACAAGGCCGCCATCCTTTCCGCCGCCCTACGCCTAACCCAGCGCGTCACGAAACCCACGACGTTGATCTACTCCTTCTCCTACCGCCGCGTCTCGGTCAACGCTGCGACCCTGCAAGTCAGCCTGCCCGAGATCCCACTGTTGGCTCAACCCGTGCGGGTTGGGGGGCCGGGGTTAACCTATATCCGCGATACGCGCGACGTCCCGCTCGACGCCCATCATGGCACCTTCAACACCGGAGAAATTTTTCTGTCGGATGGCAAATTTGGCTCTCAGGCCAACTTCGCCCGGGTCGACATGAGCAATTCTTCCTATTACGACTTTGGCCGGGATCATTGGGTGTTCGCGCGGCAAACCCGTTACGGACAGGAGCGTTCTTTTGGCGACGGCGACGAGCAACTGATTCCCTTGCCGGAGCGGCTGTATGCCGGCGGCGCAACGTCTCATCGCGGTTTTGGTATCAATGCCGCCGGTCCGCGCGATCCCCAGACCGGCTTTCCGGTTGGCGGGGCCGGCGTGTTCGTCAATACTTTGGAGCTGCGGCCTCCGCCACCCACCTTGCGTTGGGTGGGAACCGATCTCAGCTTTGTGCTGTTTCATGACATGGGCAATGCTTTCGAGAAATCTTCCGAGATCTGGCGTGCTGCCATCCGTATCAAGCAGCCGCACAGCTATACCTGCCGCAACGTCACGGTGCCCTACACCACCTACAACACACCGACCACCTGCGATTTCAACGACTTCTCCCATGCCGTGGGCCTGGGGTTGCGCTACCACACGCCGATTGGGCCGATACGTGCGGATTTCAGCTATAACCTGAATCCGCCGATCTATCCCATCTTTTTGGACTACACGCAGGGCGTTCCGGTTCAGAACCCGCACGTAGGTTCAGCCGGCCACTTCAACTTCTTCTTCAGCATCGGACAGAGCTTCTGATGTTAAACGTTGGCCTTGAGTTCGGTGGAAGCCCCCTGCTTCAGCAGGGGGAGGTGGACTTCAGTCCAGCGGGAAAGCCCCTCATCTCTAAACCATGGGCTTTAGCCCCGGGCTTTTTAGCGCCGGCGCTAAAGCGCACGATAAGCGTCGAACTCTTTTCCGCAACGCTGAAGCGTTGCTTCCCTCTGCTAAAGCAGAGGGCTTCCACCCTCGCCACCATCCTCCTGTCCGCGATGATCTCGGCCCTCGCAAGCGCGCAGCAGCCAGTCCCCGCCGCTGTCCCCCCCGGGGCGGTAGTCCTCGACCACGTAGTCGCGGTGATCAACGGCAGCGTCATCCTCGAGAGCGACGTGAGGGAAGAGATGAATTATGCCGTGCTCCAGCCATTCAGCATCAATGGCGCGCGAAACACCCCGCAGCGTGCCTTACAGCGATTGATTGATCGCGCTCTCATCCTGCAACAAATGAAGACCGGCGGGGATACGGTTGCTCCTCCGACGCCTGAGGAATTACAACAGCAAATCCACGAATTGCGCGGCCTGATTCCCCAATGCATGGAGTATCGATGCCAAACCGAAGCCGGCTGGCAAACCTTTTTAAACTCCCAGGGCCTGACCGAGAAGGAGGTTGAGCAGCATTGGGCCCAGCGCATGCTCATCCTGTCTTTTATCCAGTCGCGCTTCGGCTCTGGCGTCCGCATCACCCCGGCTGAAATTAAGAATTATTACGACAAAACCCTGGTTCCACGGCTCAACGGCGTGAAACCACCCCCCCTGGCGAACGTCTCCGGCCGGATCGAAGAGATCCTGTTGCAGCAGCGGGTCAGCTCCCTGCTGCTCGAATGGCTGCAGAGTCTCAAGAGTGAAGGCAGCGTAAGCATTCTGGACCCCACCTACGGCAAAGTGGGCACCACAGGTTCTGGCGACGAGTCCGATGCCGGGGGGCAGTCATGAGCGCCTGGGGTTGGATTTGGCGGGTTGGCGGCGTCCTGGTGTTGTTGGTCGCTCTGGTCGTCGGCGGACTGATGTTCTACGCGTCGACGCCACACTTTGCCAACATCGTCCGGCAAAAGGTGATTACTGTCCTCGAAGACGCCACGGGTGGCCGGGTGGAGTTGCAATCGTTGCGCTGGAATCTGCGCCACCTTTCGGTCGAGGTGGGTGGTTTGACCATCCACGGTTTGGAGGGAAAGGGTGAAATGCCCTATGCCCATATCGACCGGCTTTATGCCCGGGTCAAGATCCTCTCCTTTGTCGACGCCAGGTTAGGCCTCGACTTTCTCGAGGTCGACCGCCCGGCGATCCATCTCATCGTTTACCCCAATGGCAGCACCAACCAGCCCACCCCCAGAGCGAAACAAAGCAGCGCGGGACCGGCCCTGCGGACAGTCTTTGATCTCCAGGCGCGCCGGGTGGAAGTTCACAACGGCGTGGCGCTGATCAATGACCGCTCCATTCCATTCCAGCTTGCCGCCAACAACCTGGCCGCCGTCATTACCTATGCCCCGCCGACCGGTCATTACCTGGGCGAATTCTCCTGCTCCGACATCACCGCTCAGCAAGGTAAGTTCGCCGTCGTGCGCAGCAAGCTCGACCTGAGTCTGGAAGCGGCCATGGACGCGGTCGATCTCAAGGCGCTCAACTTTACCAGTGAGAAGACAACGCTTCACGCCTCGGGGGGACTCACCCACTTTGCCCATCCACAGTGGAAGTTGTCAGCCGATGGCACAGTCGACCTCGCCGAAGTAACGGCGCTGGGAGTCGTCGACGGTTTCCGTCGTGGCAGCGTAAACCTCGCGATTACCGGCCACGGGACTGGAGGAAACCAGTATGTAGTCGATGGCAACGCGAAAGTGGTCGACGGCAGCTACGCCATCGAATACTTCTGGATTGACGGCGCGAACGCGACTACGCACTTGCACATCACCCCCGACGAGATCACGCTCCCCGACCTGGTCGGGCGGCCGCGCCAGGGCGGCATCGTATATGCCGCGCTGCGCTTTCTCCACTGGAGTGCGCCCGATAGCCCGGCAAAGACACCGGGGGGACAGGTGATGAACATTCGCGCCCGGGTGAAGGGTGTCCGCCTGACCACCGTCCTCGAGAGCGTGGTTCCACGGCACTACAGGGATTTGGGTTTTGATACGGCTGGCGAAGGAACCGTCAATGTGGATTGGATGGGGTCGCCGGACGACCTGACGGTTGCCGCGGTCCTGGCGATGAGTGTTCCTGACAAAACCGGTCCTGGCCTGCTTCCCCTCAGCGGAGCGGTCGATGCCAAGTACTTCCAGCGTGGGGGCAAGGTTCAAATCAATCGGCTGGAGGCGCACAGTCCTGCGAGCGTCCTCAACGTCACCGGTTTGCTCGGCGTCTATCCAGTAGAAGAGCCTTCCAACCTGGCAGTCCATATGATCACCCACAACCTGGGTGAGTTCGATCATGTACTGAAAGCACTGGATTTGGGGATTGGCGGAAAGCCGGGCATCTCAGGCATCCCCGTCCAGCTTCACGGAAACGCAACCTTCGACGGCTCGGCGACCGGCTCACTGGTCGACCCCGCATTCCAGGGTCATCTGACGGCTGCTCGATTCTCCACGGTGTTTCTGCTCCCTGCTGCGATGAGCGAGCCTTCCCAGCCGGCTCATCCGTCCACCGGACCGGTCGCTTTGCCCGCGGCCAACTCGACCGGGGAAGCCGCCCCGGCCGGCAAACCCATGACCATCAATTGGGACGAGCTAGATACCATTGCGAGCTACTCCTCCAGTCTCATCTCGATCGATCACACCACGCTCAGCCGGGGCAAAACCGTGATCCATGCGTCCGGGCAACTCCAGGCGCATCGCATCAGCCGGCGGCGGCAGGCTTTCGATGATCAGGCCACGATTAATGCCACTGCCCAGATGCAGAACGCGTCCTTGACTGATTTGTTGGCGCTCGCCGGGCAAGACCTGCCAGTCACCGGCACGTTGAATCTGCAGGCCCATGCCGGGGGGATGTTGGGCGATCTGAATGGGGGCGGCAATCTCACTCTGCAGGGCGGCACTATAGAAGGCCAGCCCTATCACGGCTTGACCGCAGTGGTGACCCTGGCCGGGCAAAACGCCAATCTGACCAAGCTCACTTTGCTCCAGGATGGCGGAACCGTGGAGGGTAATGGGACCTACAATTTCAAGACCCGGGAGTTCCTGGGCAATCTCGACGGAACCAACTTTGAGCTTGCTCATTTTCCGCAGCCTAAAGATCCCCGGCTCTCAGTGTCCGGCGCCTTGAAGTTTGACGCCCACGCTTCGGGCACGATTGATGCCCCTTCCGTCTTGGCCGGCGTTCATCTGCGCAACCTGGTCCTGGGCGGCCAGCCTGCAGGAGCCGCGGAAATGATCGTCCACACGCAGGGGAGCACGGCCTATTTCACCGCGCAGAGCAGCCAGGCGGCAGCGGAGCTTCAGGTCAAGGGCCAGACAGCCCTGCACGGCGACTTTCAGACCCAGGCCAACCTGGTCTTAGCCAACCTCAACATCGCGCCTTTTCTGCGCGCTTTTCATGTGCAGACGGTCACCGGCAATTCCTCGATCGGAGGCACGATCAACGTCTCCGGTCCACTGCGCGAGCCGAAGCAGTTCAGCGGAGATGCAGAGATTAATAAGTTCGCCGTCACCTTACAGGGCATCGCCCTCCAGGGCGAGGGACCCATTCGCGCGTCGCTGCATGAGGGTATTCTCCGTTTAACGCAGGCACACATCACCGGGCCGGATACCAATCTGTCGGTGACCGGTACGGCAGCCTTGCTCGACGATCAGGCGCTCTCGGTTGCGGGAAACGGCTCCGTCAACATGAAACTGGCGCAGACGTTCGATTCCGATATCACCTCCTCCGGCCACCTGGATTTCAACGTCGATGCCAGCGGTACGCTCACCCAGCCATCATTTTCCGGCCGGGTGCACCTTAGCGATGTCGCCCTCGCGCTCAATGATCTGCCTAACGGCATCAGCAAGCTGAATGGGAATCTGATCTTCGACCAGAACCGTCTGCAGGTGCAGGATCTGGTGGGTACGACCGGCGGCGGCCAGTTGAAATTCGGAGGCTTCTTGGCCTACCAGCAGGGCTTGTACGGGGACTTTACCGCGACCGGAAAAGATATACGGGTTCGCTATTCCGGCATCAGCGCCACCGCTGACACCACCCTGCATTTGCAGGGCTCGCAGAACAACATGTTGCTCGGCGGCAGCATTCAGATCACCCGCTTCATCATTGGCCCGAACGTGGATTTCGCCAGCTTCGCTCCCAGTCCCGCGGCCAACGTGCCCCCGGACCCCAACGCGCCGTCCAGCCATGTGCGCTTGGATGTACATATCTTTTCCGCACCGCAGCTCGATTTTCAGAACTCCTATGCCCAGTTGGCCGGCAGCGTCGATCTGCGCATCCGTGGAACCGTGGCCCAGCCGGCTATTCTTGGCCGCATCAACATCACCGACGGAACCGCCAATTTTGCCGGCACGACTTATCGTCTGCAGCATGGCGAAATCTTCTTTACCAATCCGGTGATGATCCAGCCCATCATCGACATCGACGCCACCACCCGGGTGGAGGAATACGATGTCACCATCGGGCTGCACGGTAACCTGAGCCAGCTTACGCCTACCTTTCGTTCCGAACCTCCGCTTCCCCAGGCCGACGTCATCTCCCTGCTGGCCTTGGGCCGGACCCAGGAAGAGCAGGCGCTCTATTCGCAACAGGAGCAGTCCATCGGCGCCGACTCAACCACCAATGCGTTGCTCGGGGGCGCTCTGAATGCGGCCGTCGGGAGCCGCGTCCAAAAACTTTTCGGCGGGGGCAGCGTCAAGATCGATCCGACTTACGTCGGCACGATTGGCAGCTCGAGCGCGCGCATCACGGTGCAGCAGAATATCTCACGTAACGTGCAAGTTACCTACGCCACCAACGTAAACGCCACCGCGCAGCAGCTTATTCAGGCCCAGGTGGATGTCACCCAGAGCGTGTCTTTGCTGGCCGTCCGCGACGAGTCGGGCGTCTTCAGCCTGGTGCTGAAAGTTCACAAACGCTATCGTTGACGCCGTCGAAGAGTCGTAGTAAACAGGGAGGGCAACCCAGGGCCCCCTTTCGAGTCTATATAGGTGGACTTATTCGACGCTGTGAGAAGCGCGAATAAAGAGGAGAGAGAGAGATGAAGAAGGCAAGACAAGGTATGACTTTGGCGTTGGCTGTTGTTCTGGTTCTAGGTTCTCAGGTGGTGTTTCCCCACACGTCATTTGCCGCCGGACAGAGTGCGCAGACCGATAACAACATTCAAGCTGATCTGCAGAACCAATTGAAGAAGTTCAAGGATGTACAGATATCGGTGAAGAACGGAGTCGTCGATTTGGAGGGCACGGTCCAGGACTTCGCGACCAAGGAAGAACTCGACAAGAAAGCACACCGGGTCAAGAACGTTGTGGCGGTGCGTAACAAGCTCCAGGTTGCCGGGGCGGGTGAGATGACAGACGCGCAGCTGCAGCAGAATATCGTGAAGAAGCTGCAGTATGACCGCGTGGGTTATGGCAATGCGTTCAACGCCATCAGCGTCAACGTGCAGAATGGCGTGGTTACACTGGCCGGCAACGCGCTGGGTCCGGTTGCTGCTGACTCCGCGGTGTCGCTCGTGAGCCACACCAAAGGCGTGCAGGATGTCATCAACAACATTCAGGTCGACCCTCTGTCGCCCATGGATGATCGCACCCGCATGCAGGTTTACCGCGCTATCTATGGCTACCCCAGTCTGAATAAATACGCCATCGATCCGGCGCAGCCGATCCGCATCACAGTTGTGAATGGCAATGTCACCTTGAACGGCGTGGTGCTGAACCAGGCCGACAAGAATGTAGCCGGCATTCGCGCCAACAGTGTCCCTGGCGTCTTCAAGGTCACCAACAACCTGCAAGTAGCCAATTCCTCAAACGAAAAGTAGCGTCCGCCCTCCTTCGCGTAACTGCGAAGGGGGGACTCCCCTGTCCTTTTCCCATCCACCCCACGATTGGTGGAACGGAAAAACACTGGATGGGACAAGGCGCCGTTCCCAGTACACTGAACACATGGCATTACTGCGCAATGTGGGCACCACGCTGGAAATGATCAAGTGGGAGCACTCGATCTTTGCCCTCCCTTTTGCTCTCTGCGGTGCTATGTTGGCCGCTGCCGGATGGCCGGCATGGAGCAAAGTTTTCTGGATCGTGGTCTGTATGGTCACAGCGCGCTCGGCCGCCATGGCTTTCAATCGCTGGGCCGATGCCCGGCTGGACGCCGCCAATCCAAGAACTGCGTCGCGTGCCATTCCCGCCGGTATTCTGAGCCGCCGCTTCGTGGCCGGCTTCACCGTAGCAATGTCGCTGGCCTTTGTTCTCGCTGCCGCGCAACTGAATCGGGAAGCGCTCCTCCTTTCTCCATTGGCGCTCGCAATCCTGCTGCTCTACTCCTACACCAAGCGGTTCACTCGCTGGTCGCACCTGGTGCTTGGCCTGGCGCTCGGAATCGCGCCCGCAGCCGCCTGGATCGCGATTCGCGGCACCTTGGATCCGCGCATCGTCGTCCTCACCATAGCGGTGCTTTTCTGGGTAGCGGGGTTTGATGTGCTCTACGCGTGCCAGGATATGGCGCACGATCGAGAAGCAGGATTGAATAGCATTCCGGGAAGTTGGGGCATTCGCGCGGCTTTTTGGGTTGCGCGCGCAATGCACTTGATCATGCTGTGCCTATTGTGTTGGCTGTTAAAGCTATTCGCCCTCAATGCCATCGCTTGGGTGGGAGTAGCGGCGGTGAGTCTTTTACTTCTCTACGAGCACCTCATCATCTCTCCCACGGATCTGCGGCGTCTCAATGCTGCGTTCTTCACCCTGAACGGAATTATTTCGATGGTCTTCTTTCTATTTGTCGCCGCCGCACTTTTGCTTCCCAAAATATAAACGCACCCGCGTCTCCACGGGTGCGTTTATATTTTCATCAGCGCTCAATGGGATCAGGCTGTTTTGGCTTTATTACGCTCACTGGCTTTGTGAGCATCGATCCGATCATTCACGTTCTCGTGAATTTCATCGACCTTCTCGAGGACTCCAGTGCGCGCGTCATTTGCCTTGCGCTCTGCTTCCTTATGATGGCGATCCGCAGTCACTGCAGCAGCATCCTTTACGTTGCCCCAGGTCTCCTTGGCGGCGCCCTTCACCTGGTCAGCTACCCCCTGATTGGCCAGCTTCTGGTTCCCTAAAGCCTCACCTACACCTTGCTTCACGCGTCCCGTTGCCTGCTCAACCTTACCCGTAACCTGATCCTTGTTCATGGGTGATTTCTCCTTAGGCCTGCGGATTCACAAGCTCGTAAATTAAGATGCCTCCCTGATCACCCCGGCATACCTGCCGGGATGAAAAAGTTACTGCCCGGGAGGGCACGCTCAGATGGCTCGTCGCCCGCCAACCAACTGGATCACAAGAACCACCAGCGCAATAATCAGCAGCACGTGAATATACCACGCAACCACATGGAAACCAATAAAGCCCACCAGCCAGAGCACGAGTAGCACCAGAAAAATTGTCCAAAGCATCTCTATTTCTCCTAACCACAAAGTGTTGCTACGCTGTACTTTGGTGCGTTTGTATCCAAGTGGGTTGCCGTATCATCAAAATTAAGTCTTTGGGGCAAAGATGCGGATCGCCATCCAGGGGGAGCTCGGGTCTTTCAGCCATCAGGCCGCCTTAAAGTTAGAACCTCAGGCAACCATTGTTCCCTGTGCCTTTTCTGCAGAGGTTTTCAAGCTGGTCGAGAGTACTGAGGTTTGTGCCGCGGTCATTCCGATTGAAAATTCACTCGCTGGCTCTGTGGTGGAACACTTCGATCTTCTCTTTCAGTCCGACGTGCAGATCGAGCGGGAATCTCTGCTGCGCATCCGCCACAATCTCATCGCTGTCCCCGGCACTCCGATCGCGGACATCCGGACGGTCTTGTCCCATCCGGTCGCGCTGGCCCAATGCAGGCGTTTTTTCGCCGAGCATCCGGCGATGACACCCACTCCCTTTTACGACACCGCTGGGAGCGTGAAGCATATAACCGCACTCGGAGATCGGCAGACGGGCGCCGTCGCCAGCGAGCAGGCCGCCCTTGACTATGGAGGAGAGGTGTTGGCTGCGGGCATCGAAGACAATCCGGCTAACTACACTCGTTTCTTTTTGATCCGCCGCAGCGCCCAGGTTCGGCCTCTTCCCAATCCAGACAAAGTTAGCATCGCCTTTACCGTCGAAAACCGCCCCGGAACCCTGGTCTCGGCGCTCCAGGTTTTCGCCGAACATAACACCAACCTGTGCAAGCTGGAGTCACGTCCGGTCCACGGCCAGCCCTGGCAGTATGTTTTTTACCTCGATTACCAGGTCGCCGATCCGGCCGCAACAAGTGCTGCACTCGATCAACTTCGCCGGCAGTGCCTGCTGGTTAAGGAACTGGGTCACTATCCGGCGGCCGTTTTACCCTCCTGACAGGACCGGGTGCTCTCCAGGAGGGGTTTGGACCCGTCGATAAAGGGGCAAGCGAGGCCTTTTGCGACTTTCCGAGACCTGCGGCATCTTATAGTCGATAATCTGATAGAAGGATACTCATGGCTAGCGATTTCTTAAGCATCATCAGTCCTACCGACCCAAGTCGGCGCGAGCAAAGCGGGTCTCAGGGCAGGGTTCTACCCATTTTGCCCGTTCGCAGCACAGTGCTCTTTCCCCATGCCGTGCTGCCGCTGACCGTTGGCCGGGAGAGCTCTATTCAACTTATTCAATCCCTGGGGGAGCAGAAGACCATTGTGGTCGTCGCTCAGCGCGACGAACGCATGGACAGCCCGCAACCCAGTGATTTGTATTCGGTCGGCACCTTGGCGACGGTGCACAAAGTCGTCAAAATGCCAAACCAAAGTCTCTTTGTGTTCACCGAGGGAACGGAGCGGGTCAAGCTGGGAGAATTTGCCCAACTTGAGCCGTTCATGATGGCCGCGGTCGACCACTTGCCCGAGGTGGATCCGGGCAAGAGCGCGGAGCTGGAAGCCCTGCAAAGAAATGTGATCGCACAATTTCAGCAGATCGTCACCACTTCCCCTACCCTCTCCGACGAACTGCAGACCATTGCGCTGAATATCGAAGATCCAGGACGCCTGGTCGATTTCATTGCTTCTTCGTTGCCGTTCCTGGCCACGACCGATAAACAGGAATTGCTCGAAACCCCGGATGTATTGCTGCGCATGGAGCGCATCAACAAGCACCTGGCCAAAGAAGCTGAGGTGCAACAGCTACGCAACAAGATCCAGACCGAAGTGCAGGACCAGGTACAGCAATCGCAGCGCGATTACTACTTGCGGGAACAGCTCAAAGCCATTCAGAAGGAGATTGGTGAGCTGGATGAGGGACAAAAAGACATAGAGGAGCTACGGCAGAAGATCGAAGCTGCCGGCATGCCCGACGAGGTCAAGAAGGAGGCCACCAAGGAGCTCGGCCGGTTGTCCCGGATGTCTCCCATGGCCGCTGATTACTCCCTCACTCGCAACTACGTGGAATGGCTGGCGGTGCTGCCGTGGGCCAAATCTACGGGCGGGGAAGTGGATATCGCCAAGGCAAAGGAAATCCTCGACCTCGATCACTACGACTTGAAACGGGTCAAAGATCGCATCCTCGATTACTTGAGCGTGCGCCGTCTGAAGCCTGACATGAAGGGACCCATCCTCTGCTTTGTCGGGCCCCCAGGCGTAGGCAAAACCTCGCTCGGGCGCAGTATTGCACGTGCTTTGGGTCGTAAATTCCAGCGCATCTCACTCGGCGGCATGCACGACGAGGCTGAGATTCGCGGCCATCGCCGCACCTACATCGGAGCCCTTCCCGGGCAGATCATGCAGGCGCTGCGTCGTGCGGATGCCAACGACCCGGTCTTTATGCTGGACGAGATCGACAAACTGGGACGTGACTTCCGCGGCGATCCGGCATCGGCCCTGCTGGAAACCCTGGATCCGGAGCAGAACAACACGTTCCGCGATAACTACCTCGATGTCCCGTTCGATTTGTCCAAGGTGCTGTTTATCTGCACCGCGAACATGCTCGATCCCATTCCGGAGCCGTTGCGCGACCGCATGGAGATCATCGACCTGTCGGGCTATACCGAGGATGAGAAGACGCATATTGCGTTTCGCTATCTCATCCCGCGGCAGATCAAGGAGAACGGCATCGAGACCAAGGAAGGCGGCGAAGCCCAGATCGAGTTTCCCGAAGAAGGTGTTCGCTACATCGTGCGTCACTACACCCGGGAAGCGGGCGTACGCAAGCTGGAGCAGCTGATCAGCACCGTCTGTCGCAAACAGGCGCGGCGCATCGCTGAGGGCAAGACCGGTACTTTGGTCGTCGACAAGCCGGTGATTCAGGAGTTCCTCGGTGGCATCAAGGTGCGGGTTGATACCGAACTGGCTGAGCGTACCCGGCGTGCCGGCGTCGCCGTCGGTCTGGCGTGGACCCCAGCCGGTGGTGATGTGTTGTTCATCGAAGCCAACCGGATGAAGGGCAAGGGCGGCTTTAAGATGACCGGACAGATTGGCGAGGTCATGCAGGAATCCATGCAGGCCGCGCTCACCTGGGTGCGTTCGAACGCCGCGTCTCTCGGCCTCGAGGAGGACTTCACCAAGGATCTGGATATTCACATCCACGTCCCTGCGGGAGCGATCCCCAAGGACGGTCCTTCGGCCGGTGTCACCATGGCAACCACCCTGGTTTCGCTGATGACCGACACCCCAGTTCGTCCGCTCACTGCGATGACCGGCGAGATCACACTCAGCGGCAACGTTTTGCCCGTAGGCGGGATCAAGGAGAAGTTCCTGGCTGCCAAGCGTGCCGGTGTGCAGGACGTGATTCTACCGGCGGAAAATCGTCAGAGCGTCGAGGAGGACCTCACCGCGGATCAGATCGAGAACGTGCGCATCCACTACGCCAGCCGTATAGAAGACGTTCTGGCCGTAGCACTGCCCAAGTCCGTCAGCGAAGAGAAGAAGGACGAGGCAGTAAGGGAAGGCATCATCGAACACGCTGAAGTCTAATTCCTGAAGACCAACTAAAAGAGGGCCCGCTAACCAGCGGGCTTTTTTTTACGCTCCGGTTTTGAGAAAAGCCACAGCAGGTCCCTCCACTGCGCTGCGCTGCGGTCGGGATGACACTTCTGTTGGGGATTGGGATTTTGGCGTTCCAAAAAGAAGTGTCATCCCGACCGGAGCGTAGCGCAGTGGAGGGACCTGCTGTTCATCATCGCCATCATCGAATCTGAATGGAAGCGCCGCCCTCCCCTTTGTCATCCCGACCGGACCCGTATTTCCTGCCACGCTGCACTGGACAAAGCCGCGTATGCTGCTTTCGTTAAGGAAAGCAGCATGAAGTGCATCAACGCCACCAAGTTCCACAGGAAATCCGGGGGAGCGTAGCGTAGTGGAGGGATCTGCAGTTCAACGGACCAGCCGTGGAAATGTTTTCGACATCGCCCCTGCCCCCGTTTTTGTCTCCCCCCGGCTCACGCTAACATCTAAGGCAGAGTTGCCCTTTCAAGGACATCGATGATCATTGATTTTGCGGAGCGGGCGCATAACCATAACTGGGACCTGGACCCGGTGGTGCGATCCCTCCTGGACACCGACTTCTATAAGCTGCTGATGCTTCAGTTCATCTGGAAGCATTTCCCCACGACCCAGGTATCGTTTTCGGTGAGCAATCGATCTTCGTCGATTCGCTTAGCCGATGTGATTGCGCGCGAAGAGGTATTGCAGCAGCTGGAACATGTGCGCAGCCTGCGCTTTCTGAAATCGGAGCTGATCTGGCTGGCCGGTAACACATTCTTTGGCCGCCGCGGCATCTTCGAGCCCGACTTCCTGGACTGGCTGGACCACGGTTTCCGGCTTTCCAGCTACCGCCTCACCGTCCGCGACGGAGAATTCCACCTGGACTTCGACGGGCTGTGGACCGAAGCGACCATGTGGGAGATCTATGCACTCTCCATCCTCAACGAGCTGAAGTCGCGCGCCGCTTTTAAGGGCATGAGTGAATTCGAGCTGGACATTCTTTATGCCCAGGCCAAGGCCAAACTGTGGGGCAAGATCGAGCGGCTGACAGGGGTGCCCGAATTAAGGGTGGCCGACTTCGGCACCCGGCGCAGGCACAGTTTCTTATGGCAGGAATACGTCGTCATGGCCATGAACACTGCCCTGGGCGAACATTTCACCGGCACTTCCAACACTTACCTGGCCTACAAGCACAACCTTGAAGCGGTCGGCACCAATGCGCACGAACTGCCCATGGCGCTGGCTGCCATGGCCACCAGCGACGCTGAATTAAAGAGTTCGCAGTATCGCATTCTCGAGCTGTGGCAAAGCACCTATAGCCGCGAAATCCGCATCATGTTGCCTGACACCTACGGTACAACCCAGTTTCTGGCCGACGCTCCGGACTGGACAGCCGACTGGACCGGGCAGCGCATCGACAGCAAAGATCCGTATGTTGCGGGTGACGAATACATCGAGTGGCTGAAGCAGCGGGGCCGTGACCCAACGCAGAAGCTGATCATCGCCTCCGACGCCATGGACGTGGAAGACATATTAGGCTTGTATGCGTATTTCATGGGAACCATGGCGCCCGGTCTGACGCCAAAAGATTTTCACACCGCGGCCGACCTCAATGACCCAAACAAGTGGACCCCCGGCCGGCGCATCCGTTTCAGCGCCGGTTGGGGCACTCTGCTGACCAATGATTTTCGCGGTTGCCACCCCGGGGGCAGAAACGGCTTCCACCCTGCAAGCCTGATTTGCAAGATGACTGAGACCGATGGACGCCCGGCGGTAAAACTCTCAGATAATTTCTCCAAGGCGACCGGGCTGCGATCCGAAATAGCCCGCTACCGCAGAGTCTTTGGAACAGCCGGAGTGGCCAACATTCCCGTCCTGGTCTAAAGCCGTGCCATTTCGTACATGGCCGCGTCTAACCAGATGTCAAACCCGGATTTCCTGCCACGCTGCGCTGGAAACGATTGTGTGTGCGCCTTTCTCTTAAGGAAAGGCGCATGAGGTTCGTCAACGCTACCAATGCCAACAGGAAATCGGGGGATGGCCTTCGGATATTCTCTTTCCATGCGCGTTACGGTCCTGTTCTTTGGAGTGCTGAAGGAGATTCTATCGAGCGAGAGCCAGACGCTCGACCTGCCCCCGGGAGCAACGGTGGATGCCGTCCTTGGACACTACCGCGACCTGCTACCCCAGCAGCCAAGGTTATGGTCATCCCTGGCCATTGCCGTGAATCAGAGCTATGCGCCGAGTGGCTGCCTGCTGCGCGACGGAGATGAAGTTGCACTGCTCCCTCCAGTCAGCGGTGGAAGCAGCCCGGTCATAGCTCTGGTCGACGAGCCCATCGATTCCGCGTCGCTGGTAAGAAACATCAAGCAGGGGGAGGACGGCGCTGTAGTGGTGTTTGACGGCATCGTCCGCAACCACACCCGGGGAAGGCGCACCCTCTGCCTGGTCTACGAGGCTTATCAGGAGATGGCGCTGCGCCAGATGCAGGCCCTGGCTCAGGAGGCCATCGCCACCCATGGTGTCCGTCAGGTGGCCATGGTGCATCGCCTGGGCCGGCTGGAGGTAGGCGAAACCAGCGTGCTCATTGCCGTATCTTCCGCCCATCGTGCTCAGGCTTTCGAGGCCTGCCGTTTTCTCATCGACACGCTCAAGAAAACCGTGCCCATCTGGAAAAAGGAACACTTCGAAGATGGAGCGGTCTGGGCCGATGGCGAGCCCTTCCCATCCGCGTTGGTGGAGAAGTGAAATCACTTTGCGCGGCCATCTGCTTTACCTTTACGCTCTCCGGCTTTGCCCAGGCGCCGACCATCAGCGTCAATGTTCGGTTAGTGAATGTTTTTGTCAATGTTACCGATGACAAGGGTGCTCCTGTCCCCGGGCTGAATCGGGATGCATTTGTCCTCTCTGAGGATGAACACCCGCAGAAGATCGCTGTGTTCGAGCGCCAGTCCGAGCTGCCATTGGAGATCGTCCTTGCGATCGACACCAGTGGCAGCGTGCATAAGGATCTCGGTCTGGAGCAGGAGGCCGCAAAGCACTTCGTGCATTCCTTGCTGCGTCCGGTCGACCACCTGGACCTTATGGAATTTGCCGACAATGTGCGTGAGGTCATTTTCTTCACTAACAATGCCGGCCGCATCGACCGCGGGCTGAACGACATGGGACGAGGCGCGGCCACCGCGCTCTACAGTGGCGTCTATCTCGCTTCGCAAAGCCTGGCTCCGCGCTCCGGCCGCAAGGTGCTGGTCATCATCTCCGACGGGGGCAACACGGTGAAGGGCACCACCTATGACATGGCGCTGGAGCAGGCTTTGCGCGGCGAAGTCATGGTCTACCCCATCATCGATGTACCGATCTATGCCAGTGCCGGCCGCGACCTGGCCGGAGAACACGCCCTGATCACCCTGGCCCAACAAACCGGGGGCAAGTACTACTACGCCGATTCCTCCTCGCTCGAACGGACCTTCGCCCAGTTGTCGGAAGACCTGCGGACGCAATACCTGCTCGGCTACTATCCGTCGAATCGATCCGGAAGCAGTTTTCGCAGTATTTCGGTCAAGCTGCGCGGCCCGGAGACCACCGGCTACATAATCCGTAATCGGCCCGGCTATTATCCATCGCCTTTACCCTGAAGGAACCTGCTGTTTCCCGCCATCCCATAAACCAGGTCTTCACTGGCAAAGCTACCCTCCCCTTTGTCATCCCGACCGGAGCGTAGTGCAGTGGAGGGATCTGCAGTTCCGCGAACCCCTCTTGGAAATGTTTCTCGGTTTCTTACCCTGGGTTGGCCCCCTCAGGTCGCGGTCGGGACTTTTCGCGCATTTGCCGCAATTTCAGCCGGCCTTACAAAAGAATTCAACCCCCCGTGACATTTGTTACGGTTCTGTCAATTAATCTCTTGCGAGGTTCTCAATTCTTCGCGGAGTTTGGATGCGTCTTTGGCCGTCATTTTTTGCCATATGCCTGTGCTTGCCGGTTCCCTCAGTCCTGGCCGAGTTGCCCGACGCGCCCCAGCCGCAGGCTTCTGGCCAGCAAAATCCGCCGCCACGTCCCACTCCGCCTAGCCGGGAGTCGCTGCCGCACATCAACCAACGAGAGGCGGACCAGTCAGACGATCAGGACAATCCCGCCGTCTTTCTGCATCACCTCATCGCCGACCGCATTTGGATCTCAGGGCAGGCCAACTTCATTTTCCAGGCCCACACTCCTTTTCACTCGCCCTACGCCGGGACCAACAGCTTCCAGAGCCGGGTAGAAACGACCGCGCTCTCGCGCGTCCTGACCCTGTACACGGGAGTTAAGCTCGCCCGCTGGAGCGAATTCATCTTCGACGCGGAGGAAGCCGGGGGCAAGGGTCTGAGCCAGGCCCTGGGGATGGCGGCCTTCGTAAACCTTGACGTGGTGCGCAATCCATCCTTGGGCCAGGGCGTCTATGCCGCCCGCTATTTTATCCACCAGACCTTCCCGCTCACCGCGGACCGGATCGAAGAACAACCCAACCCGTTTTATCTGCAGGAGTCGATTCCCCGGCGCCGGATCGAGTTCACCATGGGCAAGATGGGCCTGGTCGATTTCTTCGACAACAACTCAGTGGGCGGTGACAGTCATCTGCAGTTCACCAATTGGGCCATCGATAACAACGGCGCTTACGATTACGCTGCCAACACCCGCGGCTATACCATAGCCGCCATTCTCAGTTATTCCGGACCCAAATTCGAAGCCCGCTTTGGTGAAGCGCTGATGCCGACGGTGGCCAACGGTACCAATCTCGACGCCGATCTGCGCCGCGCGCGCGCGGAAAACCTGGAGTTGGAATGGAAGCCGCAATGGTTTCAAGGTCTCGATACCCATATTCGTCCCCTTGCTTATCTGAATCACGCCAACATGGGCGACTACGGCCAAGCCATTGCGGGCTTCTTGAACGGCGACGACAAGCTTCCTGACGTCACTTTGTATCGCCGTCAGGGCACCTTGAAGCAAGGCTTCGGCCTCAACATCGAGCAGGCCCTTCCCGCCAACTTCCGCGTCTTTATGCGCACCGGTTGGAATGAGGGCCATCATGAGTCGTTCGCGTACACCGAGATGAACAGCACCCTCGCGTTTGGCTTTGAACTCCCGGGCGACGCTTGGGGCAGGAAACTGGACCAGATCGGAAGCGCCTATGAAACCGGCGGCATTAGCAACAAGCACCGGGAATACCTGGCCCTGGGGGGCTTGGGATTCATCCTCGGGGATGGCCGCCTCAATTACGGCCGCGAAGAGGTCAGCGAAACTTATTACAACCTGCACGTGATCAGCGGCCTTTACATGGCGGCGCAACTCTCCTTTGTCAATAATCCCGGCTACAATCGGGATCGGGGTCCAGTGATTGTTCCGGGGGTGCGGGCGCACGTGGATTTTTAGGGACATCCACCTGGACGGATTCCGGCATCTCTCAGTGCAGTTATCATTCACAACATGGCAAGCCAGAATCCATCCCGGCGGCGTAAAAAGGAGCCGCCTCTTGGTGAAACCGGCCAAGAGACCCTCTACCTGCGCTTTCTGAGCGAGAAACAGGTGAAAGTGAACGTAAAACTACGGGATGGTGAGAGTGTTTCCGGGTGGATCGAGTATTTTGACGACACCATGATCCGGCTTACCCGCGAAGGACTGCCCAATCTGTTCATCTACAAGCACCAGATCCGCACCATCAGCGAACGCGGCCGCCGCGCAAACGGCGTTGAGAGAACTGCGCCTTGAAGAACCTCCCCGGTCAGCTTGATCTTGGTTTTGCCGCCGGCGCAGCGGGGATTGCTCTGGAGGCGGGTGAACTCCTCCGCGGCTATTTCGAGCGTGGTGTCGCCACGGAATATAAAGGCGATGTAGACCTGGTGACCGAAGCAGATCGAGCATCAGAAAAACTCATCGTAGCGCGCCTGAACGCGCACTTTCCCGAGCATGGCATCTTCGGCGAAGAGGGAACCCGTTCCGGGCTCGAGCGCGCCTATCGGTGGTATGTCGATCCGCTTGACGGCACGACCAACTTTTCTCACGGATTTCCCTTTTTCAATGTGTCGCTCGGCCTGGAACATCGCCCTCCAGGACTGGCCCAGGATCAGGACGGGGAAATCGTAGCCGGCGTAGTCTACGATCCTGTTCGCGACGAACTGTTCGCTACGGAGAAAGGCCGGGGAGCCTGGCTGCTGAGGTCGTCAGAGCCGGCCCGCCGACTGCGCGTCTCGCGTACCAGTCACTTGCAGGAAAGTTTGCTCTCCACTGGCTTTCCCAGCCACAAACGTCACATGAATCCCAACATCCATTTTTATCAACAACTGACGCTGCGTTCTCATGGGGTGCGCCGGGCGGGCGCGGCCGCCCTCGACCTGGCCTATACCGCGGCCGGCCGGGTGGACGCCTTCTGGGAATTCAATCTCAACCCATGGGATACCGCGGCGGGTGCACTGCTGGTGGTGGAGGCAGGTGGCGCCATGCTCCGCTTTGACCGCACGCCCTTTCGTCTCGATAGCCAGGAGGTTCTGGCCACCAACGGCTTGCTCACCGACGAGATCCTGGGCTTTTTTGAAGACATGTTCGCCGGCCGTGGGATAGAGCCGGTGCCTACACCCGCCGAGTTCGCCGCACGAAGATTAGCGCGTTGAGCGCAGTGCGCTATGCGCTTCTCAATCCTGCTGTACAATTTGGATTCACTTATTCGTCTTCGGGAGATCGCTACTTATGACATACGTGATCGCAGAACCCTGCATTGGAACCAAGGACACCGCCTGCGTTGATGCCTGCCCGGTAGATTGCATTCATCCCAAGAAGGATGAAGCGAAGTATGGAGAGACCGATCAACTTTTCATCGATCCGGTGGAGTGCATCGACTGCGGCGCTTGTGTCCCGGTCTGCCCAGTGTCGGCCATTTTTGCTGGAGACGACCTGCCGGAAAAGTGGTCGGCCTTTGCTGACAAAAACTCCGCCCACTTCGGCCGCTAGGCCGCGGGGCGCGGTTGCGCTCGGCCAGCCATGATTGTTCATCAGGTGGAAGCCGTCGTCCTGCGAACCTGGCCCATTCATGAAGCCGACCAGATCGTTTCGCTGTTCACTCGCGACTACGGAAAGATCAAGGGTGTAGCCAAGTCAGCGGCCAGGTCGCGCCGTCGTTTCGGGGGCGCGCTCGAACCGATGACCCACGTGCGCGCACACTATGCGGAGAAGCCCAGCCAGGAGCTGGTGCGTCTCGACTCTTTTGACATTCTCCACTCGCCCTTGGCTGAGCCGGTTGACTACGCGCGGGCCGCTGCCCTCGCCTTTTTCGCCGAGGTGTTGGAGCAGACGCTGCCCGATCATGATCCTCACGACGTCGTATTCCGCCTCTTGCTCTCAGTCCTGGAGCAGACCCGCGTTGACCACATCTGGATGCCGATCACCTACTTCGCCCTATGGACTACACGTCTCATGGGCTGGCTTCCGGATTTGAGCCGCTGTCTGTTCTGTGGCGCTTCGCTGGCGGGGCAGCCGGCGTATTTTCACTTTTTTTCCGATGGTCTGGTCTGTGTTGAACACCGGCGAGTGGGAGAGAACGGTTCGCATGGCGCCACGCTGACCCCGGATTCGCAAATCCTCGCAGTTCGCATCTTCCGTTCGCCCGCCTCTGCCTTTGCTGCCGAATCCTGGCCTCGCAGCCGCGGCGCCGACCTCCGCCGTTTCGCCATCCAAAGTCTGGAGCGACACCTGGAGCGGAAACTCACCACCGTCGCTGCCCTCTCACGGCTGGCCGGCTCCTAGCCAAGAGGGACCTGCTGTTCCTCTTTCGGATTCTCACGTACACCTACGCCGACTCACCCGTTGTTGAGCAGCGACCCCACAATACCGCCGACAACCCCACCCTCCGTTCGCTCTCTGGTGGCCGAAGGCATGTACTGCATCAGCTGATGAGCCAACTTGGAGATAGGCAAAGTCTGCAGCCATACCCGTCCCGGGCCCGTCAGCGCGGCGAGAAAAATACCGTCTCCGCCGAAAATCATGTTCTTGATTCCCGCTATCCTGGTGATCTGAAACGAAACACTGGACTGAAATGCTCCCACGTGACCCGGGTGGACGCGCAGTGTTTCTCCCGCCACCAAATCCTTGACCACCAACTCTCCTGACAACTCGATCCAGCAAGCTCCTTGCCCGGTCACCTTCTGCAGCAGGAACCCGTCTCCGCCGAACACCCCCGCTCCCAGTGATTGCTGGAAACCAACCCCCAGCGACACTTGCGACGTCGCGCAAAGAAAGCCGTGACGGTGGATCAAATACTCCATTCCCGGACCAACCTGAACCGGCTGGATGTGCCCGGGAACCCGGGTCGCAAAGGCGATCTCGCCGCGGGCGCCCATGGCACGATATTCGGTCATGAAGAGACTCCCGCCGCCGGCCACTCTTTTCAACGCCCCGAAGAATCCGCCGCCCCCACCAAACTGGGTGTGGGTCTGCATCTGAATGGAGCTGCTCATCCAGGAAAGTTCACCGGCTTCCGAGATTACAGACTCGTTCGGCTCCAGGGTGAACTCCAGAACCGGCAGGGTGGTGCCGACGATACGGCTTTGCATGGCAGACTCCTCCTTGATTCGACTGGCAAACCAGTGTAGCCGAGCGTTTGGTTTAGAATCCAACCGTGGCACTGCAAGTAACTAGCCCTCTAACCTTCCAGGAACTCCTCTTTCGTCTGCAAACCTTTTGGGCCGACCGCGGGTGCGTGCTGCAACAGCCGTACGACGTGGAGGTGGGTGCCGGCACGATGTCGCCGGAAACCTTTCTGCGAGTTCTTGACCCTAAGCCTTTCTCCGTGGCTTATGCCCAACCATCTCGCCGCCCCGCCGACGGCCGCTACGGCGAGAACCCCAACCGGCTTTTCAAACACACACAATTTCAGGTGGTCCTGAAGCCCCCGCCGGTGAACGTGCAGGAGATCTATCTCGAATCCCTCACCGCGATCGGCATTGATTTGCACCAGCACGACCTCAAGTTCGAAGAAGACAACTGGGAGGCGCCCACGCTGGGGGCCTGGGGTATCGGTTGGCAGATCATGCTGGATGGCCAGGAGATCACACAGTTCACCTACTTCCAGCAGTGTGGTGGCCTTGACCTCGACCCAATCTCCGCGGAAATTACCTACGGCCTGGAGCGCATCGCTGCCTTTCTGCAGGACGTGGACTCCGTCTACGAGGTGGTCTGGGCGCGCAATCCACAGGCCATCACCTACGGAGAGGTTCGCCATTTGGAAGAGGTGCAGTTCTCCGTCTATAACTTCGAGCACGCGGATGTCGAGAAGCTATGGGAACATTTGCGCCTCTACGAGGCGGAGTGCCAACAACTGCTGAGTCGCGCCGCTCAACAGCCGGAGGATCTCGGCCTGGACGAGCGGCGCCGTTTTCCGGTTCTGGCTGCCTACGACCTCTGTCTCAAGTGCTCCCATCTTTTCAATCTGCTGGATGCCCGTGGAGCAATTTCTGTGACCGAGCGTGTGGGCATCATCGCCCGCATCCGGGCCCTCGCCGTTGGCATAGCCAAGGCCTACTCGCGGATGATCGCTGGGGAGTCGCATGCCTGAGCTGTTACTCGAAATAGGCCTGGAAGAGATCCCGGCGCGCATGATCGCTGCTGCGGAAGCCGAGCTGGCACGCCGGATCGAGGCTCTCCTTACCAGGCAGCGCTTGCTGGGCTCTCCATCAGCCATTGCCGGCTACTCCACCCCACGGCGCTTGGCAGTGCGCGTCGAAGGCGTGCTCGGGCAACAGCTCGATATGCAGGAACAGCTCACCGGCCCTTCCTGGAAAGCGGCCTTTCCCGATGGGCAGCCAGGCCAGGCAGCTCAGGCCTTTGCCAGGAAAGCCGGTGTCTCGGTATCCGCGCTCGAGAAGATCACCACACCAAAGGGCGAATACGCCGCCGCCACTGTTCAGCGGCCGGGGCAGAGCGCGGTCAGGGTTCTCAGCGAGTCGCTGGGTCAGGAAATCGGCGCACTTTCCTGGCCCAAGACCATGTACTGGCGAGCCAACAAGCCGGAGCGGTTTGTCCGCCCGCTCCGCTGGCTCCTTTGTTTGCTGGACGAAGCCGTCGTTCCGCTGGAGTTTGCCGGCATCCCCGCCGGCAGTGTCAGCTATGGACATCGCGTGCTCTGTGGTGAGCAGCCAGTCCCCATTGGCCGCCCCGCAGACTATCTCCCGGCGCTCGAGGCGGCCTTTGTTGTAGCCGATGCCGCTGCCCGCCGCCATCGCATCCGCAAAGCCCTCGATGCCGCCGCGCGCACGCTCCCCGGGGCTCGCTGGCGTGAAGACGAGGCGCTGGTCGAACAGGTCACGCACCTCACAGAGTGGCCGGGAGTTGTCCTCGGCAACTTTGAGCCCGAGTACCTGGCCCTGCCCGAAGAAGTTCTGGTCACCGTGATGCGTGACCATCAGAAATACTTCGCGCTCGAAGATCAGCAGCATGCGCTGGCTCCCCATTTCCTGGCGGTGTTGAATACCGAAGTCGGCACCCAGGGGATGGCCATCATCCGCCACGGCAACGAGCGGGTTTTGCGCGCCCGCTTTAACGACGCCCGTTTCTTCTGGAACTACGACCAGAAGACTCCTCTGGAGCAACGGGTCGAGAAACTTAAGACGGTCACGTTCCAACGGGATCTTGGCAGCTACTTCAGCAAGACTGAAAGCAACCTGCTCATGGCAAAGGCTGTGGCTGCCGCGGTCGGCTCCCGCGGAGTCCAGCTTGACCATACGGCGCTGGAAAAGGCTGTGCTGCTCGCTAAAACCGATCTAACCACGGAGTTGGTGAAGGAGTTTACGGAACTGCAGGGCATCGTCGGAGGGCTTTACGCCCGCGCGCAAGGACTGGGCGAAACCGTAGCGCAGGCCATTTATTCGCAATACATGCCGGCCGCCGTGGAAGATCCTGTTCCAGCCACGGTAGAAGGCCAAGTCCTGGGCTTGGCCGACCGCATGGCAACCATCGCGGAAATGTTCGCCATTGGCCTCGCGCCGAGCGGATCCAAAGACCCGTTCGCGTTGCGCCGGGCTGCGAACGGAGTCGTAAAAATCCTTGCCGAGTCGGGGCTGCCCCTTTCCGTCGCGGAACTCGAGTCCATGGCCACGGAATGTTTGCCGCGAGCCCGTGCTGCGGAAGCCTCCGGCGCCCTGGCAATGTTCCTCAAGGAACGAATCGACTTCTACCTGCGAGAAGTCCTAGGCTTCGCTTATGACGTGGTCAACGCCGTCCTCTCAACCGGGCTCACCACGGTAACGGATGCAGTGGCCCGAGCCCAGGCTCTCACCCGAGTTCGCGGATCGGACGATCTGGTCGCCATCTCCACTGCGTTCAAGCGGATCAAGAATATCCTCCGCCAGGCGGACGAGAAACAGGACCGCTACGGAGACACCATCGCCAGCCAGAATCTAACTGAGGAAGCGGAGCAACACTTGTACGCCGAGACCCTCCGGGTTGCACCGCAGGTGGAGGCCCTTCGCTCCCGCCAGGAGTACTTGCAGGCCCTGGAAAGAATCGCTACTCTTCGACCCGCCATCGACAGCTTTTTTGATCAGGTTATGGTCATGGCGCCCGAGGCCAATTTACGCCAAAACCGGTTAGCCTTGATCGCCTCCGTGTTCAACGATTTTTCCCGCATCGCAGACTTCTCCGAGATCGTTCCCGGATAGTCCACCGTCGATAGGACCAATCTGGTGCTCTTACAACTTGCGCGGGATCACTGTTACCAAAACAGATATGTGAATAGAATGTTAAAAGCGCTATATTACTGCAACGGATCGTAGCTTTTCGCACGGTGCGGACCCTCCTGGAACACCCGGCATACGGCAAAAAGGAGAATTCATTCAGGAGGCTTGACCAATGACCCGCATCTCGTTTCATCAGAAACTTGAAAGCCTTCGTGAACGCCTTCTGCAGATGGCCGGTGTGGCGGAACAGACACTCAGCCTTGCTCTCGACGCACACTGCCGCGGACAGCTTTCCGCCTGCGCCAGTGTCCGATTGAACGAGGCAATTATCAACCGTTCGGAGCGGGAGATCGACCAGATGGCGCTCGATATTCTGGCCATGGAGCAGCCGATGGCGGTGGATCTGCGCTTTGTTCTCGCCGCAATCAAGATTAACTCCGACCTGGAGCGGGTCGGTGACCAGTCGATGACGATCGCTTTGCTGGCTGAAGAGCTTGCCGGGAGTCAGCCTTGCGATTTTCCCATCGACATTCCCCGCATGGCGGAATTGTCAATGACCATGGTTCGCAAGGCGCTGCAGGCGCTCACCGATCGAGATGCCGAACTGGCCAACAGCGTGCTCGCCATGGATGATGCTGTAGACGAGATGAACCGCAGGGCCAAGGCCGTGTTGCTCGATTGCATTGCCCAGGATTCGAGTGCCGCTCGTTCCGCCGTCAATCTGCTCTTCATATCACGCAGCCTGGAGCGCATTGCCGATCACGCCACCAACATGGCCGAAGACGTCATCTTCTGGCTAAGTGGAGCGGATGTTCGTCACGGCTACATCCTGCACGCACAGAACTAGGCTGACAGGAAGCAGAGGCCTCATATGGCTCGATTGTGGGGTTTTGCTTTTTGCAGTCCCTAACAGAAGTGTCATCCCGACCGAAGGGTAGCGAAGTGGAGGACCTGCTGTTCAGATCCGCGGGATCGAATCTGAATGGAAGCGCCACCCTCCCCTTTGTCATCCCGACCGAAGCGTAGCGAAGTGGAGGGATCTGCAGTTCCGCGACCTCCCATGGAAATGTTTTCGACGGAGCCGTAGCGTCCGCGCCCTTAGTTAACGCGCTGCAGCCGGGCAATCAGCTTCTGAGCCAAATTCTCGCCTGAATCGGACCACAACAGCCGGCTGCTAATCCCGCAGTTTTCCTGGATCGCGTTGGTGACTTCCACCAGCTTCTGCACATTGCGCTTGATGTGCTCGGCGCCCACCTTATCCAGTTCGACCTCTTCCAGCAAGAAAGGCGTGTCCAGCCCAAAATCCACCCGGACTTGCCCATTCTGCTCGTAGGCGCCCTCATCAAACTGTGGCCCAAAACCAACCACGCGCACCGTCACCGGTTCCTGTCTCCAGGTTGGATCCAGTCCGCCCACGGTTTCCGCTATCCACAAGTCCCATGGAAGCTCAAATTCATACGCAAAGTCGTCATGCAGGACCTGGGTAGCCTCTATCACTGCTTGCTCCGCGGCGGACTCCTGGACTTCCTCCTCCTCGTAGATCCTCTGATAAAACGGAGTCTCGCTCCAGGAGATAGGGTAAGCCGCTGCCGCATGCACCCGCGGCGGCCGGCCCGCTTCGCCAAACTGCTTCAGCACCGAAACAATCGCCGGCGCGAGCGCAGCAAGGCGAAAATTGGGGAACCAAAGACTCAGATACAACCGGTCAGCCATGTCCACATCTTAAAGCGTTCAGCCACTCAGCGGCCGAGAAACCGGGGATGAGAAGATGAGGACTATGGGCGTGCGGCCTAATCCAGTGCTTTGGGGCAGGAAGTCAAAGTGACTCCAGCCCGCTTGCGCACCTGGATCCTCGTCCTCGCCGGGGGCCTGCTCGCCGCCATCACGGCTTTTTTCGTCTATGGGCGATGGCAGGGCCGCCGTCTGGGCCATGACGTGCCGACAGGATTGGGGAACTCTATCCAGCAATCCACCGAAGGGTTTACGCATTCGGAGTCACGAGGCGGCCATACCATTTACACCCTGCACGCCTCCAAGGCTGTGCAGTTTAAGAGTGACGGCCACGCCGAGCTGCACGACGTGAGCATCACCCTGTACGGCGCCCAGGGAGCGCCCACCAACCGCATCTACGGCAGCGCCTTCGACTGGGATCCGGTCCATGGCATCGCCCGCGCCATGGGTGAAGTCCAGATCGACCTTCAGGGAGCGGCGAGTCCTAACCCGCAAGACGGGAAGACCTCCGCAGACGATGGCGAAAGCAAAAGCACGGTCCACGTGAAGACCTCGGGCTTGGTGTTCAACAAGCAGACCGGGCTCGCCAGCACTCCTGAAAAGATCGAGTTCCGGCTGGCCGAAGCCGCCGGCAGCGCGACCGGTGCCAGCTTTGACTCGCAAACCGGGATCGTGATCCTGACCGCCGACGTTGCTTTCAATTCCAGCGTAGGAGGAGATCCGCTCACCGTCCGCGCCCATCATGCGCAATTCGATCGCAACAGCCGGCTGCTCTATCTGCTTCAGGACGTGACCGACTATGCCGACAGTCACAGCTCCTCCGATCAGGCGACCGTCTCCTTCCGTGCCGACGGATCGGCCTACCAGGTACAGGCGGAAGGGCATGTGGTGCTTACCGGCAGCGATGGCCAACAGATCAATACCCGGATCGCGCATGTTGACCTGGGGCCGAAAAGCGAGCCGCAGCAAGCGATCGTAGACGGCGGTGTGCTTTTCGTGGCCAACAATGCGGCCCGCCTGCTTCATGGATCGGCTTCCTCCGGTACTTTGTTGTTGGGCCCTCAGGCGACCCTCCGCCACGCTCAGTTGCGCACTGCGGTCTCCGTGGTCGACGAGGAGAAGTTGCCCCAGGTCGATACCGGAAAGACGGCCGGCAAGGCCAGGCAAAACGCACCGGAATCCAGCACCCGCCAGGTGCAGGCCTCGCAAATCGACATCGACTTTGTGTCCGGGCCAGGCCGCAGCCCGGAGGCCAACCACATTCTTGCCGCCGGGGGTGCGCGGCTGAACGTGCACACCATCTATGCGAAAACCCCGCCCGAGGACACCACCGTTCAAGGCGATCAACTGTTTGCCACCTTGGTGGATGGCGAGGTTTTCTCCAGCCTGCGCGGAACCGGCCACACCAGTCTGGTCACCGTCAGCTCCAACGGGGTGACCCAGAGCAGCAAGGGCGACAACCTGCTGCTTACCTTCGCACCGCCTCCTCCTTCCAAGGCTGGGAAACAGGCCGCGAAAGGAAAGGCGGACGTCCCCACGCCAACGCCGGCAGCGCAACTGCAGTCTGCCGTTCAGCTGGGCAACGTAACCTTGGTCCAGCAAGGCGCCGCAGCTCCCGGCGGTCAGACTCCGGCTCCGATCACTGCTACCGCGCAACGAGCAGACTATGACGCCGCTACCCAGATCATGCAGCTGTCCGGGAACCCGCGCATTCAGGAGAGCACTGGAGATGTAAGCGCGACGTCCCTGCAACTGGAGCGCACCACCGGGAACGCCAACGCGACCGGGAGTGTTAAGGCAACCTATCGCCAGGCGAATGGGCGGCCAAACATGGCCTTTGCGGGAACCGCCCCCGTGCATGTGGTCGCCGATCATGCACATCTTGACCACGCAAGCGATGTCACCACCTTTTACGGAATCTCAGCGGCGCCGGCTCGCCTGTGGCAGGGAAGCGATTCCGTTTCCGCGCCCGTGCTGGAACTTTCCCGGGCTCACGCGACGCTTTCCGCGCATGGTCCGGGCGGCGACGCTGCAGCGGTGAACGCCGTCTTTACCAGTTCCCCGAGTCCCTCGAAGCCCGCCGCAGCCCCATCTGTGGTCCGTCTGCAAAGCCGCACTCTCTTCTACGCCGAGAACGACCACAAAGCGGTTTTCAGCGGCGCGGTCGTTGCCCAGACTCCCACGGCGCTTGTCCGTTCGAATTTTATGGATGTCTATTTCAGTCCCACGCCGGCGAGCGCCAAGAATTCTCCTGCCGCGCAGGTTTCGCAAGGCAGTCAGGTCTCGAAAATCGTGGCCCGGGGCGGCGTGCAACTGGAACAGCCAGGGCGCAAAGGGACGGGTGACGAACTCAACTACAACACTGCGGACGGCAAATTTCTTCTCACCGGAACCGCCGCCGCGCCGCCGCGTCTAACTGATCAGGTGCGCGGAACAGTAACGGGCGATGCGTTGATTTTCAATGATCGCGATGGTAGCGTCGAGGTAAGTGGCGGTGCTTCCAAGGCAGTGACCCAGACCCGTGTCGCGAAATGAATGCAAAAACTTAGTACAGACGAAATCGGCAAGTCTTATAAGGGTCGTCAGGTAGTTCGGGGCGTAAACCTTGAGGTCTGTCAGGGCGAAGTGGTCGGGTTGCTCGGCCCCAATGGTGCCGGCAAGACCACCAGCTTTTACATGATTGTCGGTCTTATCGCTCCCGATACTGGACAGGTTTTTGTAGACGATATTGATATCACGCGGGTGCCCATGTATCTGCGGGCGCGGCAGTATGGCATTAGCTATCTGCCCCAGGAGCCATCTGTTTTCCGCAAGCTGACGGTGGAAGAGAACATTCTCGCCGTGCTCGAAGTGCAATCGATTTCGCTTGAGGTCAGGCGTGCGCGAACGGAGAAGCTGCTGGATCAACTGAATCTTGGCCATATACGCAAGACCCGCGGCTATGCTCTTTCCGGCGGCGAGCGGCGCCGGGTGGAGATCGCACGTTGTCTCTGCATTCAGCCCTCGTTCATCCTGCTCGACGAGCCGTTTTCGGGAATCGATCCGATCGCCGTACTCGACCTGCAGGAGATCATCTTCGACCTGAAAGCCAGCGGAATCGGGGTTTTGATCACCGATCACAATGTGCGCGAGACACTTTCCGTGACGGATCGCGCCTACATCATCAATGAAGGGCGTATCTTCCGCACAGGAACGCCGGAGCAACTGGGCAAGGATCCTGAGGTGCGCCGGGTTTACCTGGGTGAGGGGTTCTCCCTCAACTAGGGCTATTGTGTAAGAAGTAAAGCGCAGCGAAACGCCGAGTGCCCCATTGTTCGTGCTTGTTTGCAGAAATGGGCCACCCAGTGGTTGCGTCTTCTGTCAACTGAAATGCACCAGGTTCGCACCAACGTAACGGCTCTTGCCATTTCTCGCACACTGGCTGGCGAAAAGCGTTCCGCGTTGCGAGCTCAGAAAAGGTAAACTAAGGCCGCTAGTTGTTGATGCGGTGAAGGCTATGGCTCTTCTACAACCCAAGCTAAGCTTGAAGGTCGCGCAGCGCCAGATCCTGACGCCCGGCCTGATGCAGATGGTCAGCGTGCTGGCCCTCAACAAGCTGGAGCTAAAGGAGTTGATCAACACCGAGATTGTTGAGAATCCGGTGCTCGAGGAGTTGGAGGAGAGTGTTCCCCTCATCGATGACGTTGCACTGAGAGAGGCGGAGCGCGATCGCAGTGTCGAAGAGGTTGCGGCCCAGGCAGAGCGCGATAAGAAGGATCCGTTTGATGAGATCGATTTTGGGTCCTACTTTCAGGATTATCTCGATCCCGGCTTCCGCACGCCCAACGGCTTCGAACAGACCGACAAACCATCCTTCGAGAATTTCCTTTCCCAGCCCAGCACCCTCACCGACCACCTGTTTTGGCAACTGGGCTCGCTGAACCTGAGCAGCGACCTGCGCGACGCCGCCGAATATGTGGTGGGTAACCTGGACGAGGACGGCTACCTCATGGCCGGAGATGAGGAACTGTTGGCGGGCTTTGTGCGTGAGTATGATCCTGCTTCCGCCGCCGCGCCTGGTGTCGCCGCCGCGCTTTTGGCTGAGGCAGTGCACCTGGTGCAGAACCTGGATCCTGTAGGTGTCGCCACCCGAAGCTTGCGTGAATGCCTGCTGGTGCAGATCGAGGCGCAGCGGCGCGAATTTCAGCTCCAGGCAACACGCCACCGGGCGGGCTCGACGCCTTCCCCGGCCGACGCCAATGGGGGAGAAAGTGAGGCCGCGCACGCGTTGGGTCTGCACGAGGACAGGTTACAGGTGTTTTCCCTGGCAACCCGCATTGTCGATCAGCATTTGTTGCTGTTGCAGAAGCGGGATATGCGCGAGATGGCCAAGGCCTTGAGCGCGCCGCCGGATGCGATCCAGCACGCCATCGACTTCATTCGCAGTCTCGATCCTCGCCCTGGGCAGCGGTTTAATCGCTCCGATGCCCGCCTGATTGAGCCCGATGTGGCGTTCGTCAAGCGTGGCGGCGAATTTGTCGTAGTCATGAACGAGGAAGATCTGCCCACCCTCCGCCTCAACCACGGCTATCGCAAACTACTGTCGCAGGAAGGTACCGAAAGAGACGTAAAGGAATACGTCAAAGAGCGCTACCGCTCTGCGCTGCAGCTGATGCGCAACATCGAGCAGCGCAAAAACACTATCTTAAGAACCTGCGAAGCGATTGTGCGCCGCCAGGGAGACTTCCTGGAGCGCGGTGTGGACGCTCTGAAGCCGATGATGATCAAGGAAGTTGCAGAAGAGATAGGGGTCCACCCTTCCACCGTGAGCCGAGCCGTTTCAAGCAAGTATGTGCACACGTCGCAGGGCGTTTTTGAACTCCGCTTCTTCTTCTCCGAAGGCGTCCATGGGCCGGAGGGAGGCAGCACGCCGCTCATGCTGCTTAAACGCAAAGTTAAGAAATTGATTGACGAAGAGGATCCCAGAAAGCCGTTGACCGATGATTTGATCGCCAGCATGCTGGAAGCTCAGGGCATTGACGTTACCCGCCGCACGGTGGCCAAATATCGCGAAGACCTGCGTATTCCCAGCACTCATCAGCGCCGGGTGCGCGATTGAGTTAACTCCAGCATCCCACTCACAGTGACAGCAAAAATACTATAGAATCGGGCATCTCAGGAGCTTCAACATGCCGGTTGAATGCACGGGCAGGCAGGTGGCGATCACCAAGCCACTGCGTACGCTAGCGGAAGAGGGAATTGAACGCATCGCAAAGATCCTGGGCAGGATCACCAGCGCCCACGTGGTTCTAACCGCGGAAAAATATCGGCAGATCGCCGAGGTTACGATCAAGACCCGTGCTTGCACCCTGGTTGCGCTGTGTGAATCCAGTTCCAGCATGGAAACCGCCTTACGCGACTCGTTGGTGAAGGCAGAAACCCAGGCAACCCGCTACAAAGACAGGCAGCGCACCCGCAAGCGACAACCAAAGCAGGAGAAACAGCTGGAGGAAACCGGTATCGCGCGCAGCGGCCGGGGCGGTGTTGCTGCGGAAAGCGCATCCACCAACGGAGGATCCAACGGGAAGAGCCATGCCCAGCCGGCGATTCCTGTCACCGTACACTCGTTCCCGGCGCGCGTGCCGATCGCGGAGCCCCATGTCGTTCGTTCTCTTGACTCGGTGGCGCTGCGGCCCATGACGCTCGAAGAGGCGGTCAAGGAAGCGGAGTTTCGCGACCGGGATGTCTTTGTCTTCCGGGATAACGAAGGTAATGTGAAAGTTTTGCACCGCAAGCGTGATGGCAAAATGGAATTGATCGAAGCCCCCTAAACTGTCTGCCAAGCTCCATTCGTAGCAAATGCAGTGTTTAATTGCCGCTGCGCGCCCGCCTCACTCATGGCGGCTGCCCTGCAGTCGCCTCGGTTAGTAAGGATTTCGCGTTCGCCCGTCAAGAACCGTAAGTAACTGCGACCTCGGAGTTTGCCGGTACTTCTTTCAGGGGATATTCCTGTCTGGAAAGCGACCTTGATACTCAACCCTGTGGGGGACTCTGTCCGCTGCGTCGATCCAATATGAATTTAGAAGCTGATGTTTCCGTTCTGACGGGCCAACAACGGTCTCTCCTCGAAGCCTTGCCGTGCTACGTCTTTGTGCAGCGGGGCAGGAATGTGATTTACGCCAATCGTGCGGCGCGCGAAATTTTGCACCTCGAGGAAGGTGCATCCCTGCCTGTCGACAATCTTTTTAGCGGACAGTTCCCCGGATTCGTCTACGCGCAAAGCGGGTTGGCTTCGCGTGGCTCGGCCAATGTCTTCGGCTCTGGAGGTCACGCCTATTCCTCCGATTTCAACTGCGAGATGCGCACGCCATTGGATTCTTCCGTGCCCGTTCGCGGAAGCTTCCGCATGGTCCGCGTCGAACCGGAGCCGGAGTTGCTGATCGTCGCGCTGCGATCACGGCGTGATGCGGACAATGATCGCCAGGCTCCAGTCAACAATCCGGAGCAAGGTTCGCCGTCGAACTTCCTGGAACATCTACTGAATGCTGCGCCTGAGGCCATCATGATCACGCGCGGCTCGAAAATTCTGCACATTAATCGCGAGTTCGAGGCTCTCTTCGGCTACAACGCCGATGAAGCGCTGGGGCAGAATACCTACGACATTCTCATTCCCGAAACCCGGCGCCATGAGTTCGACATGCTCGAGCACACCATGCAACTGCATGGCCGGGCTTCGATGGAGACCGTCCGTCTGCACAAGTCAGGCCAGCTGATCGATGTCTCGATTCTGGTAGCTCCCATCAGCATGTCAGGAATCGAGGTAGGCAATTTCGTAAGCTACCGCGACATTCGGGAGAAGAAGCAATCCGACGCCCGCCAGCAGCATGATGCCCTGCATGACCCTTTGACGGGTCTGGCCAATCGGACCTTGTTCCTTGATCGGGTGCAGCTCACCATGGCCCGGCAGCAGCGGCATTCAGAGCTCAATTTTGCAGTCATGTTTCTCGACCTGGATCGCTTCAAGGCAGTGAACGACAACCTGGGGCATGCCTCGGGTGACGATTTGTTAGTGCGCATGGCTGCTCGCCTGCGGGCCTGCTTTCGCCCCGAAGATACCGTGGCTCGTTTTGGCGGGGACGAGTTCGCCATCCTGTTGGAGGATGTCACCAATATCTCCGACGTAATCCGAATCGCCGAGCGCGCACAACGCGATATCTGCCTGCCGATTGAGCTCAACGGTCACGAAATCTTCATCTCCGCCAGTATCGGGATTGCCTTCGGTACCCTCGATCACACCAGTCCCGAGCAGATTTTGCGCGATGCAGACTTTGCCATGTACCAGGCAAAGTCCAATGGCCACGCGCGGCACGAGGTCTTCGACGGCTCCATGCACGTGCATGTAGCGGCCCAGATGAAGAAGCAGCAGGACCTCAAGACGGCTCTCGAAAACAAAGAGTTCGAAGTTTGGTATCAGCCGATTTACCGGCTGACGAGCGGGGAGATCGAGGGGTTTGAGGCGCTGCTGCGCTGGCGGCAGCCCGACGGAGAGTTCATCCCGCCACAGGAGTTTTTGTCCACGGCAGAAGAGACAGGACTCATCGTTCCCATTGGCCTGTTTGTGTTGGAGCAGGCTTGCCAGCAACTGAGTCGCTGGGCAGCCGCTCTGCCGGACGCGAAACCCACCATCGACGTGAACTTGTCGTCGCGGCAATTCCGCGATCCGAATCTGATTGCCCGTCTCGCAGAATTGCTTGCCAGGTGGAAGGTTGCCCCGGGACAGCTGCGGCTCGAAGTTTCCGAGAATGCCGTGAATCAGGATCCGGAGGGTGCCCTGGCGGTTTTTCAAGGCCTGGCTGATCTCAAAGTAAGCGCCGCCCTGGATAATTTCGGCGCCGGCCTGGCCTCCATGAACCACTTCCTCCGTTTACCGATCGACCTGGTGAAGGTCGACCGCCGCCTGATCGCGTACCTGCCGATTCCCGGAAAGCAGGCGGCGATCCTGCAAACCATCTTCGATCTTGGGCGGATGCTAGACGTGCGCATGCTGGCCGAGGGCATTGAGCGCAAGGACCAGCTGGATGCACTGCTCAAATTCGGCTGCGATCTGGGCCAGGGACATTTATTCTCTCCGCCAGTGCCGCAGGAAAAGGCGCAGGCGTTACTCGAGACCGGTTGTTGGCGCGTCTAAGTTTGTCTTGAATGCTACGATGGCCCCATGCCGCGCAGGAAAGAGCCAAAACCCAAGTCTCGTAAGCCCGCTGAAAAGGCTGCGGTGGTGCCCGCAGTGGCGTCTGAGCTGGTGATCCTGACCGGCCTTTCCGGATCCGGCAAGGCCTCTGCTCTCAAAGCCTTTGAGGATCTTGGGTTTTACGCGGTCGACAATATGCCGCTGGAGCTGATCCCTGCGTTTGCCGACCTGGTCCGGCAGTCGGCGGAGATCAATCGTGCGGCGCTGGTGGTCGATGTGCGCGAGGGCCAGCATCTTGACCGTTTCCCCGCTATCCTGCGCCAGGTAAGAAAAGTACTTTCGACCACGGTGGTCTTCCTCGACGCCTCCGACCCTTCTTTGCTGCGTCGATTTTCCGAAACCAGGCGTCCTCACCCGCTGGGCCGCACCGAGACTGTGGTTCGTGCCATCCATGCGGAAAGAAAGCTTCTTGATCCCATTCGCAACCTGGCCGACATCAGCGTCGATACCTCCAGTTACAACGTGCATGAGCTCCGCGCCTACATCCTGCAGAAGTTTGAGCGTGGCGATACGGACAAGCACCTGTTGGTCTCCTCCATCAGTTTCGGCTACAAGAACGGGGTGCCTCTGGAAGCCGACTTGGTATTCGACGTCCGTTTCTTGCCCAATCCGCATTTTGTGCCCGAATTTCGCCACTTGACCGGCCGCCATCCCAAGGTGGCGAAATACATCCGTGAATTCCCTCAGACGGCTGAGTTTTTGGACCGGATTACGCAGCTCCTGCTCTTCCTGTTGCCGCACTACATCGAGGAGGGAAAGAGCTACCTCACCGTGGCCTTTGGCTGTACCGGTGGCCAGCATCGTTCCGTCATGATCGCCGAGGAAGTCAAAAAGCGGCTGGCCAAGGAGGGCTATAGGGTCAAGGCCGTCCATCGCGATATGCCCCACTGATTCCCGGCCGCCAGGAGCATTGAAACGGTGAAGAAACAGCAGGTCCCTCCGCTCCGGTCGGGATGACACTTCTGTTTAGGTACCGAAATCTCAATTTCAAATAGAGGTGTCATCCCGACCGGAGCGCAGCGGAGCGGAGGGACCTGCTGTTTCTTCACCCTCACCCAGGCCCCTTTACCCCTGCCGCCACCACAAACCCACACGAAGCCCGCCCTTCCCCGGCCTAAGACGAAAGTGGGACACTCCCTTTGGTTCCAATGAGAAGACCAGCTTTGCAACTGGCGATTACAATAGTGTGATGCGTTCCGTGCAGCGCCGCGCCTCTGGGGTTTCCGCTTGAGGAAGCTGCTGCGTCTGCTCAGGTATGTGCGGCCCTATTGGCTGCAGTCGCTTACTTCCGTCATCCTGATGGCCGGCGTCGGGCTTCTGGACGCCTTCCGCCTCTTGCTGGTCGGTCCCATTTTCGAGCGCGTGCTCGATCCCAATGCGCCCGACCGCACCATCCCCCTCCTTGGCCCTCGCTTCGGAATAAGCCTGCAACAAGTGGTTCCCTCCCATTTTCACAACGCCTGGGTCATTGTCGCGTTCGCGCTGGTGGCTTCCACTTTCCTGAAAGGGATCTTCGACTATTGCGGAACGTATCTGGTGAACTACGCCGGTTTCGGCATGATCACCGACCTCCGCGATGACCTGTACGACGCGATCCTGCGCCGCTCGGTTTCCTTCTTCCAACAGCATGCGACCGGGACGATTGTTTCGACCCTGATCAACGATATCGAGCGGGTGCAGTTTGCCATGTCCTCGGTGTTGGCGGAGTTTTTGCAGCAGTTCTTCACCCTGATCTTTACCGCCTGCGTGGTGGTCGCCCTGGGGGGCAAGCTGGCCTGGGTGCTGCTGTTGTTTGTTCCCGTAGTTTTGCTCTCAGCCCGCAGAATCGGCAGCCAGGTGCGGCAAACCACGCGCCGGGGCCAGGACAAACTGGCTGAGATCCAGAACATTCTGCACGAGACCATCACCGGCAACCGCATCGTCAAAGCTTTCAATATGGAGCTTTGGGAAATGCTGCGTTTCAAGCAGGCAGCCCGTCGTCTCTTTGATGCCAACCTTCGCTCGGTGCGCGCCCAGGCCATCAGCTCGCCGCTCATGGATACGATCGGCGCGGTGGCGATCGCCTTACTGCTCTGGGTTGGCCGCAACAGCATCCGCAGCCACGCCCTCACGACCGGAACCTTCTTCACTTTCATCATTGCGATTTTCAAGCTGTACGATCCGGTGCGCAAATTCGCCCTCTTCTACAACAACTTTCAACAAGCGCTCGGCGCATCCTCGGAGATTTTTCGCTTTATGGACACGCAGGACGAGGTGCGGGAGAAGGTGGGCGCACGCGCCATCAAGGAATTCCGCCAGGAGATCCGATTCGAAAATGTCTGCTTCGACTATCGCAACGAAGAAGGCGAACGGCAGGTGTTGCGAGACATCAACCTGGTTGTCCCGCGGGGTGAAGTGGTGGCGCTGGTCGGTCCCAGCGGCGCCGGCAAGTCCACCCTGGTGAACCTGATCCCCCGCTTCTTCGACGTCACCGGCGGCAGCATCCGCATTGATGGACACGACCTGCGGGATATAACGTTGGCCTCTCTGCGTGCCCAGATCGGCAACGTAACCCAGGAGACGATTCTCTTCAACGACACCGTCCGCAATAACATCGCTTATGGCGAGGCGGGCATCCCCATAAGCCGGGTGATCGCCTCCGCGCAGGCGGCACTGGCGCATGATTTCATCGAACGGCTACCTGAGAAGTACGATACGGTGATTGGTGAAAAGGGCTTTCGCCTCTCGGGCGGAGAGCGGCAGCGCATTGCCATAGCCCGGGCGTTGCTCAAGGACGCGCCTATTCTTATTCTTGACGAAGCAACTTCCGCGCTCGACTCGGAAAGCGAGTCGCTGGTACAGATCGCGTTGTCCAACTTAATTGCCGGGCGCACCGTCTTCGTAATTGCTCATCGTTTATCGACGGTCCGCCGTGCCTCGCGCATCGCCGTCATCGAAGATGGGCGCATCACCGCCATCGGTCCTCACGAGGAGTTGCTCCGTGTGTCTGCCACCTACCAACGCCTCTACCAGTTGCAGTTTATGGATCCAGCGGAGTTCCCCGGCAACGTGATTCCCAAGGAAGCACTCGAACCAGCGTTAAGCGCCGAGGTCGAGCTTTGAGCGATCCGGTGCACTCCCCGGTACATTCGATGACCGGCTTTGCCCGGGTCAGCGGCCGGGTCAGCGACCTTCTGGCCTGGAATCTTTCATTGAAGAGCGTCAACCACCGGTTTCTCGATTTGCACATGCGGATGCCGGCCGGTACCGAGCCGCTGGAGATGCGCTTGCGCCGTTTGCTTAAGGAAAGCGTCCTCCGCGGTCATCTGGAAGTTACTTTGACCGTCGAACGGGGACTTCGCCCCAGCGCCCAGTTTGACCGTGACCTGCTGCAGGGTTATGTTGCGGCCTTCCGCGCCGCGGCCGACGAGAACGCGCTCGAGCAGGAACCGGATTTGAATGCCATCTTCCGCCTTCCCGGGGTTCTGAGCGGAGAAACTCGTTTCTCCGACCAGGAGATGCAGGCTCTGGAGGATGATGTGGCCGGTCAAATCGGCCCTCTGGTCAATGCCTTGAATCGTATGCGCGTCCAGGAGGGCACTGCGCTCGCTGCGGATTTGGGCGCCACCATGGACCGCCTGGACCTTGCCGTAGCCCAGGTCGCGCACATGCGGCATGAGGTGCAGAAGTCCTATTTTGAACGAATTAGCCAGCGGATCGGGGCGCTGCTCAACGGCAACGGGGCGATCGACCGGGACCGGGTGATGCAGGAAGCCGCCATGCTCGCCGAGCGTAGTGACGTGGAAGAAGAAGTAACCCGGCTGCGGACCCACATCCAGCATTTTCATTCGCTGCTTCAGGCCGGCGGCGAGATGGGCAAGAAGCTGGATTTTCTGCTGCAGGAGATGAACCGCGAAGCCAATACACTGTTGTCAAAGACCGGCGGGGTAAGCGGAAATGGGCAGCGAATTACTGATTTGGGCCTCGGAATGAAATCGGAGATCGAAAAAGCCCGCGAACAGGTGCAGAATCTTGAATAACACTTGTGCGGGACTGCACCCGTAGCAGACCGCTGTATCATCAGGACAATACTTTGGCAGGCATTTTGTTCATCATCTCGGCTCCTTCAGGTTCCGGCAAATCGACGTTGGTGAAACATTTGCGTTCGCGGGTGACGGGTCTGGACTTCTCCGTCTCCTACACCACCCGCGCACCACGCGGTACGGAACAGCCTGATCGCGAATACCACTACACCACCGTCGCCAAATTCCAGGAAATGATCGAAAAGGGAGAATTTCTGGAGTGGGCTTCGGTCTTCGACAACTACTACGGCACTGCCTGCCAATCGCTGATCGATGCTGAGGCCGCAGGACACGACCTGCTGCTCGACATCGACGTCCAGGGAGCCGGCAAAGTACGGGAGAAAATGCCGGATGCTGTCAGCATCTTTGTTCTTCCTCCCACCCCTCACATTCTGTCCCAGCGTCTGCGCGACCGAAGTATCGAAGAAGGCAAACTCGATGAGGCCCAGATTGCGGGACGATTGGCCAAGGCCCGAGGCGAGATCGAAAATTACAGCCAGTATGACTACATCCTGGTCAACGATATCCTGGAAGACGCCGTGGAATCGTTGACTGCAATTGTGAAAACGGAAAGGGCCAGGCGTCATGGAGCGCCGCAAGATCCTGAGACTGCCCGTATGACGCAGCTCGCCGATAAATGCCGGCAGACGAATGCCACCGGTCGCTTGTACCCGGTGCTTGCCTCATTCGGCCTGCTCGACATGCACGCCACCCGCGCCTGAAAGTCCGGCGATAAACTTTCGACAGGAGGCAAGATGACGACTGAACACGGACTCGACAGCAATTTTCGCTACGTGGTCATGGCGGCTCGCCGCGCCCGGCAACTCCAGAACGGCTCCCAGCCGTTGATTGATTCCCGCTCCAACAAGGCCTGCCGCGTCGCTCAGGAAGAGATTGCCGCGGGCAAGGTCACGGCAGCGGCCCAACCCAGGTATGAAGTGTCCGAGGAGGTTGTTCTGGACCCGGACACCCCACAAGACAGGGAGTCTTAACGGTTATCATTCCCGTACAATCATCGTCATGAAGGTCACGGTCGGTGTCTCCGGAGGCATTGCTGCGTATAAGGCAGCAGAAGTAGTCCGAGCCTTGCAGCGCCAGGCGCTGGATGTGCACGTGGTGATGACGGAAGCGGCCCAGAGGTTCATCACCCCACTGACTTTTGCCTCCCTTACCGGCCATAAAGTGATCACTGGGTTATGGCCCTCCTCTCCCGATGAGGGTGATCTCGACTCTTCCATCGAACATATTGGCGAGGCGCAGACGACGGAGGCCCTGGTCGTGGCGCCGGCAACCGCGAACTTGCTGGCCAAGTTCGCTCATGGACTGGCCGATGACTTCCTGACGACATTATTTCTGGCCACTCGCGCACCAGTGATTGTTGCGCCGGCAATGAACGTCAATATGTGGGAGCATCCGGCCACGCGAGCCAACATGGAGATACTTGGGGGGCGCGGGGTCAGGATTGTGCCTCCTGACAAAGGCCCACTAGCGTGTGGCATGACGGGGAGCGGTCGGCTGGCTGAGCCGGAGGCGATCGTCGAGGCGGTGCTGGGTCAGCTTCATGGCCGCAACGATCTGGCTGGAGAGACGGTGCTGGTGACCGCCGCCGGAACCCGCGAAGCGATCGATCCGGTGCGCTTTATCGGCAATCGCTCGAGTGGAAAAATGGGCTATGCCGTAGCCGAGGAGGCGCAGCGCCGGGGCGCGCGCGTGATCCTGGTGAGTGGGCCCTCGGCGCTCCGTCCGCCCGCCAACTGCGAGATGGTTTCTGTGGTGAGCGCGGAAGACATGCGCCACGCTGTTCTGAGCCGCCTCGACCGGGTCACGATCGTCATCAAGGCGGCTGCCGTTGCCGATTACCGTCCGAAGGTGTTGGCTGAGCAGAAGATGAAGCGGACTGGCCCCATCACGCTGGAGTTTGAGCCAACCGAGGACATACTGCGCGAAGTGGTGATATCCAAACGGCCGGGCACGCTGGTGATCGGCTTCGCTGCAGAAACAGAAAATCTCATCGAGCACGGCCGCGACAAGCTCCTGCGAAAAGGAGCGGATGCGATTGTGTTGAACGACGTCTCGCGACCCGGCCTGGGATTCGATTCTGATCGCAACGCAGCCACCTTTCTGACCACCAAGACCGCCATCGAACTGCCGGAGATGACCAAGCACCAATTGGCCAGTCGCATCCTCGATGAAGTAATAGCTCTGCGCCGGCCGGCTCAGCTGGTGACGGAGTCAGGCCTGGTGTCTAGCAACTCCAACCTGCGCGAGTAGCCCTCGAACCAAGAGAAACAGCAGGGACCTCCAAAACTCCCACAGAATCGTCATCCTGAGCGGAGCGCCTGACAGCTTTATCGCGTGCCACAGTGCTTGGGGCGCGGAGTCGAAGGACCCCGGCGATGCGTATCTTACTCACGCTGCTCCGAGCTTTCCAACCACCGAAGCCCGCACCTCGCGCAGATCTCGGGATGGAAATGACTACAGCGGACGAGAAGATGCGCCGGTGACCATCAAGCGCGTACCGCAGCAAATCCTGTTCTCGGGTTTTAGTGGTCGAAAAAACTCCGACCAGCGTGGGTAAGATACGCATCGCCGGGGTCCTTCGACTCCGCGCTTCAAGCGCTGTGTCACGCGATAAATCTGTGGGGCGCTCCGCTCAGGATGACGATTTTGTGGGAGTTTTAGAAAAACGTCCTAAACACATTAGCGCTTAACGGACTACGTGCTGGGCTATTTTCAGGCCGTCCCCGCTGGACACTCGCAGCCGAGGGATCGCGGTTCCATCTCTCCCCATGTAAGCTATAGGAAAACCGGGTTCAGCAAATGTCGTTCGATCCCCAATTGCAACAAGCCATCGCAGCGCACATGCAGTACTTGCGCGATCTTGGTATCTTCGACTTCTATCGTCGCGACTCCGTTGTCGTGATGGAGCCCACCCCACAGGAGCCAGTCATTCCCCCACGTAATCCCGTCCCTGCGCAGCCGCCCGTCGGTTCATTTGTCGCACCTCCAAGCCGTGCCGAAGCGTTGCGCGCGATCCAATTTGAAATCGGCGACTGCAAACGTTGCGCGTTGAGTGCAGGTCGGAACAAGATCGTCTTCGGCGATGGCGACCCCAACGCGCGCCTGATGTTTGTGGGCGAAGGACCAGGAGCGGACGAAGATGCCCAGGGCCTGCCATTTGTCGGCCGCGCCGGCCAACTGCTCAACAACATGATCGCCGCCACCGGGCTGAAGCGGGAACAGGTCTACATCGCCAACATCGTGAAGTGCAGGCCGCCGCAGAACCGGGTGCCTGAACCGGAGGAGGCCAACACCTGTTCTCCCTTTCTCTTTCAGCAGATTGATGTAGTGCGACCGGAGGTCATCGTGGCCCTGGGTTCAACCGCAGCCACCTACCTGCTCGGCGTCAAATCCTCGCTGAGCGGCCTGCGTGGTCGATTGCACGCATGCCGCGGCACCAAGCTCGTAGTTACCTATCACCCCGCTTATCTGCTACGGGACCCGCGACAGAAAAAAGAAGCATGGCAGGATTTGAAGCTGGCCATGGCCGAGCTGGGATTGTCCGTTCCCTCCCGCTGATGGCAATTTTCTGTGACGTCGTTTTGCCGGTGCCTCTCGACCGCGCCTTCACCTACAAGCTAAAGGACAATAACGACCCGCCCGTGGGCGGCCGGGTGGTCGTGCCTTTCCGCAACGAGAAGCTGATTGGTGTGGTAACCCGCCTGCACGATGAAGCTCCGCCGGTCGAGGCCCGTCTGATCGAAGCAGTGCTTGATCAGGAGCCGATCCTGACCGCGGAGCTGATGGAATTGGCGGCGTGGATCGCGCAATACTACCTGGTGCCGCTGGGCGAAGTCCTTCGCAGCATGCTTCCCCTTATGGCTGAGGTGCGGCGCTCGACCAGCTATCGCATCAGCGAAACCGGGCAGGCCATTCTGTTCGACGGCGCCCAGCAGGGTTCTTCGCGCCGCTCCCGCCGCACCGCCGACGAACAGAACATTGAATACACAGTCTTGGACTATCTTTCCGGTGGCCAACCGGCAAAGAGTGCAACCCTGCGCCACGCGACGGGAGCCACGACCGAATTGTTGACCAATATGCTGCGCAAGAAATGGCTGCTGCGCGAAACCGAGGCCGCGCCTCGCGATGCTCGCCGCATGGTGCGCTATGCGGTACTGGTGGCCGATATGCGGCCACCCAAACTGAACGAAAATCAGCTGGCGATTCTGGCCGAACTCGCAGGGGCAGGCGGCTCCCTGCCGGTTCCTCTCCTGCGCCGTCTGCAAGTGCCCGCGACCACATTGCAAACCCTGGTCAAGCGCGGCTTGGTGAACATCGAAGAGCGGCCGGCAGCGTTCCATCTCACCGGCGCAGCCGGGCCGCCCATTGCGCACGTGCTCAACCAGGCTCAGCAAGCGGCACTGGCGAATATTGTGGCCACGCTGGATGAAGAGGGCTTTGGCGCCAGCCTGTTGCACGGCGTCACCGGTTCGGGCAAGACGGCAGTGTATCTGGCTGCCATGGAGCGCGCACGGCTCGCTGGTCGCTCCGCTATCCTGTTGGTTCCGGAAATTGGTCTCACCCCAGCCATGGCGGCCCAGTTGTATTCCTCCTTCGGCACCAGTGTGGCCCTGCTCCACTCCGCGCTTACCCCGGATGAACGCGCCGAGCAGTGGTATCGCATCCGACGCGGCGAAGCGCGAATCGTGGTCGGCACCCGCTCCGCCATCTTTGCGCCGGCCATCAACCTGGGTCTCATCATCGTTGATGAAGAGCATGACTCGTCTTACAAGCAGGAGGAAATTCCTCGTTACCACGCTCGCGACGTCGCCGTCATGCGAGCCAAGATCGCCGGCGCCACCGTCGTCCTTGGTTCAGCCACCCCGTCGCTTGAGTCCTGGCGTAATGCGGAGACCGGGAAATACACCTTGATCGAGATGAAGGAGCGCGTCAACCAACGGCCACTGCCGGTCGTTGACCTGGTGGACATGCGTCTCGAGTACCAGGAAACCGGCCAGGAGAGCATCTTTTCCCGTGTCCTGCTGGAGCGCGCGAAGGCCGCCATCGATCGCGGAGAGCAGGCCATTATCCTGCTCAACCGGCGCGGATATTCCTTTGCCGTGCTCTGCCGGGCTTGCGGAGAGAAGATGCAATGCGAAAACTGCGCCATCGCTCTCACCCATCACAAGCCCATCATGCCGGGAGAAACCGTAGGCAGTCCCGCGGGTCAGCGGCTCAAATGTCACTATTGCGGATACGTGAAGACCGTGCCTAAGCGGTGTCCCAAGTGCGAAAGCGAGCACTTGTTTTACCTAGGGGCGGGTTCGCAGCAAGGCGAAGAACGTTTGCAGGAACTGTTTCCCCATGCCCGCATCGGCCGCATGGACCGTGATACCGTGCGTAACCGGTTCGACATGGAGCACCTTCTTGCCCGGCTGCACAGCGGAGAAATCAACCTGCTGGTGGGCACGCAAATGATCGCCAAGGGCCACGATATTCACGGCGTCACCTTTGTCGGGGTGGTGGGCGCGGACCACGCTCTGGGCCTGCCGGATTTTCGCGCTGCCGAACGGGTCTTCCAATTGCTCACCCAGGTCTCGGGACGCGCCGGCCGCGGAGACCTGCCCGGCAATGTTCTGGTCCAGAGCTACTATCCGGAACACTATGCGATCCAGTACGCGGCCGCGCATGACTTCAGAAGTTTCGTAAAAAAAGAAATGCAATACCGCAAGTGGATGCACTATCCGCCGCACGCGGTGCTGGCCAACATCATCATCCAGAGCCCGCGGCTGGAGGAAGCGGCCGGGTGGGCGGCAACTCTGGGTAAGTGTTTCGCCGCGATGCCGCTCGAGCACGTGCGCGTTCTGGGGCCGGCGAGCGCGCCCATTGTGCGCATCAAGCGGATTTATCGTTTTCACCTTCTGCTCAAGGCGGACCAGCGGCAGGCCCTGGCCCGGACCCTGCGGGCAGGCCTCGCGCAGGCGGAGGTGCTGGGCATTCCGCGGCGCAATTTGATCGTCGACGTTGACGCGGTGAACCTGATGTAGATCCCTGCTGAGTCAGTGTCACAGCCGCGTCAGAGGGAATCGACGGGTGCCCCAGGTTCGCCCCAGCGTACCTGGGCCGAAAATGATGGGCGCAGCCCAACGATCGCTTTCGCCACATCGACTGGCAGAGAACTCAGTCCCGAAGGGACGCCTGAAAGTAGCCCAGGACGCAGTCCTGGGTTGACGATGGAACAAACCGGCCAGTCCCGAAGGGACGGTTGAAATCTCACGCGTGTTCTACAGACGTCCCTCACTAGACTGAGTCGAGCGATTTCTAGCGGAACAGGTCCATGACACTGGTGCCTACAAAAGGCGCGGGCAAAAACGTAAGAACCAGGATGGCCAGTGCCAGCAAGCAGAGCCAGCGATGCTCATAAGGCATCAGCGGAAAATAGGGAACATGCGGATGGCGCATGGCAGGCAGAAGCAGGATCAGTCCCCACAGCACCCATCCGGTCCACAGGGTTACACCCATGACCAGCAGGACCACAGGCACCGCAAACGTCATCCTCCGATGCCATCGCGGCGAAATCGCATACAGGATATGACCGCCATCCAGTTGCCCCGCGGGAATGAGGTTAAGGGATGTGACAAACAGACCAACCCAGCTCGCTATCAGGATGGGGTGGGGAAGCAGGTTGCCCAGGGGAGGTACCCAGGGAAACAACGCCGCCAGCGCCCGGTCCAGCAGCGCGATAGTTAACGGTTGGTGAAATTGAACCAGTGCAGGTGGCGATCCGGGGTCAGTCGGACGGGACAGCAGGATACCCAGAATCGTAGTGGGGACTGCAACCAGATATCCGGCAATCGGGCCGGCAATGCCCACCTCGATCAACGCCCGGCGGGAAGGAATACGAGAACGGATCCGGATCACGGCCCCGGCAGTCCCACTCAATGTGGGAGCAGGCAAGACGTAGGGCCAGGACGCACTGATTCCATGGTGCCGGCAGAGGAAGTAGTGGCCGGCTTCGTGGGCCAGCAAAATCCCCAGCAATGCCAGCGAGAAAGACCAGCCGCTGGGCAGCGCCGAGGGATGGTTCCAGATCCAGTGCAAGGGGACCAGGTCGCCCTCGTCTACCAGCGGTGGCTGGCCCAAACGAAAATTCTGCATGAGCAGCGCACCCGTGCTCGCGGTGGTGAAAATGCTCACCACCAGCAGGCACAGTGGCAGCCAGGCAATCCGCCGCGGTGAAAGCCCCGAGTGGCCTTGAGGGCCCCGCAGGAGCGGACGTTCGGCTGTGCTCGGCATTTCGACTTCGGACAAGGGAAGGTTTAAGAATCCAGCAAGTGAAGTTCCTTGCCTGGCTTGAAGCGAACCGCCTTGCCGGGCGTGATGGTGACTTCCGCACCGGTCCGCGGGTTGCGGCCAATCCCGGTCTTACGCGGGCGGACATTGAATACACCAAAGCCCCGCAGTTCAATCCGGTCACCCGAGGCGAGCGCTTTTTTCAGACTTTCAAAGACTGTATCGACGGCGGCTTCCGCTTTGTTGCGCGGTAGTCCGGTCTTCGCGATGACTTGATGGATGATGTCCTGTTTAATCAATGCCTTTACCCCAAGGGATGAATAGGTAACAGCAATGGCCGGAGCTACGTCCTCATCGTATAGCGTGTTTCTTGTATGGTCCAGCAGCTTCGCCAAGGATCAAGATTGTCAACCAACCCGGCCTCCCGTAAGATTCAGTTTCCAGAAGTAGGATTATTAACCCCGCATGACTGCGTCTGGCTGCGCCAGGCCGGTTTTTTCCTAAGGAGTTGCATGTCTATCCAGTCCGATCGATGGATCCGCGAGCAGTCGCTCAAGGGAATGATTGTTCCCTTTAGCGAAAAGCAGGTGCGAGAAGGGGTGATCTCTTACGGTCTCTCCTCCTACGGCTACGACCTTCGCGTTTCCGATGAGTTCAAGATCTTCACCAACGTAAACAGCGCCGTCATCGACCCCAAGGACTTTGACGAGCGGTCTTTCGTCACAGTCACTGCCCCCACGGTCCTCATTCCTCCAAATTCCTTCGCCCTTGCCAGATCGGTCGAATATTTTAAAATTCCCCGCGATGTGCTCACCATCTGTGTAGGTAAATCGACCTACGCCCGCTGTGGCATCATCGTCAACGTCACCCCCTTTGAGCCGGAGTGGGAAGGCTACGTGACGCTCGAGATCTCGAACACCACCCCCCTGCCGGCCCGGGTCTATGCCAATGAGGGCCTGTGCCAGATTCTTTTCTTCCGTTCCGATGAGCCCTGCGAGATCAGCTACGCGGACCGAAAGGGTAAATACCAAAAGCAACAAGGCATCGTGCTTCCAAAGCTGTGATGGCGGAGCCGATCAAATCACCTCCCCGCCTGCGGGTGGCTCTGCTCGAACCAGAGCCCATCCGCTTGCAGGGGTTTGTGACCCTCTTTCAGGATCACCCGCAGATTGAATTTGTGGTTTTTGAACTGGCGCAGTTCCTCGCCGACCAGGAATTCAAGCTGGCTCTGATTGGCCTCCATGGGGACCATCTCCCGCTGCCAATGGTTGGCACCATCCATGGATTGCGGCCGGACGTCCGCCTGATCGTCATGGGCCCGGATGCGGATGATGAAGTCATCCTGCAGGCGATCACCGCTGGGGCCAAGGCGTATCTCGAAGCCAGTGCGACACCCTTGCAGGTCGAACAGGCGATCGCGATCGTGAGCCAGGGATCGATCTGGGCGCCACGACGGGTCTTGTCCATTTTCGTGGACCGCGCGACCAGGTCGACCCGGGCCGCTGCACCCGCCTTGGCTCACTTCACGGCCCGCGAGACCGAGGTACTCAAGCTCCTGGTCGCCGCCAGATCCAATCGCGAGATTGCCCGCACGCTGGGTATCGAAGAGCGAACCGTGAAGGCTCACGTGGCTAAACTCATGCGCAAGGTAGGCGTGGAGAACCGAATCGCCCTCTCTATCTATGCGGTGACTAACTCGATCGTCGCCCCCAACCCCGATTAAGCCTGGAATTGACTCTGCTTTGTTTGGTCTCATCAAGGGTACTTTAGTGCTTGGTACCTTGGTGACATTGCCCGGTTACCCTTCTTGGCAGAAAGTTACTTTAGAAACAACGCAGATCTGGGGACGGGGCTTCTGATGGCGAATCTTGCAATCACCAGCCCCCATTTTTTTGCCCTACTCTCGACCCCCCCTGCCCTCACTTCGTGCTCTTCCGCTTGCCCAACTCCTCTGCTGATTCCTGCATCCTAGTCACTGCACCCACATCGATGTGTAAAAGTGTCTTCTGAGTGGCTTTTTCACGGAAAAGCTATGCCAACGACAGTGAAATCGATATCGTGCGGATAGATGTCCTCATCGGAGACTTGAAAGAAAATGAAACGGATTTTTGCCATTTTGTGTGTTGTTGGAATATCCCTCACGACCCTGTCTGCTTTCGCGGCGGAAGATAAGGCGACCCTCGATGCACGCGTCGAGAGTGCCAAAGATGTTCTGGACGCCATCATGGCCACCCCGGACAAAGCGATTCCCAATCAGATCATGTCCCAGGCCACGTGCGTGGGCGTGATTCCCAGTGTGAAGAAGGGCGCCTTCCTGGTCGGCGCAGAATACGGCCAGGGAGTTGTCACCTGCCGCACCGGGCACGGCTGGAGCGCTCCTGCATTCATCAGGATCGCCGGCGGAAGCTTCGGTTTTCAGATTGGCGGCCAGGCTACCGACCTGGTGCTGGTAGCGGTCAACGACAAGGGGTTCCAGGACCTGTTGAAAAACAAGTTCAAGATCGGCGGCGATGCCTCGGCTGCGGCGGGCCCGGTAGGACGCGACTCCCAGGCTGCGACCGACTGGAAACTTAACGCTGAGCTGCTTACCTATTCGCGCGCCAAGGGTCTCTTTGCCGGCGTCGACCTTACCGGAGCCGTGGTGGATGAAAATCTAGACGCCACCCGCACGTTTTACGGTGTGGCGCATCCCAGCGCGCAGATCCTCAAGGGTGAAGTCGCCACCCCGCCGGACGCACGGCCGTTCGTGCGGACGGTGGCAAAGTATTTTTCCGAAGTAAGTAAGTAGGTTCCCTCCTCCCTTCGCTCGACTTCTTCTCCCTAACGAACTGCCCGGCGATCTCGCCGGGCAGTTCTTTTGCGTCCTGATGAAAGATTTAGACTGAAGAAGCTGAAGTCAACCCAAAACCGGGGCACAGCTGTGGAAGAGGATGCGGAAACGACTGGAATTCATGGTGGTGTGGACCGTGGTGAAGCTCCTCGGGTTGCCACCCAGGGGTGTCGCCCGGGTGATCGGAGCCTCGGTAGGCCGTGTCGCCCTGTTGTTGACTCCTCGTCTGCGGCGCGCCGGTCATCTCAATCTTCACCTGGCCTTTCCTCAGAAGACTGCCGCCGAGCGGCAGGAGATTCTGCGCAAGCTTTACCGCAACCTGGGCTGGCTGCTGGCCGAATTCTGCCAGATGCCGCGTTATACCCCGGGAATGACGCAAAGCTTCATCCGTTATGAGGGGCTGGAGCACTACCTTGCGGCTCGGGACCGCGGCAAAGGGGTGCTCGTCCTGACCGGCCACCTGGGGGCGTGGGAACTTTCCAGTTTCTATCACTCACTGATGGGCTACCCCATGAGCATCGTCATCCGTCGCCTGGATAATCCCCTGGTCGACGGCCTGGTCAACCACATTCGCTGCCTGCACGGCAACCAGGTGCTGCACAAGGACGACTTTGCGCGGGGCTTGCTGGCTTCCATGCGACGGGGCGGAACGGTGGGCATCCTGATGGATACCAACATGACCCCGCCCCAGGGCGCCTTCGTCGACTTCTTTGGCCATCCTGCGTGTACTGGTTCCGGAATGGCGCGCGTCGCGATCAAGACCGGGGCCCAGGTGCTGCCTGGATTCCTGCTCTGGGAAGAAGCAACGCAACAGTATGTGCTGCGCTTCGGCGCCCCTCTCAATTTGCCCATGAGTGACGATGTGGAAGCGGACGCACTTGCCCATACCGCGTTGTTCACCAAGGTGATCGAGGACTACATTCGCCAGTATCCCGACCAGTGGCTGTGGGTACACCGCCGCTGGAAGACCCGCCCTCAGGGAGCGGCTGCAATCTACACTTGACCTATGCCCATCACTCTCAGTCAACTGGCGGAACGGCTCGGTGCGGAAGTCGATGGCAGTCCCTCTGACCTGATCATCACCGGGGTCTCCAGTATCTGGGGGGCGCGGGCTGGATGCCTGGTGTTCGCCGAAGAGGAAGCCTCGCTCGCGGCGGCGCTGGCCTCTCGTGCCGCTGCGGTCCTGGTTGGGCCGCTCATGACCGCCAAGGAGGCCAGCAAGCCGGTTCTCCGCGCCCCGCAACCCCGCTTGGCATTCGCCCGTGCGGCCGTGTTCCTGCGCGCCCCACGGGCCGCCACGTCCATCCACCGGTCTGCCGCCGTTGCCTCCGGGGCGCAGATTGGCAGCAACGTGTCGATCGGCGCCTATGCCTCGGTCGAGGAGGGCGCCGCCATTGGCGCGGAAACCACCCTCGGAAGTGGATCGGTCATTGGTGCCGGGGTGCGGATCGGCAGTTATTGCCACATCTACCCCCGAGTGGTCATTTACCCAGGAGTCACAATTGGGGATCGGGTAGTGGTTCACGCCGGGGCGGTGCTGGGAGCAGACGGTTTCGGCTATGTCCGTGATCAAACCAGCGGGGAGTACATCCAATTTCCCCAGCAGGGAACGCTGGTAATTGAGGACGACGTGGAGATTGGAGCCAACACCACTATTGACCGCGGAGCGTTGGAAGAAACCCGCATCGGCCGTGGGACGAAACTGGACAATCTGATTCATATCGGCCACAACTGCAGCATCGGGAGGAACGTCGTTATCGCCGCGCAGACAGGCATCTCGGGTTCGAGTGCGGTCGGGGACGGTGCCATCCTGGGCGGCCAGGTTGGTATGGGTGATCATGCGATGATCGGCCCGGGAGTGATCCTTGGCGGCCAGGCCGGAATTCTACCCAAGAAAAAGCTGATGGGACCGGGAATTGTCTTTTGGGGAACACCAGCCAAGCCTGTCAGGCAATACCTCAAGGAGTTGGCAATGCTCGCCCGGCTGAAGAGGGAAGGCTAGATGGCCGTTGTCGTGGTAGGCGGACACTCGCGCAGTGTGGGCAAGACTTCGGTCGTGGCCAGTCTGATCTCGCGGCTGCCTGAGCGGAACTGGACAGCCTGCAAAATCACCCAATTCGGTCACGGGTTCTGCAGTGCGAACGGTGAGCCCTGCGACTGCCAGACGGACGAGCACACCATTGCCATCAGCGCCGAGCGGGATCCCAACACCGGGACCGACAGTGCGCGATTCCTGGCCGCCGGGGCAAGGCGATCGCTCTGGGTGCGCACCCGTATCGGCCGGCTGGCAGATGCCATGCCGCGCATTCGCCAGGAAATCGACGCGGCTGAAAACATGATTTTCGAGTCGAACAGCCTGCTGCAGTTCTTGCGTCCAGATCTATATCTGACCGTTCTGGACTACGCCACGGCGGATTTCAAGGATTCCGCGCGGCTGTATTTGGATCGTGCCGACGCCGTGCTGCTGCGTGCTTCCGGTCAGCAGCTGACGCCGCAATGGAGCCAGGTTTCATTAAACCTATTGGCCGGGAAGCCACGCTTCCTGGTGACACCGCCCGATCTGATTGGAGACGACCTCGTCGCCTTTGTGGAGCAAAGGCTGGCGGCGACAGCAACCCAGACAGCAGGTCCCTCCACTGCGCGACACTCCGGTCGGGATGACACTTCTGTTTAGGTACCAGCATCCCGAATCTCAAGATGAAGTGTCATCCCGACCGGAGCGTAGCGTAGTGGAGGGATCTGCAGTTCCGCGGACCTCTCTTGGAAATGTTTTTCGGCAAAGCGTAGCGTAATGCAAGGGACCAGCAGTTCCCTACGGCTTCAACGGAAACGGCTCCGGCTTGAGTGTGCCGTCGCGCTGCTTGAGCAGAATCTGCACTTTGCTCTCTGCGCTATCCAGTTCCTGCTTGCATTGCGCCGAGAGACGCATGCCTTCTTCAAACATTTTGATCGAGTCTTCGAGTGGCAGATCACCCCGCTCCAGTTGGGCGACGATCCCTTCCAGCTGTTTCAGCGATTCCTCAAACGTTGCCAACGCCGGCTCCCACCACCTCAAGAATCTCTACTGCGTTCGCATACCGCCCAGTGGGCACGCTGACTTGCACTCCCTGGATCATCGGCCGGGCCGCGTTCAGCATCTCACGCGCGATTTGAATTCCTTCCCGCCGCGCCCGATCCGGAGTGTCCGCCTTTTGCATGCGGAGCATGACCTCCTCCGGCACGGAGACACGCAAATCGTTCTTCATGAACTCCGCCTGGCGTAGGCTGGTCAGCGGCCAGATACCCGCAATCACCGGGATGCGAAATTCCTCGATGCGCTTCAGGAAAGCCTCCAGCAGCTTCAAATCAAAGACCGGCTGGGTGATGGCAAACTCTGCCCCGGCTTCAACTTTGTACGCGAAACGGCGGATTTCGTTGTCCATGTCCGGTAGCCCGGGATTGGCGGCCACACCGATGGTCACGCCGGCTGAGACACCGACGGGATTGCTTCCCAGATCCAACCCGTGGTTCAAGCGCCGCACAATGTTCACCAGTCCAATGGCGTCGACATCAAACACGGCCGTGGCATCCGGGTAATTGCCCAGTTTGGGCGGATCTCCAGTCAGGCAAAGAATGTTCTTGAGCCCGATGGAAGAAGCTCCCAAAAGATCGGACTGGATGCTCAGCAAGTTGCGATCGCGACAGGTATAGTGCAGCAGAGTCTCCATGCCGGTCTGCTGCTGAATCTGGATACACAGACTCTGCGCGCTGACCCGCGGTGAAGCTCGAGACAGGTCTGGAACATTGATGACGTGGACCCCATTTTGCACCAGCATCCGCGCCCCTTCGAGCTCGCGGTTGCAGTCCAGGCCCTTGGGCGGCACCATCTCGACCATGGTGACAAACGTGCCCTCGGCAATCAGGCCACCGAGGCGCGATCGCTCGGCCAAAGGCGCGGGCTGGATCTCGGAGGCAACCGGAGCCTGCTTTACCTGGGTGTGATGGACCTCCTGCGCTCCCATGGCGCGCAGCGAGGATTTCATCGACCGGATGTGACTGGGCGTGGTGCCACAGCAGCCGCCGATAAATTGCACCCCAGCCTTGATCAGCTTGCGGGCGAAGCTGGCCATATATTCGGGAGAACAGAGATAAATATTCCGGCCATCCACGGCGCGCGGCATGCCGGCGTTGGGCATGGCGATCAAAGGAAGATCGGTGGCTGAGGCCATGCACTCGATGGCCGTGAGCACAGTCGCCGGCCCTACGCTGCAGTTGCAGCCGATCGCATCTGCCCCCCACTCGGTCAATTTTGCTGCAGCCGTTTCCGGAGAAGAGCCGTCCAGGCAGATGGCATCCTCATCGACCGTCACCATCACCAGTACGGGAAGCTCCGGCGCCACCGATCTGGCGGCGAGAATGGCCTGTTCTGCCTCATTTAACGCGGAAACGGTTTCGATCAGCAGCATATCGACGCCGCCTTCGGCAAGGCCGCGAATCTGCTCCGCATAGGCGGCGCGTGCCTCCTCGAGGCTGGTCTTTCCCAACGGCTCCAGATGCACGCCCAGGGGCCCGATGGCGCCCGCCACCCAGGCTTTTCCGCTCTGCTTGTCGGCCCGCTGGTTCACCGCTTTACGCGCGATCTCGGCTCCGGCCCGGTTGATCTCAACCACCTTGTCAGCGAAACCATAGCGCTGCAAACGCAGGGAATTGGCGCCAAACGTATTGGTCTCGATGATCTCCGCGCCAGCCTGCAGGTATTCCTCGTGGACGTTGCGCACCAGTTCCGGCTGGGAGAGATTTAGTTCGTCGTAGCAGCGGTTGATAAAGATACCGCGAGCGTACAGGCTAGTACCCATAGCCCCATCGCACAGCACGTTCCGCGTCCCGAAGATCTCTGTGAGCCGACTCTTCATAAGGTAAGTCTAATCATGCTAAGCCACCCGGCGCGCGAATGCCAGCCGCTCGCTTTGTTATACTTAGCCTTTCCCGCATGTCCGCCGCGTGGTGATTCTGGTGAGGTCTTAGTTGAAGAAAAGAAGTCTCCGGTCCTTGTGTGCCCTTTCTGCGCTAGCCTGCTTCGTTTTCATTGTTCTGGCCGGATGCGGCAAGAGCTATTATTTTGCCGGCCGGGCTTTGCCCCCTAGCGGGATCCTCAACCGCGTACTGATTGCTGTCCAGAATCCCGGCGCTCTCACCAAGGGTTCGCTCCAGATCGTTGATGCGTATTACGATATCCGCCATAGCTTTAACGACAAAGTTCCTTCCTTTAGCATCGCTGGTTACTCGGGGGGCGATCCGCAGACCATCCAGAATATGCCGGAAGAGCAGGCGGGCGCGGTGTATGGTGCGGGCGACGGCAGCTATGCCTTGTTGAATTACGCCAGCGAAAAGCAAACCACCACGGTCACCTTGCCCGGAGCGTCCTCCAGCGTGTATATCTCTCGCGACCAGAGGTACGTTTTTGCCGCCAGCCAGACGGCGCACACGCTCACCGTGCAGGATCGTACTCTTGGCACCAGCTATGGGCTGAATGTACCTAACATCTATCGTGTCTCCATCAACCCCAGTGGGTCGGCGGCTCTGGTCTTTGTGCAGGACAGCAACCTCGTCTACAGCGTCTACAAACTGCAGACCAATCAGAAGGTGCCGTCGAACGCTGTAGACTGCGAACCACAAAACCTGCCGGTGTATTGCGTTCTGCCTGTACCGGGCACGTTTGACCGGCCCACCAAGGCGGTCTTCTCCGCCGATGGCACCACCGCCTTTGTGCTCAACTGCGGTCCGGAGTGCGGCGGCAATCAGGCCAGCGTAAGCTTTCTGCCGGTCGCCGGGATCATCATCCAGAGCGGTGCGCCCATACCTCCGGGCGCGCCGACAGCTGTGACCGCCACGGTTCCCGTTCCCGGCGGCACCACGGACGCCATTCAGAATGGGAATCTGCTCTACCTCGCCGGACAGCAATTGCAACCCGATAGCTTCTTTTCCGGCTTCCTTTCCATCCTCGATACCAACGCCAAGAAGGTCACGGGCAGCTATTCCATCAGCGATGGGACGCACCTGAAGATGCTGTTTGCCGACGACAACACGCTTTGGGTAGGATCTCTGCTCTGCACCCTGGGTGAGCGTTATCACCAGGGCGCCACCACCAACCTGGGCTGTCTCACCATGTTCAACACTTCAACTAATTCGGTCACCATGATTGATTCCTACAAGGGTGACGCGACCGGCATCGCCGCGGTGACCAGTCTGCATAAGGTCTATACCGCCGAGGGTGGTCAGGTGTACATCTACAACACGGTGGATGGATCCTCGCTGGACAACTCGCAGGTGACCGTGGTGGGTACCGCATACGACGTGGCCTACATGGACGCGCCCAGCGATGACGACAACACCACCTATTGATATTCTCGCCATCGCTGCCCATCGGGACGACGTAGAGCAGACCTGCGGCGGTACCCTCCTGCGCATGCATTCGCTGCAGTTGCGCACCGCCATCCTGGACCTGACCCAGGGCGAAGCCGGCACCCGCGGTTCCGCCGCGGAGCGGGCGAGCGAGGCCGAGGAGGCCGCCCGGATTCTAGGCGTTTCATGGCGGGGAGCGCTCGACATTCCCGATGGCCGGGTGGAGAACACCTGGGACAATCGCATAAGCATCGTCCACAAACTGCGCCAATTGCGGCCTCGGGTGGTGATTCTGCCCTACTGGCAGGGACGTCATCCGGACCACTACAACAGCTCCACTCTTGGGTACGAGGCGTGTTTCCTTTCCGGCCTGGCGAAGGTCGAGACTGGCGAACCGCCTTTCCGGCCTTTCAAGATCGTCTATGCCAGCTTGTATGCCGATGTCCGGCCTAATTTCGTCGTCGACATCACGCCTTTTATCGAAGACCGCTTGCGCGCATTGCTTGCTTATCGCTCGCAATATGCCGACCAGCCTTCCGGAGGATCTCTTTTTGTGCCCCACGACGAAATCCGGGAGCGGACCTTCTCCCTCGCCCGTCACTACGGCCTGTTGGGCGGCGTACGCTACGCCGAGCCGTTCGTGCAGAAGGAAGTAGGCCTGGTGGACGACCTCACGCTGCTACCGGTCAACTCGATCTAAAATCCTGATCAGCAGGGCGTGGAGTCTGTGTCATAGCCGCGTCAAATGACGGGCGCAGCCCAACGATCGCTTTCTCTAAATTGGCCACAACACCTCATTGCGGATTAGAAATGGCTCGCTCTACCGCTATACGGCCTCCCTTTGAGACCAAGCTACGATAGAAAGCATGCAGCAGACCTGGGACTCCTCTCTCTACGCCACCAATGGGCGATTTGTCGCATTGCTCGCCGAACCGCTGGTTGAGGCGCTGCATCCCCAGCGCGGGGAACGCATTCTCGACCTGGGGTGCGGCGACGGCTTCCTCACCCAGCGAATTGGCGAATCAGGCGCGACCATGGTCGGAGTCGACAGTTCGCCGCAGATGGTTGCTGCAGCCAAAGAACGGGGCGTGGACGCACGTCACTTCAGCGGAGATGCACTCCCTTTTGATGGGGAATTCGACGCCGTCTTTTCTAACGCCGCACTGCACTGGATGAGCGATCACGATGCCGTGCTCCAGGGCGTGCACCGCGCACTGAAACCGGGTGGCCGCTTCGTGGCCGAATGCGGGGGGCAGGGTAATATTGCCGCCATTCGCGTGGCTTTACTGGCTGTCTTGACGGCCCGAGGAATTCCCCCGGACAGAATCGAGAACAACAAGTTTTTCAGCCCCGCAGAGTATCGCGTCTTGCTGGAGCGCCAGGGGTTCCGGGTGGAGGAAATTACCCTCACACCGCGTGCGACTCCGCTGTCTACGGGGATGGCCGCGTGGCTCGAGACCTTCCGCCGCAATGTGCTCGAACGATTGCCTGCGGAAGAGCGGCTGGCTGCCGTGGAACAGATCGTTACCCTGCTCAAACCTGTTCTTTGCGACCGACAGGGAAACTGGATCGCTGACTACGTGCGGCTCCGTTTTCTTGCCCGGCGGCCCTAATGGTCGCCGAGGCAGGACCAAGCGACGGAAGATAGACCCGCGCGGCCGCTCCCGGAAACGCGGGATCGGTGCTGTTGATGAGCTCTATTTTGCCGCCATGCTTTTCTACAATTCCGCGGCTGACCCAGAGGCCAAGGCCCGTGCCCAGTTCACCCTTCGTGGTGAAGAAGGGCTTAAAGATTTTGGCTTGATTGCCCTCGGGAACGCCGGGTCCACTGTCGGTAATCGTCACCATCGCGCCGGGCCGGCTATCGGCGGGCAATGAATCCTCGAGCAGGATCTGAACCCTTCCCCCGGGCCCTGCCGCTTCCGCTGCATTCGTAATCAGGTTGGTGAACACCTGGCGCAACTCGCCCGGGAATCCCTGAATCGAAGCCCCTGCTCCGAGTTTCCGTTCCGCCGCAACCGACTGATCCTTCAACTGGCGGTCGAGTAACAGCAGCACGCTTTCCAGCAATTCCCGCAGACCCACTTCCACCGGAGCTTTCGGCTCACGATAGAGACCGAGCATGGCGCGGCTGATCTGCAGGGTGCGGTTTAGTTCCTGCTGTGCCATGGCCAGGTACCGCTGCTGCAGACCGGGATCCGTCTCCTTCGACATCAGGTAATGCAGATTGGCAACGGAATCGAGTGGATTATGGATTTCGTGAGCAATGCTGGCAGACAGGCGTCCGGCAACCGCCAGCTTCTCGTGGGCCATCAGGGCCGCTTCCCGCTTGCGCGAATCGGTAACGTCGCGGAAGACCAGCACCACGCCCGCGACCTCGCCCTTGGCATCGCGAATCGGGGCGGCGCTTTGATCAATCAGGTATTCCTCCCCGTCTTTCGCCAGGAGTAAGAAGTGGTTTTTCGCTGCCGGGTCTTCGATCTGCATCCCAGGATTTTTCACCGGCTCCCGCGTCTCCTCGTCGACAGTCTCAAAGACCGTTTCCAGGCGCCTCCCCTTAGCGTCCTCCAACGTCCAACCGGTCAGCCGTTGTGCCACCGGATTCATCAGTTCAATCCGCCGCTGCTGATTGCACGCAATTAAGGCATCCCCCACGGATTCCAGAGTGGTCTGCAACCATTGCCGGCTTTCAATCAGCTCATCCGCACGCTGATGTGCTTCTTCAAGCGAAGTGCGGAAGGCAGCCGAGACTTTCTTCATGTTCCTTTGGGTGAATATGCCCAGAACAATGCCCACTCCGACCGACGACAGCAGCAGAACCGTCATCAGCGTGCGAACCTGCGAATTTGTAGATTGCACTTCTACGTCGCGGCGTTTGACTTCGATCTGGGTCATGGCACCAATCTGGGTCCGCAGCGCAGCCATCATTTGCGCCCCGTTCAGATCGAGTCCGGTGTCTCCGAACATCTTTCCCGCCCGAAGATTGTCCAGCGCCTTGCCGGCAAATCCCATCCATATCTCGTGGCTGTCGCGTACCTGGCGCAGCCGCTGCAGTTGATCGGGATCCTCCCTGACCAGGAGAAGCAAGCGATCCAAAGTCCCGTGCAACGCCCCTTCCGCATCCTGGTAGGGCACCAGAGTGGTCGGATCATGGGTAAGCTGGTATCCCCTGAGCCCGGTCTCCTGGTCGACCACCAGCCGTTCCAATTCGTTCAGCTGAGCGGTGATGCGGTCGGTATGGTCGATGCGCCGCTGCTCCCGCAGCGTGCGCTGGATCTGCCAGGCCAGGACCAGGGCCAGGAGCAACAGCAGAACCAGGGGCAGGAGCACGGTTGTGACCAAAATCTGTCGAAACTGGTGAAGATTCATCGCGAGCCCCCTCGTCCCTCGGGAGCCTTCGCCTGCAGCAGCTCCTTCAATTTGTCGACCAGGGTGAATGCCCCGTCGCCTTTGGTCGCGGAGACGCTGACCACCCGCATCACTTCTTCAGGAAGGGCCACGTAGGCGGAAAGCATGAGGATTGGGATATCCGGCCTGCGCTGGCGCAGGATGGCTGCGACCTGGCCTCCATCCATCCCCGGCATGGCATAATCCAGGACCACGGCATCGATCTGTTCGGTATCGAAGACGGATATGCCGGTGCGGCCGTCCTTTGCGGTCAGCACGGTAAATCCCTCGCGTTCCAGAACCATCTTCCGGATCTCCAGGCCGAGATCTTCATCGTCGATGCACAGGATGACTGGACGCGACACGGGTACCGTCCTAGCGGGGCAAAGCTCTACTCTACAACTGCCTTAAGGTAGCCCGTGAGTGGCATCTTCGGAACTTGCTCTTACGGGGGATGCCTGAGTCTTTGGTAAATGGCTGAGGATTTACCGTAGTTTTGCATTCCTGAGGCTGGTATGGGGTACGCTAGACGCATCCGCGCAGTGCCGACCCGCCGCCTGAGCGCGAAAGCACGTGAGCGGCTCAAACTTCAGGGAGAACCAGTTGAGTCAGACCATATGTGTCCTGGAAGATGATCCCGATATTTCTCGCCTGGTACAACATCATCTGGAAGCCGCCGGTTTTGGCGTACGCGTGTATGGCACCCCAGCCAACCTGGTGCCGGACTCCGAGCGTCAGGCGCCTGTGCTTTTCCTTCTGGACATCATGGTTCCCGGCGGAGACGGCCTGGACGTGTGCCGCCGCCTGCGCAGCAATCCGGCTCTGAGCACCATACCGATTATCTTTCTCACCGCCCGGGCGGGGGAAAACGACCGCGTTCTTGGCCTGGAGCTGGGCGCGGACGACTACATCACCAAGCCCTTCGCCACCCGCGAGCTGGTAGCCAGGGTGAAAGCCGTGCTGCGTCGCTTTGAACGGCCAACCGCGCCGTCCATCATCTCCTTTGAAGAGGTGGTCATCGACGCCAGCGCCATGCAATTGAAAGTGCGTGGAGAGCTGACCACCACCACCGCGACCGAATTTCGCTTGCTGGACTATCTCGCCCGGCATCCCGGCCGAGTCTTCAGTCGCGATCACCTTCTGGATGCTGTCTGGGGAGATGCCCGCTTCGTGACCCCAAGGTCGGTCGATGTCTATGTGCGGCGCATCCGTGAGAAAATTGAGAACGATCCTGAGAGCCCCCGTTACCTTAAAACGGTCCGTGGCGCGGGCTATCGTTTCGAGGTCCCCCGGCTGGCGGAGGAACCCCGCAAAACCGCCTCATAGGGAGAATGCCTCGCCCCTTGGAGATGAAGGGTACGGGCTTTAGCCCGTACGTCAATCCCGCAGAAGAAATGGGGCTTTAGCCCCTGAGGGAGCGGCCGTCCTATGTCAGAGAATAGCCTCGTAACCGGCAGGGTCTTCTCTAAGCTGTTCTTCTCCTTCGTCGTGGTGCTCTTCCTCGGGATGGTGGTCCTTGATTTCTCCCTGCGCCAGGTCCTGGAGCAGTCGCTACGCACCCAGACAGATGAGTCCCTGGCCAGCGAAGCACGCCTGGTAGCGGCTCATATCAGCGTTGCGGCCTCGCCCGATGCCCTGCAAAAGATTGCCCAGCAGGATGCGACTGCGGCCGATGCGGAAGTTGCCGTCTTCGACGCGCAAGGGCAACAAGTAGCGAATTCGAAGGATGTTGCGGGCCTGAAGGCCGTACCTCCCGAGATTGCGGCAATTCTTTATCAGCACAAGACCGTGGGTCGCGCGCGGCGCGAGGGCACGGTCTATGTTGCCGTCCCGGCTGGTCCTCTGGTCGTTCGTTTGGCGGCTTATTCTCCCTCCGACGTTCCTGCTCCGGTCTATGTCCTGCGCCGCGGGATTGTCCTAGCCTCCTTATTCTCGCTGGTGGTGGCAACCCTGCTGGCGGCCGTACTGGCGCAGCGGGCAGCCAAGCGCCTGGCCCGCATCGTGGTGTTTGCCAAGCGCATCGCATCGGGCGATCTGACAGCTCGCGTGGAGGAGGGGAACCTGGACGAGATTTCCGCGGTCGCCCACGCCCTCGACGTCACTGCCAGCCGGCTGGAACAGAGCTTTCACGCCCTCGAGAGCAGCCGCAGTGAGCTGACCGCGCTACTGGACAGCATGCAGGAGGCGGTGATCGCGATCAATCCGCAAGGACAGGTGAGTTGGTGCAATGCTGTGATGCAGCGCATCGCGCTCAGCCCGGTGCAGGAGGGCCGAGCCCTGGTGCATTCCATCCGCGATCCCGAAGTCCTCTCGTCGGTAGCTTTGGCCCTGACCCAACGCCAGGCCAGCAGGCGGCGCGCCATCTCGGTTGCTCCGGGAAAAATCTTTGAGGTCAACGCGGCGCCCATGCCCGGCGGCGGCGCGGTTGCCGTATTGCATGACATCTCAGAAAAGGAGCGCTCTGAGACCACCCGCAGGGACTTCGTCGCCAATGTATCCCATGAACTGCGTACGCCACTCACCTGCATAACGGGATACGTCGAAACCCTGCTCGATGACCGCAGCCTGAGCAGTCAGACGCGGGAGTTTCTCTTGATCATTCTCAAGAACGCGTCACGCATGAATCGCTTGACAGAAGACCTGCTCGCCCTGGCGAGCGTGGAATCCGGCGACTACAAGCTGCGTTTGCAAAAGATAAAGGCCTCCACCCTGGTCGAAGAGGCCGTCGGGTCGCTGGCGGGCCTGGTGATCGATTCAGAGTTGAATCTTGAAGTGGGCGAGGCCACCGATGAACCCGTCATGGCCGATCTCGACGCTCTTAGCCAGGTGTTCGGCAATCTGGTGGAGAACGCGATGAAATACGGCAAGGCAGGGGGCCGGGTCAGGGTAGGGGCCCGCCAGCAGGAAGCGATGGTCGAATTCTACGTGCAGGACTTCGGCCCCGGCATCGCGTACGAGCATCTGCCCCGCATCTTTGAGCGCTTCTACCGGGTCGACAAGGCCCGCTCGCGAGAATCCGGGGGCACCGGGTTGGGTCTGGCGATCGCTAAGCACATCGTCCATGCCCATGGTGGGGATATTCGCTGTGAGAGCGAGCTTGGGTTTGGCGCGACCTTTCTCTTCCGCTTACCCCGTGTGGTTGCACCTCCGCCACCGGCAGTGGAAGCGGCTCCGGCAGCATCCACGCAAACTGTTGAAAAGTAAAAGACTTGTGGGCTTCCCGCAACGGGCTTTTCTTGCCATATTCATCGTCCTGTAAAGACTCATTCACGCAAGGGCCCGAGAATCAGGATGATTTTTCTGAGGTGGAACGTGAGAAAGACGATGTGGCTGTTAGCTGCCGCGATGGGCGCAACATTTTGCGCGGGGCACGCGCAAAAGCTCAACGGGGCGGGAGCGACCTTTCCCTATCCTATTTATTCCAAGTGGTTTAGCGAGTACGGAGCGTCGCACCCTGGGGTTCAGATCAACTATCAGTCGGTGGGCAGCGGTGGCGGTATTCGCCAGGTGACGAGCGGCACAGTCGATTTTGGCGCCAGCGACGTGACCATGACCGACGAGCAGTTGGCCGCCTCTAAAGTGAAAATCCAGCCTCTCCCCACGGTGCTCGGAGCGGTGGTGCCAATCTTCAATATCCAGGGCATCACTGACCTGCGTCTGGGACCAGATGTTCTGGCCGATATCTATCTGGGCAAGATCTCCAAATGGGACGACGCGCGCATCGTCAAAGACAATCCGGGAGCCAAGCTGCCGTCCGCTGACATTTTTGTCGTGCACCGCTCCGAAGGCAGCGGCACTACCTTCATCTTCACCGACTATCTCTCCAAGGTCAGCAAGGATTGGGCGGGCGGTCCCGGCAGGGGACAGGCACCGGCCTGGCCACGGGGGATTGGCGCTAAGGGAAATGAGGGCGTGGCTGGCTTCGTCCGCCAATCTCCAGGGGCGATCGGATATGTCGAGCTCATCTACGCCATGCAGAACAAAATCCCGTTTGCGTATGTGAAGAGTGCTGGAGGGACCTGGGTGAAGGCGTCCGTCGAAGGAGTGTCGGAAGCAGCGGCCAGTGTCAAGAACATGCCGGCCGATTACCGGGTCTCCATCACCAACGCACCTGGTAATGCGTACCCCATCTCCAGCTTCACCTGGCTGTTGATTCCCAGTCCTGCCAAGGACAGCACCAACGGGAAGGTGCTGGCCGACTTCCTGAAGTGGATGCTGGCGCACCAGAACGAGGCCGCGTCGCTCTACTATGCTCCACTGCCATCTGCGGTGGCGCAGAAGGTCAGTGCTACGATCAGCACGCTAAAGTAAAAGTCTCTAACGATCGGCACCCGCCAGCAGCGGGTGCCGGATGTTATTCTGACCCGGCGAAGATTTCCTCCGATCAGGAACGTGCGCCATAATCGTTTTCATTTTCAAAGGTTTGTGCCGTGCGCGGTGTTTAACCTCAAATTCACTAAAGCCCGCTACGGTATGAGTGGTGAAATCAGATACTCAGGTGCCGCGAGTGGTTGGCCAGGCTGACGTGACCCAGCGACCAGAAAGTAGCTCGTCTCCCGGCGCTGAGCCGTCCCCCTCTCCTGTCCGGTCGTATCTTCTCAGCTGCGGCAGCTCCGCGCTCGCTGATCGCGCTTTTGGCGGCTTGATGCTGGTGTGCGCGCTCAGCATCTTTGCCATTGTTCTGCTGATCCTGGTGGAGCTGATTTCCGGCTCAAAACTGACCATTCAGAAATTTGGCCTCCCGTTTTTCTTTGGGTCTGCCTGGGATCCGGTCAACGGCAATTTCGGTGCGATGCCGTTCATCTACGGCACCGTCGTCTCTTCGATCCTGGCACTGATTATCGCGGTTCCCCTGGCAGTAGGCGTCGCCGTTTTCCTCACCGAGATGTGCCCCGCCTGGCTGCGCGGATTCCTCGCCTTCTTTACCGAGTTACTGGCCGCTATTCCGAGCGTGGTTTACGGTCTGTGGGCAGTTTTTGTGCTCCTCCCTCTGCTGCGCCAATATGTGAATCCATTGCTCATCAAGACTCTGGGCTGGTCGGGATTTTTTGCCGGCCCCAACTACGGGATCGGGATGCTCGCCGCTGGTGTGATTCTGTCCATCATGATTTTGCCCATCATCTCCTCACTGACCCGCGAGGTCATGTCGGCGGTCCCCCACTCGCAACGGGAAGCCGTATTGGCTCTGGGAGCCACCCGCTGGGAGATGATCCGCATGGGTGTGCTGCGTAACGCGCGCATCGGAATTGTCGGTGCGGTCATTCTCGGTCTTGGCCGCGCTCTGGGCGAAACCATGGCTGTCACCATGGTCATCGGCAACCGGCCGGAGATTGCGCGCTCATTGCTGGCCCCGGCTTACAGCATGGCCAGTGTGATTGCCAACGAGTTCAGCGAAGCCTCTGACCCGCTTTACCTGAGCGCCTTGATTGAAATCGGCCTGGCGTTGTTTATCGTCACCATTATCGTCAACGCGCTGGCCCGGGTATTGGTGTGGGCGGTGACCCGCGGCGCGCCGGTGAGAGGTACTTAACGAATGGCTTCCACCGTCATGCCCCCGCCGCTGCGCGCGCGAGCTTCCAATCGGTTTATGCGCGTCGTGGTGAACCACTTGGCCACGGCTGCGGCCATCGGCAGCACCATCCTCGTCATGGCGCCGCTCATTGCCATCTTCGCCTATCTCCTCTTCAAGGGTGCCAGTTCGCTCAACCTCGCTTTCTTTACCCAGATCCCGAAACCGGTGGGTGAGGCGGGAGGCGGCATGGCCAATTCCATCCTTGGATCAGGCATCCTGCTGGCCATCGCCAGCCTCATGGGCGTCCCCATCGGCATCGCTGGCGGCATCTACATCGCGGAGTTCGGACGCAACAAGCGCTTGGCCAACATGGTGCGGTTCACTGCGGATGTGCTCAACGGTGTGCCTTCGATCGTCATGGGCATCACCATTTACACCCTGCTGGTGGCGGGCAGGGGCTTCTCTGCGCTTTCCGGCGGCGTAGCGCTCGGCATCATGATGATTCCGACCATTACCCGCACCACTGAAGAGATGCTGTTGATGGTGCCACTCAATGTGCGCGAGGCTGCTCTTGGATTAGGGGTTCCGAACTGGCGTTCGGTGCTCTCCATTACCCTGCGAACCGCATCTCCTGGCGTCATTACCGGCTGCATGCTGGCCTTTGCCCGGGTAGCGGGAGAGACGGCGCCGTTGCTGTTTACCGCGTTCGGCAACCAATACTGGAGTACCAGTCTTAATCAACCCATCGCAGCCCTGCCGCTACAGATTTTTGTCTACGCACTTTCCCCTTATGACGAATGGCATCGTCTGGCCTGGGCCGGGGCATTGGTGCTGATCGTGCTCATCGTCGTATCCGTCGCACTGGTGCGGTACGTAGCCGGCCGCGGAGTTCTGAAAGGGGCAAGCTAGTGGGCGTAGCCATCGAAGTGTCTGATCTCAATGCCTGGTATGGTACCAACCACACCCTGCAGAGCATCAGCCTGAAGATTCCGGCGAACCATGCCACGGCTCTCATCGGCCCCTCCGGTTGTGGCAAGTCAACGTTCGTGCGCTGCCTCAATCGTATGCATGAGACCAACCCCATAGGGCGGGTCACCGGCACCGTGCGGGTCGGGCAGACGGACATTTACGCGCAGGCTTCGCCGGTTGAGATTCGCCGCCGCATCGGGATGGTCTTTCAGCGCCCCAACCCGTTTCCCACCATGTCGATCTACGACAATGTGGCCTCTGGTCTCCGCCTGAATGGTTTCCGCAATCGCAAGGTCCTCGATGAAGTAGTGGAGCGCTCGTTGCAGCAGGCCGCTCTTTGGGAGGAAGTAAAGAACGATCTCAAGAAGAAGTCCGGCGCCAGCCTCTCCGGCGGTCAGCAGCAGCGCCTCTGCATTGCGCGCGCCCTGGCTGTGGATCCGGAAGTGATGTTGATGGACGAGCCAGCCTCGGCTCTTGATCCCGTTTCCACGGCTAAGATCGAAGATCTGATTTTTCAGCTCAAGTCGCAGTACACGATTGTGATCGTGACCCACAACATGCAGCAAGCCGCGCGCGTCGCTGAGAACACCGGCTTCTTTCTCAACGGTAAGCTGGTCGAGTTCGACGCGACTCATAAGATCTTTACCAACCCTACCGATAAGCGGACTGAGGACTACATTACAGGCAGGTTTGGCTGATGCGGATACGCTTTCATCGCAAACTCGACGATCTCAAGGAGCGGCTTCTGGTCATGGCTGGCATGGCTGAACAAGCCATCCAGCGTGCCGTTGAGGCTTACCGCGTGCGCGATATATCGCTCTGCGACCTGGTGGTCCGTAGCGAAATTTCGATCAACAGCTTCGAGCGCGAAATCGATCAGATGGCGCTCGACTTGCTTGCCATGGAGCAGCCGATGGCGATCGACCTCCGCTTCATTTTGGCGGTGATCAAGATCAACGCCGATTTGGAACGTGTGGGTGACCAGGCCGTAAGCATTGCCGACCGCGTGCGGGACCTGCAAGCGTTTCCGGTCGTTGATCTCCCAGTGGACATTCCGCGCATGGCTTCGCTGGCCTCGGCGATGGTACGTAAGGCACTGCAGGCCTTCATCGAAGCCGATGCCGAGTTGGCTACCTCCGTCCTGACGATGGACGATAATGTGGACAAGATCAACGATTCCGCGTTTTTTGCTCTTTCCAACCTGATCAAAGAGCAGCCCCATCACACTCCCCAGGCGCTGCATGCGCTGATGATCGCCCGCAACCTGGAGCGGGTAGCGGACCACGCGACCAACATCGCGGAAGATGTAATTTTTTGGGTCCGCGGCGCCGATGTTCGCCACCACCTGAGCATTTAAGCTACGCCGCAACTCATAGCCACGTGTGAGGGAATCGACGGGTGCCCCACGTTCGCCCCAGCGTACGTGCGCCGAAAAAGATGGGCGAAGCCCAACGACCGCTTTTGCTGCATCGGCTCGGCCGTTCAAACACTCAAAGGCGGAGGCTTATATCCAAAACTAGCTTCTACCGCCGCCGCAATCCCCAGCACCCGTTCATCCTCGAACGGACGCCCCGCGATCTGCACCCCAATCGGCAACCCTTCGGGCGACCGACCCACGGGAACAACCGCCGCCGGCGCACCCAGCAAATTAAACCACTGCGTATAACGCATGGCATCGAGATACTCCACTCGTTGTCCTTCTACCTCCCACGAACGTTCGCCGTGGCGAAAAGCGGGAATTGCGCAGACCGGGCACAACAGGATGGGAAAACTCTCCATCTCGGCCAGCAGCTTACGCCGCACGTAATCGCAATCCATCCACGCTAAGAGCAGTTCGTGTGTAGACAGCGGCGGCTCGCGGTGTGCAATCGAGAGAAAGTCAAGAAATGTCGGGCTCAACTCTGATTGCCGTTCCCGTACCAGCGGATCGAGCAGCATGGCCCCGCCGCGGACAAAAAACTTCCACCACAATTGCCGCGCCTCTTCGAGCGCATGGGGGCGAAACGGGCGCACGTGGAAGCCCTGCTCCTGGAGCGTACGCGCCGCATCCCGTACCGCCTGGCGAGTCTCCGGGCTCACAGGAGTGAGGCCATCGTCTTCAAAGTAGCCAATAGAGACGCGTCGCAAATCTGTGAGCGATTCATTCCTGAGCCCGACCGGAGCGCTTACCGGATCAAGCGGGTCCTGTCCGGAGAGGGTGATGAAGAGCAGCGTGAGATCACGGACGGTACGTGCCATCGGCCCAACCGCACCAAGAATCGCAAACGGACCATCGCCCGCGGCGAGATGACCGCGCCCGGGAATGCGGCCTGGTGTGGGTTTAAGCGAGCATATACCGGTAAAGTGGGCCGGCTCACGCACCGAGCCACCACTGTCGCTGCCCAGACCAGCTGCGCAGAGGCCGGCGGCAACCGCCGCGGATTCACCGCCGCTCGATCCACCCGCGGTCCGCTCCACGTCCCACGGATTCGCCGTGCGCCCGTAGAGCCGGTTATCGGTTTCATACGCCATGAGAAACTCCGGGCAATTGGTGGTGCCCAGGATCAGAGCGCCGGCCTGCTTGAGGCGATCAACCACGGTTGCATTCTCGTGGGGGATGTGACCGCGGTGCAGCAGGCTGCCTAGCTCACACCGGTATCCGGCGGTCGCAATCGATGACTTGATGGTCATCGGCAATCCGAAGAGGGGGCCACGAGCCCCCGTCGAGTTCTCCAGAGCACGCGCCTGTTCGCGCACTCGCTCTGCGTCAAAGTCGACCAGTGCATTCAGTTGAGGATTCAATCGTTCGATTTGCTCGATGTATTCGCGGGCCAACTCAAGCGGGGAGATTTGCCCCCGCCGCAGCATCGACAAGAGCTCGACCGCGGGCAACACCGGGAGTCCGTTCATTGCGCCGTGTTGACGTAGTGAAACCCGTAGTGCTGCGCACCCCGGCCGGAATCGAAACGGTCGTTCCACTCCAGCTCATATTGCATGCGCTGGTCGTCCTCGGGATAATGCTCGCTCGCGGGATAGGGATAGGTGCTCATGCCATGGAACGGCATGTCGGCAACCGTGAAGGGGCTCCCCTCGTAAAAATCCATATCTTTCACGAAGCCGTTGGCATAGAAAAAGTAGTCACGCTTCCAACCCGGCGCTAACGGGGGCAGGGAAGCGGTGCTGAACTCCACATCGATATCTTCACCACTACCGAAAATGACGAAGGCTTCATCCACTGACTTCAGCAACGATGTGACTTCGCCATAGCGCGTGTAGCTGCCGCGAGAACGTATGAAGGGCCCGGTCTGGCTAATGTGTTGGTAGTTGTACGTGAGATCGCCCGGGGTCTTGCCGTCGATCTGTTCCGGGTAGCCGCGAAACGCCAGTTGCGCGGAAGCGAGTGGCAGCTCGGTTGAGTGCATAAGCTCCGGCGCTGCCGGCCCATTATCGATCAAGGCCTGATCCCAATAGATCTGCAGATTGGTGATGAGTCGAATGCGCCGCGTACCCGGCGGTAATTTGCCCGTAAGATCCACCACGATAGTTCGTGGCAGTCCTGCAGGAAAGCCCATATCGTCGATGACCCGCTTCCAACTGCCGTCCGCCAACTGCGCTTCCACATAAGGCGTCATGGGCTCAAGCCCCGCCTGCCAGGCAGAGTACATGGAGCTGGCGGAAAAATATTCAATGAAGCCGTGCAGCAGCAGCCGCAGGGGATTAGCTGCTGTCCAGTCACCCAGATCGAGCGTCAGCGCATGCTGGTTGGCAAAACCAGCGAAGGAAAGATTGGTAAAGTCGCGCACGTAGTTGTGATCGCGCGTGCCTAGCAGCTCGCTTACATCACGGCCTTTGTCGTCCCACGCTCCAGCCAGAGGATGCGCCTGCGTGCTTAGGACGGCGCGGCCGGAGGCGAAAGGAGGCTCGTTGAGAAAGCGCTCCTCGGGGTACACCTCGGTGGCCGCGGGGTGGTCGATGGCAACCAGCCGTACCTGGTCGATGTAGTTGACCTCCTCCATCGGCTCACCGAAGCGCAGGCTCAGATATCCTCCGCGCGGGCGAAGCTGCGAACCATCTACCTTGATCCATTCATCCGGGTCTGCATTGTTTTTTGCCGTGGGCGAAATCCAGTGGCCAATGACCGCCGCGCCAATGACGTCCGAGATAAATTCATACTTCGTTCCGTTCCAGGCAAACAGTGTGGGGCAAGAGCTTCCCCGCCGGTCCAGCTCGGTGATGCTGAGCGAGCTTTTGGTTCCCACCTCTGTTTCATCCTGGGGAACACCGGTTGGCCACAGGATCCGCACCAGGTCGGCGTGCTCAGCGCTGCCCAGGCCGGCAAGAAGTTGCTGCGCACCCTGGCTGAGATAACCGGACGCTCCGGTTATCTCGAACTTCTGCCACACCCCATCGGCAAAAACCTCCACTTTGGCCCCGATGGCCGATTTGTTGTCGGCAACCCCCTTCATCGCGATCAGCAAAGAGTGATTGCGATTGCCGCCCTCATTATGCAGCAGCACAGGATTCCCGCTGGGCTGGGTGACGATCAGATCCGCGGCGCCATCGCCATCCACGTCAGCGGCGATCAGGGCGCGCGGTTCCACCAGCTTGACCTGGTCCAGCTTGACCCGCGCCGTCACGTCCTCAAAGCCTGCGGGACCCTTATTACGCAAAGCGCGCAATTCCGGACCATGCTGCGTTTGGACTACGGCAACCAGGTCGAGCCAGCCATCGTTGTCGATGTCGATGGCGGTTAGACCCCACCCGGCGGTCACGTTCTCGACCGGCAGCGGAACGCGTTCAAAGCGTTTGCCCTGCACATTGCGCCATAGCGTGATGCCCGGGCTGCCGGCATGGGTGAGGGCTACATCCATCCACCCGTCCTTGTTGAAGTCGAGCACCACCGCACCAACGGTGGGCGGCAGGCCGGCCTCGGGAAAGAGCGGAGAAGCCTTGAACAGGCCCTCGCGCGGGTTAGCAAAAAATGTCGGTGCCGCGCCCGAACCAGTGACCAGCAGATCGACCGCACGATCGTTGTTAAGGTCAGAAAGGGTCGCCGTCACGGTCGTGCCGTCACCGCCGAGGCCCGCTTGCTCCGTCCAGTTAGTGAAGGTGCCGTTACCGTTGTTCCGCCACAGAACATTAGGCTTTGACCCAGGGGCAGAGGGCTCGCCGGTCACAAACAGATCAAGGTCGCCATCGTGGTCGTAATCGACCAGGGTGAGGCCTGCGGGGTGATTGGCCGGTTGCACTCCCGTGGCAGTCGTCACGTCGGTGAATTTGCCACCGCCATGGTTCTTGAACATCAGCACCCGATCGCTCATGGCCACGGCAACATCGGGCAGCCCGTCGTTATCGAAGTCGCCTACGGTGCAGGCCACGCCTGTGCCACTGGCCACCAGTCCCGTCTGCGCACTGGGCACGAGCGCGAAACTTCCCGGCCCGGATTTCTTGTAGGTGTGGATCGCGTCCGTGCCTGATGACATCACCAGCAGATAGGAAGTTTCCCCCGTGGCTGTGATCAGGCATGCCCCGCCTCGCGGCTGATTGCCTGGGGAAACTGTCGCCGGCGCAGTGTGGTCGATCGCCTGGGGAGTGAAGCTCACCGGAATCATGGGCCCTACCTGCGGGTTCAGGTTGGGCGTATCTTGAACCAGTGAGTAGTGCCCTTCATCTCCGTAGGTGTGCGCCAGCGGGGCGCCGATCTTCTCCTGGTTCAGCATTTCGAAGCGATGGAAAGCCGCTGCCGCCTCCTCCCGCTTGCCCAGCCGCTGCAAAACTTTGGCCAGGCCAAACTGCGCCGATGCATGCGTGGGGCTGAGCCGCAGAGCAGTCTGAAATTCGGTCAGAGCCTGCTCCGGTTGGCGCAATTCGAGCAAAACCGAACCCAGAAAGTAGTGCGTGTCGGCGTCATCCGGATCGAGCGCCGCTACCTTTTGAAAGCTTTCCAGAGCTTCCGGATATTGCGCGCCGATCCGGTACAAGATACCCAGTGCGTACCAGATATGGGGATCCTTCGGATCCTGGGCCGCGGCCTGTTTCAGCGCTTGCTCGGCTTCCGGCATCTTCTGCAGGTAGACCAGGGCGATGCCGCGGTTCACCTCGGCATGGACCAGGGCAGGATCAAGCTGATAGGCATCGGCGAACTTCGCTGCTGCCTTTTCCAGCAATTGCTGATTCATCAGGGCGGTGCCAAGGTTGTTCGCCTTGGCGGCCTCTGCCTGTTTGGAAGGGGTGACGTTAGCGTGCCCGGAGGCTACGGCTACCAGGAGTGCGGCAAAGAGGGCGCGACGAGTCGATGACAAGAGAACTTGGAGACGCATTCTGCTCCGGCTGCAATGGCGGAAGAATCCATTCTCGACTATAGAACATGGTGCAAGGCTTGGAAATCCCGGACGGGAGGGTAGATTGAAGTCAGTTTAGGCGGGTCGTCAAAACAGCAAACACCTTTGACGCCGTACAGCGGTGCCACGATCTGCTGAGGCCAACCACCAGTTACCAGCCGGCATCTCTTATAGAGTCATGCAGAGCATTCGCATGTCGAACGAAAGTAGGGCGGGGAGGGGCGCGGGTTTTCGCGATTTCCTCCGCTTGCCGTCGGCCAAGGAGAATCGCAACAACCGACGGACTCTTCCCGGCACCCAGCGCAACGAGGTTGACCCCTCGAATGAATGAGGGGTGGGGAAAACAGAGGCCGGCCATGAGCCGGCCCTTTCCTTGCATGGCGATCTCGAGTGGCAACCATTTACCTTCTCACATCCTCCGACACTGCATGGCTGCAGTCGCGCGAGCATTTTTCGGCTACTTCTTTCTGGTCTTGATCGTTCGTATCGTGGGGCGGCGTCCCGGCAAACAGATGACTCCTTTTGAGTTCGTGCTGATCTTCTTCATCGGTGGTCTGGCGCTCACCGCGATCGTGGGCGATGAAGTCTCGTTCACCAATGGGATTTGCCAGGTCATCACCATGGGGCTGGCCCATTACACACTTGCCTGGGCCCGGACGAGGTCTGCGCGCCTGGCTCGGCTGGTGGATGGAACCCCCCTCATCCTTCTCGAAAACCAGACTTGGCGTGCCGATACTCTCCGGCATATGCGGATACACGATGACGATGTGATCGCTTCCGCGCGAGACTCAGGAATAAAAACCCTGCAGGAAATAGACTGGGCGGTTCTTGAGCGAAACGGGGAAATCAGCGTTTCCCGGAAAGAGTAGTGATGGTAACAAAACCCGTTTCTAAGCCGGTCGAAGATTCCGTAGCCAAGGTCAATGACGAGGTCGCCGTCGGAGAAGACCTTGATTTCCAGCGCAAGTGGTGGCGCTTTGAAAATGCTGCCTGGGTCGTCTTCACTTTGATCATCGTTCTTGACCTCGCCGGGCTGTTCGGACGCGGCCCGATCGCCAAGGCCGAGCGCCGTTCTGCGGATGGCACCATCGATATCAAATATGAACGCATCGAGCGAACGAATTCACCATCCATCCTCACTGTCCAGTTTGCACAGTCGGCGATCCAGGATGGAAAGATCAAGCTTTATGTCAGTGAGAGCATGGTGAAGGAATTGGGCACCCAGCGCGTCATTCCTGCGCCGCTCGATACGGTGGTGGGCGATGCGGGATTAACTTATACCTTCTCCGCCTCGAAGCCTCCAGCGACTGTAGATCTCGCACTGGAGCCGGCAGGCCCCGGTATTTATGACTTCGCCATTGGCGTCGCCGGCGCTCAGCCCGTCCATGCAAGAGTTCTCGTTGTCCCCTGAGGAATTAACTTGTCCACCATCCTGCACGCGGTCTTTGGCTATCTCTTTCTTCTTCTCATCGTGCGCGTGCTGAGCAGGCGGCCCGGAGGACAGCTGACACTGTTCGAGTTCGTGATCGTCTTCCTGATCGGAGGGGTAATCATCCTGGGTACGGTCGGGAAAGACCGCTCGATTACAAATTGCGCCACCGCCATCCTTACCGTTGGGCTTATGCACTGGGGCGTATCCAGCATCAAAGGGAGATATCCACGGCTGGGCGCCATTGTGGATGGCACCCCGCTCACCTTGCTCAAGAATGGTGAGTGGCAGCTCGAGGTCATGAAGGGGATGCGCATCGATCGCGAGGATGTGATGGCGGCGGCGCGCACGAAAGGGGTCAGCTCTATCTACGATGTCGCCTACGCGGTCCTGGAGAGAAACGGCGCCATCAGCATCATTAAGAGCGAAAAGTAATGCCTGACGCGATGGCTCGAACCGCCGAGAATCAAACCGTAGAGACGGATGTACCCGCTCGCCTCGACCGGCTCCCCTGGAGCCGTTGGCATACGCGCATCATTGTTGCGCTCGGCACCTCGTGGCTGCTGGATGGTCTTGAGGTGACACTGGTCGGCTCGCTTTCCGGCGTACTCGAGAGCAAAAACGGGCTGTCCCTTACCGATCCGCAGGTCAGCGCAGCCGCGACTTTCTATCTTGCGGGAGCCGTCATCGGCGCCATCCTTTTCGGCTACCTGACAGACCGGCTGGGACGAAAGAAGCTCTTTCTCGTTACCCTTGCAACCTATTCAATCGCCACCATCGCGAGTGCTTTTTCCTGGAACTTCCTGAGTTTCGCCGTGTTCCGTCTTTTCACCGGTTGCGGGATTGGGGGAGAATACTCCGCGATCAACTCCGCTGTGGACGAGCTCATTCCCGGCAAGGTTCGCGGCACCGTAGATCTGGTGGTCAATGGGACCTTCTGGGTGGGCGCCACTCTCGGCGCGGTGGCATCCCTGCTCCTACTCCGTGGCCACGCTGTTTCCGCCGCGACTGGTTGGCGATACGCATTCGGGGTTGGCGGAAGCCTGGGTGCTGCGGTGCTGGTCCTCCGCCTTTATGTTCCGGAGAGTCCACGTTGGCTGATGCTCCGGGGCTACGAACAGCAAGCAAACGAGGTGATCAGCGATATTGAGAACAAGGTGTCAAAGGGGACTCCAGGCAGTCTTCCTCCGCCTGAAGGAAAAAAACTTAAAATCGTCGTGCGTGATCACACGCCTTTGAAAGAGATTTTTCGCAACATGTTAGGCGATAACCGGCAGCGCTCTTTTCTCGCGCTGACCCTGATGGTTGGTCAGTCGTTTTTCTTCAATGCCGTGTTCTTTACTTATGGGTTGGTGGTAAAAAAGTTTTTCCACGTGAGTAACGACGATTTGCCACTTTACCTGTTGCCCTTTGCGGTCGGTAGCTTCCTCGGCCCCATGCTGCTCGGCCGCTTATTCGACAAGATCGGACGCAAGCCGATGATCACTGCGACCTATGGGATTGCCGGGCTGCTGCTCCTAGGCACCATTTACCCCTTTGCCCATGGAATGTTGGGCGCTCGTGGCATGGGTATTTGCTTCACTCTCATTTTCTTTGTCGCGTCCTCTGCGGCGAGTGCTGCTTATCTGACCGTGAGCGAAATTTTTCCTCTGGAGATACGCGCGTTTGCTATCGCCGTTTTTTATGCGTTGGGAACCTTGGTCGGTGGAGTGGGAGCGCCGCTGCTGTTTGGTTTTCTCATCGCCAGCGGCTCCAAATCGCATGTGGGTCTGGGTTATCTTGTGGGCGGTCTGCTCATGCTGGCAGGTGCAATCTGCGAGCATTTCATCGGAGTCGAAGCAGCCGGCAAGTCCTTGGAGACGATTTCAGCGCCGCTCCAAAGCAAGACTTGAGATCGAAAAACTATCCCAACCACAGATCAGGATTTTGAAGTCAGGTTGCAGCAACAGCTTTTGCTCTGTATCAGGGCACGACTTTAGTCGTGCTGTAAAGGCGCAAAAAAGATTGGGGCTAAAGAGTCTGCGGTGCGCCCCTCGGGCTTCCTAAATTCTGGAGTTCTCACGCAGACTCTTTAGCCCCTGCGCTATTTTTCCATTCAGAATTTCGCGAAGATTTACGATGGCGGCTAATCCTCGGCTCAGGCGGGTAACTCGGCTGCGCTGGGAAAATCGTGCTGCTGGCGGCCGAGATCGCCGTCGTATTTCACCGTGCTCTTAAACAGCTCATACCGCCCATCTTCAAACTGCTTGCCGTAAGTGCGCAGCGCCGAAATCTGCTCTGTGGAGAGCGGTTTGAAATTACGCAGGATCTCGAGATTCTGGTCGAGCACTCTCATGGAATCCATGCCGCTGATAGTGGTGGAAACTCCAGGCAAACTCATTGCGAAGCTGAGCGCCTCCGTCGGTGTCAGCGCGCCCGCCGTAATCATCTCTCCTGAACCGCCCATGCTTTTCATTCCAAACACCGCCAAGCCACGCTGTGCGGCGATCGGCAGCACCTCTTGCTGGAAGCTTCGATAGCTATAGTCAAACGGATTAAGCGGCATTTGAATGGTGTCGAAAGGAAAGCCACCGTTGAGCATGGCGAGATGGATCGCAGGATTCTTATGCCCGGTAAAACCGACGAAGCGAACCTTGCCCTGCTGCTTGGCTGCGGCGAGTGCTTCGAGAACTCCCTCAGCCGCGTAGCACTTCTCAGGATCGTTGTAATACACCACCTCGTGCACCTGCCATACGTCGAGGTGATCCGTCTGCAAACGAGTCAGTGATTCCTCCAGCATCTGCATGGCAACATCTTTCTTGCGGCCATGGGTACAGACTTTGGTCATCACAATCGCTTTATCCCGCTTGCCCTTCAGAGCAGTGCCAAGGCGCTCTTCGCTTGCTCCCTTGTAGTACTCCCATGCGTTGTCGAAAAAATTGATCCCATGATCCAGGGCCTTTGCGACCATGTTGTTCACTTCCGGTTGTCCAGCCACTGCGCCAAGGTGGAAACCGCCCACGCCGAGAATGGATACCTGTAGGCCTGTTTTCCCCATGGCGCGCTGCGGCGACTGGAATTCCGCCGCCGCGCCGCTGCTCTCCGGCGCGTTGGGCACGACGGGATTGGATTGCCCGGCGGGTTGGTCCTTTCCCTTGGCAGAAGCGGAGATGATGGAGACTGCACCCGTCATAGTCACACCCTTCAAAAAAGCTCGGCGGCTCTTACTGCTCTTCACTCAAGATTCCTTTATATCGTGTGGAAATTAATCAGACACCTGCGGAAAAGGCCGGCCCGAGTTTTGCGTGGCATAGACCATCTGCTTCACTTCGACCTGCTGCATATCGACGGGAAACTCGTGAGCCAGCCGTGCCTCCGGGTTGTCAAATTTGATCGACGTTTTGTAAAGCTCAAAACGGCCATCGCCGGCATAAGGTTTTGCGCGGTCGCGCAGAGCCTTCATCTCTCCCGCGGAGAGCGGGGTAAACGACTGCGCGATGCGTAAATTCTGTTCCAGGATCGGCAACTCCGAAACCCCGGAGATCGTGGTCGCAACCGGCAGGCTCATGGCATAGCGGAGCAGCTCTTCCGCCGAGAACACACCCTTTTGCACCGGCTCTCCGTGGCCTCCGATCGGCTTCATGCCCAATGCCGCGATTCCTCGCTTATTCAGCTCAGGGAGCACCTTCTGCTCAAAGGAAAAGAAGTTGGCGTCAAATGGGTTGAGAGGCATTTGCACCGCATCGAAAGGGAAGCCGGTGTTCAGCATGGCCAGATGTATGTCCGGATCCTTGTGCCCGGTAAAACCGACAAAGCGCACCTTGCCTTGCTGCTTGGCCTTGTGCAGCGCCTCGGCCGCGCCATTCGGCCGAATAAATTGCTGGGGGTCGTTCTGGAAGGTCACGCCGTGAATCTGCCACAAATCCAGGTGGTCTGTCTGCAACCGCCGCAGAGACTGTTCCAGCATCTGCATGGCCAACGAACCCTCCCGGCCGTGGGTGCATACCTTGGTCATGAGGAACGCTCGATCGCGCATGCCACGAAGCCCCTTACCCAGCCAGTCTTCTGACTTGCCTCGGTTATATTCCCAGCAGCAATCGTAGAAGGTGATGCCGCCATCGAGGGCGCGGTGCACGATCTCTACCGCAGTTGCCTCATCCTTAGCTGCACCCAGGTGGTGGCCGCCTAGGCCCAGCGCCGATATCTTTACGTCTGTCTTGCCAAAATTGCGTACGGGAATCATTGAGCTCACATGCAATCAGATGCGCGCACGACCCTCGACCCAGGCAGCATGGCACGAACATTGCATTTATGAGATGAAGCTCGCAGTGCGCCCCAGTGTTCGTGCGACGAAAAGGATGGCGATGGTCCCGCACCGAAGATCGGCTGCAGAATCGCGAATCCAGAGAAGTGCCAGGCTTCGATCCATCTGGGTACTGTGAATGGCGTCATTTGACGCTTTGCCACCAATCACCCCTCCAGTAGGCTCAGCCCAGTGAGCAAGGGGGATCGATGCTGCCGGGTAGGGTAATTCCATTTGGCGACCCGAACGATCCACACTCCGAGGTTTCCGGCCGTCCTCAAAGGGTTGTCCAAATAGGCCGGGATCCAGAGCTGTTAGGTCTGCGCGCCAGGATCATTAGTTCTGCCGGGTACACCGTCCACTCGATGGCTCCCGATGAAGCGACGGCAGAGCTCCGGACCGCACGCGCCGCCCAGATCTGGGTCTTCTGCCACACCCTCGAATTTTATGAACTTGCGCTGCTGGCCGTCGCGGTGCGTAGCAACCGCCCGGAAGATAAGCTACTGCGATTGACCGGGCTCAACGACAACGGGCTGGCGCCAGGACTCTTCGATGAACTCCTTGAGCCCGTAAACGGGATAGATGACCTTCTGCAAGTTGTAGCCTACCTGGCGAAACACGCACCCTGACCGCTTATCTGGTGGCGTAGGCGCGCTCTGCGAAACCAGTACCATCCGCCGGACTTTCGAGGGGAAACCAAACAGTAAAGGTGGTCCCACGGGCTCTGCCGTGGGTACAGCTGCGCCAACGAATTTGTCCGCCGTGTTTCTCGACAATCGTTTTCGAAATCCACAGTCCTAGTCCGTTGCCTGCCTCCGCTTTATCGCTCTGAAATGCTTCAAAAAGCCGCGCCTGAATGGCCGGAGGGATGCCCCGCCCATTGTCGGCGACGGTAAGGCGTCCCATCCCCCGAACTGCGCGCAGCCGGACGCACAGAATTCCGCCTGCCGGGAGCGCCTCCGCCGCGTTGCGCACGAGGTTCGATACCAGTTGCACGAAGTCCCCAGGAAACACTGAGCCGAGGAGCATATCCGGCATTTCTTTTCGCAGCTGGATGTGTTTGTCACCGATAACCCCTGCGTAGTAGCGTATCGCCGTCTCCACCAGGGGAACCAGGTCTTTGCTCTGGCTTTGCTGGGTATCTCTGAAGAAAGAAAGGGTTTGCCGGGAAATGTACTGGATGCGTACGAGTTGCTCTTCGATCTGCATCGCGTGCGCCCGTACCAGTTCAGGGTGGTCCGCCTCTTTGGCGACCAGGTATACCAGGTCGGCAATCGCCTGAGAAGGATTGTTGATCTCATGCATGACCGAGGCAGCCAGCCGCCCAGCCATTGCCAGCTTCTCCGAGCGGCGCAGCGCCGTTTCAAGGCGGAGCGTGCGTTCGTCTCCCCGCGGTTCACGGGGTGGAGATGCCGGACCTGAATCCTTCATCATGGTTTGCCCTTTTTGCCACACGCTAGGTGTGAAGGGTACATCGACTGGCGGGTTGCCGGTCGTACGGAAAATGACCTCTATGTAACAGCCAAAGAGCCAATCTGTTGACTGTGCGATGCCAGCCTTTGCTCCTGTGAACTTTACTTACGCCGGGATGTCACTCCACCTTTCGGCGCTGCAGCCTTGCTCCTGCCCTTTCCCTTCTGTGCCGGCACCTTTCTGGGGACCTTTCCGTCATTTCCATCCAATTTGCCGGGGATACTACTCCCCACTTCATTCATCACGCTGAGAACCACGCCGTCGATCCGGTTGTCCATCGTCCGGTAAGGCACAATGCGCAGAATGCACCACTTTCCATCGTTGTCCTGAACGTCCAGTTGTTGCGACTGAACCTGCTGGATGACGTCGAGCATATTCTGCTCCAGACTGCCCATATCCAGCTTGAGCCTTAGCCGCGGCATGGGGCGGCCGATGTCCGTTGCGCTCAAGCCAAGCACTGCCGCTGCCTGTGGGGTGAATCGGCGAACGCTGAGATCTGCTCCCACCATGACAATCGGCAAACTGACGCTATACAACAGGTTGGTAAGGTCGTTGTTCAGCTGGGTCAGCAGTTCGTTGCGGTGTTGCATCTCCTCGTTCACTGTATGCAGTTCTTCGTTCGCCGACTCTAGTTCCTCTTTCGAAGTCTGTAACTCTTCGTTTGTACTTTGCAGCTCTTCGTTGCCTGATTGAATCTCCTCGTTAGCCGATTGCAGTTCCTCGTTGGTGCCTTCCTGCGAGTCGATTATGGACTGCAGGTACTCTCGGGTAGCCGCGAGTTCCTGGCGCAGCTGGGTAATTTGCTTCCCCAGCGAAGAGTGTTCCCCTGAAACAGTCGGGTCCACCACCAACGAGCCGGTGGAGGCTGGTGAAAGACCGGCGGTCGATAACCCGTCCTCTCCCGTTGCTTCACTTTCGAAAACAATCAGGAAGCTATGCTGCGCCTGGGTTGAGACTTTGAAAGGAACCACGCGAACAGTGACCGTTTTTGCTTTTTCGTCTTCCACCCGCACGTGCTGTCTTATGGCTTCAAAGCCTTGTTTCCGTGCCTCGTCGATTGCGCCCTGCAACTCAAATAACAAGCCGGGGCGAGCCATTTTCAGCAGGTTGAGGCTAGCCTTACCCGAAGGAAGCTCGAGAAAGGAAGCGGTGCGCCCCCGGGTCTGAAGAATCTCCAGATGTTCATTGATGAGTACAGCCGGGGGCACGTACCGAGCCAGAAGCAGCCGGTCTGCTTCCCGCTGCAGCTCCATGGGAATTTTGAGTGTTTCCGGAGACTTTGACGGTGTTACCGTCTGTGCTCCGCTCGGTGCATGCTCTGGCTTGCCTACGGAAAAGCCGAAGGCAACCGGCGCGGACACCAAACGCTTACGGAAGATTTTCTGCTTTTTGTCGGTCATTTCGAAAAGCTCCGAACCTGATCCCAGGAGGCCCTCGGTGCTACCCAGCATGAGGAACCCGGTCGGGTTCAACGCATAGTGGAAAATCGGTATTACCCTTTTCTGCAGGGATTGATTCAAGTAAATCATTACATTGCGGCAACTGACCAGATCCATCCGCGAAAAGGGCGGATCATTGAAGACGTTCTGCGTAGAAAAAATGCAGAGATCGCGAATGCTCTTCTTGATCTGGTAGCCGCCGTCGGCTCTGTAAAAGAAACGCCGCAGCCGCGCGGGCGTCAGGTCCGCCTCAATATTCTCTTTATAAACCCCCGCTCTGGCGCGTTGAATCGCGCTCTCGCTCAGGTCCGTGCCAAAGACTTGGATGGGAATGTCCGCTCGTTCTTCGCCTAAAAACTCTACGATGGAGATAGCGTGGGAGTAGGTTTCTTCGCCGGTCGAACACCCCGGAACCCAGATGCGAATCGCCCCGGAGGCGGAGGTTCGCGCTGCAAGAATTTGCGGATATGCCACCTGCCTGAGAGCCGCGAAGGCTTCCGGGTTGCGAAAGAAGCTGGTCACATTGATCAGCAGATCCTGATACAGGGCTTCGACTTCCCGGGAGTCACGATGCAGCAGCTTGCCATAATCCTTTAGTGTTTCGATCTTCTGCAAGGCCATGCGGCGCTGAATGCGGCGGCCAATGGTAGGCGACTTGTAGCCTGAGAAATCGACCGTGGTGACCCGGCGCAGCAAACGAAATATCTGCTCCATATCACTCTCGTCGCCGGAATTCTGCGCCTCCGGTTTGTGGCGGTCACTAATGTAAGGGTGTTGACGGATCCGAGCGATTTCCCTCGCGATGCCTACGGGAGTCAGAATGAAGTCGACACAGCCGGAGGCGATCGCGCTTGCCGGCATGCCATCGTACTTGGCGGACGCTGGTTCCTGGGCGAACGTGATCCCCGCTTCCCCCTTGATTGCCTCAAGGCCGAGGGTGCCGTCGGAAGCGGTTCCGGAAAGAATGACGCCGATAGCATCGCTTCCGTGAGCGACGGCCAAGGATCGCAGGAAGGTATCGATGGTGGTATTCGCAGATCTGTGGGGCTCCCGATCCCGCAGCTGAAGCACCCAGTGATCGATCGTCATTTCGCAATTCGGAGGAATGACATAGACGTGATCTGGCTCTACACGCATGCCATCCTTTGCCTGCAGCATTGGAATGGTGGTGGTGCGGGCTAGTATTTCTGTTACTTTGCTTTCTCGGGCGGGGTCCAGATGGAGTACCAGGACATAAGCCATGCCCAGGTGTGGTTCGAGCTCCTTGAAAAAAAGAGTGGCTGCTTCCAGGCCGCCGGCCGACGCACCAATCCCGACGACCGGGAAGCGCTGAGTGACACCGGGGGGAGCGATCGCCGGCTCCGTAGTATCGCTGGCTTTCGAGGACGGCTTTCTAGCCGGCATGTCGCTCCTTCGTTTGGCCAGAGTCTTAAGGAAGTGAAAGGTCCGGCCCACACGCCCTGCAGCCGCATCTTGTCTGAGAGAATACTCCTCCGCCCGCGCAGCACCGAAGCATGGTTGCGGCGGCTGAGAGGGCAACGAGTTCAACTTGAAATTCGCAGGTGGGGAGCGGTTCGAGCTGGGGAACGGGGACGAAAGCTACGACTCAGGCGATCCGTTCAGACCCGACACTGGTTGAGGTCGGCAACGGCGTTGCCAGCAAATCCGGGACTACGTTGCGCGGCTGGGCGGCCGACTCCGCGAGACTGCCGAGATCTGCGAGGGCAGGCTGCTGCAGACCTTGGGTCGCCAGCAGGTCGCATCGCTGCGCGAGCAGCCGGATAGATGCCGAAATCTGTTCCGTGAGGGCTTGATTGGCGGTTCGTAGTTCACGTGCTGTTCGGATGCCTTCCCGGAGGGTGGAGCGGGCGGATCGGGAAGATTGATTGCGCTGCGTGCCATTCTTCTCGAGCGCGCGAGCCGAGAAACGAGTTGCCAGCCATGCGTCTACATCGCCGCGGTAGAGCAGGACTGCGCTTTTCTGTGCCGCGCCGATCGGGCGGCGGACCGGAAGTCCCAGGTGACGCTCCCAGCGCTGTACTGTCCGAACTCCCTTTCCCAAATACCGGGCAATATCTTTCCAGGACGACAGTACCGTGGAATCTTCTGAGACGTTCATCTCATTCTCCCCCAGCTAAGTCATTATAGCCCCGAGGGTTTCTAGGCCCATTGTTGGACAAGCCGACTGCCTGGCACGGTGCCGCAGAAGGATGTTAGATCGCACTGGAACCTCAAGGGGCAATGACAAACTAGACGCGGGGAAGGGCAAAAAGTTTCGCTGGCGAGTATCCGCCCCGGCTACGGTTACCGCTGAATACAGTCGGCTTGGGGCATCCCCCGGCTGTTTATCCGGCAAGGTAGTCAATGAGGGGACGTGTGCTCAAGGCGGCCGGGGTCCTCCTGGGGCAGAGGGTAACTGTGCCGTCGGGCTTGAACTCAAAATCGAATCTACCGTAGCAGGTTCCGCAGAGCCAATAGTGTTCAACCGAAAGGGTTGACCCTGAACTGCATATGGTCCTGATAACTCTTCCATTGCGCAGGTATTCCAGTTTCTTGTGGCATGCGGGGTTGAAGCATTCGGTCAACATGAGAGCGGCTCCTCCTGCTTGGACTTGTTTACAGCCCAACCCGGTTTTGATGTCTGCGGGGCAAAAAAATGTTGTCCGGCGAGACTGGATTTCCGAGGTGAGGCCAGTGCAGATACACCGCTTGCCACTCAGCAACCCCGGGTTGAGCCGTGCATCCCAGTAATCAGTGCACCGCCGTTTCCGGCATTCACGCACGACACACACCAACACAACCGGCATACCCAAGGAGCAATGCTATGAAAATTTTTTCAGCCAACATTCAAGACCTACGCAGCCTTTATGTCAGCAATCTACAGAAGGCTCTCGATATGGAGCAGAAAATTACCCAGGCCCTTCCCGACCTGATCGAGAAGGCCACGGATCCCGACCTGATCCTCGCTTTTGAGACTCACCTCGAAGAAACAAAGGGCCACGTGACCATGGTCGAGAGCCTGCTGCAGCGCAGCCTCGGGGAAAGCAAGACTGAAACCTGTAAGGTGATCAACGGACTCACCACGGAAGCTGCCGATACGGTCAAGGACGTGACGGACCCATCGATTAGGGACATCGCACTCATCGGGGCGGCGCAGCAAGTAGAGCATCATGAGATCGCTGTCTATGGAACATTGCGTCGCTGGGCCGAAATTCTCGGTCTCAACGAAGACGTGGTCGTTCTGGAATCGATTGAGGCAGAAGAGGGCAATGCGGATGCGCTCCTTAGTGAGATAGCTGAACGGGTCAACCTTCAGGCTGCTGCTTAGTTGGTCTGGCGGCTCGCGGTATCAACCCGCGGGCCGCCTTGAGGAGTGAAAGGACGAACATGGCAAAATACGGAAAGGCCGCGGGTAAAAGCGTCAAAAGTGCGGTGCATAGGGAAAAGAGCGGCGCACTCAAGTCAGGGAAGGGCGGCAAGGGCGGCACAGTTAAGAGCAAGAAGCAGGCCATTGCCATTGGCTTGTCCGAAGCCCGCAAGAAGGGCGCCAAAGTCCCAAAAAAGAAGAGCAGTTAACGCCCGGGATCAGCCGCGTTAAAGGGAATCGACGGGTGCCCCATGTTCGCCTCAGTGTACGTGGGCCGAAAACGAGGGGCGTAGCCCAACGATCGCCTTCTCTGAATCGGCCACAACACCTCATTGCGCATTCGAAATGGCTCGCATTAGCCAACATCACTAGCAGGGGCAATTGCATCATAGGTGTGCAATGAACCTGTTTGACCCCAGTCCGAAGTCCGCCTTGGAGTTCTTACCCTCGCGCCACGATCTTGCCAGCCTGAGAGCCGCGGCAAAGGACTGTCACGGCTGCGATCTATACCGGGAAGCGACCCAGGTGGTTTTTGGCGAAGGCGCGGCTCATTCCGCAATTCTCATGGTTGGGGAACAGCCTGGTGACAGCGAAGATCGGCAGGGGAAACCATTCGTTGGGCCCGCCGGCCAACTACTTGCTAAATGCCTGGAGTCTGCAGGGATCGATCGCGCTGAGGTGTATGTCACCAACGCGGTCAAGCATTTCAAGTGGGAGCCACGCGGCAAGATCCGTCTGCACAAGAAGCCAAACTCACTCGAGATAGCCGCCTGCCGCCCCTGGCTCGAAATGGAGATTGCCGCAGTTCATCCACAAATCATTGTCTGCTTGGGCGCAACCGCCGCGCAGGATTTGCTCGGACCGCAATTTCGCCTGACCAAGCACCGAGGCGAGGTGTTTCCCACCAGGTACGGGCCGGTGACCGCCACCATTCACCCATCCGCGATCCTGCGCATGCCTGAGCCCGACGCCAAAGAAACGGAGATCGCAAGCTTGGCCGATGATCTCAGAGTTGCAGCAGGATATGCCAGCGCACGGAGGGTTCGGTGAAAGCTGCCAAAGTTACGATGAAAGTAACAAAGGAGTCGGATGAGGGAGCTTCGACCACCACAACCACGATCCTGACCCGTTCCGACCGATTCGGCAAGTTTGCGGCGCGAAGCTCGCATTACCTCGGTTCAAGGTGGGCCTTCATTGTTGCGATTGGGGTCATCGTAGTCTGGGCCCTTACCGGTCCTGTTTTCCATTACTCAGATACCTGGCAGTTGGTCATCAACACCGGCACTACGATCATCACCTTCCTGATGGTATTCCTGATCCAAAATACGCAGAATCGCGATGCCAGAGCCATTCATTTGAAACTGAACGAGCTGATCCATGCTGTCGACAAAGCCAAAAACAAAATGATCGACGTAGAGAACCTCTCGGAGCTCGAGCTCGACGAGCTGGCCAGGACCTACGAGAAAATCCGTTCCAGCGCTCAGGAGCGCCACCAGGCAAGCGGCAATGTTGCGCCGCGATAGAGAACATAAGGCGGACGCGGTAGCCCCGGGAAAAATAAGAATCGGGATCTCCGGCTGGAGATACAAAGGCTGGCGTGGTGTCTTCTATCCTGAAAAGCTGCCGCAGCGGCGAGAGCTGGAGTTTGCATCGCGAAAGTTCGACACCATTGAGTTGAATGGATCGTTTTACTCGCTGCAAAGACCCAGCAGCTTTTCTCATTGGGATGCCGAGACACCCGAGGACTTCTCCTTTTCGATCAAAGGTTCCCGCTATATAACCCACATGCTTCGCCTGCGGAATGTCGAAGGGGCGTTGGCGAACTTCTTCGCCCAGGGCCTACTGCGGTTGGGTCCCAAGCTCGGACCTATCCTATGGCAACTGCCGCCCAACTTCAGCTTCGAGCCGGAGCAGATTGAACTCTTTCTCGCCCTCTTGCCCACAACTCAAAAGCAGGCGGCCGAGTTTGCGCGCAATCACGATGAACGTCTGAATAGTCGATCCTGGTTTAAGGTGCAGCGCGATTTGCCTGTGCGTCACGCGATCGAGATTCGCCACGAGAGCTTTGTCTGCGAAAAATTCATCGCGCTCCTGAGACGTTATGGGGTGGGGTTGGCGGTGGCAGATACGGTGGAGTGGCCGTTGCTGATGGATGTAACATCCCCCTTCGTCTACTGCCGCCTTCATGGCAGTGAGGAGTTGTACGCCAGCGGCTACGAAGCAGAAGCCCTGGACATTTGGGCGCGGCGGGTCGTCGCCTGGGTCAGCGGAGGGGAGGTCGATGACGGCAGAAAGGCGAGTAAGCGTGATGCCGCAAAACGGAAGCATCGCGATGTGTATGTCTATTTCGACAATGACATCAAGGTCCGCGCGCCGTTTGACGCGGCCCAGCTCCGTGAGCGTGTTACCCGGCTGTTGCAGATACAATCCCAGCATGGATAAGCCTGCAGAAGAAGATCCCAGAGTGTACTTTGCGGCGGAGAGAACCTTTCTCGCGTGGATTCGCACCGGGCTAGGCTTGATGGGCGTTGGCTTTGCCGTCAGTCGCTTTGGGCTGTTCCTCCGCGAACTGAGTGCAAGTGCGTCTCATCTGCCCGCCCAAACCACCGGTCTATCTCTCTGGTCCGGAGTGATGTTGGTCGCGATGGGTGTCGTTGTCACATTGTCGGCGGTCGTGCGCCACTTTCAACTGGTCCGCGAACTGCGTTCGGGGACATGGAGGGCGGGACGAGTGTCGACCGATGCCGTGATTCTGGGACTGCTGTTGGCCGCTCTCGGAATTGCGATGGCTCTCTACCTGACTCTGGTTCGTTGACATCATGACCGCAAATGATTTTCGAAGGTTAGCATTGCGTCTGGATGGTGCGGAAGAAGGATCGCATATGGGGGCAGCCGATTTTCGCGTAGGTGGCAGAATATTCACCACGCTCGCCTCCCAGGATCAGGGTTATGGCAACCTGATGCTTTCGCCCGCGCAACAAATAGAATTTGTCAAAGAGCAGCCCGGCATATTTGTGCCCATCGCCGGTGGATGGGGCAGGATGGGAGCGACCCACATCCGTCTGGCGGCCGCAAATGAGGACGTGCTCGCCGGCGCCCTGCACACCGCCTGGAAGTTACGCATAGAGAAGAATGGAAAGGCAAAGACTAAGCGCACTGTGTCTGCAAAGGCAAAAGACAAGAGCCGAAAGCCGCGCTAGAGCCACTAAATTAGGTCAGTCGAAAACATTTCCAAGACAAGTCCAACGGAGCTGTCCTGAAAATGTTTTCGACTGATGTTCCAACAGAGGTGTCATCCCGACCGAAGCGAAGTGGAGGGACCTGTTGTTCCGTCAGCCGCTGACCAACCTTCGCTGAGAGCGTTACTCTCCTCTTTTGTCATCCCGAGCGAAGCCGAGGGATCTGCAGTTCAGCGGAGCTGTCCTGGAAATGTTTTCGACAGCCAATTTGGACAAATGTGACAAAATTATGCCGCTTTCCTGCGCTTGCTCGCGCTGCGGCGCTCCGCTGCGCGGGGAGACTTGGCCTTAGCTTGCTGCGCACGCTTGCCACCGAGCGCGATCTGCTTCTTGCGCGCCGTTTCTCGTGAAACTTCTTTGCCGCCATTCTTGCTTGCCGGCTTCTTGCGGCAGCTTCCCTCTTCATGTTCGCTCTTGCCCGGAACCGGCTCGTACCCCGGCCAACAACGTGAAGATTTTGTGTAGAATTGAGTATTCTTCTTTGCGGTCATGCGTTCTGAGATGCAAACACACACTTGTTGTCCGGCTCGATTTTCCCCCAATGAACAACTGGCGATGCCCAACTTCACTTCACGCAAGGAACGAGCTCTTCAGGAGATCAACGACCGCGCCTGGTTCCGCGCACGCCGAAGAGTTTCCACAATGTCACCCGTGGGGTAGAACTCCATCGCGATCGTGCCCCGGTAGTTCAACTCCGCGAGCTTGCGGTAGATGTTGAGGTAGTTGATTTCGCCGGTGCCGGGTTCGTGCCGGCCGGGAACATCTGCGATGTGAATAAGCCCAACCTGCCCGATGTTCTTTTCGAACTTCTCGATGAGATTCCCGAACTCCCGCTGCTCGTGGTAGACGTCATAGAGCACCTTGACGTTGGCACTGCCCACCGCCTGGGCGATCTCGAATGCTTCGCTCACGCCGTCGAGGTAGATGGTGGGATTCTCGATCCGGTCGATCGGCTCGATGACGGCTACCAGACCCGCGCTGCTCAGCACATCCGTGGCACGTTTCAACGCTTCGATGGACGCATTGTGTTGGGCACCTGCAGGGGCGCCCTCGATACGCTTACCGGAAAGCAGAATGATCTGCTTGCACTCCAATCGCTTGGCCGCTGGGATGAGCGCCTTCAGCCCGGTGAGAAACGCTTCTTGTCCTGAGGGATCGGCGAAGCCGGCCTCCACCCCAGAGGTTGCATCGACAGAAATCTTTAATTCCTGCATGCGCGCAAGGATGCGGCGATAATCATCCTCGGACCACTTCTTGAATTCCCCTACCAATTCAACGTGATGGAACCCGGCCTGTGCCACGCGGTCAAGATTCTCTTCAAAAGTACCGAGCTTTTTTAACGTCCAGATCATGACGGAAAACTGCGTGCTTGCCTGACCCTCTCCGGCAACATCCTGGCCTTTGAGGGTACGTGCCGCGAGCGCCGCCGCGGTCATGCTGACGAAGGTTCTGCGAGTGAACATGGGCTGCATGGTAGCAGAGTGAGGGCTACTTCGGCAGCGCGAAGGCGAGCAGGCTGCCCCCTGGAGGCGCCGGAGACTTTCCACCACCCGCGGCAATTACGACGTATTGCCGTCCATCTACTTCATAGGTAGAGGGAGTGGCGTTTCCCGCGGCCGGCAGCATGGTTTGCCACAGGAGCTTGCCGGTGGTCTTGTCCAACGCGCGAAAGACTTTGTCATAGTTGGTGGCGCCAATAAAGAGAAGGCCACCCGCGGTCACCACTGCGCCCCCGTAGTTCTCGCTGCCCGTGCCGGTTAACCCCTGGGCGGCAAGTTCCGGATACTCCCCAAGAGGAATTTTCCACGCTGTCTTCCCGCTATTCAAATCGATCGCCGTCAAGGTACCCCAGGGTGGCTGGATGGCGGGGTAGCCGTCTTTATCGAGAAACTTATTGTATCCATCGCTGATATATTTGACATCGAGCGGCGACGGCCCGTTATCTTTGACCACCGTTTCCTTGCCGTAATAGACGTATTCAAACACCGCCTGCAGTTGATCATGGCCGAGGTTGGCGAAGCCGGGCATACGGCCTGCTCCCTGGGCAATCAGTTCCTTCACGCTCCCTTCCTCGTAGCGATCGGCGACTCCAATCAGGGAAGGAAACTCCGGCGGCGCTCCAGTCCGGTCGGCGCGGTGGCAAGCGGAGCAGTTGCGTAGAAAGATGTCCCGCCCGTTGGCTTCCGCCGTGCGCGGCTTCTGCGGCACCAGGCGCAGCACCCACGCCATCTCGTTCGCATTCACGTAAAACAGGCCTGTGGTTGGATCAAAGGCGGCTCCGCCCCACTCCGCCCCGCCATCGTAACCCGGAAAGATGATGGTTCCCTGCGTGCTTCCGGGGATGAACTGTCCATCGCTGCGCAGTTTCGTAAAGCGCTCGAGCGCCTCCTGGTGCGCCTCGGGTGTGCGCGTGGTGATCATATCCGCGGTTAGCTTCTGCCGGGCGTAAGGCGCGGGCAGCAGAGGCAGCCCCTGTTTTTTCGCTGTGACCTCGCCGTCCACATCCGAGGGCGGATATTTACGGCTCTTGATAGGGAACAGCGGCTTGCCCGTATCTCGATCGAAGAGAAAAACGTATCCCTGCTTGGTTGTCTGAGCCACAGCATCCACGTCTTGCCCATTGCGCTTCACCGTAACCAGGGCGGGCGCTGACGGCGGGTCGCGGTCCCAGATGTCATGATGCACAAATTGGAAATGCCAAATCCTCTTGCCGGTCTCGGCGTTCAGGGCGATCAGGCAGTTAGCAAACAGATCGTCTCCGACCCGGTTAGCGCCATAAAAGTCAGACGCGGCCGATCCCGTGGGTACAAAGACGATCCCGCGCTTCGCATCGAGCGTCATTCCCGCCCAGTTGTTGGCCGCCCCACTATAATTCCACGCTGTCTTCGGCCACGTCTTGTAGCCCAGTTCGCCGGGGTGAGGAATGGTATGAAACGACCATCGCAACTGTCCGCTGTGCACGTCGTAGGCGCGAATATCCCCTGGTGAGGCGGGCAGGACTTCACTCATCGCGCCGCCAACAATCACCAGGTCTTTGTAGACCACCGCGGGGCTGGTCATAGTGACCCAATTCAGCGGCTCGCGGCCCAACCCCTCGCGCAGATCGATGCGCCCCTCTTTCCCAAACGCCGCTATCGGCTTTCCGCTTTGCGCATCGAGCGCGAACAGGTATTGGCGCACGCCAACGAAGATGCGGCGGTCTGTTCCGTCTGACCAATAAGTGACGCCCCGGCTGCGCACTTTCCCAACGTCCCTGAGGCCCTCATGGGCATTGAATCGCCAATGTAGGGTGCCGGTCGCCGCATCCAACGCGACCACGTCCCCGCTGGGCGTGGTGGCGTACAAAACACCCTCCACCACGATGGGATTGCACTCCATCTCAGATTTCGGATGCTGGTCTCCGCTGTCGAATGTCCACGCGACCTGCAGGGAATGCACGTTGTCGCGATTGATCTGGTCCAGGCTTGAATAATGAATGTTGTCTGGCCCGCCGCCAAACACTCCCCAGGTGCGCCATGGTTCAGACGCAACCTGAGCGCTGGCAGGAATCGCGATGCTGAGAAAACAAGAAGACAGAAGGATGCAGAGGCTTTGGGCACGCATGGTCTGATAGTTTATAGCCGCCACCAGTCCGACCGTAACTCAATTCCCTGGACCACCTCTGTCGGCAGCCCCGGCTCCGGGGACCAGATCTTCAGGCCCTCCGCGGCAAACACGCGCTCGATCGGCTGCCGCCAGGCGTGCAGGGCCAGACTGAACAGCCCCCAGTGAATCGGCATCATCAGGCCCGTGGCGCCCATGGCATGAAACATTCTCATCGCCCCATCCGGCCCCATATGAATATCTGCCCACAAAGGATCGAACGCGCCGATCTCCAGCATGGTCAGATCAAAGGGCCCGTGCGTTTGCCCGATGTCCCTGAATCCTTCCCACTCTCCTGAATCCGCACCATAGTAGACACGATGTTTCGGGCCGGCGAGAACAAACGAAGTCCACAGCGTCCCGAATCTGCCAAAGAGACTCCTCCCCGAGAAGTGGCGAGCCGGCAGCGCGGTCACCTCGACTTGCCCCACATTCAGGCGCTCTGTCCAGTCCAGTTCGCGCACCTGCTTTACGCCCAATTTCTTAAGAAACTTTCCCACGCCCAGTGCGGTTATCCATTGTGCTCTCGTCGTGGGTTCGATCTGCGCCAGGCGCTGCACCGTGCGAGCGCCAAGATGGTCGTAGTGGTCATGGGAAAGAAGCACGATGTCGATCGGCGGCAGATCCTGCAAGCGCAGCGGGGGCGCGAAGAATCGCTTTGGCCCGGCCCACTCCACTGGCGCTGTCCGTTGCTCCCAAACAGGATCGATCAGCACCCGCACCCCGTCGATCTCCAGCAGCATGGAGGAGTGGCCCATCCAGGTCACTCGCAGCCCGCTGGCCGGCGCCTGCTCGTACACGTGGGGATCGGTCCGGAACGGTCCCAGGGGCTGCTTTGGCGTGCGCTCCTCCCGGCCGATCATGTAGCGCCACAGCACCTTCAGGAAGGTCGACGATGCCCCCACCGAGGTGGGCACCGGATTCATATATCGCTTGCCGTTCCGGCGCGCTTTCTCAATCATGGGCATACTTATCAGAGTGTAGGACCCATCCTTTGAGTGCAATAATTGCGGCAAAGGACATAAATGAACGATGCTTACCATCTCCAGCGCTTCATCGACGCGCAGGACGCCTGCATCGCAGAGGTACGGGCCGAGCTTCTCGCCGGCAAAAAGCGTTCCCACTGGATGTGGTTCGTCTTCCCGCAGTTACAAGGACTGGGCATAAGCCCGATGGCTGAGCACTTTGCCATTTCCGGTGTCAACGAGGCCAGAGCGTACCTCACGCACCCAATCCTTGGCGAACGGTTGCGTGACTGCACCACCCTGGTGAACGCTGTGGAAGGCCGTCGAATCGGCGAAATCTTTGCCTATCCCGACAACCTGAAGTTCCACTCCTCAGTGACCCTCTTCGCCTGGGTAGCTTCGCGGGGCGCTGTGGATGCGAGCGCCGGCAACCACGTCTTTGCCGACGCCCTGGCCAAATATTTTGATGGAGTGCCAGACCAGGCGACTATGGATCGATTACCCCCGAGGTTGTAATCCAGCCGTCACCAAAGCATGATGTTCAGAACCACAAAAACCACGGCCACCATCCCTCCCCAGAATATTGGTTCCTGATACCAACGGCAGGGTTCCGCTGTTGGTAGCGCTGATACGCCCATCACAAGTCCTTCGAGTTCTGTCGCGCGCCGGGGTTCTGTCATCAGGCTCACCACGATCGTTACCCCAACGCAGACGATCCAGGCCCACAACGCGCGGTACATGTTTTCCGCCATGTCTTTCGCGTCGGGTGAGAGCGCGACGTAACGGAGTGCGGAGGGATCCTTTACAACCCAAGCCCATAGTCCAATCGAAGTCACGGTGCCGGCAGCCAGCCCCCAGAATCCTCCCTTGTCCGTGGCGCGCTTCCACAGCATGCCCACGATCACGGTGCCAAAAAGCGGCGCCACGAAGAAGCTGAAAAGCTGCACCGCATAGTCCATGATGCTGGCGGAGTGCTGCACCAGGTAAGCCGTGCCTACAGAGACCAGCACGCCAATCAGCGTGCACCATCGGCCCATCGCCACGTAGTGCCGGTCTGAGGCCCTCTTGTTCAGGAAAGCCCCGTAGATGTCATAGGTCCACACCGTGGAAAACGCGCTCACGTTGCCCGCCATCCCCGACATGAAGCCGGCGATCAGCGCAGTGACGCCAAGCCCTATCAGCCCGGGTCCGCAGTAGCGCACCAGCATCAACGGCAATACCTCGTTGTAGCTGTGGCCGCCTACGGCAACAGCCGCGCCTTCGGGCAGCAGGCGAAAGGGCAACACGGCCAATGCCAGGAGTCCAGGGAAGATGACGATAAGCGGCACCATCATCTTGAAGGCCGCGCCAATGATCGGCGCCAGGCGAGCGGAACGAAGACTATTCGCCGCGAGTACGCGCTGCACCACCAGAAAATCGGTGGTCCAGTAGCCAAAAGCCAGCACAAAGCCCCAACCCAAAACAATGCCGGTCCAGTGGATCCCCATGGGATTGTCTTTGAAGTGGCCGAGCGTGCTCCAGAGGTGGGTGTAGTCCGAGCGTCCGAGATTGTGTTGGATCTGCCGGGTCAGGTTCTGCCAGCCGCCAACTTCAATCATGCCGAGAATGGGGATGAGCAGCGCTCCCGCCCAGATCAGGACGAATTGCAGAATCTCGTTGAATATAGCCGACCGCAATCCGCCCGCGGCCACATAGATAGCGACCACCAGGGAAGAAACCCAGATGCTGAAGTTCAGGTCCCACCCCAGGACCACCTTCATCACCAGCGCCATTGAGTACATATTGATCCCGCTCATCAGGATCGTCATGAAGGCAAAGCTGACCGCAGAGAAGGCGCGCGTGGGATTACCGAAGCGCAGATGAAGGTATCCAGGGACCGAGTAGGTTTTTGAGATGTAATAGAACGGCATCATGACCAGGCCGAGAAACAACATGGCTGGGATGGCGCCAACCCAATAAGCGTGCAGCGCGAGGATGCCGTATTGATAGGTGGACCCGGCCCAGCCCATCATCTCGAGCGAGCCAAGGTTCGCGGAGATGAAGCTCACGCCCGCTATCCACGCGGTCATCTCCCGTCCCGCCATGAAGAATTCTTTGCTGGTCCTAGTAGCACCCTTTACGTAGAACCCAATAAAGAGCACCATCGCGAAATAAACGGCGATGATAAAAATATCGACCGCGGACAAATGAATGAGGCGTTCTCTTGCCGGAAGAACCATCATCAGCATGCTTCAGTGTTCCTCTAATGAACGCCAAAGAATAATATCTTCGCCCCGGGTTTATCGAAAGCCGCTTCGATGTTGGCGTGCCCGGCCGGGTCTGAGGAAACCGTGACCCCATCGCTGACCCAATGTTCCTCCGCGACCTTATGGCGGGTGATGTACCGGTAGGTGCCGCGTTCGGTAGCGAAGATCACTATCGCACCGCGCCCCGTCGTAGCCGAGATCTTTTCGTGAATTTCGGGGCTGGCAGAAACGATACCCGTCACCACCGGATCGCTCTCCGTGATATCTTCACGCACCTGCTTATACCGGGCCAGCGTGCTGCCGATGAAGGCGACTCCGGAGTCCGAGACATTCAGCAGATCTCCCCAAATTCCATTTTGTCCCAGGATCAGCGACGCAAAATCCACCTGCTGCCATTGCTGCGGATCGTCGGGAAAATAGTGGGTCAAAAATAAAGTGGAGGGGATCCATCGATCAAAGGTGAGTGGCGAGCGGGCGATCCATGTCCGTGCCGCCCCCTGGTAGAAAAAGAGGTTCGAGTTGGTTCGGCCCAGGTCGATGGGAATGTCGTAGTTCTGGTAATAAGGTCCATTGTTGATGAGAAAGTATTTGCCCGAGGAGAGGAATGACAGGCCCATCGCCCGGCCGCCCTCTGTCACATCGAAGTCCACAATCGCTCCGGGCACCGCGGCGGCGACCTTATCGGCCACCCGGCCCATGTACTGGACCAGTTGAAATGCGTACGAGTCGGATCGTTCCTGCGCAGTATTGCTTTCGTCACCATGATCATGGTGCGGGTCGTTGCATCCGTATTGAGCAATCGCGTCCCACTTGAAATAAGTGACCCCAACCTCTTTGGCAAGACGAATCAGTTCATCTGCGAAAGCATCCGCGTACCCGCTGACCATGCACATCTTGTAGCTCTTCTCGGTTTCCCATACTTCTTGGGGTTCGCCTATTTTCCCATCCCACGACCTGCGCCATTCGGGATGCTCGCGTGCCATCCGGCTCGATACGGCCGCGCTCGTTGGGCCAAACCACAGTCCCAGTTGCATGCCGTAGCCATCCAGCTTTTGCTTGACCGCTTTCAGGCCATCCGGGAAGCGCTTGGAACTAACCGTCCAGTCGCCCGTCTTCTCGTACCATCCCGTATCCAATACGAAAACATCCACGCCCATCCGGTGGGCCACGTCGATCTCTTTGAGGATGCGGTCTTCATTCATCGATTCGAGGTAGGGCTTGCCGTTCCACCACTTGTTACGTTCCTGAAAGTTCCAGGTGTTGTAGAAAATGTAAGGTTTCCGTGTTGCCATGTTCTGCGTCATGTACTTGAGAACGAAGCGGCGATAGGTGGAGGCAAGTTGATCCGTGCCGCCCTGCACCGCTGCGGTCTCCATCCAAAGCGATCGCCAGGAATGATCCGCATCAATCTTTTGGCCGTCAACGTAGTTGCCCTTAACGGCGCTCAGGCGGATGCTTCGATCGGGGCTCAGCTGAAAATGAAGGAACGCGTCGGGAACCTGGGACCCATGCTCATAAGCCAGCAGCAAACCGCGGTGATTATCGGTAGCAGCGAGAATAGGACCCATGACAGTTGCGTTATCCGCAAAAGAGCGATCGTCGATGGTTTGTTCGGCGAGGGTGTAACTGTGGGTCAGTTGCGCAAAGTTGGAGAGCGAGACTTCTTCTGCAATGGGCAGTCCCTTGAGAGAGGTTTCGAAATAGGTGAGACTGTTTGCGCCATCAGGCGCAGTGAAGGTGCGCAGTTGATCTCCCTTCAACGTGTAGCGAAAGCGAATCACCGGAGTTTCATCATTGACCTGGAACTGAACTTGCAACTGAAGATGAGAATCCTGCGCAAGTGCGCCTGCAAACGAGTATTCGGTGACGCCGTTGTCGAGATGAGTCGGTGTCCCGATCTGAACAAAATGGCCAACCTGGGCGGAAACCCGCTTTCCATCGATGGAGAATTCCGGCGGTACGAAGCGGTACGCATCGCCGCGCTGTCCTGCTCGGTGCTGCCACAGGCAGCCCTGCCCACACGAAAGGTTGATCCGTACCTGGCTGTTATGGATCTCATCATGGCTCTGCGCCGCGGCATACAGAGATAGGAGGCAGAGCGCAGCGGTCAATGTCCTCATCCAGCACAGATGCATGTATGTCTCCACCACGATTACGATTAAATATGCCGCCCAATACTGCGCGTAAGTCGTTTCGATTGATGTGATTCTGGTTCTGCCCATTTGTCAAGGCGATAGCCTTAGCGTCGGTTCCCGGTGTTGTGGGTCCCTGATTGAGGTAGCCTTAAACCTATGGATATGCAGAACGGGCCCGAACTCGAAGACTTGGTAAAGTACGACGTGGAACACAATCACCAATCCGCCGATCGATACGTCGAGCACGCGGTTTCTCTTCTGCACGCCTTCGAGACCTGGTTCGCAGAAGATCGCGCGGAGAACCTCGAGAGTTAACTCCCGCAAAAGCTTTTTGCTTTGTATCAGGGTGCGACTTCAGTCGTGCGATCCCGCTGAGCAGCTCCGACTCTCAGCGCAACGCCGGAGGGAATCGACGGGTGCCCCACGTTCGCCCAAGCGTACGTGGGATGAAGAAGATGGGCGAAGCCCAACCATCGCTTTAGCTCCATTGACAGGCAGAGTCGTCCTGGATTTACCTGGAGACATCGTCCTTCCGTTTACCCTGTAACTGGAAATGGCGAAGCTGCAAATCACGAAAGCAGAGTTGGTCTGGCCCGGCAAGTACCGTGAAGACGGCGTACTCGTAGAATCCCCGCGAGTAAATCTCCCCTTGCAAACGGTGGAACTCTTCGGACCCGAGGCAGACTGGCGCAACCAACTCCTTTGGGGAGACAACCTGCTCGTGATGGGCTCGCTGCTCGACACGTTCGCGGGAAGCATCGACCTGGTTTACATCGACCCGCCCTTTGCCACGGGAACTGATTTCTCAATAGGCCAGCAGCAACTGGCCTACCGGGATACCTGGAAACTCGGCATAGGGGCCTACCTGGCAATGATCGCAGACCGTCTGCGATTGATCAGGGATCTGCTCTCCCCCACCGGGAGCTTTTTCCTCCACTGCGACTGGCACGTGAGCCATCTGCTGCGTGCGATCGGCGACGAAGTATTCGGCGCCGAAAACTTCCTGAACGAAATCGTCTGGTACTACTACAACAAATTCCAAGGGAACGTGAAGCGCTTTGCCTCCAATCACGATGTCGTCCTTTGGTACCGCAAAGGCGCGTCCTACCAGTTCCACCAGCAAGTGGAAACGCGAGCCGAAGGAAAAGTAAAGCAACTCATCCGCCAGTGGGACAAGGAGAAGGCAGCCATCGTCAACGCCAAGGGTGCGGATGGACGGGTCATGTATCGCGAGACCGACCAGCGAACGGTAGACGACGTATGGCGAATGTCGATGCTGCAACCGGCGGATCGCACCGAGAACTGCGGCTTTCCCACGCAGAAGCCGGAGGCTCTGCTGCGGCGCATCGTACAAGTGGCGTCCTCCGAAGGCGATCTCGTTGCAGATTTCTTCTGTGGTTCCGGCACCATGCTTTCGGTAGCTGAAAAACTCAACCGCCGCTGGATTGGCTGTGACCTCGGCCGCTGGGGTATTCACACCACGCGCAAGCGCTTGCTTGGCATTAGGGGATGCAGGCCCTTTGCCCTGCTGAGCCTGGGAAGAGGTGAGCGTCAATATTGGCAGGGCGCGAACTTCAGCGATTCGGGCGCGTACGTTGCGTTCATGCTCAAGCTCTACGGTGCGGAACCGCTCACCGGCCTGGCGTGCATCGATGGCACGAAGCAGAATACCGCGCTGGTGCACGTGGGAGCGGTGGATGTGCCGATGACCACGGAAGCGATCGAAGCCGCAGTGGACGAGTGCGCAAGGCAGAAGCAGCGGGAATTGCACGTACTCGGCTGGGAATGGGAGACCTGCCGCTGCGACGCGATGGTCGAAATGGCCGGACAAAAGGGAGTAAAACTGCTGCTGTTGCAAATTCCGCGAGAAGCCATGGAGCGCCAGGCAATGGAAACGGGAGATGTGCGCTTTTTCCCGCTGGCCTATCTGGAAGCGGAGATCAGGCAACCCGGCAATCTCACCGCGCGCGTCGCGCTGAGGGACTTTGTGGTTCTAAATCCCGAACTGATTTCCGAAGCTGTCTGCAGCGAGTGGTCAGACTATATCGACTACTGGGCAGTAGACTGGGACTGGCAAAACCGTGCCTTCATCCAGGGTTGGGTGGCATACCGCACGCGTAAGGAGGAGAAACTCCCGCTCCTCTCCGGCGTCCACTCGTACGAAACGCCAGGCAGACGCCGCATTCTCGTACGAGTGATCGATATTTTCGGCAACGAAACCAACCAGGCTATAGATTTGGACATTCAGCAGCCGTAATGACGGCCTTCTTCCTGCTGCAGCTCCCAGGGATAAGTCTGTAGCGGGGTAAACGTGCGTTGGAAGAAAGCATCGTCGACTACATAGGTTTCACCGTTCTCCCCCTTCACGATCCAGTCGCCCTTTGCCACATTGCAGAAACCGGTATCGGTAGCGATCGTCTTAGCGTGTTCACACTGTGTCGCATCTACGACCAGCGGTCGAAGTGTACGGAACGTACTCATGGGTCCTCCTTGGCGTTGAGCGCCAATACCTTCTATGAGAGGACTTTTTTCGTAAGGAATGCGATTTGGAGTTATTAGGGATTTGTAAAGGCCGGAACAGGGAACTCAGAACCCGTAGTTCTTCTTCCGCAATGCATTCTTATAGCGATCGCGTGCCTTTTTTGCCACAGCTTCCGCGTCATGGGCGGTGAAAGCAGCCGCGTCCCACTTCTCCATCTCAACCATGGAGTGATCGTCATTGGCCAGAGCCTCTTCTGCTTTAATCGCGCCCACCCAATTGTCGATACTCCGCCTGTAATCGCTGAGAAGCTTATCAAAATCTATATCTTGCATATTGCAGTGAATGTATGGCAGCGCCTAACCGGCGTCAATGGAGCAGGGGTGCGATTCACGAAAGATTGACATCGGTAGCTTCACTCCGAAGTGAAGCTACCAGCCGGCAGCCCGGCACGATTGTAGAGAAAAGTCGTAACCACTCCCGACCAGTCATAACGGACAAAACGCGGGAAAACTACTTTGGGAGACGAGACCAGCACTGTGTTGCTTTCCCCGATCTTTTCGATCTTCGCCGTCGCCGGCACGAAGACGTGGTCATCTCCCGCCACTTCAAACCCGCCAACTTCCTGATCGTGCGCGGTCAATCCGTCCGCATGGGTAAACCAAACCCGCACAGCGTTCGGTTCGGTGGTTGCCTGCAAAAATTCGGGCGAGCTATATTCAATGGCTTCACCGTAAACCCCGGCGCGCGCGGCCAGGGCGAGGCGGTGGGCGACCGTTTGTTTGTCGGGCGGATGAACGTTATCCGGTGTGCCCACGTCGAGCGTCACTGCCATGCCCGTATGCCGCAGAGCAAGCGTGCGCCGCTGGGCATCCCGCACCACCGGCCAACCCGGGGCAGGTGAATTGAAGCTGGATATTTGCACAAACAGAAAAGGGAAATCGCCTTCACCCCACTGGCGTCTCCAGTCGGAGATGAGAGTGGAGAACACGCGGAAATAGTAGGGTGCGCGCTTAACGTCGCTGTCCGTTTCACCCTGGTACCAGATCGCTCCCTTGATGGTGTATCGCGTGTAGGGGGCAATCATCGCATTGAACAGGGTTCCGGGTACCCACGCTCCGCCATGGTCGGTGGGTATGCGCGGATGAGTAGCCGGCGGTTTTCCTGCTGCCTGCAGTGCCGCATCTTCGCGCGCGTAGTAGGCCCGAATCTGGTCGGCGCGCCCCTGGTCCTGCGCGATCCTCCCCGCATCCTCGAACACCGATGTGAGATTGGCATCCGCCAACCCCTCGGTGCTGATCCACGAGTGAGCAGGCGTGCCACCCCAGGTGGAGTCGATGAGTCCTACCGGCACATTCTCCCGCTCAGAGATCTCCCGCCCAAAAAAATAAGCGATTGCGGAGAAGTGACGGGCGGTGTCGGGTGTGCATTCCGTCCAGCCGTCAGAAGCTTCTGTGAGAGGAACGGTGGACGTTGCTCGTTTCTGCATCAGTAGTCGAAGCCGTGGATGGTTGGCGGCGGCGATCTCCTTCTCTCCGTCCTTCAGGGGGGCGGGACTGGTGCCCGTGAAGCCGGTAAGCGGGAACTCCATATTCGATTGCCCCGACGCCAACCACACGTCGCCGACCAGAATGTCCGTGCGCTCGATGGGGGTGGGGGTGGAGTTGCCACTGACCGCGAGCGTGTAGGGTCCTCCGGCTGGTTCTGGCGTGAGCCACGCCTCCCAATTGCCCATTGGGTCGGTTTGCGTAGAGACGGTTTGGCCATGGAAGCGGATCGTGACCTGTTCTCCTGCGGTGGCCGAGCCCCAGATGCGCACCGGGCGGTCGCGTTGCAGCACGGCGTGATCGGAAAACAGATTCGGCAGTTGTACGGCCGCAGAGGCCGCGAGCGGGAGAAGCAGCGCACAGACCGTATAGAGCCGGATGAAGCGGATAACCCGCATGAGAATCTCCCTCGACAACCCTGACACCATACCGTCCTCCCCCGCCGCCCGGCAAATTCAAACTTCACGGCTGAGAGCCATACTTTGCCCAAATTGGGCTCAGCAGCAAGGTTTTTGTGCTTTGTATCGGGGCACCACTTTAGTCGTGCCGCCCCCAGGCCAAAATAGTCAGGGCTTTAGACGTTGCACCGTAAATCTGTACGAAATGCCATTGGAAAAAAGCGCAGGGCTTTTTTAGCCCCACAAGCCCATGATCAAAGTCAAACTCTTCAGGCTGTTGAAGGGGACGGCCTTCAGGCCGTCCATCATCACTGCAAACAATTGCGGCTTCAGCCGCTGAGGGACGTTTTCTTTCCTGCAAAACATTCGCTCAGCGAGGCGGAAATACCCGCGCGGTGGGAGCCCCCTGCTTCAGCAGGGGGAGTTAGACTTCAGTCCAGCGGAAAGGGTTCAGTTCTCAGGGACGGGCTTTAGCCCTGGCAGAGGGTGCCCACCCTCCCTTGCCAAGAATGACAATCTAAAGACAAACGTAAGTCACTCCACCCCATAGAATGGGCGCGTTCGTGTCACGGCCGTCCTCAACCATATGAAGCAATTCTCAATATGGGTACCGGCGGACTGGATCGTTTTGATGACCCGGAAGAGATATTCACCTTTTGGACTAAAAGGTGGTGTATCTTTTTTCACACGAAAGCTGTGGACCAGAGGGACGTCGCAGAATCGGGTGTGACCCAACCGGAAAGTTGTGACCAATCTCGGGGTTCTAAATGCACACGGGCCAGGTTCCATATGTAGAGTTGCACCCCAAATCGTGCTAACCGCAGGTCTCGAAGTTTCTTGAAGAGGCGTCCCGCTGTGAAGCCTGTCATCTGTTTGTCCGCTCTTCTCGCCGCTGGCCTCTTTTGCCAGTGCTCACCCTGCTCAGCGCAGGATGGCAATCCGGCCGGTCCAACCGCATCCCGTACGGCGCCATCACCGGCGAAATCGCCTCGCGCCGTGGCTCACCCGGCCCCCATCGAAAACACCGTGATCATTCCCGGGCCTCTGCGATCGTTCCTGCGCATGGCCGGCGTCAGCCAGCAGATATCTCCGGCCGACGTATTGCCCCTGGTCGCTCGCAACGCGTACTCGACTGGCTATCTGAACGGAGTGCCCACGGAGTATCTGCGTTTACTCGATCGCTATCTTCATCAGGCCAGGGAATTGCAGATGCTGGCCGGCTCCGGTGGCGTCATACACATTGCCAACTGTGCCGATGCGGAGCCGTTGTTGAGCATCCTCGGCTACCGCGCCAAGCCGGCCTGCGGCCAAAAGGGTTCCACCCTGAATACCGCAGACCCGGAACGCGCCTTTCTTACCACCGATTCAGGCTTTCCACTGACCGCACTCGAAGAAGCATTGGAGAAGGGCGAAACCTTTACCTATGCCTTCCCCAACTCCCGCGTGCCGGTGCTCTTCAGCGAAAACGATTGGAAGTCGCTGAGTACTTCCAAGATCCGAGGGTCACAGAGCCTGGTTGACATCCTGCTCCACGAGCCCGCCGTCGACCGCCTCTATTGGGCCATGGCCAATACCGATGCCGAGACCAGGACTGCGTTACAACGCAACCCCGGGCTGGGGAGACTGCTGCCCTACGGTCCGGTTCTTGACTTCTACGGAACCCAGATCTACATCCGTGGCGGCCGGGTCGTCGTGCCCGGCGGCAACGCCGCCGAAGCGGGCTGGAGGGACCTGGTGGGTGCCAGCCCAAGATCGCCCGGAGACTTTGTCCTGCGCCTGGTTGATACAGACAACGGCTGGTTGGCGTTGTATTTTGACGCGCTGGCCCGGGTGAACGCACAGCAGCAGGCGTATTTGACCGCAAGTCCGCGGCTCCGCCATCTTTACGAGTCGTTTCGCGAGCCAGAACCCAAGGCGTACCCGGCCAGGGCGGTGTTTCGCAAGGCTCCCGCCCTGCTGATGCTCTTTACCCGGCTGCAGTGGGGGCCGGATGGCGAACCGCGGGTTCCCGGCAACCTGGATGTCTGGAAGCAAATTCTGGCTGAGAAAACGGAACCAAAAATCGCCCATGAATGGGGCCGGCGCGCACATGGCTGGAAGCGGCCTGAACAATTGCTGGAAGCCATGGCCGCACTGTCTCGTCTCGATACCGATATGGGACCGTTGCAGATCTACCTCATGCTCAACGAGGTGGATAGAAGACGTGCTCCGGACAAACACCTGACCCCGGAAACCACACTTCTGCTCGCCAGCAAATTTTCCCAGCTAAGCAACTGGTACCTGGTATTTTCAGAGTTTCCCGAATTGGACGACGCCTCGATTGCGCGCTTTGTCAAAATCGCGGACTCGGTCGATGGAATCTCCAACCATAGCCTGCGCGGCAATTCCATGGGTATGTTTCAGGCGAACCTGGGCATCTGGCAAATTCTCGCTCGTCAGGGAGAAATCCGCACCGCCGATCTCAACCAGTCCTTTCAGCAGGCCATCGCGCCTTTCGCAAGCGTCGATTCTCTCGCTCAACTCTTCGACGCCGGGCACGCCTCGCTAAAAACCGTGATGCTGGCCGCGGGCGGCAAGACCGATTTCTCCCAGGGAGAATTGATTGAGTTGCTGGCCGGCCCTCCGCAGGACTCCGCGGACGGCCAACGCATGCGTCAGGAGCTGGCCGCCAAGATGCACGCCGTGCTCGAGGATCAGCGCCTGGTGTCGCTCGATACGCTGTTCTCGCTCGGCGACGGCCTCAACCACATGGCGGCGGGAGCGCCCGCCGGTAGCAATATGCTGCCGCTGGCGGGCGAGCTCCGCGAATTCGAATTGCCCCGTCCCATCTTTACCGAAAGCGAGAAGACGGAATGGGCGCCCGGGGTATACGCCAACCGTCATGCCGAGTTGCAGGTGCACGTCGACATCACCAAAGTCATCAAGGCGCCGGGTTCGAAGGGACAGTTGGAAGCTGCCCGGGGGCAACTCACACCGTTTCTCCGCGACGCCCTGGTGGGTTTGAACTATGCCTACTACGAGCCGCCGGGAGCCCAGTTGCTGCACAACAATCCACTCTTTGTGCGGTCCCATGATTTCTCGGGTGAAACCATCATGGGCGTCACCCAGCTCTGGCAGGCGCCTGAATTGTTTAACCAGGGATCGCCGGCCGGTGGCGGTGCTTACCTGGTTGGCTCGCTTGCTGAGCTGCCCTATGTGCTGGCGAGTACGGAAGAAGACTTTATCGCTCCGAAAAATGTTCAAGCCCTGATATGGAAGGAAGTCACGGCAGATCTCCTGGTCAGCGCAACCCTGCCTCGCTACTGGAGTGTGACTCGCAACGAACTCCATGCCGTAAGCCTGTATCAACGCGCCGGGGAAGAACTGGTCACCGCAGCAGTGGCAGATGAAACGCTCCGCGGCAAAGTGATGGATATTCTCGCCGAACGCGTGCCGCCGCAACGCCTGGGAGAGGTGGAACGGGGCTTGCGCGCTGGCGACACAACTGCCAGCCTCTTGCCCCTGACGCCGGCAGATACTTTCCATCTGGCTGCAGAGTTTCGCCGGAAGTTTCCCGAGCAGACCGCGTCGTTGGCAGCAGCAGGGGGCTCGTCCGAAGGGGAATTGGACGCGCTGAACCGTCAGTATCCAGACGAAGTCAATCTGCAGCGCCTCTCCACCGACTTTGGCACGCCTCATCCGGTGCTGGCGCAGAACTATCGGTGCGAGCTCTTGAACGTGCAACCGTTCCCAGCCTTCGGCGGCAACTCGAGCCGATTGTTGGGTGAGTCATGGGATTCAACTAATCTCTATTGGGCCCGGTTGGCGGACGAGAAAGGTTACTCGCCAGTCATGCTCAATCGCCTGGTCCCGGAGCTGACCCGTCACATGGTGGCGAATATTTTCGCGACTGACATCGAAGACTGGCCGGCACTGAATCGGGCCATGAGAGAAACCGGCGAAGAATTTCGCCAGGGCAAGATCGCTTTACCGCAAGTGGCAGAAGCCGCTCCCGCGAGCCAGGGAAGTGGTGTAATGCTGGAACATTCTCCGGCGGCGCCGGTGGGCCAAAACTAAAGGGATATAGGACAAACTATGGCAAAGCGATATCTTCTTTCCGTTTCAACCCTGCTTGGGCTGCTTTTTGTTGGCGGCCGCTTAACCGGCGCCCAGGATGATTCGACGAACATCCGGGTGAACGTCGACCTGGTGCAGCTAAACGTCGCCGTTACTGATAGCAAAGGAAACTACATTTCCGGGCTTGGCCCGGAGAACTTTGTCATTACGGAGGACAAGATCCCGGAGAGAATTGCGACTTTTGAGGAAGGCAACGAGCCGGCCCGGCAGGTGCTTCAGCCAACGGCGACGGCTCCTGGCGCCAAACCGGCCGCGCCCAGCCCGCACTCGACGGCAAAAACACTCGTCGCAGCAAAGGACGCTGCTATGAGCCATCCCGCGGCCATCAGCGAGGATACTTCAACTCTGCCCGCGCACGTTGCCGGCGCGAATGTCTTTGTCCTTTTCGACACCAGTAACTATATGTACCGTGGTTTTGTGTTCGCGCAGGATGCCATCACGGATTTTATCCGCTCGTTGGAAGGGGCGAATAAGGTCGCTTTCTACTCTTACAGTCGTGATCTTTCCCGTAATTCGGCGCTCACTTCGGATCGCGCGCAGGTATTGCGCGGGGTACGCAGCACGGTGGCCGGTGACGATGCCGCGCTTTACAACTGCCTGCTGTTGACCGTAGAGGATGCGGCTCGCTACACGGGACGAAAAGTTGTAGTGGTTTTCTCCAACGGTCCTGACAACGCCAGCCTCGTGCCGCCGGAGGATGTAGCCGAACTGGCTCAATCCACCGGCACCATCATCTACATGATCAGCACCCGTGAAGCGCAGTTGGAGCCGATCTCCACCGCCGTCTTCGAGCGCATGAGCAAGGCGACCGGTGGCAAGGCTTATTTCGCCCGTAGCTGGGGCGACGAAAAGAAGGCCTTTGCCTTTATTCAGGAAGACCTGGCGCATCTCTATTCGCTCAGCTACTACCCGCAGCCCAACCCCAGCCCCGGCTGGCGCACGATCACGGTCAAGCTGGTAGGAAAGGATCTCCAGAAGTACCACGTGCGGACCCGGGCTGGCTACCGCTTGCAGCAGGCCCACGCGGCGGCCAACAACTCCGCGGAACTCGAACCGGCGGCTACTCCGAAGTAGCTGCGTCTCAAGCAAACGTGGCAAAACTCGCCAAGGTATCAGGGCACGACTTCAGTCGTGCCACTCCGGCCAAAACGCGGGATTGGGATATCCGCATCTGTATGAAATTGGGATGTCGCTCTCAAAACAATCTGTTTGGGAGTGGGATGTCGCTCTCAAAACAGAAGTGTCATCCCGACCGGAGCCTACCCGGATTTCCTGCCACGTTGCACTGGACCGAACCACGTATGCGCCTTTCTGTAACGGAAAGGCGCATGAAGTGTACCAGCGCCACCAAGCTCAACAGGAAATCTGGGGGAGCGAAGTGGAGGGACCTGCTGTTCATCATCCGCAGCATCGAATCTGAATGGAAGCGCAACCCTCCCCTTTGTCATCCCGACCGTAGCGAAGCGTAGTGGAGGGATCTGCAGTTCCACTGACCTCTCATGGAAATGTTTTTCGGCACAGCGCAGTGTAGCGCGCAGCCTAGGGCTTCGCTCCCTGCTCTCTAGACAGTCTTTCCGCGCATCCGATCTGCGCTTCAGATCCCGTCTGGCCCTTACCCGAGTCACTGCAGGCGAGTAACTGCGGTTCGCTCATCACCGAAGCGGCTGCCTGTTCGAGGGTGGTCTCTGCGGGCTCGGGTTGAAACCTGGATCGTTTATCGTCTTGCTGAAGCGATACGCTCTTGAAAAGGAGCGCATTCCCTTCCAGGTGAACATGGATAGCCGTCAACTCCCAAACAGATGGGCCGACCTGTTGCTGTTCGAGAGCAAACGAGCTCCGCTCCTTCAATCTCCCCAGCAGCCCCCCGCCGAAGGTGACGTCGTGGATAAGGTGACCCTTTATTTTGCAGATGCGGTGTTGCTGGTTGTCCACCACCAGGTCGCCCGTCATGCTGCTGAACACTCGGGCTTCCCGCGTCGGCGGATGAAAGCCTGGCGCTGGTTCGAAATGCAGCGACGTGGTCGTTTTGGTCGCGCCCGTTTGTGTCCAGATAAAGGCGCCGGGCAGAAGCTTTAGCAGGTCATCGATCTGCTGATTGTCGTGGTTTGCCTCGGAAAGCTGTTTGTTCTGAGCTCGGGTGTCGTGCAGAAACTTGTCGATCTGCTCCCGCTGCCGGGACTCTGGGATCTGCTGGTCGTCTTTCTCCAGAATACGTTCGACGTTGCTATGTTGGGTCCCGGCGACCCACTGGAGAATATGCTCCTTCGGCTTGTCGCTCTCTTCCAGATAGATCCAGTTGGAATGGTCGTTCCGATCTGCCGCGCGTTCGACGTCAACGGTCTGCTGAATGATTTGTTGCGGGCTCTGGGCGTGGATCGAGGAGAACGAGATCGCGAGTATACCGACCCAGAAAAACTGCGTTTTTTCCCTAGCCATTGGACTGCCCTAACTTGTTGGAAAGCTACGCGCTTTTGATGCGGCAGCTTCGCCGAACGGTTCGCCGGAAATGGAAACATGGCTCCGCTCTCGATCCTAACCGCCTCTAGGAGCAAATCCGGAAGACTCGTCCGAATTGCGCTCAGCAACAGCTTCTTAGCTTTGTATCAGGGCATATTTTAGTCGTGCCACCCGCGGCCCATATCTCGCTCGTTTTTCGCGAGACGTGGGATACCACGGCTGTCGATCGACATTCTTCGGCTCTCCAGGAACTGCCAATCGAGGTCTTTTTTGCACGTTTACGGCACGGCTGAAGTTGTGCCCTGATAACACGCTTGTTACGGAGCTCAATCTGGACAGCTCGGCCGGTCTGAACTCAGGCGGAAACGGGCTCTTCCGATCTCTGTCCCACGAAAACCGGCAAGGTGAACGAAAATACGCTGCCCTTCCCCTGCTCACTGGTTGCCCAGATCGCGCCCCCCTGGCGCGTGGTCAACTCTTTGGCAATATGCAGGCCGAGCCCCAGGCCTTTGCGGCCATCCCGGCTCGAATCCGTGACTTGATAATGATGCTCGAAGATTCGCTGCAGCAACTCCGGCTTGATCCCGCAGCCGGTATCCGAAACCTCCACCAGCAGGTAGCCGGGCATCTTTTGGAAAACACCTGCCTGCACCGTAACCGACCCGCCAGCAGGGGTAAATTTGATCGCGTTATCGCACAAGATAATCAATACCTGCAACAGCCGTATGGGATCCGCGAAAACCGACGCAAGCTGCGGGGGAATGACGCATGACAGACTGACTCCCTTTTCCTTGGCATTCGCCTCGCATGTATGGACGGCGTCCAAAATGGCCTCAGAAAGGGAGGTATCCTGGAGCACAATGGCGAGTTTGCCGGTCTTGGTGGCTGTAACCGCGAGAAGGTCCTCGATCATGGATTGAAGCTGGCGCACATTTTTCTGAATGATCAGGAGATATTCGTCTTGTGCATGGGTGGTTCTGCCCGCCAGCCCATCCGCGATAATCGAGCTGAAAGAGTAAATCGAGGTGAGCGGTGAACGAAGCTCGTGAGAGACATGGGATAAAAAATCGTCCCGCAGTTGCAAGGCCTGTTGGCTGATTCGTTCCACTTCCGACACCCGTTCTTCTTCTTTCGCCAGGCGTGCGGCATGCTCTTCCTCGGTCAGCCGCATCAATTCCTGGTGGGCGCGCCTCAGTTCAATCTGGTGCGTTACCCGGGTACGGACAGCGACTGGATTGATGGGCTTGGTGACATAATCGGCAGCTCCCATCGTAAGACCCTTGGTTTCCTCTGCCACGCTGCCCAGGCCAGTCAGAAAAATGACTGGAATGTCGCGCGTAACAGGGTTTGCTTTCAAACGGCTGAAGACTTCATAACCGTCGATGCCCGCCATCATCACATCCAGCAGAATAAGGTCAGGCACTCTGGCTGCGGCAATGCGCAACGCGGCCAGACCATCGCTCGCGTACATCACCTCAGTGTGGCTGCCAAAGACGTCTTTGAGCAAGTCGAGATAGCCAGACTGATCATCCACCAGCAGGATGCTCATTTCGGGTTTACCCGAGAAACCTTCGGACGCGGATGAGGCCGGCGCAACCCTCCGATCGAGCGAGCCGGCAGCGGCTATCGCGGGCTCGAGTGCCGCCTCCATAGTTTCAATCAGCGCTTTCAAGTTCTCCATCACGCCTTCCCGGATCGCGTTTTCGATACTCGCGGCCGCATTCGACAGCTCCTTCGCTTCCAGTGCCGCCGCAACTCCTTTCAAGGAGTGGGCGAGGCGGCCGGCCTCTTCCGTTTTACCTTCCGCGATCTGTTGCCGCAGCTCGGATGGGGCACTCTTGAATTGCTCACGAAAGCTCAGCAACATTTTGCGCAGAAGATTGGGCTTACCGTTGGCACGTGCCAGGGCGGCTGGCATGTTGAACGGAGGAAGCTGCTCGGGGAGATCGTCAGCAGAGGCGGCTGCCAATGTGGATTGCGTGTGGATCGTTGCCTGCGGGGCCCGTCTCGCCGGCATCCATTGAAGCAGCGTCTCTTCCAGCACCTTGGGATTGATTGGTTTGGTGAGATGGTCGTTCATCCCGGCTTCCAGGCTTCGCTCGCGATCCCCACTCATAGCGTGGGCGGTCATAGCAACGATGGGCAGGCTCTGGAAGCGACTGTCCGCGCGGATCAGCTTGGTTGCCGTCATCCCATCCATGATGGGCATCTGGATGTCCATCAGGACCAGGTCGAAAGGTTCGGCTTTGACCCGCTCTACGCCCTGGCGGCCGTTGACTGCCGTCGTGACATGGATTCCCAGGTCGGCCAGCAATTCCTCAGCAAGAAAGCGGTTAACTTCATTATCCTCAACCAGCAGGACACGTCCTCCGGCTAACGTCGAGGCAGGGACCGGCGGCGTAGCACTTGCTGACCAGCCCCCACCGCTTTCAGGATGTGACCGAAACACGCCCGCGATGGCATCCAACAACTGTTTCTCGCTGACTGGTTTACTCAGGAAGCCGTCAAACGCCGAGTCTAAGTGACCGGCAAAAACCTCTTCGCTTTCAAACGCCGAAACCATGAGAAGTTCCGGCATCAGCGGGAAGGTGGGATTCGCCTTGATACGACGCGACGTCTCGACCCCATCGATGCCGGGCAGACGCCAGTCTATGAGCACCACATCGACTGGTTCGCCGGTTTGCGAAGCGTGCGCAAGTGCGGATAAGGCCTCCTCGCCCGAAGAAACTGCCCTGGCCTTAAAGCCGTTCGCTTCCAGCATCGCCATCAGCACATTCCGGGTAGCTTCACTGTCGTCCACCACCAGGACAAACTTCCTCTGCGCAGCGTTCAATTTGGCGGGAGGCGGTAAAGCCTTAACGTCTGTCGCGATACCGAACCGGGCAGTGAAATGGAAAGCACTTCCTTTTCCCAGCTCGCTTTCGGCCGCGATCTCTCCACCCATTAACTCGCAGAGTTGCTTGCAGATGGCTAGCCCCAGCCCGGTGCCGCCGTATTTGCGGGTATACGACGAGTCTCCCTGGTGAAAGGGTTGGAACAGGGTGGCGACCTGCTCCCGGTCCATCCCGATTCCGGTATCAGACACCGTTATTCTCAGGCGCAGATCGGTCGCGGCGATTTCCTCCGCCGTCACTCGGATGGTGATCTCGCCCAGGTCGGTGAACTTGACTGCATTGTTAACCAGGTTGATCAGAATCTGACCTAGCCGCAACGGATCCCCAACGAGATAATCGGGAACATCGCCGGCGACCGATGACACCAGCGCCAGCCCTTTGTCCTGCGCCTTTTGTCCAACGACACCAAGAAGATTTCGCATGACGTCGTTCAACGAGAAAGAGATGACTTCCAGCTTGAGCTTGCCCGCCTCGATTTTCGAGAAATCCAGAATGTCATTCACGATGCCGAGCAGCGATTGCGCAGCGTTGCCGATCTTGTTGAGATAGTCGAGCTGCTTCGGGTTCGGGTCAGCTCGCCGGGCAAGATACGTTATTCCCAGGATCGCGTTCATGGGCGTGCGGATCTCGTGGCTCATGTTCGCCAGGAAATCCGATTTGGCCCGGTTGGACTCTTTGGCGATTTCCAGTGCATGGCGCGAAGTTTCGTTCGCCTGGACCAGTTCCGTCACATCCCAGTTGACGCACATCATCCGCACCGCTCGACCACTCTCGTCGCGAATTACGCTTCCCGCAGCGCGGATATGGTGCACGCTCTTATCGTCCCGAACCACACGGAACAATCTGTTGTAGGGTTGGCCGCCTTCCAGGCTGTCGCGCAGGGCTTGCTCCGCGGCCTCGCGGTCGTCCGGATGCACATGACTGCGCAGCATTTCCTCGACCACCTCGCGGTTGGCCGAAGTTTTCGGCCGCGGCGAGGCATTGTCGTTCCCAGACCCGTTCTGGTCTTCCGCAGCATTCACACCATAGAGCTTGAACACCAACGGGTCGCAGGTCAGAGTATTGTTCCGCATGTCGAGATCCCATATGCCGATGCCACCGCTTTCCGTGGCCAACTTGACCCGGATATTGGCCTCATGCAGGGCAACCTGCTCAGCGATGCGGTCGGTCACATCCTGAAAGGCGCCTACCATCCTGACAGGCTTGTCGTCTTCACACTCCACTGAGCCCGTCACCCGGCCCCAGATCGGCTGTCCATCGCCTCGGATCAAGGGCAGATCTAAAGCGAAGCCCTCATGGTCAGAGATCGCCTTTGCCAGGGCGGTCTTGATGATTGGCCGGGCCTCCGGCTGGTAAAGGTTAATGCCCTCTTCCAGCGTCGGTTGAATGTCACGCGCCAGGCCTACAAGCTGAAGAGTTTCGGAGGACCAGAGCACAGTATCGGTGAGCAGGTCAATTTCCCAACCGCCGACACGAGCGATCCGTCCGGTCCGAGCCAGCGCGTCCTGGCTTTTGCGCAGGGCCTTCTCGTGTTCCTTACGCTCGGTGATGTCGCGGATCAGGCCGACGAACCTGCGTTCCCCTCGGAAAGTAAGTTCGGTGACCGTCAATTCCATGGGGAAGGCACGACCGCTGCTGGTGAGACCCTCCAGTTCGCGGCCCACGCCGATTGTCCTGTTGGGCGCCCCCGGTCGATAGCGGGCAAGATAGCCATCGTGTTGGCTGCGATTCGGCTCGGGCATCAGCATCTCGACGTTGCGGCCGGCTACCTCTTCCACTTGATAGCCGAAGATCCTTACCGCTGCGAGATTGAAAGAAGTGATGGTTCCATTGCCGTCGGTGGTAATGATGCCGTCAAGGACATTGTCCAGGATTGCCTGGAGCCGTCCCTCGGCGTCCTTGAGATCGTTCTGGATGCGCACTCTTTCGGTCACATTCGACGCGAATTTGACGACCTTTGTGGGGACACCATCCGGCCCCAGGATCGGGTTGTAACTCGCTTCTATCCAGACTTCATTGCCCCGTTTATCAATGCGGCAGAATAATCCCGCCTGGTAATGGCCCGCTCTCAACTCCTGCCAAAACTTTTTGTACTCGTCGCTTTGCTTGTACTCTTCGGTGACGAAGAGGCTGTGGTGTTTACCCGCCAGTTCGATCTCCTGCCAGCCGAAGACGCGGAGGTAGTTGGCATTGGCCTTGATGATCGTGCCATCCATACGGAATTCAATCATCATCTGTGACTGATTGATGGCTTCGATCTGTCCCCGGTAATTAAAGGCTTCTTCTTCGGTCTCTCGCTTTGCTCTTGCCAGGGAATCGAGGACGTCCAATATGGTCCAGGAGAGGAGCGGTGTCGCCCTTGTGAACAAGAACGCAGTCGCAATCGATACCGCGGCACACACCACTTTGAATGCAGCGGCAAGCGGATAGACCGGCCACCATATGGTAACGATCTCCATGGCGTGAGTAATGCCGCATGCCAGGATGAAACAACCGAACCCGATAAAGATCCACAGGTACGGACGCAGTATCGCCGTGTGGCGCAGCTTCCCGGTCAACCAGAAGAGGCAAGCGAAGAGCAGCGCATAGGAAACGGCAATTAGTCCGTCGGCCACGGCGTTGGTCCATACCAGGCCTGGCTGGGCGAGATAACAATACCGGTGCGGCAGGTAGTTCGTGGAAAACAGCGACGAAAAAGAGACGAATCGGGCAAGGGCGAGAAGCCCACAGACACCAATGGCGCCTATGCCGATCAGTCTTCGCAATGCACACCGCCGCTCCGTAGAGACACTTGCTCTCTTTAGCGGCAGTTCGGCCACGCCCGAATATTAGTCTCCGGGGGTATTGACAAGCTGAGAATTTGGTGGCTGGTTGTTCGATCTGCGTGTCGTAGTAGCACCGCTCTTACCAAAACTCGGCCGCGATGATGTGGGGGTGCCCGGCTCGTCCTCCGATGACCTCGGTCTCGACCACGGCTTCCATATTCATGTTCCGCCAATTGCGAGGCGCATTGCGCGCAAGCTGCGTCATGTAGCCAGCAGAACTGACAAATTTGCTCGCGCTTTCCGTGCCACCCGAGCCCAGCCCTGCGATCACCATCACCTCGCCGTCCGTCATCGTGGCGTGAAAACGCGCGATGATGGCATAGTCATGGGTCATCGCGCTGATTGGTTGGTGAAAGTCGACTGTCCATGGTGAGCCCGGCTGATTCTTGCGATCCACAATCTGCAGGATCTGCGGAGTGGCCGTATTGTCGCTATCGCCCACCCCTTCCTCTCTGGCTGACCTGAGCGAGAAGCGGAGCGGGCGCAAAACCCGAAGGCTCCAGGGATTATTGAAGCCTCCCACCATGATCGTGGGACCCTTACGCAGATCGGACAAGAAAGTAGAACTGACGGCAGTGATCTGATAAAGGTGATGGTGCGCATCCAGTACGTTGCTAAGGTGAGCCATGGCTATGGCGTCGGCAAGCTCCAACTGGCTGGCAGGGCTGTGCTCGTAAACGCTGCTTGGTGATGAGCTTTCCAACTGCGCGATGTTCGGCTGGCCCACGACCACCAGAACCGGAGCCGGCGAATTCAGCAGCGGATACCACATCTGGCTTCGTTGATCTCGGGCTTGCCAGGAAAACGCGAAGAACAGCAGCGCACCGGCTAACAAGGCAACGGTGATGAAAGCTAAAGTTAAAATTCGCCAGTTGATCTTTCGCCTGGGACGGTCAATCAGCCTCGTCGCTTCCTCAAGCGTAGGGAGTGCCTTGTCTGGAAACTCACCCAGGGGCAGTTCGGTTGCAGCGGCACGGCGGGGTATCGGGTAGAACTCCGGCACATAGGACCCTGGCCGAAGATCGATGAATATCTCCGCCGTAGTGCCATCCTCGTGGTAGTACTGCGCAATTCGCTTGCGAATTTCGCCTGCCGTCACGCGCACGATCGGATCTGCATTGGCATCGTAGTCCGGCGGCCGGTGGAACACAGCCATCCCCAGGACCCGCTCTTTCAATGAGTCCGCATTGCCCGCCAACGTCTCCCGAATGATGTACTCAAAGAGCGCAGGGTAGCGTTTGCTGTTGCAAAAGTGGCGGCTGTTGAGCAGCCGCTCCATCTCCCGCAAAACTGCGGCGCGCTCCTCTTCCGTGCTCGGCATCCAGGGTATTTCCGCGCGTGCAGTAGAGTGCATTCCGTACTCTCTCCAATTGCGTACGACATAGTAGAACCGCCGTGATCGTACTGTCACTGTCAGAATTGGAACGTATGATACCCCCGCTGAATTCCGGGAAAACGTCTTCCGGAAGGCCGTAACGGCTTCCGCCCGAACCCGCGCGCCCTCTCCGCCGCCAAAGACTAAATCATTGTTTACCAACAACATGGGGCAGGAATGCTGGCCTGCTTAAGTCTTGCCAAGGCCGCCGCCAGCCGCAAATCCCGCGGGCGCTCGATTTTGAGCGTTCTTAACGGTATGGTACTTGCCGCTTCTTGAGTCCGGATATAAGGTGCTCCCGAATTCCGCTGTCAGTCTTCGTTTGGCCTGGGTGACGGGACCATTTGCGTGTTTCGGTCAAGCATCCGGGAGAAAGTGGTGGCATTCGAACTTGGGCCAGACCTACAGGCGGGTCCACACAGCATAGAGCCTGCTGATTTTTGAACGACGTTTACGGAGGTCATGATGAATCGTTTTGAGACGGGATCACCCACCCTGGTGATGCGCGCTGGATCGCTGCTGCGATCCTTCGGCGTATTGGTATCGATCTTGGCACTGAGCCTTACCGCTTTGGCTCAGGTGGAACGCGGAAGCATTACCGGCACAGTTACGGACTCAAAGGGAGCCGCCATTCCGGATGCAACCGTGCGCGTGGTGGAGGAAAGCACAAACCAGACCGTCACCATGCAAACCGATAGCGCTGGTGAGTACAAGGCCGGCAACCTTACCCCGGGTTCCTACACGGTTCAGGTCGATAAAGCCGGTTTTACCTCCCAGGTGAACAAAGGCTTCATCATTCAGGTTTTTCAAACCGCAAGGCTCGACGTCGCCTTGAATGTCGGAACCGTCAATGAGTCCGTTCAGGTGACCAGTGCCCTCCCTTTGCTGCAAAGCGAAAATGCTTCCGTAGGCCAGGTGATCTCCACTCGAGCCATCAATGAATTGCCCTTGAACGGCAGGAATATGGCGCAACTGGCTATCATCGCGCCGGGCGTCACCGGCCTCAACTACGCGCAAACTGGCACCATCGCCTCCGGGGTCCGGCCGGATGAACTTCGCCCTGGCGGCACCACCATTGAGGCCAACGGAGCCCGCGATAACGCCAACAAGGTTCTGCTTGATGGCATTGACAACACTGAGATGATCGCGGAAACCTTTATCGTTCGTCCCAGTGTCGACAGTATGCAGGAGTTCGCCGTGCTCACCAGCAACGTCGGCGCTCAGTTCGACCGGGGAATGGGTGCAATCGTCGTTACCAGCACGCGTGCCGGGTCGAATGAGTGGCACGGTTCGGCCTATGAATTTCTGCGCAACTCCTACGTCGACTCAAAGAACTTCTTTGTCCGGCCCGGGGCGCCCAATCCGCCGTACAGGCTCAACGATTTTGGGGGCAGACTGGGCGGACCGATTCTGCACAACAAAACCTTCTTCTTCGTGAATTATGAAGGCTACTTCGAACGCTTCGCATCCACCTTGATTACCAGTGTGCCCACGGTCGCCGAGCGCCAGGGAAATTTTTCGGCGGTCACGAAGATTTACGACCCGCTGACCACCACCGCATCGGGGTCGACCTATACGCGCACCGAGTTCCCCAACAATACGATTCCCGCGTCGCGATTCGATCCCATCGCATACCAGTTAGTGAACGCCTATCCCACGCCGCAGACCACCGCTGTTTCCAATAACTACACCTCGTATCCGCTCAAGTTAAGCGACGACAATCGCGCAGACGTACGCATCGATCACCAGATCACAGCCAGCCAGAGTTTCTTCGCTCGGTACTCGATTGACGACACCCAGATTGACGTTCCGAATACGTACAACAGCGTCATCGGCGGCAGCGAGAACTCATTCTCCGGCCACCAGGCTGACCGCGGCCAGCAAGGGGTAGCGGCTTATAACAAGGTGATTACTCCCAGCATTGTCGGGGAATACCGGTTTGGGTTCAATCGATACACCAGCTTTCTCATCGCTCCTGTCTTGACCCTTCCAGTCTTTTCGCAGATTCCCGGAGGAGGCCCGAACCCGGGCTACCAACCGGTGGCCGCTGCGGCACGGGGTAACTCGGCTCCGATTATTAGTCCATCCGGGTTTGGAGGTTTGGGAAATTCCCGCGGTGAGCCACAGATCCGCCGTGAGCACGGGATAGAAAACGTCGGCAACGTGAATTGGCTCCGGGGAACACACAGTTTCAAGTTTGGTGTCGATGTGATCAATCACATGATCAGCGAGACCGACACGCCCCCGTCGCAAAGCGCTTTTGGCCGCTTCAATTTCGATGGCAATTTCACCAACAACCCCGCGTCTCCCACCGGAAGCGGCAATGCCATCGCTTCCATGTTGCTGGGCTATCCCACCCAAACCGCGAAGGACTATTTCATTCCTGGTACGGCCCACGTGCTCTCCACCGAATTCAACTACTATGCCCTGGACGACTGGCGCATTTCCCGTAAGCTGACGCTCAACCTGGGCCTCCACTACGAAATCGACACGCCTTATCGTGAAGCCCATAACTACTGGGTCAACTTCAACGTCGCAACTTCGGCCGTCGAAATCGCAGGTCAGAATGGGGTATCAAAAGCCGCCGGCTGGAACACCGATTACGGCTCCGTCGGACCGCGGCTGGGATTTGCCTACAGCTACGACGCCAACACTGTGATCCGCGCCGGCTACGGCATCTTTTTCGATCCGCAAACCCAGGCCGGGACAACCATCCGCCAGCAAAGGCAGTGGCCGTTCGATCTGATCTACATCATTACTCCAGGCAGCCTCTTTCCCCAGAACACAGTGTCACAGGGTTTCGTGTCGATAGGGGACATTCCGCCCAGCGTACTTAATAACCCCTACGGTACGCTCAAAGGCATTGCGCCCAATTTCAAGAACGCGTCCGCCCAACAGTACAACCTGAGCGTGCAGCGGCAGTTGACGGGGCGTTCGACCTTAACCGTCAGCTATGTAGGATCCGACGGCCGCCATTTGTCATGGACGAATCCCATCGATCAGCCCTCTCCCGGGGCAGGCAATATCCAGGCACGACGGCCCTACAATGCGCTCTATCCAAACGTAACCGCAATCTCCTTTCTGGAGTCGGTCGGAACATCCAACTACAACTCACTCCAAGCGAGTTTTCAGGAGCGGCTTACGAATGGCTTCTTTCTCACCGCCAACTACGTGTGGTCGCACGCCTTCGACAACGCGTCCTTCGATGGAGGAGCGGATGGACCCGTACCTCAGGATCCCACCAACCGAAATGCCGACTGGGCCAGCTCAGACAGCGACATCCACAACCGGGTGACTATCTATGGAACCTACGAGCTGCCATTCGGACCCGGGAAGGCCTATCTCAGCGGCAACTCCTTCGTGAATCGTTTCCTCCTGGGAGGATGGCAGGTGAACGGAATTTTTACCGGCCAATCCGGTTTGCCATTCACTGTGACCACCAGCGGTACCGCGACCAATACCGGCGCATCCGCCAGCCGCGCGAATGTGGTTCCCGGCGTGGCCCAATATCCTGCAACCAAAACCGTGAATGAGTGGTTCAATCCGGCTGCCTTCTCCGTGCCTACTGCCTATAATTGGGGCAATTCCGGAAGGAACATCCTGCGTGGGCCCGATGAGGTCAATGTCGACTCTTCGGCGGAAAAGAAATTTCCCATCACGGAACGAACGAACCTGCTCTTTCGCTTCGAAATGTTCAACATGTTCAATCATCCTCAATTCCAGATTCCCGCGAGCGTGATCGCCACCGGGGGCGTGGGATCCATCACCAGCACGTCGAATACGGCACGCCAACTGCAAGGTATGCTCAGGTTGACGTTTTGAGAGAACGGTAACCGGAAGTTCTCAAGATATTTACAGATAGCGAGAGGCCATTCCATGACTCCAGTTTTGGCACGAAGGAAATCCCTGCTGCTTTTTGATCCGCCTGCAGCCGCCGATACGATTGCCACTGGCCCGGATCCGGTGTCGGAGATACACGCCTTTCAGATGGGATCTCCCGGTCCGGGCAACGGCCAGGTAATCCTCCAGGTCCGCACCCAAACCGGCCTGGTGGGTTATGGGGAGTGCAATTCGCTTTCCCCGTCCGAGCTCAAAGCCACCAACCAGGTGGTGGTAGGGCGTGCCCCTTCGGCCTACGAGGCTTTGAACACTCTGGCACCCCCGGCAGTACGCGGAGGCCTGAACATCGCCTTGCTCGACATCCTGGGCAAGGCCACCAAGGCCCCGATCTACCGCGTGCTCGGCGGTCCCACCCGTAACAAGGCGCGAGCGATTACGCGACTCAATGGATCGTCTGACGATGCCTTGCAACGCGACCTGGAGAAAAAGATAACCGCAGGTTTCGGCGCGTTTCTCATCCCCGTTCCCCTGCCCACTGCCCGCAACCAGGGCAGCGAGTTTGTACGTGTTGCTGCGACACGGCTCAAAGCAATGCGTACCTCCGCCCCAACTGCCGATTTCGCCTTGGAGGCGCATGCCCAACTGACTCCCGGCGATGCGGCCACCCTCGCCGCGGAAGTGGAGGGCATGCATCCGCTTTGGTTCGACGAACCCTGTCCCATTTCCAATCTGGAAACCATTCGCAAAATCTCGGAGGAAACCGTCGTCCCCCTGGGTTTTGGTCGCACAATTTCTGATCCTGGAACTTTTCAGGATCTGCTGCGCGAAGGTCTGGTGGATCTGCTGCGACCGGACCTTCTCACCCACGGCATCAGCGGGGTGCGCCGCCTCTCGGCGATGGCGGAGACCTACTACGTAGCGGTTGCCCCCTGGCATGAAGGTGGGGCGATTGCCCATGCCGCATCCCTGCACGCTGCCGCCAGCATGCCAAACTTTTTTATTGCGCAAGCTCCCCTCTGGGGTGACGGAGCACTGCCCAAAGACGGGTTCTTCCCCTTGCCGACGGGCCCCGGACTAGGCATCGAAGTTGACGAAAAAACATTCGAAGGGAAGCAAATCGCGTGAATCGAAGAAAATTTCTAGGGGCAGCAGCAGTGATGGTAGCCGCGGTACCCGGCTCCAGAATCGGAGCCGCGGTGGGCGGCTCTCGGCTGATCGATTCCTGTGGATGCGATCCTTTCGTCGGCCAAGCGAGAGATGCGTCGTACGCCTTCGATCCCAACGGTCAAACCTTGGCCAGCGACGCATTTCGCGACCTCAGCTCCGGCATCAAAATCACCAACCTCAAAGTCTTTGGCGTCTCTCTTACGCCGAACTCGGACCGGCCCTACGTCTTTGTCAAGCTGGAGACCAACCATCCGGGGTTGATTGGCTGGGGCGAGGCCACGCTCGAGGGCAAGGGCGGCTCAGCCATGGCGTGTGTCGAAGACTTTCGCGACTTCCTGGTCGGCAACGATCCCATGCAGGTTGAGCATCTCTGGCAGTCCATGTATGTACACACGTTCTATCGTGCCGGCCCGCTGATTGGCTCCGCCATGTCGGGCATCGATCAGGCTTTGTGGGATATTCGCGGCAAGGCCCTGAATGTTCCGGTTTATCAACTCCTGGGCGGCCCTTACGACCAGCGCGGCATACGCGGCTACTATCACGTGGAGAACATACGCACCGCGGAAGATCTGGCCCACTTGCGCGAAACCGCTCTGCACGATGGAGTGTCTTGTCTCAAGATCGGGCTACCCGATCACGACTACGAATGGATTGAAACCAATGCAAAAATTGATCGCGCGGTCAAACATATGCAACGCGTGCGTGAAGGTCTGGGTGACTCCATCGATATAGCCGTGGACTTTCATGCCAAGATGGGACCCGCGGTGGCTTCGATCATGATCAAGGAGGTGGAGCCTCTGCATCTCCTCTTTGTCGAGGAACCGTGCCCGCCGGAGAATCCTGCGGCCATGGCGCGTATCGCCCGCCACTCGACCACGCCCATCGCCACCGGCGAGCGTCTGGTCGCCAACTACGGTTGCCGGGAGCTCATCGAGATGGGAGCGGTCGACATTCTCCAAACCGACATCAATCACGTGGGCGGCATCTCCGCGCTCTGGAAGGTCGCCGCCATGGCCAACATCTCGAACATCTCCATGGCGCCCCACGCCTGTGAAGGACCCATCGGCGGTTTGGCAACCTTGCATGTGGATTCTGCGATGCCTAACTTTCTCGTTCAGGAAATCTGCAGCTTCGTGAAGCCCGGAGAAAAAGAAAAAATCTGGGCCGACTGGTTTGGTTTCCCCGCCATGCGCATGATGGATGGCCGCGTTCCTCTACCAACCAAGCCCGGCCTGGGCTTCGACCTGAGCGAAGCTTCTTTAAAGAAATATCCTTTTGGAGGCACCAAGCCGATGGAATTTGTCTGGCATCAGGATGGCTCCGTGGCGGCTTTGTAGATTCGACATAGTAGGAACCAGATCTTATGAATCGAAGAAAATTTCTCGGAGGAGCCGCGGCGATCGCAGCAGCAGCTCCCGCTGCCCGCATTTCCGCTGCGGTATCCTCTGCTCGTCCTGCAGATATCTGTGGGTGTGAGCCCGTGATCGGTCAGTCTCCGTCAGCTGGGGAACAAGCGGCCCGGGCTGAGGCATTTCGCGATCTCAGTTCCGGTTTGAAAGTCACGAACCTCAAAGTATTTGGAGTTTCGTTGACACCCGATTCCGATCGCCCCTACGTTTTCGTCAAGCTCGAGACCAACCAGGGATTGGTGGGATGGGGAGAAGGCACCTTGGAAGGCAAAGCCCAGGCGGCAATGTCTTGCATCGAAGACTTCCGTGACTTTGTCATCGGTAAAGATCCCATGCAGGTCGAGCATCACTGGCAGTCCATGTATGTCCACAGTTTCTATCGCGCGGGGCCGGTGATGGGCTCGGCCATCTCGGGCATCGATCAGGCACTCTGGGATATTCGCGGCAAAGCCTTAGGCGTTCCGGTTTATCAGCTTCTCGGCGGCCCGAATAACAAGGATGGGGTTCGCGGCTACTATCACGCGGAGAACGCCAGGTCGGACGAGCAGCTGGCAAAATTGCGCGAAACTGCTCTGCAGGAAGGCGTCTCCTGCTTCAAGATCGGACTGCCTGACCAGGACTACGAATGGATCGAGACCCATGCCAAGATCGATCGCGCGGTAAAGCACATGCAGCGCATTCGGGAAAAGCTTGGTGACTCGATAGATATTGCCGTCGATTTCCATGCAAAAACGAGTCCCAGCGTAGCGTCGATCATTGTTAAAGAGGTCGAACCGTTGCGGTTGCTGTTCGTCGAAGAGCCGTGTCCGCCAGAGAATGTGCAGGCAATGGGCCGTGTTGCCAGACGTTCGACCACCCCCATTGCCACCGGCGAGCGGCTCGTCGCGGCCTATGGCTGTCGCGAGTTGATCGAGATGGGCATCGTTGACATTCTGCAGACCGACATCAATCATGTCGGCGGTGTGACCGGGCTGTATAAGGTCGCAGCGATGGCAAACATCTCGAATGTCTCCATGGCGCCTCATGCGTGTGAAGGGCCGATTGGCGGTCTTGCCACGTTGCATGTGGACTCGTCCATGCCCAACTTTCTGATCCAGGAGATCTGCAGCTTCGTTCAACCGGGCGACAAAGAACGCATTTGGGCCGAGTGGTTCGGCTTTCCGGCGATGCGCATGGTCAACGGCCGGTTTCCCCTACCCACGAAACCGGGCCTGGGATTCGAGCTGAGCGAAGCCTCGTTGAGCAAGTATCCCTTCGGGGGTTCGAGGCCTATGGCGCGTGTTTTCCACCCGGACGGCTCCGTCGGGGAATGGTGAGAAACCATCCGGGAGCACAGGTTCCTGAACGATGCAAGTGATTGAAAAATGGTAGGCACGAGGACACTCGAACTCCTGACCCCTACCGTGTCAATCTGCTCATTTAGGTTTTTCAACGCCTTACAAGACCGCGGGGAATGCCAAAGCGTGCGGATGACCGGCAAGAAGCGAAAATTTCTGGGTTGAGTTGTGGGTTGTAAGACTCCATTTGGATGCGATTGGAAGTCCGATGGAAGTCGGCAGGCAGACCAAAGCCGTAGAAAGTCCTCTGGACACCGGATGGCTGTCGGGACGCGACTCGAATTGGCCTGCGTGGCTTGTTCCGTACCAGTCTCGAAATGCTTACAGAAGGCCGGAAATGCCTTAAGATGTGAGACACCTTTATGGCCAACGTTACCGGAGTCCTGAAATCCCGCGTTCTCAGCCCGCTGAAACACAAGGTTCTCGTGCCCGCCGGAGAGGTCGTAGGCCGCGTCGTGCTAGAGCGCAAGGTGCAAAACACGCCCGTCGATCCCGCCATCCACTACCCCTGCTACAAATCTTTCGACGACCTGATCAACGTGGAGCGCCTGAAGTCTCTGGACACCTATGTGACCAGCAAAATCGAAGAGCATAAGAAAGAGCGCGATGATATTTTTTACTCCGGTTTTCTGACGCTCAAGGCCAACAGCCCCAAACGGGCCGGCTCCCGCATCATCAATCTGTCCAGACGCAAAACCGCGCGTGGAGGTTATCTCGATCTGGATAAGGCCGATCTCTGGGCCATCTCCGATGAGGCTAACGAGTTTCCACTGCTCATGGACTTCATTGCCACGCTGCCTTTCAAAACGACTGCCCGGATGATGATCATGTACGACAGCGGCGGCCACGTCGTCACCCCGCACCGCGACCATTCCGTGACCGACCTCTGCCACGAGTTCCTCTGGTTTCGCACCAATCTGAATAAGCCTTTCTACATGCTCAATCCGAAGAACGGTGAAAAGCGCTACGTGCAGTCCTACAGCGCCTGGTTCGATTCGGTGAACCAGTTCCACGGCGCCGACGCGTACGACGGCATGTCCTTCAGCATTCGCGTCGACGGAACCTTCACCGATGAATTCCGCAAACGGATCCCCGTCCCGAAGTGTAATCCGGCCTCCGCCCCCGCCCTCTGGGCCTGCAACTCCTGAACCACCTACAACACCCGAACCCGAAAACTGAAATCTCCCCCACATTCCTCCCTTGACTCAAGCTCCCAGCATCGAAGCCGACCGCAGCGTCGACGAAATGCCGGCTGGCTGCATAACGATCAAGCACCCAATGCTCAACAGCAGGCGACATCCGGCGCTATTTGCCGACCTAGGGGCAGGCAGATTGCAGCGAGTCGTGAGGTGAGGCATGGTGAACAAGGCGAAGGTGCAATAACAGTGGGTTGGATTGGGGATTGGGCTTTTATGGCCGACAGGCCGTAAGTCTAAGAAAGAATGGTAGGCACGAGGAGACTCGAACTCCTGACCTCTACCGTGTCAAGGTAGCGCTCTAACCAACTGAGCTACGCGCCTGCGCCGTGCGTCCCACCATCATATCAAAACCTCATGTACCATCAAGGTTCTGGGCTGCAGCCATGAAGATCGGAACGCCTTGCTGAGAGAATTACGCGCAGCTCCCAACCTGCTGACTTTCCTGCGCCTGTGCCTGATACCCTTTCTTGTCATCGCGGTGCTCGAGGCTCACTACCGAACCGCCCTTTGCCTCTTTGTCGTAGCCGGGCTCAGTGATGGCCTCGACGGCTTGGCCGCAAGGCTGCTCAAGCAACATACTCAGATCGGCCAATACCTCGATCCCGTGACCGACAAGCTCCTGCTCAGCACCTTATTCCTGGTCCTCATGCACCAGGAGCTGGTGCCACGCCGCGTCACGGTGCTGGTTTTCAGCCGCGACCTGGGCATTCTGATCGTTGCCGCTCTTCTCTACATCAGTCTGGGCATGCGCGACTTCCGCCCCAGCATCTACGGCAAGGCCAATACCTGTGCCCAGATCCTGGCGCTGCTCGCGGTCCTTCTCTGCCAGGTCTATGCCGCCGTATCGCTGACCATGCTTCGAACCCTGGCGCTCGATGCGACCGCGCTGCTGACCATCATTTCCGCCCTGCATTACGCCTGGCGTACGGCTCGGCGCCTTGCTGTCGCGGAGGGCCACTAGTTCGCCGCCCGCACGGCAAAAGTTTGAAAAATTCGCTTTCAATGACAAACTATTGCCAGCACTTGGCTCGCGGTTTAACTTTACTGAAACAGTTCCTTACCCGCGCCTGCATCCACGCGCTCGGGAAGGACTGTGGTTTCTACGAAGGCCCCTATGTCTGAGACAATTCAAGCACGCGTTCTTCGAGTGATTGCGACTACCCAGCGACTCCCCCTCGAGAAGGTCAGGCCCGACAGTACCTTCGAGGAGTTGGGCATCGACTCGATGGACAGCATCAATATCCTCTTCGACCTCGAAAGCGAGTTCGATATCGAGATCAAAGACGAAGACGCAAAGAAAATCCAGACTATCCGCGAAATGATCGACGGCGTCACCTTCCTGGTGGATTCCAAACAGAAGCCCCAGACCGCAACCGAATAAGCTGGAGTTTGTTACCCTCGGTTCAGCGACAGTCTTCTATGAAAATGGTGTAGATGCGAGTTGTCATATCAGGAATGGGCGTCATCAGCGCCCTGGGTCTTGACCAGCAACAGTTCTGGCAGGCACTCGTCAATGGTCAATCTGGAATAGGTCCGATACCGCAAGACGTCGGCCCGAATCCGGAAATGGGCATGAATCAGGTCCGTTTCAAAAACGGCGCCGCCGTGCTCGGCTATAACGCCGAAAACTACTTCCCCCGAAAAACACTTAGCTTCATGGATCGCTTCGCGCAATTTTCCGTCATTGCGGCTCGTGAGGCGGTGGCCATGGCCGGAATCGAATGGACCGACGAGTTGCGCGAGAGTACGGCCATCATTACCGGTTCCTGCATGGGTGGTCGATTTACCGAAGAAATCGGATATTGGGAACTCTTCCATCACGGCAGGCATCGGGTTCATCCACTGACCATTCCTCTGGGCATGAGTAACGCCGGCGCCAGCCACATCTCTATGGAGTTTGGGCTGCACGGCCCCGCCTATACCATCTCCACCGCCTGTTCCTCGTCGGCTCACGCCATTGGCAACGCGTTGTGGATGGTCCGTTCCGGCGCTGCTCCGTTGGCCATTGCCGGGGGCAGTGAGGCGCCGCTGTTTCTGGGCGGGTTGAAGGCGTGGGAGGCGATGCGTGTCGTCAGCCCGGACACCTGCCGCCCCTTTTCCGCGAACCGCTCCGGAATGATTCTGGGGGAAGGTGGCGCCATGTTGGTTCTGGAGCCGCTCGACCGTGCGCTGGCGCGTGGGGCCAAACCTCTGGCAGAGATTGTGGGCTTCGGCATGTCGGCCGATGCCTGCCACGTCACCCAGCCTTCCGCCGAAGGCGCCGGCAAAGCCATTCGTGGGGCCCTGCGCGATGGCGGACTAGCTCCGGAGCAGGTTGGCTATATCAACGCTCATGGAACCGCAACTGAGGCGAATGATCGTATGGAGGCAGAAGCGATTCATGCGATCTTTGGTCGCAGCACTTCCCTCCCCGTCAGTTCCACCAAGTCGATGCATGGTCACACCCTCGGTGCGGCGGGAGCGATCGAAGCGGTTGCCACAGTGTTGGCCCTGCGCAACGGCGTCCTGCCTCCGACCGCGAATTACATGCAGCCTGACCCGGAATGTGATCTGGACGTGATTCCCAACCAATCCCGCCCCGCGGCGGCAGAAGTCGCCCTCTCGCAATCCTTCGCCTTCGGCGGATTGAACGCCGTGCTGGCCTTCCGCGCCTGGCACTGACTCGGGAGGGCCTAACCCCTTCCTTTGTCTATCCCTAACAGAAGTGTCATCCGGACCGAAGCGAAGCGCAGTGGAGGGACCTGCTGTTCATCATCCACAGCATCGAATCTCTATGAGAGCGCCGCCCTTCCCTTTGTCATCCCGACCGAAGCGTAGCGTAGTGGAGGGATCTGCAGTTCAACGAACTCCTCTTGGAAATGTGTTTTTGACAGACCGTAGCAACGACCGACGTGTCCATGGAATGAGTGGTGGGAGCCCCGCATTTGTGCGGGGGGAAAGAGCCGCGACTCTGATCGGGCGCTTTAGCGCTGGCAACAAGGTTTTGTATCAGGGCAAGACTTTAGTCGTGCCGCAGATGCTTGAAATAATCCCGGGCTTTAGCCCCTGAGGGCTGCTCCCAGCCTAGTTCCGCGCCATCTTCTCAAACACATCAAGCGCGTATTCCAGGTCCTCTTGCGTGTGTGCCGCGGTCACGCACAGCCGAAGCCGCGCGGAATCCTGAGGAACCGCTGGGAAGAGCACCGGAGTAGCAAGGATGCCATGGTCCCGCAGCCGTCTGGCGAACAGGCCGGTCGTCGTCTCGTCGTTGAGAATGACTGGAATAACAGCCGTCTCCGACAAACCTGTGTCATAGCCGAGCGAGCACAGACCGCTGCGCAGAAAATCTGCGTTGTGCTTGATCTTGGCGACCCGTTCAGGCTCCTCCTTCAAAATCGCCAGACCCTCACGGATGGCGGCCACCGCAGCCGGGCTCAAAGCCGCCGAAAAAATAAACGGCGAGGCCCCGTGTTGAAGGTAAATGGCAAGTTCCTGAGAAACAGCCGCAAAACCCCCGGTCGAAGGAATGGACTTCGCCAGCGAACCGGTCCAGATGTCGACCTCGTCGGTAGCTATCCCAAAGTGTTCATCCGTGCCGCGGCCGCAGGCTCCAAGGACACCCGAAGCATGTGATTCGTCGACCAGCAGGAAGAACCCGAACTCCTTTTTCACTTCCAGGATCTCGGGCAAATGGCAAACGTCGCCGTCCATAGAAAAAACACCGTCCGAGATGACCAAAGTACGGTTGGCCTGTGCCCCGTTTTGCAGTTCCTGGCGCAGGGATGAGGCGTCATTATGCCGGAACCGCTGCAATTGCACCCCGGCGAAGCGGCAAGCATCCGTCAGGCTGCGATGGCAGAGCGAATCCATGATCACGCGATCCGCCGGGCCCAACAACGCGCCCAGCACGGCGACATTCGCTAAATATCCTGAACTGAAGGTGATGGCTGCTTCGGTACCTTTGTAAGCGGCAAGGTCCCGCTCCATCTGAATATGCTGGTCGGTGGTTCCGGTAAGCAAGCGGGCTCCGCCGGTACCGGTGCCATACTTGCGAATAGCTTCAATGGCAGCAGCGTCAATTCGCGGGTCGCCGATGAGCCCCAGGTAGTCATAGGACGACAGCATCAGCATGGAGTGGCCGTCTGCCCAAACCCGGGGACCGGTTCGTCCTTCTAACGGAATCTGAAAAGGATAGGCATCGTGCGTACAGGCAAGGGCCGTCGTTTCGAAAAGCCGCCGCGCGCGTGCGTCGATGAGGTCATTTTTCCGGAAATTCCAGCGCTTGTCCGCGCTAAAGTACCCGTTAAAAGACTTGCCGGAGGAAGAAGGAAATCCTGCTGTTCCGTGGTGAACTTGTGATTTCGTCTCGGTCGGAGTATCCATTGATTTAACTGACTATAGTGCAGGATTGGGGCATTGGGAAGTCCGGAGTTGCTGTCCCGGCACGGTTTAGAGCATTTCTTACGCTGCCACGGGGTCTCTTTTCCCCTGTCGGTCGCCTGAAGCGAACGACAAAGACACAAAAATGCTCTAATTGTCATAAGGATACCTGAGCCTGCCCCCGGCCGGGAATCTAACGGGGAGTGGCATGTCGTCGATTAACTTGCAGAGTTCGGCCGCCTTACTCCACACGCAGCCCGCAGTTCGCCTGCGGGACAAATTCGGCCGCAGCATTACCGACCTTCGTGTCTCCATCACCGACCGCTGCAACTACAAGTGCGTTTATTGCCGCACCGGATCCGAGGGCGCCCAGTTTGCCGAGTTGGCAATGGAGGATTATCTCCGCATCATCCGGATTTTCGTCAGCCTGGGCATTCAGAAGGTAAGGCTGACCGGCGGCGAGCCACTGCTGCGCAAGGACATCGTTCGTCTGGTAGAACGTCTTGCCGAGCTCCGCACCAATTCGGCGGGTGAACCGCTGGACATCGCCATCACCACCAACGGACATCTTCTGGCCGAAATGGCCGGTCCGCTCGCGCGTGCCGGACTGAGCCGGATCACGGTCAGCATGGACGCCGTCGATTCGGCGACCTTTGCCCGCATCACCCGGGTGCCGGGCAGCTTCGAAAAGGTATTGGCTGGATTGCGTGCGGCCCAGCAAGCCGGGCTGGGTCCGGTCAAGGTGAATTGTGTGCTGCTGCGCGGCTTCAACGATGACCAGATCGTTTCCTTTGCCCGCTTCTCGCGCGACGAGGGTGTGATTGTTCGCTTCATCGAGTTCATGCCCCTCGAAGAAGACCGCCTATGGACTCCTGAGGTCGTGGTCCCGCTGCAGGAGGTTGTCGAGAAGCTCAACGGCTTTCGCCCGCTGGTGGCACTACCCGCCAACAACCCCGGTGAAACCGCGCGCCGCTACACCTTCGACGATGGGGTGGGGGAAATTGGCATCATTGCTCCCGTATCGCAGGCTTTTTGCGGAGCATGCAGTCGTATTCGTCTCACTTCCGATGGCAAGATCCGCACCTGCCTGTTTTCCCACTTCGATCACGACCTCTATGGCGTTCTGGCGCGTGGCGGATCGGATGACGATCTCGCCGCCTTCATCGAGCGGACGGTCGAAACCAAGGAAGCGCGCCACCATATCGGCGAGCCTGGCTTTCTCAAACCTTCACGCAGCATGGTCCATATCGGAGGCTAGGCGCCAGAATTACGGCTCAGTCTCGAAATGGTCGATGGATCCTTCCCAGCGCGTCCGCCATTGCCCAAAGACCTGCGGGTCTTCCACGACGTAGCGCGTGCCTTGACCTCCTCGCTCGACCTGGATTCGATACTGGGCGCCATCATGCAGCAGATGGAGCAGTTTTTTGAGCCCGAGTCCTGGTCACTCCTGATCGTGGACGAGGAGCAGCAGAATCTCTATTACGCAGTCGCTGCCGGCAAGTCGTCCGGCGACCGCAACCTCCGCGTGGACATGGGCGAGGGCATCGCTGGCTGGGTAGCGCAGCATGGCGAGCCGGTGATCGTGTCAGAACCTGGCAACGACCCTCGTTTCACCGTAAATGCCGGCTCCGCTTCTGTCTCCCCGGTACGATGTGCGATCTGCATACCCTTGCGTTCCCGGGATCGCACCCTGGGCGTTATCGAGCTGCTCAACTATCGCGCGTCGACGCTGACCGATGAAACCTTGGCCTTTCTCCGCGTGCTGTGCGACTACGCGGCCATTGCCATTCAGAATGTGCGTGCGGTCGAGCGCATCCAGGAACTGACCATCACCGATGACTGCACCGGTCTGTTTAATTCGCGGCACTTGTTTTCCGTCACCGAGAGCGAGCTCGAACGTTCCCGCCGCTTCAACCTGCCTTTCAGCTTGATCTTTATCGACCTCGACCACTTCAAGCGGGTGAACGATCTGCACGGCCACCTGACCGGCAGCCGGTTGTTGGCGGAGATCGCCCGGACCATCAAGCACAGTGTCCGGGGTATCGATTCAGCCTTTCGTTATGGCGGAGACGAGTTTATTGTTCTATTGCCGCAGACGGCGAAGGATGCGGCGCTGGAGGTGACCCAGCGCCTCTTGCACTCCTTGCGCGATACACGGTATCTGTTATCCGAAGGTCTGGAGCTGTGCATGATGGCTAGTTTCGGCGTCGCCAGTTATCCGGAGGACGGAAACTCGGTTCAGGAGATCATCGGCGCTGCGGACGAGATGATGTACCTGGTAAAGAATTCCTCGCGAGGCAATATTGCCGTCGCTCAGCGCGGTTTCATTCAAGCATGATTCAACCCAGAGGCTAAAAATAAAGATGGACCAGCAGGGCAGACGTCTTCGTATGGGGATGGTGGGTGGTGGCGCGGGCTCGTTTATCGGCCCCGTCCATCGCATGGCGGCAGAGTTGGACGGAACCATCCAACTGGTGGCCGGAGCGTTCAGTCAGGATGCGGAACGATCGCGCCAGGCGGGTGTGACCTACGGCATAAGCGCGGACCGCGCCTACGCAAACTATGAAGAGATGATGGAGCGCGAGAGCAAGCGCCAGGACCCGATCGACTTTGTCTGCATCGTCACTCCCAATCACCTGCACCTGCCGATCGCAGTGGCCGCCCTGGAACACGGCTTCCATGTGATGAGCGACAAGCCGGCCACGGCGACTCTCCAGGAGGCGCAGACCTTGGAAACGGTGGTTCGCCGCACCGGGTTGCTCTATGGCCTGACCTTCACCTACACCGGCTATCCGTTGGTGCGGGAAGCGCGTTTGATGGCCCGGGGCGGTGCGCTGGGGACGATTCGCAAAGCCGTCGTCCAATACTCCCAGGGCTGGCTCGCCACCTCGCTCGAGACCACCGGTCAGAAACAGGCGGTGTGGCGATCTGATCCGAACCAGTCGGGCCTGGGCGGCGCGATCGGTGACATCGGCGTACACGCATTCAACCTGCTCGAATACGTGAGCGGCCGCCAGGTAGTCGAGATTTGTGCTGATCTTTCCAGGGTTGTCGCCGGCCGGTCGCTGGACGATGACTGCAATGTGCTGCTCAAGCTCGACAATGGAGCGCCCGGCGTGCTGTTTGTCTCCCAGATCGCTGCCGGCGATCGCAACGATTTACAGCTTCACCTCTACGGCGAGAAGGGCGGCCTGCACTGGTGGCAGGAAAATCCCAACCACCTCGATCTCAATTGGGTAGGGAAGCCGAGTCAGACCTTGCACGCGGGCGGGGACTATCTGTCACCATCGACACGCGCCGAGTTCCGTTTGCCGGTGGGCCATCCTGAAGGTTTGATCGAAGCATTTGCTAATATCTATCGCGACTTCGGCAACGCAGTTCGTGCCCGATTCAACGATCCGGCTGCGCAGCTGACCGACTTGGTGCCCGGCATCCTCGAAGGAGTGCGCAGCATGTCCTTCGTCGAGCGAGCCGTAACCAACAGCCGCAAGGGGTGGTGTTCATTATGAAAACCGTCAAGGGGCCGGCGATCTTCCTGGCTCAATTTGCAGCAGACAAGAAACCCTTCAACAAGCTCGAAGACATCGCGCGTTGGGCTGCGGGTCTGGGCTTCAAAGGCATCCAGATTCCCTCCTGGGATCACCGGCTCTTCGATCTCAAGCTGGCCGCCGAGAGCCAGGACTACTGCGACCAGATCCTTGGCATGCTGCACGGCCTGGGTCTTCAATTGACGGAGCTCTCGACCCACCTGCAGGGGCAGCTGGTTGCCGTACATCCTGCGTACGACTTGCAGTTCGACGGTTTTGCGCCGCCGGAAATGGCCGGCAATCCCAAGGCGCGGCAGCAGTGGGCGACCCAACAAGTGCTGATGGGAGCGAAGGCCAGCCGCAACCTCAAGCTCTCCGCACATGCGACGTTCTCCGGAGCCTTGGCCTGGCCATACATGTATCCCTGGCCCCAGCGGCCGCCAGGCTTGATTGACGAAGCCTTCGCCGAGCTGGCGCGCCGCTGGCGTCCGATTCTCGATGCATTTGAAGAATCAGGAGTGGACCTCTGCTTTGAAATCCATCCTGGAGAAGATCTGCACGATGGAGTCACCTTTGAGCGCTTCCTGGCGGCGGTCGGGGGACATCCACGGGCGAATATTTTGTACGATCCCAGCCACTTTGTTCTGCAGCAGCTGGACTACCTGGCCTTCCTCGACATCTACCATGAGCGCATCCGTGCCTTCCACGTGAAGGATGCCGAGTTCAATCCCACCGGGCGGTCGGGGGTGTACGGCGGGTATCAGAACTGGATCGACCGTCCCGGCCGTTTCCGTTCGCTCGGCGACGGGCAAGTCGACTTTCGCGGCATCTTCAGCAAGCTTGCGCAGTATGACTATCCCGGCTGGGCGGTCATGGAGTGGGAGTGCGCGCTGAAGCATCCGGAAGATGGAGCGCGCGAGGGTGCGCCCTTCATTCGCGATCACATTATCAGGGTGACGGAGCACGCTTTTGATGACTTCGCCGGCGGGCACGCGGATCGTGAGACCAATCGTCGGTTGCTCGGCCTCTGAGGCGATTATGCCGTTCAAACCGCGCAAGAAGCCGGAGCCGCTCGATGAGTCGGCTCTTTACCAATACGCGGTTGGGGCGTTAGGGCGGCAGATGCGCACTGTGACTGAGCTCAAACGTCTCATGAGCCGCCGGGTCGAGGCAGGGGAGACGGGAGAGGTCAAGATAGCCGCCGTGGTGGCGCGTCTCCTGGACCAGCGCTACCTCGACGATCCTGCTTTCGCCTCCACCTACACCCGTCTGCGTCAGGAGAACCAAAGCTTCGGCAAACGCCGTGTCCAGCAGGAACTCACGCGCAAGGGCCTTCACGCGGACTTGGTCGCCACTACTCTGGAGACCGCCTACGATCAGGTAAACGAAGAAGATCTGGCCAGACGCTACGTAGCGCGGAAACGGATAGAGAAGCCGCAAGACGATAAGCAGACCGCGCGTCTGATCCGCCGCCTGGTAGGAGCAGGTTTTTCCTTCGCCATCATTTCCAAACTGCTCAAGACCTGGGACATCGATTGCAGTGAAGCCGACCTGGTCCTGCCCGAAGATGCAGAGGAATAAAGCAGCATCAGAGGGAATCGACGGGTGCCCCACGTTCGCCCCAGCGTACTCCGGATTTCCTGTCGAGTTTTCCGGCGTTGGCGCACTTCATGCGGCTTTCCTTAATGAAAGCCGCACACGTGGGTGTTGGTGGATCCCCGTGCAGGAAATCCGGATACGTGGGACGAAAATGATGGGCGAAGCCCAACGATCGCTTTTACTGTGTCGACGGGCAGATGACCCAGTCCCACCGATGCTCTAAACTCAAAGGATGCAGTACCGCTCTGGTTCTGAGATCCGGGAAACCTTCCTGAGTTTTTTTGCTTCGAAGGGGCACCGTCGTGTCCACTCCTCCTCGCTGGTTCCGGCGAACGACCCCACATTGCTGTTTACCAATGCCGGGATGAACCAGTTCAAAGATGTATTCCTTGGCGTCGACCGTCGCGACTACAACCGCGCCACCACTTCGCAGAAGTGTGTCCGTGCGGGCGGCAAGCACAACGATCTGGAGAACGTCGGCTTCACCCGCCGCCACCATACCTTCTTCGAGATGCTGGGCAACTTCAGCTTTGGCGATTACTTCAAGCGCGATGCGATCGCCTTCGCCTGGGAGCTGGTCACCTCGCCGGAATGGCTGGGCATCCCAAAGGACAAGCTCTACGTCACCATCTTCAAGGGCGAAGAAGGAGTTCCGCGGGACGACGAGGCCTATGAGCTTTGGCGTGGCCAGGGTATTCCGGCGGAACGGATTCACGAACTGGGAATGAAGGACAACTTCTGGGCCATGGGTGACACCGGCCCGTGCGGTCCCTGCTCGGAGATCTTTTACGATATGGGCCTGGCCGCGTCGGAGACCGGTGAGGATGAACCTTTTGGCCAGGACGACGCTCGCTACGTAGAAATTTGGAACCTGGTCTTCATGCAGTTCGATCGCGATCAGCAGGGTGAACTCAACCTGTTGCCCAAGCCCTCCATCGATACCGGGGCCGGTCTCGAGCGCATGGCCGCGGTGCTGCAGGGAAAGATCTCGAATTTCGAGACCGATCTGTTTACCCCTCTGATCGCCCGCGCCGGAGAACTGACGCACACTCGGTACTACGACGGGACAATCCCATCGGATGCGTCGCTGCGCATCATCGCCGATCATGCGCGTGCGGCAACCTTCCTCATCGGGGACGGGGTGCTCCCTGCCAACGAGGGCCGGGGCTACGTCTTACGCAAGATCCTTCGCCGCGGCATCCGTCATGGCCGCATGTTGGGCCAGGAAGATGCGTTCATGTACCGCATGGTCGACGCGGTTCGTGACGAGATGAAGAGTGCTTACCCGGAACTGACGGAGAGCGCCCCGCGCGTGGCCAGGGTAGTCCGCGCGGAAGAAGAGCGCTTTGGCAGGACGCTCGCCCTGGGATCAAAGCAGCTTGACTCTGCCATTGAGCGGGTACGCAAGGATGCGGGAGACCATTCCCCCATGTTGCCGGGAGCAGCGGCCTTTCATCTTTACGAGACCTACGGCCTGCCGCTTGACTTCATGATGGATGCGGCCCGCGATCAGGGCATTGGCTTCGATCTGACCGGTTTTGAATTGGCAAAGAGCGAAGAGCAGAGCCGTGCCCGCGCATCCTGGAAGGGAGGAGCGAAGGCCTCGGCCAGCCCTGCCTTCCGCACCCTGCCCAAGACCATCTTCGAAGGCTATCGCCAGCACACCTCAAAGCATTGTGAAGTGCTCGCGATCGTCAGGGATGGTGTCGGCGTGCCCCAGGCGAACCCCGGTGAGAGTGTCGAGATCGTGCTCGATCACACCTCGTTTTACGCCGACTCCGGCGGCCAGGTGGGGGACACCGGTTGGTTCTATTCCGACGACCACAACGTGGTGGTGGCCGATGTTCTGGGTTGCGTGCAGCCGGTGCAGGGTGTTCGCGCGCACAAGGTCTATCTGCGCCAACCTATCGAGCTGGGTGGTTATGTCGATACCGTCGTGGATACAGAAACCCGGTCTGCGATTCGCCGCAATCATACCGGCACTCACCTCTTGCATGCGGCCTTGCGCGAGGTTCTGGGCAAGCACGTCAAGCAGGCCGGCTCCCGGGTTGATCCCGAGCACTTGCGTTTTGATTTTTCACATTTCACCGGAGTGGCCGAGGAAGAGCTGGCTGACGTGGAAGAGATGATCAACCGCCAGGTGCTCGCCAACACTAAGGTGGAGACCCTGGAAGACGTTCCCATCGACGTGGCGGTGAACGAATACCACGCCATGGCGTTGTTCGGCGAGAAGTACGGCGAGAAGGTCCGGGTAGTGAAAATCGGCGACTTCTCCGTAGAGCTTTGTGGCGGCACCCACACTGCGGCCAGCGGAGAAATCGGGGTGGTCAAGCTGCTCACCGAGGGCGGAGTCTCTTCTGGCGTTCGTCGTGTAGAAGCGGTGACTGGTCTCGGCGCGCTGGGCGAGTTCCGGCGCGATCAGCAGGTGGCGCAACTGGCCGGGCAGTTTGCCGGAGACCATGCGTCTCCGGTAGAAGCTCTCCGCAGCAAGTTGTCGGCTCAGGAAGAAGAGATCAAGAAGCTGCGTCGTGAGCTTGATCAGGCGCGGATGAAGTCTGCGGCCAGTTCGGTCGCTTCGGCTGCCAGCCAGGCGGTCGTGGTGGAAGGAATCCAGGTATTGGCGCAGCGCGTCGACTCTCTCGATCGCGGTCAATTGCGCACCCTGGTCGACAATCTTCGTAACAAGCTCGGATCGGGCGTAGTAGTTTTGGGCTCGGCACAAGAAGGCGGGAAAGTCGCCCTGATTACCGGAGTGACAAGCGATCTGACGAAGCGCCTTTCCGCCGGAAAAATCATCGCCCCTCTGGCACAGCGGGTCGGTGGCTCGGGCGGAGGCCGCCCGGACATGGCAGAAGCTGGAGGCAAAGACGTCTCCGCTCTCAACGCGACGCTGGCCAGCGCTCCCGAAGTGGTGCGCGAACTACTAGGAAAGAACGGCCTCGCCGGGTAAATCAAAGAAAAGAAACAGCAGGTCCCTCCATTCCTAGCGGTTCCTTTCAACCACAAGCGAATCCACGCTGAAAGCGCCCCTCTCCCCTTTGTCATCCCGAGCGCAAGAATCATGGACCTAACGGCCGACCCAAGGGGATGAAAAGCTGTTTCTGCTTCTTCTTTTGTCCGTTCCAAACAGAAGTGTCATCCCGACCGGAGCGAAGCGCAGTCGAGGGACCTGCTGTTCATCAACCAATGCATCGAATCTGAATGGAAGAGCCACCCTCCCCTTTGTCATCCCGACCGAAGCCGAGGGATCAACTGTTCATCATCCGAGGCCTCGAATCTGAATGGGAGCGCTACCGTCCCCTTTGTCATCCCGACCGAAGCGTAGCGTAGTGGAGGGATCTGCAGTTCCGCGGACCCTTCCTGGAAATGTTTTCGACGGAGCATAGCGAATACGCTCATCATCGGGCTACATTGGTCCATCTTCGTTGCCGCTCGCAACTTGCCAACCTATAATCGGGTTAGCTCTGGCGTGCGGGTTTCGGGTCCGCTTCTGCAAATATGCTCCATGCCGCGCGTTTGCTCTGTGCGTTCTGCTCTCGAAGCCGCATAACGCCGGCTTGGCAGGCCCGCGTCGCCTGGAGCCTCCTTCTTCTCAGCCCTGTTTCGGTCTACGGTCGCCAATCCCCGCAACTCTCGCCCTTTGAGCGCGCGCAGCATTTGCGTGAGGCCCTCGAAGCCCGCCCCGAATCCCAGAGGACTCAGTCCGATTACGCGCGGGTTCTTGATGCTTACCGCGCCGTCTATCACCGTGATCCCACGTCGCCCAAGGCCGAGGCGAGCGTATTGGCCGTAGCCCAGTTGTTAGGCGACGATGGCCGCATCTTCTCCAATGAAAAACTGCTGCACGACGCCATGGGTCAATACGCCTTCCTTCGTGTGCAATATCCTGACAGCCGCTCTCGCTTCTCCACCCAAATCGCTGACGGTGAAAAGCAGGCGCGTGCGGCGCTGAACGCGATCCATCATGCGGAAGAGCCACGTTCGTCATCGCACACGCAACGGAACGCCGTCCTGGCCGCCGCCATCGAGTCGCAGCAGTCCACCCCAGCCCCTGCCATGACTCCGCCGGCCATCCAGCCGCAGCAGGTTCGGCCGCCGACGCGTCCCCCTCCAGCGATGACGCCGCCACCCATCCAAGCGACTCAGCTGGCGCAGGGCGCACCCACCCCGCAGGAGGTCCCACCCGCTGCACCCGCTGCGCTGCATCCCGGAGAGGTCTCGCTGGTAAGTGGAATCCGCCACTGGTCGACCCCCGTCTACACCCGCATCGCGATCGACCTGCAAGACCAAGTGGCCTACCAGGCGGCACGCGTACCCAATCCGGATCGCATCTACTTCGACTTGTATGGCTCGCGTTTAGGCCCGGGCCTGAACGGCAAGTCGGTCGAAGTCATCGACGACGGATTTCTTAAGCGCATTCGCGCCGCGCAATTTTCCAACAACGTCACCCGGATTGTGCTCGACGTAAGTTCGGTCTCCGACTACTCGGCCTTTCTCCTTCCCAACCCCTGGCGCTTGATCATCGACATTCATGGCCTTAAGACCGGTGCGACTCCGACCACGAATCTGGCTAGCCTTCCTCCCTCTCAGCCAGCCGTCCGGCAGCCTATACCTTACCCTGCAAGCAAACCGCCGGTTGCCAACACACCGCAACCGGCCGCAGTGGCCAGCGCCGCGGCGGGCGCCCACTCCGGCACCCAGGAGATCGCGGCCCTGGGGCAACAGCCGAACCGAGTCCAGGCGACCGACCGTCCCACGACCCACCCCATTGCCGCCTCGGTTGCCGGAACCGTCCCCGCCCCGCAGCCAGACGACGGCTCACTCGCCGCCGCTGCAACGGTTCCCACAAACCCACCGCCGGGCAGCAGCCACAGCCGCAAGAAGCCGAGCCCCATCCGTCCGCCGCCTGCTGACACTCCAGAGGCTGACGAAACGTCTTCCACTCCCTCGCACGAGGCTGAACCCACCGCCGCCGGTGAACGCTCCCTGGTGCGCACCCTGGGCCTGAAGATCGGACGCATTGTGATCGATGCCGGTCATGGCGGACACGACTCCGGCACCACGGGACCGGGCGGAATCGAAGAAAAAGAGGTGGTCCTCGATGTTGCCCTGCGACTCGGCAAGCTGCTAAAGCAGCGCCTGGGCGCCGACGTGATCTTTACCCGCGATAACGACACGTTTATTCCGCTGGAGACGCGGACTGCCATCGCCAACAAGGCGCAAGCCGACCTCTTCCTCTCCATCCACGCCAACTCCAGCCCCGACTCGTCGGCGCGCGGGGTGGAAACCTATTACCTCAACTTCACCACCTCGCCCGATGCGCTGGAAGTAGCCGCCCGCGAAAACGCGGTGTCGAACGAGTCCATCCACGAACTCTCTGACTTGGTAAAGAAAATTACCCTCAAAGACAAGATCGACGAATCGCGCGAGTTTGCCGCCGATGTGCAGAAGTCGCTCTACGGTGATTTGGAAGATGGCAACCCGGGACTGCGGGATCGCGGGGTCAAGAAGGCTCCGTTCGTGGTGCTGATTGGCGCCAACATGCCGTCCATCCTCGCGGAAATATCGTTCCTGACCAATTCCGACGACGCGCGCGAATTGAAGCAGCCCGCTTATCGCCAGCGAATCGCGGAGTCGCTCTACCGCGGAGTGTCGAGATACATCAGCGGCTTAAGCGGCGTTCGCCTGGCGCAGAGCAATTCCCGTCCAACGGGCAATTGATATTGCCAATTCGACACCTCGAGCAGAAATGCTCTAGTCTTTCAACAGGTGCGTATGCTTCGTGCCCTCACGGCCACGGTAATTTTCCTGTCTCTGCTGGTGTCCCCGGCGCTGGCCAAGCCGGCCCCCGCTGCCCCTGCTCCTCCGCCTCTGTTGCCCACGGACTTCGCCGGCTGGACATTGAGTGGCCCCGTTCAGGACAGCGCCGCCCCCGAGGCGGCCGATGCCGCGAACGCCGCTGTTCTCAAGGAATACGGATTCCAACAGTTTGTCACCGCTCATTATGTGAACGGGGATAACAAACTCAACATCCGAGCCATCCGTTTTCAGGATGCGAGTGGCGCGTTCGGAGCCTTCACTTTCTTCCGTCGTCCCGGCAGCCTCGCGGAGCAGATCGGTCGCAGCGCAGCCTGGGACGGGAGCCACGTCTTGTTCTGGAATGGCGCCACCCTGGTAGACGCCACGCTCGATAAGGTCACCCCCATGACAGGGTCGGAGCTGCGCGAGCTGGCCAAGGCGCTGCCGCAGCCACCCGGCTCGGCCAACGTGGCGCCTCCGTTGCCTGGCTATCTTCCCCGCCAGGACCTCGACCCTAACCTTACCCGCTACTCGCTTGGTCCGGAGGCCTACACCCGCAGTGGAGGCGTGCTTCCGGCGGCCCTGGTGGACTTTGCTTTGAGCGCCGAGGCGGTTACCTCCAACTATTCGAGCCGCGACGGCGACGGGCAGATTACGCTTCTGATCTACCCCACGCCCCAGATGGCAGCCGCCCGGCTCCGCGATATCGATGCCTTCCTCAAGGCTGGGAATACCAAGTCCACCTGGCCACAGGCTCTGGCGGAGAGCCGGCCTGACTCCCTTCTCACCCGCCGGAGCGGCCCCATCATCGCTGTCACCAGCGGATCACTTCCGCCCGCCACCGCCCACAAGCTCATCAACCAGGTGAACTACCAGGCAGATGTCGTCTGGAATAACCCCCAGGGCTACATCAGTGACGGCTCCAAGGTCGCGCGGCTCATCCTTGGCATCTTTGCCCTGACGGGCATCCTGGGGGGCGCTGCGATCCTTCTGGGCCTCTTTCTGGGTGGAGGGCGGGCCCTGTACCGGGTGCTTCGCGGCAAGCCGGCCTCCGCCTTCCAGGAAGAAACAGAGTTCATCCGTCTCAACCTGGAAGATTAAAGCGCCGCACTTCACCCCAGGGGGTTACCCCTTTGCGCACACAATTCGCTCCAACAGTTTTGAACCAATTCGAGTGCAGCCAAACTCCTAAGTGCTCAGATTGCAGCGGCTTGGGATCCGTTTCCGAGAGCCTTTGGGGACGCGCGGGTTGTGCAGGATTAATAGGGGCTTGCCGTTAAATTATTGATAATGGGCAGCTTGCGGGCATCTGGATTTTGCCTTGACACCCTCGGGAGGCGACCATAAGATTTCGCCAGAAAGTTCTGATGGCTTTGCCTCCGTTGGAACTATTCTCCCTAGAGAAGAGGCCGCCCTGTTGCCGGGTGGCCTTTTCGTTTTCCTCGGCCCACCGTTTGCCCCCGTCTTTACGGGTAGCGAGAGCGTAGATACAATCCCACAAGGTACGTGCAAACGGGTTCGCGCCGACGTAGCTCAGTTGGTAGAGCAGCTGATTCGTAATCAGCAGGTCATCGGTTCAAGTCCGATCGTCGGCTCCATCGACTCTGTCGCTCCTCATCTCTACCTTGCACACAACCTCAAACGGCTCAAGCATTTCCTTTCCTTGTTCCTGCATCCAGTTTGGTACCGCCTTATCCACTGTTTTTTTGAGGTATCGCTTGCGGTGGAGTTGAACGCGTCCGCATAATCGCCTCAGAAGCTGAGGTGCGAGGGTGACGGCCTCCAAAGAGCACATCACTGTTACCCAATACAGCCGACAAGATGTACTCCGCATTTTGCGCATTCGGCTCAAGCAACTTTGTTCCTGGGAGCGCTCCGGGCTCATCAACCAAAGCGACACTTATTCGTTCCAGGACCTGGTCCAGCTACGCAAACTACGGGACCTCCGCGCCACGCGCCTTTCCGTGGCCAACATTCGCGCCTCGATTCATGCCATGAGACAAGTCTCCGGCGTAGCCAACCCGCTGCTCGAGGCGGGTGCAGTTCGCAACGGAACCCGGCTCGCTTTTCGTCTGAGCGGTGCAATGATGGAGCCGATCGCGCGCCAGTTCGTTTTCGACTTCGATTCTCAGCGGCACAGCCAGCTGGCTGAGGTAAGTGCCTCCCCCAGCCATCAGGCTGCTCGGGAGTCTCGCGTGCAAGGACTTTTTTTCGAAGCTGTGCGTCTGGAAGAGCGAGGCAAGACGCAGGAAGCCGTCGTTCACTACGAGACCATTCTTTCGCTCGACAGTTGTCACGCACCGGCTTGCATCAACCTGGGTACGATTCAATACAACCAGCGACAGTTTATCGATGCGGAACGGCTCTATCGCCGTGCTACCGAAGCGGACCCGAAGTACGCGTTGGCCTTCTTCGATCTGGGCAATGTGCTGGACGAGCTACAGCGTCTCCCCGAGGCGATCGAGGCCTACACCACGGCGATTCGCCTGGTGCCACACTACGGCGACGCTCATTACAACGTCGCCCTGGCCTATGAACGAACCGGTGATCGGCGGGCAGCCCTGCGCCACTGGACCACCTACATCAAACTCGATCCCATTGGCCCCTGGTCGAACCACGCCCGCATTCAGGCACGCAAGATTCTGGAACGGGAAAAGCTGGCCATCGTAAGCCGCGGCTTATCTGCGCGCCACGACCACCCTCTGCGCCGTAACCGGTCTGTGCCTCCTCTCCTCGCCGTTCCCAAGCCCTTGCTCCCCATGTAGCCTCGCTGGACAGCCAGCCAATACAACGGATAGCTTAGTCCCGTGGCAGATTCCGTTCTTGCATCGCAACCCGCCCCTCCGCTTACCCTGCTCTCGGAAGACGAACAACTCTTTCGCGCGACCGTCCGCCAGTTTGCCCAGGAAAATATCGCGCCCCTGGTTCGCACCATGGACGAGCAGCAGCACTTTCACCCTGAGCTGATTCCGCAACTCTTCAATCTCGGCCTGATGGGCATTGAAATCCCTATCGAATATGGTGGTTCCGGGGGAACTTTTTTCGAGGCCATTCTGGCCGTGGAAGAGATCTCTGCGGTCGACCCGTCGGTAGGGGTTTTGATCGACGTGCAGAACACGTTGTGCATCAACGCTCTCTTGCGATGGGCCACGCCTGAGCAAAAGAAGGTTTATCTGCCGCGGCTCGCGACCGACACCGTGGGTGCTTATGCTTTGAGTGAAGCAGGTTCCGGGTCCGACGCGTTCGCGCTCCAGATGCGCGCCGAGAAACGCGGCGACTCCTACCTGCTGAACGGGCAGAAGCTCTGGATCACCAACGCCCGTGAGGCCGGCCTCTTCATCGTCTTCGCGACCCTGGACCCGAACGCCGGATACAAAGGGATTACCGCGTTTCTGGTGGACAAGCGTGTTCCTGGATTCTCCATCGGCAAGAAAGAGGATAAGCTCGGCATTCGCGCCTCCTCTACCTGCGAAATCATCCTCGAAGATTGCAAGGTGCCCGCGGCCAACGTGTTGGGCGAGCCGGGGAAAGGCTATAAGATCGCCATCGAGACCTTGAATGAGGGCCGTATCGGCATCGGCGCGCAGATGCTTGGACTCGCCCAGGGTGCCTGGTCCCACGCCGCCCGCTACGCTTTCGAACGCAAGCAGTTCGGCAAAGCAATCGGGGAGTTTCAGGCGGTTCAGTTTGACCTCGCCGAAATGGCGACCGAAATCGAAGCCACCCGGCTCATGGTTTACAACTGTGCCCGCCTCAAGGACAACGGGCTTGCCTTCCTGAAAGAAGCAGCGATGTGCAAGTACTTTGCTTCGCAGGTAGCCGAACGTGTTGCCAGCCACGCCGTGGAGGTCTTTGGTGGTTACGGCTTTGTAAAGGACTACCCGGTCGAGAAGTACTACCGCGACGCCAAGATCGGCAAGATCTACGAAGGCACCTCGAACATGCAACTGGCCACGATTGCCAAGCTAATGCTCGGAAGCCACTAGTACGACCAGCCATTGTCATAGTCACTGCGACGTAGCAACAACCAGTCCCCGCGGGAGTTCTCCCTCGTAACCTCGTCGGAGGGAATCGACGGGTGCCCCACGTTCGCCCAAGCGTACGTGGGACGAAAACGATGGGCGAAGCCCAACGACCGCTTTCGCTTTTCGCTGCGTCAACGGGCAGATTCATATCCATCCCTGACTCATCAAACCCTACCCAGGACTGCGTCCTGGACTATTTTCAGGCCAGGGTCGTGTCAACCTGTATTGCGCAGGCCAGCGGAAATCCCATTGATGGTTGCGGAAAGCGCGCGGTTGATGGCGTCTGAATCGTCTCCGGCCCGCTTGCGCCGAAGCAGGTCGACCTGTATCAAACTAATAGGATCTACATAGGGATTGCGCAAACGGATCGACCGCGCGAGCACCTGGTTATTCTCCAGCAATTCAGATTGCCCCGTAATCGCAAGGATGCTTCGCCGGGTGCGATGGAATTCCGCCTCAAGCTTGGTAAACACCCGATCACGAATCCCGCTGTCGGCAACCAGCGACGCGTAGAGCTGAGCGATGCCAAAATCGGATTTCGCGAGAGCCATCTCCACATTGCGGATGAGGTCGATGAAGAGAGGGAACTCCCGTGCCATGGTAGCGAGGATAGCCGCGCCTCCGGGCTTCTCCGCGTAAGATTCCAGCGCGTGTCCAACCGCGAACCATGCCGGGACAAGCTGCCGGCTCTGCGTCCAGCCAAACACCCAGGGAATGGCGCGAAGATCGGCCAGGCTGCGCCGGCCTCCGCGGCGTGACGGGCGGGAGCCAATCTTGGCATGCTCCAGCTCCGCCACGGGTGTAGCCTCTTCGAAATACTGCAGCACTTCCGGGTCATCCAGAATTTGTTCGCGGTAGTAGGAGAAAGCCACGTTCGACAACTCTGCGAAGGCTGCTTCCCACTCCGCCGCGAGAACACCGGTGAAGTGACCCTCCGGGTTGCGTGCATTGGGGCGCGCCAGGGCGTCGAGAGACGCAGCGATCATGAGTTCCAGATTGCGTTCCGCTAGAATGACGTCGGAATACTTCCAATTCAATACTTCGCCTTGCTCCGTAATGCGGATCTGGCCGGTAAAAGCGCCAGTCGGTTGGGCATAGATGGCGCGGTGCGTAGGCCCGCCGCCGCGGCCAACCGTGCCGCCCCGGCCATGAAACAGCCGCAGGCGAACGCCGCTCTCGGCAGCCACCTGGTGCAGGGCGCGGTGGGCACGGAAGATTTCCCAGGTGCTGGTAAGCATGCCGCCGTCTTTATTGGAGTCCGAGTATCCCAGCATGATCTCCTGGGTGTTATCCCAGGACTCCAGCAGCTGGCGATAGCTGGGTGACTGCCACAGCTCGCGGCAGATGGCGGGCGCGTTACGCAAGTCCTCAATCGATTCGAACAAGGGAACCGGCATCAGGCCGGGGTCGGCGCCATTGCCCTCTACCCGCACGCCGCCCAGCCGGGCAAGCCAGATCACATTGAGCACATCCTCGGTGCTCGAGGCGCCGCTGATCACATAGTGACGAATCGCTTCCGGAGTGGAGGATGCCTTCAGCTCGGCGATGGCCCGGAAAGTATCGATCACGTCGGCGGAGGGTGCACTCAAGGGCGCAGGCACCGACGAGGCGCGCGCCGGATCACACTTCCAGGCGGAGGCTTCTTCCAGCGCCGCGGCATGCAGCCGCGCATGCTGACGAATGTCGAGCGTCTGCAGATGAAGTCCGTATGTCCGCACCTCGAGCACCAATGGATCAATCAAAGCATGGGCCAGCCGGGGGCCGCGATTCTCGATCAGGCTGGCGTGCAGAATCTCCAGGTCCGCGAGCAACTCCTGCGCGGACTTGTATGGCGGTAAGCCAGCCAGCGTTGCATCGAGGCCGAGCGCCGGGTTTTCCGAGGAATTGCCGGCGCCGGCGAGGCGCACCCGGATGCAGCTCAGGAATCGACGGTACGATTCATAGTCGTAACGCTCGCCGAAGGCCTGTTGCCCGGTGGTGTTGATTGCATCGAGATAGCCCTGCAGCCGCTGCTCGAGTGCGCTGCTGATGCCCACCTGTTGCGCCGAACTGGTGAGCAAATCGAGGATGAGACCCAGCTCTCGTTGGTAGTGCGTGAGCAGGTGTTCACGTGCCATTTGCAGCGCTTCCCGCGTGACCTGCGGCGTAACGAAGGGATTGCCGTCACGGTCGCCGCCAATCCAGGATCCGAAGGAAAGCAGCACCGGCATCTCCGCCAGATTGAGGCAGACGCCATACTCCGCCTCGAAGGCCGCAGCGACTTCCGCATAAAGGCCAGGAAGGGTGGCATAGATGGATGCATCGTAGTAGTCGAGGCCCATTTTCACCTCGTCGCGTACAGTGGGCCGCCGGGTCCGGACCTCGTCCGTCTCCCAAAGCGCGGTGATCTCAGCGGTAAGGCTTTCCTCGAAGAGTTCCAGCTGCTCGTCCGACAGCGGGATGCGGTCGAGCTGCTCGAGCAGATCTGCAATGCGGCGCCGCTTGAACATCACCACTCGGCGCGCCACTTCGGTGGGATGTGCGGTAAACACAGGAATAATGGAAATGCGGCGGAGCCAATCGACTGCTTCTTCGCCAGAGATGCCGGCAGCGCGCATGGCGCGCAGCGTTCCTCGCAGCGAACCCCGCTGTGCGTCACCAGAAAGCTGAAGGGAAAGCCGCCGGCGCTTGCGATGGTTGGTCTCGGCCAGGTTTATAAGTTCGAAGTAGAAGGCAAAGGCACGCGCCAGGCGATAGGCCTGGGCAGGGTCCAGCGAGTGGACACTGCCCAGGGCCGCGGCAAAGGATGGCCCGGCTCCCGTTTTCGCGTCGTCTCCGCTCTGCGGGGGACCTTCCTGGGCCTCGCGCCGCCGGATAGCGATCTGGCGCAGTTCTTCCACTTCGGCGAACAGTGGCTCGCCGGCCTGCTCACGAAGAACCTGGCCCAGAAGCATGCCCAGCGAACGAACGTCGCGCCGCAGTGGCGCCTCTTTGATGTCGCCCGTCCGGGCTTCCAGTTCAGCCAGGCGGAGAGACCAATTCTCTGGTTTCCAAAGCAGTGTCATTGCCTTTGATTATGCAGGAAGCAAGTCAACTAAAAAATCTGCGACGCACCTCCCGTACTCGAGCATCTCTTTTTGTTGAGATGAAAGCGATGCGGGTGAATCCCTCGACCCCGGGACCGGTGCTCATAGCAGCCGACCTCCCTCAACCGCGGCCCGCCGAGGGCGAGCTGCTCATTCGTGTATGTGCCGCTGGCGTGACTCCCACCGAGCTGCTGTGGTATCCGACGACTCAGACGAAAGATGGAACGCCGCGCAAGGACGCTGTGCCCGGGCATGAGTTCTCCGGTGTAGTCGCGGGGCTGGGAAAAAATACTACTGGCCTCGAACTTGGCCAGGAGGTCTACGGTTTCAACGACTGGTTTGCCGACGGCGCAACCGCCGAGTTCTGCGTGACAAACCCGGAAAGTGTAGCCCTCAAGCCAGTGGCCCTGACCCACGAGGCCGCAGCCACCGTACCCATCGGAGCCTTAACCGCATGGCAAGGTCTTCTGGAACGGGCAAAGATACAGCCAGGCGAGCGGGTACTAGTGCACGGCGCTTCAGGGTCTGTAGGTATATTCGCCGTGCAACTCGCCCACCTCCATGGCGCACATGTGATTGCGACTGCCTCGTCAGCGAACTTGAAGTTTGTCGCCGAACTCGGCGCAGACGAAGTGATTGACTACCGGGCGTCACGCTTTGAAGATCGGACGCAGAAAGTCGACGTGGTCTTCGACGGCGTTGGAGGCGAGACGCTCGACAGATCCTGGAGCATGCTCAAACCAGGCGGAAGGCTTGTCACCATTGCTGCCGGCGGTGGAAGTCATCCCGATCAACGGAGCAAGGATGCCTTCTTCATCATCGAACCAAATCAAAGGCAATTGGTCGAAGTTGCAAAGATGTTGGACGCCGGCACGCTCAAGACGTATATCAAAGCCGTCGTTCCCCTGGCGGAAGCATCGAACGCCTACAGCGGAGCCGTCCCAAACAAACGTGGATACGGGAAGCTGGTCATAGTCATCTGACACTTTCCCGGCAACGGAGCCTGGGGTGCCCCATATCTCGCTCGTTTTTCGCGAGATGTGGGATACCACCGCTCTCAATCTGAAGTGCCGATTGAGAGCAAAAATCACGGGCCCGGGACAGTGGCACCCCACCGATTCAGGCACTGACTTGCAACGTTGACTTGATTTCGATCAAGTTAGCAATGCCCGCCACGCGTTGATAAGACTGCAGCCGATCGGCAGGCTCGAAGGTATCCGTCACCACAATCAACTCATCAGCACCAGTCTCCCTCACCAGCCTCTCCATGCCCGCCTTCACCGTAGCGTCCGACCCTACAATCGCTGCGCCGAGTTTGCTCTCCACCGTCGCACGTTCCCAGTCCTGCCACAGCAGGTCCATGGAATCCACGGGAGGCAACAACTCAACCGGCTGATTGCGGATCAATCGGAGAAAACGCTGTTGGGGTGTGGTGAACAGCCGCTGGGCTGCGGCATCCGTCTCGGCCGCGATCACCTGCACACCCACCATAAGGTGCGGCTGGCGAAGCACCGCACTGGGCTGGAATCGGTCGCGATACATTTGCGCCGCGGTATGCAGATACTCCGGAGCAAAGTGCGCAGCAAAGGCAAACGGCAGGCCCAGCATTGCCGCCAGTTGTGCGCTGAATCCGCTTGATCCCAGCAGGGTGATCG
>JBEKNJ010000005.1:0-214203 GCA_049522955.1 Acidobacteriaceae bacterium
AACACGGTGTTGGCTCCCGTGATGGCGGTTCCGGGCCATCCCGACGGGGCGGTTACGCTCTATCTGGGCTATGCGCGCCGCAACGGCGGCCGGGTTGCCGGTGGTCTTGGCTTCAATGCTTATGCCATTCGAACCTCCAACAGCCTGCTGTTCGCTCCCGGCGCGACCATGAAGAAGACCGGCCAGACGTATGAGTTCGCCGTGACCAAGAGTCACTACACCGATCACCGCTCCCTCGAGGCTGGTGGAGATGGCTCAGGTGACCATTCGCTGGAAGGCAACGAGGCCATGACCCGCGGCATCATTCGCTACGCGACCCTGGACGAGTTCAAGCAGAACCCCAACTTCGCCCACGACGAGGAAAAGAACCCCGAAGATCCAGAGCCGGATACCAGCATGTTCAGCAACTGGCGCTACGACAAGAACGCCTGGGGCATGGCCATCGACATGAATTCCTGCGTCGGGTGCAACGCCTGCATCGTGAGCTGTTATGCAGAGAACAACATCGCCGTAGTGGGCAGGCACAACACCAAGACTGGCCGCATCATGCAGTGGCTGCGCATCGATACCTACTTCGAGGGTGACCTGGATGCGCCACGAGCGCACTTCCAGCCTATGACCTGCCAGCATTGCGAGAACGCGCCCTGCGAGCAGGTTTGCCCCGTGGGAGCCACCGTGCACTCCCCTGAAGGCCTCAACGTGATGGTTTACAACCGCTGCGTAGGTACTCGCTATTGCTCTAACAATTGCCCGTACAAGGTGCGCCGTTTCAACTTCCTGCTCTTCTCCGATTTCGAGACCGAGAGTCTCAAGCTGATGCGCAACCCGGATGTGACCGTGCGCAGCCGCGGCGTGATGGAGAAGTGTAGCTATTGCATACAGCGGATCTCGGCCGCCAAGATCGCGGCGGATAAGGGAAATCGCGATATCCGCGACGGCGAAGTAGTCACCGCCTGCCAGCAGGCTTGCCCCACCGGCGCCATCGTCTTCGGCAACATCAACGACCAGGCGAGCAAGGTGGCCAAGCTGAAATCGCAGCAGCGCAATTACGGCGTGCTGGCGGATCTGAATACCCGTCCCCGCACCAGCTATATTGCGGAAGTTTTCAACCCCAACCCGGAATTGGCCGAGGCGCGCGTCGAGCACGCGCCTGCGAAGAGCTGAAAGGTTAGCGCAGCATGGCGACCAAACCAGAGTTACCCGTAAGCGATCCGCAGCTGGATCCGAAGACAGGCGAGTTCCGGGTCATCGCGCCCGGATACACCTTCAAGTCGGTTACAGATGTCATTTCGCGCATCGTGCTCACGCCGCACACTCCCATGGGCTGGTTCTTCGGCTTCATGGTGGCCAGCACCATTTGCCTGGTGCTGTTCACGGCCGTGACCTGGCTGTTCCTCAAAGGCGTCGGTATCTGGGGTCTCGATATCCCCGTGGGCTGGGGCTTCGCCATCATCAACTTTGTTTGGTGGATCGGTATCGGCCACGCCGGCACGCTGATTTCCGCCATTCTCCTGCTCTTCAAACAGCAGTGGCGCAATTCCATCAACCGCTTTGCCGAGGCCATGACCATTTTTGCCGTGGTCTGCGCCGGCATGTTTCCTCTCATTCACGTCGGCCGCCCCTGGCTGGGGTACTGGCTGTTTCCTTACCCCAACACCATGAATGTGTGGCCGCAGTTCCGTTCCCCGCTGCTCTGGGACGTGTTTGCGGTTTCGACGTACGCCACCATCTCTGTTGTCTTTTGGTACATCGGGATGATTCCCGACTTTGGCACCATGCGCGATCGGGCAAAGAGCAAATTTGCCCAGTACACCTACGGAATCCTATCCCTCGGGTGGCGTGGATCGGTGCGGCACTGGATGCGCTATGAGACCGCCTCTCTGCTACTGGCGGGCTTGGCCACTCCCCTGGTGCTCTCGGTGCACACGGTCATCAGCTTCGATTTCGCCGTGGCCCAGTTGCCCGGTTGGCACACCACCATTTTTCCGCCCTACTTTGTGGCCGGCGCCATCTACTCCGGCTTCGCCATGGTCATCACCCTGGCCATTCCAATCCGCAAGTTCTACCACCTTGAGGGCTTGATCACCATCCGCCACATCGACAATATGGGCAAGGTGATGCTCGCCACCGGCCTGATCGTCGCCTATGGCTACTCCATGGAGATATTCATGGCCTGGTACTCCGCCAGCCACTGGGAATACTTCATGATGTGGAACCGCATGTTCGGCCCCATGGGCTGGTCGTATTGGGTGCTGATCACCTGCAACATCGCGCTTCCGCAATTGCTGTGGTTGCGTAGCACTCGTGTGAGCCCGGGCAAGATGTTCATCATGTCGCTGATCATCAACACCGGCATGTGGTTTGAACGTTTTGTGATCGTCGTCACCAGCCTCTACCGCGACTTCCTGCCCTCCTCCTGGGGAACCTATCGCGCTACCCGCTGGGACTACGGCACATTCCTCGGCACCCTGGGCCTGTTTACGGCGCTCTTCTTTTTGTTCGTTCGCTTCCTGCCCATGATCCCGATGTCTGAGATCCGAATGATGCTGCCGCAAGCCAAGGTGACGGCAGAGCCGGAAGCAATGGAGGCGGGTGACTAATGCCGGTGCGTGAAGGAATCTACGGATTACTGGCGGAGTTCGATACTCCGAGCGAATTGGTGGTGGCCGCAAAGACCGCGTATGACTCGGGCTGGCGGCGAATGGATTGCTATACCCCGTACCCGGTAGAAGAGGCGGCGGAAGCAATCGGCTTCCATCGCAACTACGTGCCCCTCATCTGCCTGGTGGGCGGCCTCATGGGCCTGACTGCCATGTTTCTGATGGAGACCTGGGTGTCGGTCTTCGCGTATCCGCTGAATATTGCCGGACGTCCGCTATTCTCATGGCCGGCGTTCATTATTCCGGCGTATGAGTGGACCATTCTCTGGGCAGGCCTTTCCGCCGCCTTCGGCATGCTAGCCATGTGCGGTCTGCCGACGCTCTATCACCCGCTCTTCAACGCTCCTAATTTCCGTAACGGTGCAACCACAGACAAGTTTTTCCTTTGCCTGGAAGCCAACGACCCAAAGTTCGAGGCGTTGGAAGCGCGCAGCTTTCTCGAGAGCTTCGGACCGGTTTCAGTGGTGGAGGTGGAGTATTAAGTTGCTAGCCAAAACCCGCCCTGTTCCGCGTCTACTGGCAGTAGGCCTGGTAGCCCTTGCATGCGCCGGCTGCCGCCAGGACATGCAGGATCAGCCCAAATTTGTTCCCCAGCGAAGCACCACCTTCTTTGCCGATGGCCGCTCTGTTCGGCCCCAGGTTGCGCACACCGTCGCTCGCGGCCAGTTGGGAGAAGACAGCTTTTTCTATACCGGCTTGATCGATGGCAAGGAAGCCGACCTGATGCCTTTCCCGGTGTCCATGCAGGTGCTGGCGCGAGGCCAGGAGCGCTTCAACATCTATTGCACGCCCTGTCATTCACGTGTGGGCAACGGCGCCGGCATGATCGTTCAGCGGGGCTACAAGCCTGCGGGCAACTTCCACTCGTCCCGCATCCTGGCCGAGCCGCTGGGCCACTACTTCTATGTGATGACCAATGGGTACGGAGCAATGCCGGATTACTCCGCCCAGCTCACCCCCGCCGATCGCTGGTCCGTAGCCGCCTACATTCGGGCGCTGCAATTCAGCCAAAACGCCCGCGAAGCGGAGGTTCCTTCGGGGGTCCAGGTACAGAATTTGAAGGACATTGCCGAGCGGCAGGGCTTGCCCGAGTCTTTTGCCCAGCCGTGGGCACTGCCCGCTACCGCAGTGTCAGCCCAGCCGCCTGATCCCAGCCAGGGCACTCCGGGAATGGCGCCCGCGACCGGTGACAGTCCGGTGCCGGCCATGAGTCAGCCCAGTGGCGGCGCGGCCACCAGTGGCAACGCGGTAAAGCCCAAGGGCTTGAAACCGGTAACCAGGTAAAAGACATGGCTCACCACGCAAATTCGCTACCCTCCCAGCTGAATGCTCCGCTGCTGCTCAATGCCTGGCGGCGCCGGGCCATGGTCGTTGGCGCCATCTTTTCTGTTTTGTCGATCGTGCTGGCGGTGCTGGCGGCAACCGTCGACCACGACGGTATCAACCACCTGCTGCGCTCCTACCTGCTCGGTTTCATCATCTGCTGGGGCTTCACGGTGGGTGGTCTGGCATTGCTCATGGTGCAGTATCTGAGCGGCGGCAAGTGGGGCTTGCTGGTGCGCCGTCCGCTGGAAGCAATGTCGCGCTGCCTTCCGTTGATCATCGTCCTGTGGCTGCCCATAGGCTTTTTCATGAAGAAGCTGTACCTGTGGGCGCAGTACAGCAACCCCATGGAGGCATTTCACCAGCACCTGATCACCTACGGGCAGGCGCACGCGATTGCCTACAAGCACCCCATGCTCAGTATCCCCAGCGTCTGGATCCAGTCCGCGATCTGCTTCGCTATCTGGATGACCTTCATGCTGTTGCTGAACAAATGGGGCTTGCAGCGCGATGCCGACCCGCATCCGAACGTCCGTTTCTGGCAGGTCAGGCTGGAGAACCTGAGCGGCTTCGGTGTCCTCGTTTACTCCATCACCATGAGCGTTTGCGCCATCGACTGGGTTATGTCGCTCGACCCCACCTGGTACTCGTCGATCTATGGGCTGATGTTCCTCGTTGGCCAGGGCTACGGTGTGTTGGCGCTCTCTATCATCACCGTCCTTCGGCTTTCTCAGGCCGAGCCGATGCACACCGTGCTGCGCAAAACCGAGCAGCACGATCTGGGCAAACTGGCCTTTGCCTTTGTCATGCTCAATATCTACCTCGCCTTCTCCCAGTTCCTGATTATCTGGTCAGGCAACCTGCCGGAGGAGATTCCCTGGTATCTCGATCGCATTCGCGGCGGCTGGGGCGTGATCGCTTCGCTGGACTTTGTATTTCACTGGTTCATCCCCTTCACCCTGCTGCTCTCGCGTGACCTTAAGCGGAACAAGGAGCGCCTGATCCTGGTGTGCAAGATCATGATCTTCGCCCGCTGCTGGGACATGTTCTGGCTGATTGAACCGAACTTTGCCGATGCCCGGCGCAATCTGCATTTCAGCTTCGGGATCCTGGAGTACATGACCGTCCCGGTGGTCGTGATCTCCCTCTGGATGTGGTTCTATTTCGGCCAGTTGGAGAAACGGCCGTTGATCCAGACCAACGATCCTCACCTGGAAGAAATTTTGGAGGCTGAGCATGCCCACGCATGAACCTCATGATTCGCATGAATCGATGGAATCGCTCAAGGAAAGTGAGGCCCTTGGCTATGAGGTCACGGACGTCAACGTCAATGGCATCGTGGTTTTTCTCGCCTCCCTGGGTGCTTTTGTCGGCGTCTTCTTCATCTTTTGTTTTGGCATGGGCAAGGTCATCAACACCGCGATTCTGAAGAGCGACGGGCCGCCCAACAAATGGAATCAGATCGGCGCACAGCCGTCGGGCAAGCGTCAGGATCTGACCTCGAATGCGGTGATGGAGCAGCAGCAGTTGAACCAAATGGTGCAGCGCTTTCCTACGCCTCGGCTGCAAACCGATGATGGCAACCAGGAGATCGCGGAAATGCACGCGAGAGAGGATCTGTTGCTCAACTACTACAGTTGGATTGACCGGTCGAGCGGTAAAGTGCGCATCCCCATTTCTCGCGCCATGGAGATCGTAGCCAAGGGTGGCCTCCCGGTAGCTCCGGCAGAGCAGACCGAACCCCTGATGGCGGGTGACCGGGCCCCGGTGGTGACCGTGCCGCTTACCGACGGATTCGCCCGGACGGGCTACGAACAGCAATACATGGAGACCCTGGAGCAGCAGCGGATGCGGGGCGAAAAACCGGGCGAGCAGGCAGCTTTGGGAGCGACTCGCTAGGGAGCACACCAGGGTGGTTTCCGCGAATCAAACCCGTAGGGTCGTAGGGTCGTGAAGGACCCCGGGCAGCGATAACATGAAGGTAGAGGCATGCAGATGAAAGGCACAACCCGTTTTTTGGTGGCCGCGGCGATGTTGTTGACCGCGACAGCCCCGGGTCTCGCCCAGGTCGCGCCCTACGGTGAAAAGACCATGGGCGACCCGGCCCAGGATCATCTGCCCGATATTCTCAACACGGTAAAAATCGATCAACGGCTGGGCCAGCAGCTGCCCCTCGACACACAGTTTCGCGACGAGACAGGCAAGCCGGTCAAATTGGGCGACTACTTCGGCAAGCGCCCCGTGATCCTTTCCCTGGTCTATTACCAGTGCCAGATCCTGTGCATGGAAGATCTGAATGGCCTGGTAGGCGCCCTGGAGATGGTGAACCTCACCCCCGGCAAAGACTTCCAGATCGTGATCGTGAGTATTGATCCGGCAGAGACCCCGGCAATGGCCGCAGCCAAGAAGGCGATTTATGTAAAGCGCTACGGCCGGGCGGAAACTGCGGATGGCTGGCACTTCCTGACCGGCGAGCAGCCAGCAATCAAAGCCTTGGCGCAGGGGGTCGGTTTTGGTTACGTGCGTCTCCCTCAGCCCGCCGGCAAACCACCTCTGTTTGCCCATGCAAGCTCGATCGAGGTGGTCACGCCGGAAGGCCGGATGGCCCAGTACTACCTGGGGGTTGAATATTCGCCCAGGGATTTGCAGCTGGGATTGGTGGAAGCTTCACATAACACCATCGGCTCCCCGGTCGACAACATTTTGACCTACTGCTATCGCTATGATCCGATGCTGAACCGCCACAGCCTGGTCATTGCCCGGATCGTGCAGGCGGGCTGCCTGCTGACTGTTTTGGGCCTAGGCAGCTTCATGCTGGTGAGTTTTCGCCGGGATTTCAAGGGTAAAGGGTAACGATGCATATAAGTCCAGTGCTGTGGCAGTTTCTCGTAAGGTGGCTGACGAACTCTGCCCTCTTTCCCCCCGAAGCCTCGGCCATTTCGCCTTACATGGACGCTTTCTACTTCTTTCTCATCGCCATCTCGGCCGTGGGAATGATTGCAGTCATCATCCTGGTTTTCGGCTTCTCCATCCTGTATCGCAAGGAGAAGAACCCCGTAGCCACCCAGATCGAAGGCTCGACCCTGCTCGAGGCCACCTGGACCATCATTCCCCTGGCCCTGTTCATGATCTGTTTCGTCTGGGGAGCGCTGCTCTATTTCCGCATCTACGACCCGCCCACCAATGCCATGAACATATACATCGTGGGCAAGCAGTGGATGTGGAAAGCCGAGCATCCGGGAGGGCAGCATGAGATCGATTCCCTGCATGTCCCCATCAACCGGCAGGTGCAGTTGACCATGATTTCGCAGGATGTATTTCACAGCTTCTCCATTCCCGCGTTCCGCGTGAAGCGGGAAGTCATCCCCGGTCGATATTCGACGGTGTGGTTTGAAGCGACGGCCACCGGAACCTATCATTTGTTCTGCACCCAATATTGCGGCACGGACCACTCCGCAATGATTGGGGAAATCGTCGCTATGACGCCCGACGATTATCAGAAATGGGCTTCAGGCAGCACCAGTGGAGCGTCGCTGGCACAGAACGGGGAACGTCTGTTTGCCAGCCTGGGGTGCAGTTCATGCCACTCTGGCGAGGCGACTGCGCGCGGCCCGAACCTGGCGCAGGTCTATGGGTCCAGGCTGCAACTGGCCGATGGATCGTATGTCACCGCCAATGATGCGTTTCTTCGCGAGTCCATTCTTAACCCGTCCACCCGCGTGACTTCGGGCTATGCGCCGATCATGCCTACCTATCAGGGACAGGTCAGCGAAGAGGGTCTTATCGACCTGGTGGAATACATCAAGAACCTTAATTCGAACTACCGTGTTCAGCAGACGCTGACCGCGACTCAACTATCCCCTGGGCAAGCCGGCGCTACGTCTGGCTCGCCCGCAATGAACAGTCCCGCAAAGGCGGGTAGGACGGCACCCAGTGTGCCGGGGACGGTAAATCAATGAGCACCATCGTCACGCTTCCGAATCAGGAGACGGCACAGCTCCCCAAGCTGAGCTACCTCAACAGCGAGTACGGGCTTAAGAGCTGGCTGCTGACCGGCGACCACAAGCGCATCGCCATGCTGTACCTGATTTCGATCACTTTCTTCTTCTTTATCGGTGGCGCCTTTGCCGGCCTGATCCGTCTGGAGTTGCTGACTCCTCTGCCTGACCTGGTTTCCTCCGATACCTACAACAAGCTCTTCACGCTGCACGGCGTGATCATGATCTTCCTCTTCCTGGTGCCGTCGGTTCCGGCAACCGTGGGAAACTTCGTCATCCCCATCATGGTCGGGGCCAAGGATCTGGCCTTTCCCAAGATCAACCTCCTGAGTTGGTACCTCTACGTTGCCGGCGCCTGCTTTTTGGTGACCGCGTTGCTCACTGGTGGTGTCGACACCGGTTGGACCTTTACCACGCCGCTCAGCACGCACTATCTCAATACCCACGTGATCACGGCTGCGATGGGCGTGTTTATTGCTGGCTTCAGCTCCATCTTTACCGGCCTGAACTTTATCGTGACCGTCCACCGCATGCGCTGCCCGGGCATGACCTGGTTTCGCCTGCCGTTGTTTATCTGGTCGCACTATGCGGCTTCCATCCTGATGGTCCTGGGGACACCGGTACTTGCCATTACCCTGGTTCTGGTCATGCTTGAGCGGACCATTGGCATCGGCGTCTTCGATCCCACCAAGGGCGGGGACCCGCTGCTCTTCCAGCACCTCTTCTGGTTCTATTCCCATCCCGCCGTGTACATCATGATTCTGCCCGGCATGGGGGTGATCTCCGAGGTCATCAGCACCTTCTCTCGCAAGCGGGTTTTTGGCTATACCGCGGTGGCGTTCTCTTCCGTGGCGATCGCCGTTTTTGGATTCTTTGTCTGGGCCCATCACATGTTCATCATGGGCGTCTCCAACTATTCGGCCCTGGTCTTTTCGCTGCTGACCATGCTGGTTGCGGTCCCTTCGGCGATCAAGATCTTCAATTGGGCGGCTACCCTCTATAAGGGTTCCCTCACCTTCGAGACGCCGATGCTTTATGCCTTCGGCTTCATGGGCCTATTTACCATCGGCGGTCTCACCGGCGTCTTCCTGGGATCTCTGGGGATGGATATTCATCTAACGGAGACGTACTTCATCGTCGCCCACTTCCATTTTGTGATGGTCGGCGGAATGCTCATGGCTTACCTCGCCGGGGTCCACTTCTGGTGGCCGAAGATGACCGGCAGAATGTATCCCGAGTCCATGTCGCAACTGGCCGCGGTCACCACATTCATCGGCTTCATCCTGACCTTCTTCCCCCAGTTCATTGTTGGCTACCTGGGTATGCCGCGCCGCTATCATGCCTATCCGCCTGAATTTCAGGTTCTGAATGTACTCTCGACAGCGGGCGCAACGGTTTTAGGTATCGGCTATCTGCTACCGATGCTGTATATGCCCTGGTCGCTCAAGTACGGTAAGATCGCGGGCAGTAATCCATGGCAGGCAACCGGCTTGGAGTGGCAGACACAATCCCCACCTCTGACCGAGAACTTTGTCGATATACCGATCATGGATCACGAAGCCTACGACTATGACTGGTTGGCTCACAAGACCGAACACGAGGTAACGACTGTTGGATAGCCAAGCAATCGCCCCCGGGCACGCGGAACCCCACGAAGGGCACGAAGAGCATCCCGCATACCTGCGCCACCATTTCGTCAGTGTGGACCAGCAGCGGGAGACGGCCAGCTTCGGCATGTGGCTCTTCCTGCTGACTGAAATCATGTTCTTCGGTGGCCTCTTCATGGCCTACCTGCTCTATCGCAACTGGTATTACGACGCCTTTGTGGCCAGCAGCAACACGCTCGGCATCGGGCTCGGAACCACCAATACCGGGGTCCTCATCCTTTCCAGCTTCACCATGGCCATGGGCGTCTACTCAGCGGAAACCCGCAACCGCAAAGGCCTTCTTACCTCGCTCAGCCTTACGATTTGTCTAGGTTTGGTCTTCCTGGGCATCAAGACGATTGAATATCATGACAAATACACCGAACACCACATCCCCGGGGCAAGCTTTAGCGTGGAAGATTTTGTTCATCCAACGGACAAACGGGATGTTCCGCTGGCGCCGGATATGGCGCAACACGCCCAGCTCTTCTTCTTCCTTTACTTTGCTATGACCGGCATGCACGCCCTTCACATGATCATCGGTATCAGCATTCTGTTCGTTCTGCTCTACCAGGCATATCACGGCGCATATGTGAATGGGCATACCTCGACCATCGATAACTTCGGGCTGTATTGGCACTTCGTCGATATCGTTTGGATCTTCCTTTTCCCGCTGCTGTATCTCATCAGCCGCCATCCTTTGAAATAGAAGGAGAGAACTCATGTCCGCTCCTACGGAACACGAACATCACATCGTCGGGCCCAAGACCTACTTAACCATCCTGGTCGCCTTGCTGGTGCTCACCGCCACCACGACCGGTGCGGCGTTCATCAACATGGGTGTATTCAGCCCCATCGTGGCGCTCGCGATCGCCTGCCTCAAGGCAGTCTTGGTCATTCTTTTTTTCATGCATATCCGCTACAGCTCGAGAGTGATGATGCTCACCGTCGGAGCGGGCTTCTTCACCTTCCTGGTGCTCATCACCATGACCCTTTCCGACTACATAAGCCGCAACTGGGGCCTCTGGTAAGCCTCCACTACGCTACGGCCTTGGAAATGTTTTCCGACAGAACCTATCCCTGCAAAGAATTTTGGGATACCACCACGCAAAATCCGTTTCGTTTTGGCCCGATCGACAAGTCACGTTAAGGTTCGTGGCATCCCATATCTAGCGTGGTACGGTAAGAATCTAACCGACGCGTCTTCTTCCAGATGACCTCCCAGCCTGCACATCAAGAAGTACCTGAAGCGCTACGCAAACTAGCCGAAAACCCCAGAATCCGAGTCCGGCGCGACGGACCCCCGGCACCCGACGCGAAATGCGTCGTCTACTGGATGCAGCGAGCCGAACGGGCGCTGGATAATCCCGCGCTCGACATTGCGGTCGAAGTTGGCAATGCTTTGGATCTGCCGGTACTGGTCTACTTCTCCGCCATCTCAAATTTTCCCCACGCCAATCTACGGCACTATGCCTTCCTGAACCAGGGCCTTGCGGACATTGAAGACGATCTCGCGCAGCGGCAAATCGGCTTTATCGTGCGCCGGCCGCCTAACAATTCTCTGCAGGCACTGCTCGCAGAGGTGGATGCCGCCATGGTAGTCGGCGATGAAAACCCTTGCCGCGAGCCGGAGCGCTGGCGAAGGGTGCTGGCTGGCCGTTTGCGGATCCCTTATTGGACCGTGGACGCAGACGTAGTGGTTCCCTCGGGGCTATTTGAAAAGCGTATGTACGCCCTTCATATCTTCCGCCCCAGGCTCTACGCCGAGCTGCCGAAGTATCTGGTCCCGCAGCCGGTGGTCAAGCCCCATCGCGAATGGAAGCCGCCGCACAAAATCGAGTCGTTCCCTGTGCGCGAAGACGTGACCCATGGCTGGAAGACACTCGATCGTTCCGTTGCCCCCGTAGAAAGCTTCACCGGCGGCACTCATGCGGCGGTCAAGCGACTGCACGAGTTTGTGGATAAGGACCTTGCCGCTTACGACAAGACACGCAATCACCCCGAGGTGCACGGAACCAGCCGGTTATCACCCTATCTGCACTTTGGGCACATTGGCCCCATCACCATCGCTCTGGCGGTCGACAAGGCATGCGAGCAGGGAAAAGTTCCCCAGCCGGCTCGCGATTCGTATATCAGCGAGTTGATTGGGTGGCGCGAGCTGGCGGTGAACTTCGTTAAATTCACCGAAAACTACGACTCGTTCGAATGCGCCGAGCCATGGGCGCGCAAAACCCTGATGGAACATGCCCGCGACCGGCGCGAGCACCTCTATTCGATGGAGCAGCTGGAGCGCTCCGAGACCCAGGACGAGCTGTGGAATGCGGCCCAGAATCAAATGGTGAAGTTTGGTTGGATGCACAATTACATGCGCATGTACTGGGCGAAAAAGATTCTGGAGTGGTCACCCGATCCAGCCAAAGCGTTTGACACGTGCGTCACCCTCAACGACCGCTACTTTCTCGACGGCAGAGATCCCAACGGATATGCGGGGATCGCCTGGTCGATCGTGGGCAAGTTCGATCGTCCCTGGTTTGACCGGCCGATCTTTGGCACCGTCCGCTACATGTCCGGTGCCTCCACCGGCAAGAAGTTCAATTCCAGGAAGTACATACAGAAAATGTCAGAGGATTTTACCCAAGCGACCTTCTGGGCCCAGGACTAGGGCGGATCCGCCCGCTGTGCTATTTTCAGAGTTGGCTTCGAACCATCCTTCCCCCTCGGAGTCCAACGTCGGCCGGCAAGCTGAGCCGACGAGCATATTCTGGGAAACCACCGCATGGCGAAATATCTGATTACGGGAATCGCAGGGTTCATCGGATCGTCCCTGGCGAGAGCCCTGGTAGAACGCGGCGAAGAAGTCCGCGGAGTCGACAACTACCTCACCGGCAAAGCAGCGAACCTGGCTGGATATTATGACCGGATCGATTTCCGGGAGGTAGACCTGCGCGATGCCGCTGCGATACGCACGGCTTGTGAAGGGATCGACTACATCCTGCATTTGGGAGCGCTGCCGTCTGTTCCTCTCTCGGTCCAGAATCCGGAGCCTAGCCACCGTTGCAATGTGGACGGAACGTTTCATGTGCTGGAAGGCGCGCGGGCTGCGGGCGTCAAGCGAATCATCTACGCGGCGTCTTCCTCCGCATACGGCGATCAGCCGATCCTGCCCAGCAAAGAATCCATGCGCCCCATGCCGATTTCGCCGTATGCCGTGCAAAAACTCGCCGGCGAACATTACATGAGCAGCTATTGGCAGGTCTATGGACTGGAGACGGTGAGCTTGCGCTATTTCAATGTCTTTGGTCCGCGCCAGGGAGCCGATTCGCCCTATAGCGGAGTGCTGGCAAAGTTCATCCAGCAAATGCTCGAGGGGTCTCGCCCAACGATCTTCGGAACCGGGGAGCAGGGCCGAGATTTCACCTACATCGATAATGTTGTTTCCGCGAACCTGCTGGCCTGTGCGGCGCCGGCAGCCCGGGTAGCGGGCAAGGTTTTCAACGTTGCTTGCGGCAGTCAACACACGCTAAAAGACATCTACCGTCTCTTGGCGAAATTGATCGGGTTTGAGCACCCGCCGCTATATGCAGCGCCGCGCACCGGAGACATACTGAATTCGCAGGCCGACATTTCTGCAGCCGCGGAAGCCTTCGGTTACCGTCCCTTGATTGAGCTGAAAGAGGGTTTGGAGCGGACCGTGGAGTGGTATCGCGAGTCGCTCAAGCTGCCGGTCGCCTCGACGTGAGATGGTGTCTGCGTGAGAACCGCAAAAAAGCCACAGCAGGTCCCTCCACTACGCTGCGCTCCGGTCGGGATGACACTTCATTTGTAAGGTAAGTGGTTACATCTAAAGTCGAGGATTACAGTCGATTGAACAAATGAAGTGTCATCCCGACCGGAGCGCAGCGTAGTGGAGGGACCTGCTGTGGCTTTTTTGCTCTCATCCAGACAATTTGGGCAAGTTCAAGGTGAGATACCCCCCACTCATGGGTGTTTCCCGGAATCGCTACAATAAACAAGCAGGAGAAATCGTTTGGTCGACCAGCAAGGTTTGCCGCGTTGGTTGTCGCTGGTTGAGAAGCGCGAGCTGCGGGTAGGAATTATCGGCCTTGGCTACGTGGGGCTCCCCTTGGTTCTGCTCTTCAGCCAGGAGGGATTCGCGGTCACGGGCTTTGACATCGATGAGGCCAAGGTAGACCGACTCAACGCCGGCGAATCCTACATTCATCGTATCGACCCGCAACAGATCAAGTCTGCCCAAAGCAAGGGTTTTCGCGCCACCGCCGACTTCGCCGAGATCGCAGCAGTCGACGCGATTCTGATTTGCGTGCCCACCCCTCTCAGCGATCACCATACGCCGGATATGAGTTTCATAACGGCAACCATGGACTCGATCGTTGACCATCTGCGGCCCGGCCAACTGGTGGTCCTCGAAAGCACCACGTACCCCGGTACGACCGAGGAGTTGATTGCCCCCGCGATCGAACGTGCCGGCCGGATCAAAGTCATCCGCGAGGCCATCACAACCGACGGTGTTTTGGTGGCCTATTCTCCGGAACGGGAAGACCCCGGCAATACCAGCATCGACCGCCGCGACATTCCCAAGGTGGTGGGGGGACTGGGAAACCTGGCGGCCGAGGCTGCCGCGGCCCTCTATAACGTGGCTTTTCGCCGCGTGATCCGGGTCTCCACCCCGGCGGCGGCGGAAATGACCAAGCTGCTGGAAAATATCTATCGCTGCGTAAATATCGCGCTGGTGAACGAACTGAAACTGCTCTGTCTGCGCATGGGCATCGACATCTGGGAGGTGATCGGGGCGGCTGCAACCAAACCCTTCGGATTCCAACCCTTCTATCCCGGCCCCGGACTCGGCGGCCACTGCATCCCCATCGATCCCTTCTATCTGAGCTGGAAAGCAAAGGAATTCGACTTCAGTACCCGGTTCATCGAGCTCGCTGGCGAAGTGAATGAGGCCATGCCCTATCACGTGGTGGCTGCCGTTTCTTCGGCGCTGAATCAGCGTAGCAAGCCGCTCAAAGGATCGCGGATCCTGGTGCTGGGGCTGGCCTACAAGCGAGACGTGGACGATCTGCGCGAATCCCCTTCGCTCTCGATCATCGAAATGCTGCAGCAAGAGGGTGCCGTAGTCAGCTACAACGATCCGTTTTTTCCTTCGGTGGGCCGGGGAAGAAAATACAATCTGAATATGAATTCGCAGCCGCTCAAAGACCTTGACGGTTACGATTGCGTCCTGATTGTCACCGATCACACTTCCTACGACTATGCCCGCATCGTGGAAGAATCGCAGCTGGTCGTCGATTCTCGCAATGCCACCCGAGGCCTGCAGTCGGAAAAGATCGTGAGATGCTGAAAGATCGTCCCGATCAGGTGGATTCCCTGGACGTCGAAACCCGGGAGTATCCTTCTCCAGCCTCCAGGCCGGATCCCCCTGAGCCCGATCAAACGACCCGAACAGCGTGGCCATCTTGCCTGGTCTGGACGTTTTCCGTTTTCGCTATTCTCTGGGTGATTTTTTTTGCTCTGTACCGGCGTTTTCCATATTTGAAAAATGGCTCGGACCTGGTCTTCAGCGCCAAATTGAATTTGGAAGCCAGCGGACCGATTTTTCCTGATAACCGCCAGGTGCTTCGCGTACTTATCTTCGGCAATAGCAAGATTCTCGCGGGGTTCGTGCCGTCATTCTTTGATCAGATGGCTGCGGCCGGCAATCTCAAGGTCTCTTCCTTCAATTCCGGCTTCCCCGGAAGCGACCTGGTTCTGCCGCCGTTGAAAGCAATGTGTGAGCGGGGACAGGCTCCAGACGTGCTCTTGCTGACTCTGCCGTGGAGACCAGACCCGCCCCGCCGTAGCATCTTTCGCTTGATTCCCGATGACCACGCCATCATTCAACAGCTGTTTCCATTCCGGAATTTGGCCCGGGATCTCACCAGCTTTCTCATGCAGGCTCCGAGCCACGGAGGCCTGGTCAACTATTACCGGGAGGCAGAGGCAAACGAGAAGGAGTCCATCGCCCAGCGGGGCCATTATCTGATCCTGCAGCAAAGCAGATTTCCCGGAGGCCGGCTGCCTGACGATTTTCATCTCGAATCGGATCAGCCAAACACCATTCAGTCGCGCTTCGGAGTCCGTCAGGGTTCAGAAATAACAGAGCTGAACCAGCTTGTAAGGCAGTACCACATAGACTGCTACTACGTGCCGTACTACCTGCGTATCGGGGAAGCGGCTGCTCCCCCGGGCTACGACCAGCAGTTTGCCACCGAGGTGGAACAACTTACACCCTGCAAGTTGCTTGGTCCCAGCTACTATCTCTATCCCAACAAGTTTTTCTCTGACCAAACGCACCTGAATGGCACGGGCGCCCGCGTGTACACCGAGGCGCTCTATCACCTGGTGGAAAGCAAACTCAACTCAGGACAACGGCGTGCTCTTCAATAGCTTTCAATTTCTGATTTTCTTCATCCTGGTGTGGGCCCTCGTTCTGAGCACGCGAGGCACGGCGAGAAGAGTCATTATTCTCATCGCCAGCTACTACTTCTACATGTGCTGGAGCACCCGATACATCTTTGTGATCTGGGGCATCACCCTGCTGGACTACTTTGCCGGCCTGCAGATTGAGAAGGCAGAACAGCAGAATCGTCGCCGTTTCTATCTCTATCTGAGTCTCTTCTGTAACATCGGGCTTCTGGTCTTCTTTAAATACTTCAATTTTTTGACCGGATCTGTAGGCAGCGGAGCCCACCTGTTCGGCCTCAAATATGATCCCCCGCTACTATCGATCATCCTCCCCGTCGGCCTTTCCTTTCACACCTTCCAGGCGATGAGTTACACCATCGAGGTTTATCGACGGAAGGTCCCCGCAGAAAGAAACCTGCTGCAATATGCGCTCTATGTTGCGTTCTTTCCCCAGATGGTGGCCGGCCCGATCGAGCGGCCGTCCGAACTTCTACCCCAGTTTCATCGCGAACCTAAGATCACCCTGGCCGGCGTCCAATCGGGAATGGTCCAGGCCGCGTGGGGTCTCTTTAAGAAGATCGTGATTGCAGATAATGTCGCCGATTTCGTAAAGCTCGTCTACGCAACCCCAAGCCACTACACCGGTGCGGCCTTCGTGCTCGCGACGACCTTGTTTTCGCTGCAGATCTATTGCGATTTCTCCGGCTACACCGACATGGCACTGGGGTTGGCGCGCATGATGGGCTACGATCTGCGAGTTAATTTCCGCCAGCCCTATTTCAGCAGTTCGGTCGGAGAATTCTGGCGCCGGTGGCACATCTCGCTCTCTACCTGGTTTCGCGATTACGTCTACATCCCATTGGGCGGCAACCGGGTTAAACTGCCTCGCTACTATCTCAATCTGATGATTACCTTCGCTATCAGCGGGCTGTGGCACGGAGCCAACTGGACTTTTGTGGTTTGGGGTTTGCTGCATGGTCTGTACCTGATCGCGGCCCAGATCGTCGGCCCCCCCGCCGCGCGCGTTTCCAAGGCGCTCCGCCTGGAGCACTTTCCGAGACTAGTAACTGCCGCCAAGGTCCTGCTCACTTTCAGTTTGGTGACGTTTGCCTGGATCTTCTTTCGTGCCAATAACCTGGGAGACGCATGGTTCATTGCGCGACATTTGCTCCCCTTGCATTTCGATCCCTTCCTGCTGATGGCCGGTGGCTTTACCCGTGCCACCGCGCCCTTTCTGGCCTTGTTCATTCTTGGGATGTTTGTGGTGGAGTGGTGGATTGCCCATCCCTTGCAAACCCCGAAGATCTGGAACTCACCTGTATTTCGCGCTCTCGCCTATAACGCCTGTGTTTACGCCACGGTTTTCTATGGCTTTTTTGGTCATCGGGACTTCATCTATTTCCAGTTCTGAGGCGTAACCGCCTCGTTGCGTTCCAGAGGTCCAACTGGGGAAAAGAATTTGCGCATCCATTGGGAAGCCCTAAACTAGAGTAGGCATTAGACAAATCCGTCCCAGGGCCGCGTCAAGGGTAAAGGAGTAAAGCTTGGCAGGAGACACCGGCCGCACGCCGAGCCATTTTCTGCTTTCAAAAATTATGGGTAAGCGTTCAGGTTTTTTCTTCGCGATCTTGCTGATCGCGAGCGTGGCGCAGGTTCAACCACCGGTTGCCGCCGCTCAGTCCACTAGTAACGACACCTCCACCTGCCAATCAGGCATCATCTCCGTCGATGGCAGTTGCGTTGGTCAGGACGAGTCTTCCCCCTCTGACTTAGGTCAGCAAGGTGCGAACCCCGGCGCCTCCTCTACGGGCGGCAATTCTGGCAATTATGGAACGAATGTCACTCCGAGCCAGCTAGGCCAGCAGTATCCGGGTCTTCAATCCCGGGGCCTCAACAGCGGTGTTCCCAGCTTCTCCGATCTGAGCGGCCTCAATGGTTCGCAGGCTCAGCAGCAGGCCCTTAACGATGCTCGGCTGCTGGAGCTCCAGCGCCCCAGCCCTCCTACGGAATTTCAGCTGATGGTCCGCGCTTCTGTGGGCAGGTTACTTCCCGTGTATGGGGACTCGCTCTTTCGCCAGGTACCAACAACATTCGCACCCCTGCGCGAAGTGAATGTTACCCCAGGCTACGTCCTCGGCCCGGGCGATCAGCTGATAATCCGTATCTGGGGACAAGTCAACTTCAACGCCCAGGTCACCGTGGACCGCTCCGGTTCCGTGTACCTTCCCCAGGTGGGCGAGATTCACGTGGCCGGTCTGCCCTACGAACAGGTCAAGTCCCATATTCATGACGCGGTGAGCCGCATCTTCAAGAGCTTCGAGCTGGAAGTGGAGATGGGCCAACTAAGGTCGATCCAGGTTTTTGTCGTCGGGCAGGCCCGCCGCCCCGGAACCTACACGCTTAGTTCACTGAGCACGCTGGTCACCGCTTTGTTTGCCACCGGCGGCCCCTCAGTACAAGGCTCTCTCCGCGACATTCAGCTCAGGCGGAACGGGCAGACCGTCACCCACTTCGACCTCTACGATCTTCTGCTTCTTGGCGATATGTCCAAAGATGCGCCGCTGCTCTCTGGAGACGTAATCTTCATCCCTGCTGTGGGTCCGCAAGTGGGCATCGCTGGGAGCGTACGCGTTCCCGCCATCTATGAATTGAAAGGCGCAACTACTGTAGAACAGGGTCTGCAGTTCGCCGGCGGCCTCACCTCCACCGCCTCATTGTTCCGGGCATCCCTGGAACGCATGGATGAGAACAACACCCGCGCTGTTTTGAATGTTCCATTGCAGGGCAGCGGCTTTGCGACTCCGTTGCACCAGGGCGACGTTCTCCGCGTGCTCCCGTTCTCTCCTGAGTTCCAGAACACGGTGACACTGCGCGGCAACGTTGCCGAACCAGGCCGGTTCGCCTGGCATCCGGGTATGAAGCTGAGCGAGATTATCCCCGATAACCGGTCTCTCGTTACGCGGGACTATTGGGAACGGCGGAACCAACTGGGGGTCCCGGGGCCGGAGTTCAAGGCGGAATATAGCAACAACCCGGATCAATATCCAAGAGATGCGAATGGCAATCGGCGTCTCCCGATCTACAACGGTACTGGGATCTACAACAACAACCAGCAGCAGCCCAACAACGGCCAGCAGAACTCCACGCAGAACCAGGCTCAAAACCCTAACCAGAATCCTGGCTCGAGCCTTAACGGTCAGAATATCGATCAGAATCTCCTGCCCCAGCTCGATTCTCAGCAGCCGGAGCTTAACAATCAGCCCAATGGTCAGAACACTCCCCAGACCACCACGCCAAGCAATGATCTGGGCGGCGGTTCTCTGGCCAACCAGCAGCAGCAGCTATCCTGGAATGGCGGGAACCTGCCCCGGCCACGTCTCAACGTCGCTCTCCCCGTTCCGGAAATCGACTGGTCCTACGCGGTGATTGAGCGCCTGAACCAGCAGACGCTGACCACTTCCTTGGTGCCCTTCAATCCCGGCAAACTTGTCCAGGATCACGACCCATCGCAGGATCTTACCCTGGAGCCGGGGGACGTCGTGACCATCTTTTCCCAGGTGGATATCAGCGTGCCTCAGGACCAACGAACCAAATTTGTTCGGCTCGAGGGTGAGTTTGTGGCAGCAGGTATCTACAGTGTTAAGCCCGGCGAGACGTTGCGCCAACTGGTGGCCCGAACCGGCGGTCTGACCACGAATGCTTATCTCTTTGGCTCGGAGTTTACCCGGGAATCCACCCGCATCTTCCAGCAGCAGCGCCTGAACGACTACCTCTCCAACCTGGAACTGGAGATCGATCGATCCACTATCAACTCGGCATCCGCCAGCGTCACCCCGCAGGACACCGCGGCAACGGCCGCCGAGGTCTCGGCGTCGCGCAGTCTGGTAAGCAAATTCCGCACCCTGCGCGCCACCGGCAGAATCGTGCTCACGCTGGACCCGAATACTACCGGAATCGATAGGCTGCCCGACCTGCCGCTTGAGGATGGTGACCGCTTCACGGTTCCTTCCAAGCCCAGCACGGTCAACGTGGTCGGCGCAGTCTATGATCAAAATTCCTTCTTGTTCAATCAGCGTGAGCAGGTAGCGGCCTATCTACGTTTAGCGGGAGGCCCAACCCGTGATGCGGATGACAAGCATGCGTTCATCATTCGCGCCGACGGATCGGTGGTCAGCCGGCAGTCCCGTTCGGGTGTCTTTGGAAACACCTTTGTTTCCACCAGGATGAATCCAGGCGATACGGTCGTCATTCCGGAGAAGGTCCCTCGGCCGTCGGCGCTTAGGAACTTTGTCAATTATTCGCAGATATTCTCTCAGTTAGCCCTGGGTGCAGCGGCGATCTTTGTGCTGCAATAATGGAGCCGATTGTATGCCAACGGTGAATGAAATCAGCCACGAAGCTCCTTCGCTCGGGAGGAGTGACCCAACGCCGCGGGAATTCGACATCCTGGACGTGGCGCTGATCTTTGCTGCCCGCAAGTGGACGATTCTTCTAGCCTCTGCGGCAGGCTTCGTCATAGGCCTGTTGCTTGTCCTGCAGGTCGCCCCGACATTTACCGCCAAGGCGGTAGTCCTGCCCCCCCAGCAGGAGCAGTCGAGCGCCTCGGCCCTGTTGGGGCAGTTTGGCGCCCTGGCTTCCTTGAGCGGGATGGGTGGTTCGCTCAAGAACCCCACCGACCTCTACATCGGCCTGCTTGGCAGCCAAAGCGTGACCGATGCCATGGTCAAGCGATTTGACATCGTACGGCTCTATCATCCGAAGCGGTTCAGCGATGCCCGCCTGATGATACAAAAGGCCGCAAAGTTTGTTGCCAACAAGGATGGCACGATCAGCATCTCGGCCAGCGATCGTGACCCACGCAAGGCTGCGGCCATGGCAAACGCATTTGTGGATGAACTCTACAACCTTAATAACCGTTTGGCCTTAGGGGCAACTTCTCAAAAGAGGCTCTTCTTTGAGCAACAGCTAGCCCAGGAAAAGGATAAGTTGGCCGACGCCGAAGTGGCCTTGAAGAAGACCGAAGAATCGACTGGCGTGATCGCACCTTCCGGCCAGACAGAGACAATCATCCGCCAGGTTGCGCAGGTGCAGGCAGATATCACGTTGCGTGAAGTCCAACTAGCCTCATTGCGCACTTCGTCCACGGAACAGAATCCCGATGTCATTCGGCTCACCTCAGAACTGGATGGCCTGCGGGGTCAGTTGCGCGAACTGGAAAGTGGAACGGCAAAGCATGCGCCCGGCGATATCTCCATCACCACCGCGAACGTGCCCCAGGCTGGGTTGGAATACATCCGCAAGGAGCGTGACGTTAAGTATCACCAGTTCCTCTTTGATCTGCTGGCACGCCAATATGAAGCAGCGCGCATCGATGAAGCCAAGGCAGCGCCTGTGATCCAGATTGTCGACCCGGCGCTGCCGCCGGACAGGAAGTCATCGCCGTTCAGGGCACTGTGGGCAATTGTGGGCTGCGTTTTGGGCTTTATTCTGAGTGCCGCCTGGGTGTTTGGAAAGTATATCTATCATCGCCTGGAATCCGATGAGGAGCAGGCCCGGCGTCTCGCGTTGCTGAGACAGGAATTGAAGTTACGGGGCTAGCTAGAGAAGACCAGATGCAGATCGTAATTGTCGTCGTACTGTACAAGCGATCTCCGGCGCAAAGCCAGACCATCAATTCCCTGGCCGAGGCTTTTGCTCGCGATCCGGCGTTGCTGGACCATTTTCGCGTCTACATTTGGGATAACAGCCCGGTCGCGATGGTCGATCCTGCGGTCCCGTTTCCTTGCGACTATCGCCACGGCGATCGCAATCTGGGCACCTCAGGTGCCTACAACAAAGCAATGGAGTTCGCGGAATCGACCGGTTCGCCCTGGCTACTGCTCCTCGATCAGGACACAACTGTCTCATTGGAGTTTCTGCCCCGAATGCTGGAGTACAGTCTGCGTTTCCAGGACGAAAAGGAAATAGGCACCGTCGTACCCTTTATCTATTCCCACGGTACTCTGGTCTCTCCGAGGCGGCTTGGCCGGTTCAATCGGGTTGAGCAAATCCAGTTCCCGTTTAACGGTATCTACAAGCACAAGGGCTATGCCGCGAACAGTGCCACTTTGATGCGGGTCGCGGCCTTACGCGAGATTGGAGGCTATAGCGATGAGTTCTGGCTCGACCTTTCAGACGTCTACGCCTTCCAGGCAATGTATAGAAAGGGCAGATACATGTTTGTTGCCGGAGACCTGCAGCTGCAACACTCCATCGCTGCCATGGACTTCGATAACGAGATGACACCTCAGCGGTACCGCAACTTTCTCGCGGCGGAGAGCGCATACATCGATCTTTACTCGTCCAATTTGGAGCGGGCAGCGCAACTGGTCCGTCTGTTTCTGCGTACGATCAGGCAATATCAGCGTTACGACAACAAGACGTTCGCGAAAATAAGCTGGGAGTATTTTTGTCGGCGGCTCTTTCACACCAGGGCGAAAAGAATCCTGGGTTGGCGGAAGCAACTCGCGCAACGCGACATTCCTATCGTGGAAGATGGGCGGGTCATTGGGTAGCCATAACGAGAAGAGGAATGACTGATGAGCCTCAATGGTGCGATTGGCCTTTTAATCGGCCTCATTCTGGTCAACTACTGGCTTAGCCGTTCCGTTCTCTATCCCCCATTTTTGTTTTGCTCCACCTGGCTCCTGGATCTGACAATCTACCGGTTCAGTCCAAAAGAATTTGACCCACTGCACACCAACACGCTTGAGCTCCTCGCCATGGGTGCGGTCTTTTTCTCTCTTGGCGGCATCTTGGCGATGCTCTTTCCCAAGGCTCTGATCACCGCACGATTTGTGCTCACTCGATTTCCGCCACGAAACGACTTGGTCAAGCCCGCCGTGATCCTTTTTCTGGCCTGCGGTATTCCGCTGCTGCTACACAATTTGTTAATCCTCGCTTCCCAGGGAACTGGCAACACGATCTTCCAGCAGGCGCGGAACGCCGGAGTGGCGGCCGGTGCTGGACAACAGCTCGCCGGGGGAAGTCCGCTGGCAACCTATTTCACCCTATGGGCGCTCTACGCAGCCCCGTTGTTCCTGATTGAGCGCCGTGACAAGAGTTTCTGGGTGATGACCACGATTGCCTTCCTGGCCAGTCTTCTGAGCACCGGACGCCTCCCATTTTTGATGCTGATTTCGTCCCTCACCTGCGTCGAACTCTTGAAGACGAACCGGCACACCTTCTGGTTGGCGCTTAAATTCGCTCGCCTCCCCATGTTGCTATTTGTTTGCCTGTTTTTTGGCCTGCTCTTCCTCATCAAAGACACCAGTATTTTTGAGGGCGGCATCGGAGCCATCATGCTCCTCTTTTTAGTGGGCTATATGATTGGCCCGACCGCGGCTCTTGACTACTTCATGCAGCATCAGCAGGATTATGGCGATTCGCCAAATCACACATTCAAATTCTTCTTGACCATCGCCTCGAAGTTTCACCTGATTGCATATCAGGAGTCGACCCGGATTGACTTTGTCGACCTGCCTATCCCGACAAATGTGTATACGGTCTATCGATCTTATCTTTCCGATTTCGGCCTGTATGGAGCACTGCTCTCGATTGCAATCATCGCGCTGTTGCAGACGCTTCTCTATCGCAAAGCCAGGACTGGAAGCACACTGGGCAGTTATTTGTTTGCCATCACACTCTATGCCCTCTTCCTTTCTGTCTTTAGCGATGAGTATGCTTCTTTTGGCGCCTACATCGATTCACTAGCTTTTGCTGCTATTTACATCGTGCTGCGATCGCTCCCGTTGCGCATCCTTCCCAGACTCGACTTGAGATACGAAACACCGGGCTCAGCTGCCATTGCGCAACCACACAGATAAGCTGCCGATGCTCTCTACCTGGTGGTAGTTACCGCGAATATAATCGTCCAACAGCGTCACCCCACTGCTCTTCGAGCTGTCGTTGCTGGCTTGCACCAGGGAATCATATTGGCCTTCGAGAATAACGTACCGAACGGCCTGACGATCGAGTTCGTTAATCATTTCGGTCTGTATGTCCGCTCTTGTCTGCAGATCGGGATCGAAGTGAGACCACCGGGTTGCCGGTAAACGATCGCTCACGAAATAAGTTAAGAGGTCGTTCATCAGAATTCTGTCATGCCGGTTCAGTCCGATAAAAATGCGTTCGCCTGGGCTCGTGTGGTCAGAAATATAGGAAATGATTTCGGCATGGGCGGGATCCACTAAGAAACACAAACCTGTGTGGAGAGGGTTCGGTACACCACACCAATTCGTCTCCGCTCTGAGGAATGCCGGTCCGGGCGGCGACAATACTTCCTCTAAAACCGACTCGTGGCCCAGATAAAGTACCCGCATTTCTTTCAGCGCCGACCATGTTGCGGTGAAAATAGACAGGGCCATCGTCCACTGGACAATCCGGTGCAACACTCGGTCTCCGCGCGAAGAATACTCGTAGAGCACCGCTAGGGCTATCACGGCGGGTATGAGAGAAAGCAGTATCTGTCCGATGCTGATTCTTATGATGCCCTTGAAATAGAAGACAGTGCTGAGAAGTCCGAATAAGACAAAGAATCCTGTCCAGCTCTGACTTCGGCCAATGCTGTCCGTGCCCGTCGCAGGGGTTTCGCCGCGACCCTTGGCTGTGATCACGCTGTAAAGGCAGAGGGCGGCCACCGCAATGGGAAGATAAACCGCCATATTTTCGAGGGAGCGCCAACGTACGCCAGGGAATGGAAGACGCCGCGCGCGAGCATAGTACTTCGTCGGATAAAGAATAATGTCGTGCAGGAAGGGATGGATCGGCGCTATGGCGAGGTAGAGTAGGGCGGGCGGCAGGAACACAAAAAGCACCCCTACCAGGTAGGGGAAAAGGGTCTTGGCGAGAACCGGAAAGAAACCGCAGATCTCTCCACTACGCTGCGCTCCGGTCGAGATGACAAATTCGTTGAACCATTCACCGCTCGTGTCTACTGGAGAAACAGCCAATTTCCCTAAAACAAATTTGTCATCCCGACCGGAGCGTAGCGTAGTGGAGGGATCTGCGGTTTCTTTCCCGTTCTCACCTAATCTCAGGAACGCCGCCGTCGTGACGGTGCAGAAGTGTACAAAAGCGAGGGCGAATCCAACGTCATAACGAAAGAGTGCCACCAACCCGGCTAATGCACCTGCGGCCAACATGCGCCAGGTGCGAACCTCGCCCCGGAAAATTGGCAGCAGTAACATTGAACCGATGAGCGTGAGCAGGAGTATCGGTATGATCGGATAAGCGATCGAGGGCAATCCGGCGCTAAACAACCAAAACCCACAGACGATTGTCGTGCAAATGGCAATCCATCGTCTGCAGTACGCGGCCGTGATCCCGTACGTGACAGTGACAATGGCAGCTCTTAAAGCCAGGTCATAAATGCGTTCAACCAGGATCGACCGCCCGAACAAGTCAAACAGCCAAGCCAGCGTATAAAACTGTCCAGGACCGTAGTTCGCATAGAAATCTCTATGCGGCACTTGTCCCGCCGCCACCCGCATCGCTCCAACCAGAATCAACCCTTCATCGTAAAAATCGAATCCCCTATCCATGCCGAGAAATAAGATGACGAAGGAAACCAGAAAAATAAGAGGATAGATCAGAGGCTTATCGAGCAGGCGAATCCGTTTGAGAGGGATTTTAGCGACGGACGGGAGTGCTTTTTCCTGCACGCGCGATCGGTTCCCCGGCAAGAATCTCAGCATTTGTGCACCGGCATTCAATCCCTATGATAACAACGCCGGGATGCCCTGGCGCCAACTAGCCGACCACGCGCCCTTCGTCGATCACTGGGATATCGCGCAGCAACAGTTGCTTCCGCCAGCTGCGAATTCGCTTCACCCTGCTGTCAAAGAGCCGGCGGCAGAAATATTCGAAGGTTATTTTGGAGAAGATTTTATTCCGATGGCGGCGACGCTGCCGTAAAGTCCGCGCCAGGAGCCGGATGAGGTGAGCAGCTCGTTCCGGAGCGGAGGAATAGAGATCGATATAAGCGCTCTCCGCCGCAAGGAAATTCCTATACCGCTCCGGAGCCATGTCGTTGTCATAGTCCATGGTGGTAATGGAGTGCTGCAGTGTGAGATCCCCTGCGATATATAGGTACCTTCCCTTTCGGTACATGGCCTGGAAAACATAGATATCAGATAGATCGAGCCAAAATTCGTCGCTATATCCTCCGATTTCGCGCAACGTCTGGACCCGCATCAAGGTTGCGCTGTTTACAGCGAATGCCCTTTGACGGTAGATACCGCTGAATGAACTCGGTACAGGGCTCATACGGTTGAATCGCTCCACCTTCGTGGGCGAGACCAGAGAACCATGGGAGTAAATGAATGGAACAACCGCTCCTATTTCCGTCTGTCCCAGAAGGGCATGACTGTATTCGATCATCCGAGGAAGAAATTCAGCAGAGACTTTCGTGTCCTGATCGAATAGTAGAAGCCAGGGAAATAGGCCCGTTTCAGCAAGCTGCAGAGCGTGATTGTAAGCGCCCGAAGTTCCCACGTTTCGGTCAGAGTGGTAATAGTCGCAAGGAAACGAGAGGCTAACCTGTTCCAGCCCCTTTGGGCTGTTGTCGAACAGGATGACCCGGATGGAGTGGAGCAGCTCCGGGTTCCTCGCGAACACGGTTCCCAGGCTGGCGATCGTCTGGCTTTGCTCCGGCAGCCGCTTGTAAAGCACAATCACGGCTACGATCTGGTTGTTGTTCATGCTCTTTCAGGCTGACTCAAAAGTGTATTTCTTCTCTGGGCCGGAGTGCCCGGGAGGCATCCGGGCTCGGTCAAATGCAAGTCTATACCCATCGGCTGCTCCGTTCCCCACGCTTTCGTACGCGCGTCAGTCAGTAGTTCGATGTCCTGTAAACTGTCCTGGGGCCCTTTGGAGGGGGATACGGGTCTCCGCCCGAGAGCGGGCTTCCATAGAACAGCTCGAAAGTCAGGCTACGAAAGGCTCGCGGAAGGAATTTTATGTCCTCTATGCAACGTGCTCTCAGAATGCTACGGCCCCAATTGAAGGGGGTTGCTGAGAAGCTCTTTCCTAAGACTATGTACTCCAGGCGCTTCCATTCATGGGAAAAGGTCGAGCCGGAACTGCCGCTTCTGCCCGCACTCTGCCGTAAAGACGCCGTAGCCCTGGATATCGGAGCCAATGAAGGTTTTTTTGCGCACCATCTTTTGCCTCTTGCCAAGAGCGTCATAGCCTTCGAGCCACTCCCCCAGATGCTTACCCGTCTACGGGCAAATTATGCGAATAAGATGCAAATCCATGGAGTGATCATTTCTGACCACGAAGGGCAGGGCGAGCTAAGGTATCCGGCCGGCGGTTACATGTCGGCGACGATCGCCGAGTCGAATTCCTCGGCACTGGAGAGTGGCCGGCTTATCGAAACCGTAGTCGCCCCTATGAAGACCCTTGATAGTTTTGCCCTGACAAATGTCGGTTTTGTCAAAATCGATGTGGAAGGTCATGAGGAAGCCGTTCTCCATGGCGGGTTGACGACGTTGAAGCGCGAGAAGCCAAACCTGATGATCGAAATCGAGGAACGGCACGCACCGGGTTCGCTCGCTCGGGTTTCCGCTCTTCTCGAAAGCATCGGCTATTCCGGCTTCTATCTCGGTGGAAAAGAGTTGCGCCCTATCGCCCAGTTTGAGCCGCAGCGCGACCAGGTGAGACAGAACGGGAAGGTCGGGAAGTATATCAATAACTTCCTTTTTCTTCCCACGGAGCGGGCGACCGCCATCCTGGAGAGTGCGCGTCAGCACCTCTCGGCAGCCCAAAATTAGCAACTCTCGAATGTCGTGAAAGCCACGACAGGCTTTTGTGCCCACTCGCCCACCTCCAGCTACGGCCGGCGAAAGTGTTCGAAGGCGACCTTGGAAAAAGTAGCCTTCCGATGGAGACTTGCGCCTCCCGCGCCCTGCTCATCTGAACAGGGACATTGCAGTTATTCTGTTGAGGTTTCGCATCAGAATCGCTCGTATCGCATAGATTGAGGTCGCCGCTATGAAGTCTTTCCGTGTAGCTCTCATTGCCCTACTGGCTCTGGTCGCCCAGGCAATTGCACAGAATGTTTCACCCAACGCTACCCCGCCTCAGGTTGCGCCTCAAGCGTCAGGCCCTGAGGGGACCGAAAATGCCGATACAATCGTCGGATCGGGCAGTCTCCCTAACATTCAATCCGCCGTGACGGCAGTGGGAACTAGTGGCTCCGTGCTGATTCGTCCAGGTTATCCAGGTAACGACACCTGGACCAATCCCCATAATGTCCGAATCATCGATCGTCGTCCTTTCAACCCTTCAAACAGTCCGACCTACTCAAACCAGCCGATGCCCTCGACAACCATTAAGGCAGCCGAGTATGGTGCGCTTTGCAACGGCAGCAATGATGATTGGCCCGCCATCCAGGCAGCCGCAAATGCGGCAACCACCGTCTCAGGAGGGGTGGAAGTTGTTCCCCCGCTCGTGATGGGCAATGCCACAGTCGAGCTCCCACAAGGACGCTGCAACATCAGCCAACCAATTGTGCTCATGAACTATGGCTCCATCGAGGGGAGTGGAAACGGTACCTGGTTGACGCCTGCGGGCACATGGTCGAAAGGAGACGATGCACTTATCCAGATTGTTCAGTCTTACGACCGGGCCCTTTATAAGAATCAGAGAACTTCCGGCATCAACCGCTTTGTAAAAAATATAAATTTCTTAGGTTGGAGAGCCCACAACATCACAGGCATCAAGGTTTACAACCAGACCGGAACGTCAAAGACGATGCCTTATCCCTATCAGGCGCAGCTTGCCGAGTTTCAGATTCCAGGCGTCACGGTTGAAGGCAATGCGTTCTATTCCATGGATACGGCAATCGATATGGAAGATTGCGGCGAATGTCACATTTTGAACAATCAGATCTTTTTCGTACGCGTTGGAATCATCGATGGCGGGAACAACTTTAGCCTCTACACGGACAACAATGCAATCCAGGCCGGAACCTACAACTATACGACGCTTCGTGGCGCCACCATGGGTGTGACCAGCTATTCAGAGGGAAACCGTTGGATGTGCGCCACGGCTGCCTGTACCTCCGCGGCTCAAACAGCGATTGCGTCCCCGCAAGGGTTCATCGTGTCTCATTCGATCATTACCACCTTCGACATCGACGCGAACATTGTCAATTGTCAGGGGCTGGGTCTGATCGGCAATGGCTTCGACTACGGAGGAAGTGGGCCGCAAAATGTCGCTAATCCTGCTGTCTTTATCGGGCACGGTGTCATCTGGGCACAGATAGCGTACAACCTCATAGCGAATGGTCGCGGTGATTCTCCCGCCCTGGAGTTAGGAGCACCAACCAGTGCTGCCACCGACTCTCCTTACTACAACGGACTATGGATCGAAAGCAATTTTATCCAGGGCTATCAGAGTGCCTCGCCACAGGGTTTTGGCGTGTTGTTTGATAAGGGAACGTTTGCCAGGCGAAACGTCTGGATTCAGAACAACCAGTTTTCTCAGCTGGGTTATGGAGTGGTCTTTAGCCATCCGGTGACCTACTCAATTGTCCGGGGAAACTATGGGTATAGCCTGACCTACGCCCTTATCGACTTCAACGCTGCCGGTTCCGCCAGCTTCCAAAGCACGGTGGTGGCTGACAATACCACCCCAGACAGGGTAGATGCGGTACATGATAATTCGGGATCAGGGTATATTGCCGATTACAACCAATCGGCCACTCAGTTGACAGGTACGTTTACCGCTACCGGGTCGGGGTGCTCAATTTCTCCCGGCGCGGTCGGCAACTCGTGTCTCGCCACAGTCGTGAATCCCATCCCATTTGGCAATTTAGCTTATAAGGTAACCGGATGCGCAGTGACCGGAGCAACCGGTGCCGTTGTGATTTCTACGGTTTCAAGTGCTACTGCAACCGGGCAATTTCCAGTGTCGGAAACAGCGATGTCTACCACCGCAACCGGCGGTGGAACAATCGCCTGCACAGTCGTCCACGACTAATCATTCGCTAGCGCCGTACGCCAGACTGGCCGCCTAGATCCCCGATGCGAAGGTCGTTGCAAAAGGGCAACGCAGTTTTCCGGTGCACCGTAATAAGATGTCTCGCGAACTCTGGAGAATTGAACGAATCGATGGCCTTCCACTCGAATTCCGGCATCTTTCTGATCGTGATGTCGAACCAACTGCGTCCTTCGGCGTCCAGCACAAAGAAATCGGGATGGGAACAAAGAAACTCACGGCTATCTCGAATGTTCCCGGGATAATATCCGCTATGCCGGTAGGCCTGCATTAGATGGTAGTCGAGCACAAACCCCGTAGGTCCCACGAGCGCCGTCGGCCAGTCGAGTAGAAAATAGCGATCCTGCGGACTGTGGGAGAAGCGCATAAGTTTTGAAAAATCCTCCTGCCAACCAGCCACCACTGCGGCATTGGGAGGAACGAGCCTGTCCAGGCGCTCTACGTCGAGGTATTGGCGACTCGAGTCAAGCGGCGGCAGAGCCGCTACCGAGAGCACTGGCGAAACGACCAGAAGCGATGTCACCGCTCCCCACACCCAGCGCGAGGACGCCCGGCGGTCTGCGCCGAGCGCGTCCGCTAAATCTGCGAGTACGATCGCCAGGCCAATACCCGAGGGCAACAAATACCTGTGGACGAAGACCGGTGTAACCAGGTGAGAGAGCGCAAATAAAACCAGGGGAGCAGTGAGTAGCAGATACCCAACAAGCAGCAAAGAACTTCCCGGATCGGATCCCGTTCGCTTTCGCCACGTCGCTAGTCTTACGAGCCCGTGTAAAAGAATCAGCGCGAGTGGCACCAGCATTACCAACTCCATGGCATGGCGAATTTGCAATATCGTTGCACTGGAGTGCTGCTGTATTGCCCAAAGCCATTGTTGCCCACCTTCGAAAAGGTAGGCGGAGAGCATGCTGTCGACCGTTGGCATCATGATCCAGGAGAAGGGTTGGCCCGCCGACATGGAAGATCGGATGCCGGGAATCCAGACAAGAAGTGCCAGCCAACCGGCGGCATGAAAGAGATAGAGTTGCGGCCGACAGCGCCGCTTCATTCCATCAGACACGATCAATGCCAGCAAAATCAACCCGCTGTAGACGATGCCCAGGACGTGGGTCAACACCAAAGCCGCTTGACAAAGAAGACACAAAACCATCAGGCGGCGTCTCGGCTCCTCCTGCTGGACGAGTCGTGTATAGATGTGGACCGCAAGTGAAACGGTCAGCATGAACAGTCCGTAGAACCGTGCTTCTACATTCTGGTCGAGCAGCAGACCCGAAGTGCCCCACAAGGCAAGAACGCCAAAGGCCGTCGCCCACATTCCGTAGAAGCGGCGTATGGCTCTCCACGTAACCAGCAGCGAGCCGCACATGGCAATGCTGGAATACAAGCGCAGGGCGAGAACGCCGGTTCCAAAAGCCTTTCCCCAGAGCCACACCGTCGTATAGAACATGGGCATACCGCCATCGGCGCCATGTTGGATGGCGTAATAGAGATGCCACAGCGAGGGGTCGTTAGCCTCTTTCCAGGTGAATATCTCATCCATCCAGGCCTGTTTATGCGGCGACCACAGGATGCACGAAACGACCAGGGATACCATAGAGCAGCAGAGCAGGAGGATTTCACCCGCCGACATCTGTCTCCTCGGCAAGCTGTCCCCATTACTGACAGTCGCGCTCAAATGATTCATGTGCGCGCAGCTCCTCCGTCACCCGCAACTCTTGGATTTTGATGGAAGTGCACTCTCAGATAATAAGATCGGGCCTGAAGGGGAGATCCCGCGGTTGGATACTGGGTGGCTTCGCGACCGGGGGCAAACAGGAAATTATGCCGGTCATCCTTGAGAAGTCGTCGAACCTCCATGTCCTGATAATAATTGCTCCATACGCCTGCGGGCGAATAAGGCGGAAAGCCGCGGCGTAATCATGTTCCTGTACGACGGGAACAGTGCAGCCTTTAGTAAGCTTAAGGATCGATGCGCATCTTCTACGATCACCAGGTTTTCTCCCTGCAGGATGCTGGTGGCGTCTCCCGCTATCAATACGAACTGATACGCAATTTGCAGGCGTCCTCTGAAGTTCAGTTCGACTTGGTGATGGGCCTGAACGCGTCCGTGATGCCCTTTCCCGAGCTTCGCAATCATCAAACCAACGTGCTTAGCTGGAAGACAGGGATCAAACCTGGCTACTTGCGCTACGGCTTCAACGAAACACTTTCATCGGTCATCGCCCCGGCGCTGGGAAGTTTTGATATCTACCATGCGATGCTTTATCGTGCGGTTCCCTTTGTACGCCGTCGCCGGCTGGTCGTTACCCATCATGACTGCACCCACGAGCGGTTTCCGCGGATGTTTCACAACGCATCCTTCATCATTCAGAGAAAGCGCAAGTTGTTCTCGCAAGCCGATGCGATCATCTGCGTCTCGGAATCGAGCCGGCGGGATCTTCTGCACTTCTACGATGTAGACGCGAAGAAGACGCACGTTGTCTATCACGGTTTTTCTCCGCTACCTGTCGAGCCCACTATGCCAGATCCAGCGGACAAGTATGGTGTCCCTTATCTGCTCTATGTTGGATCTCGCGCGGAATACAAGAATTTCCCACTTTTGCTCGAGGCGTTCTCCCGCAGCGGCTTGGCCGCGAACTATCGCCTGGTGGTTGTAGGTGGCGGAGAATTTTCCGCAAAGGAGCAAGCCAGAATCAGCTCGCTCGGAGTGGCCGGCCAGATCACACTCATACCAAAAGCTGACGAGGCCACGCTTTCACGCGCTTACCGCGATGCTGCACTTTTCGTCTATCCCACTCTCTATGAGGGTTTCGGTTTCCCGCCTTTGGAGGCGATGAGCCTCGGATGTCCGGTCCTTGTCCAACGCACGTCGTCCTTGCCCGAGATCTGCGGAGACGCAGCGTTTTACTTCGACGTCTCCGATGCCGATGAGCTGGCGCGTGATCTCGTGTCCACTCTACAAAACGCAGCAGACCTTGCCATGAAGCGCCAGCTGGGAGAGCAGCAAGTGAAGCTCTACGACTGGAGCCGAACCGCCGCCAACACCTTGACCGTATACCGCGCTTTATCAAACCGCTGACACGCCGTCTCCCAGCAATCAATCCCCGGATGACCCATCCTTCGCGCTTTTTGCGAACTCTCGAAGGTCATGCTTATCGGGTTCGACAGCCTTGTTTCGGTTCCACTTACGTAACCTCAAGCCTGCTCCATTCGCTAAAGCTGTATACGAAACCCGGGATATAATAAGCGCGCCATAGGAAAGATAAATTGCTGTAGCTTGCATTTTTGCCTTGGAGACAGCTTGGTATGCCGGGTCCCCGTCTGCGTCCTACTAATTCGCCCTTAGAACAGTTGAAGTGGCTTTGGACAGTCGCGACGTGTGCAATCCTGTGGTTTTCCTCCGGGAGCGCCACCGCGAACGCCCAGGCGATCTCCCGCGTGCCCTCTATCAATACCGCAGTTGGCAATGGAACCCCAGGGTATAGCGGCGACGGCGGCCCCGCCGTGAACGCGGAGCTGAATAACCCCTCCGGCATAGCTGTAGACGGAGCAGGCAATCTTTATATTGCAGATCCGGCCAACAACCGCATCCGTGAAGTGATGGCAGGCGCAGGCATCATTTCTACGATCGCTGGCAATGGTACCGCGGGCTATAGCGGCGATGGCGGTCCCGCAACCAGCGCCGAGCTCCAAGCGCCAGTAGGCATTGCAGTCGATAGCGCGGGCAATCTCTACATCGCGGATCAAGGCAATAACGTGATACGCAAGGTCGCCACCAACGGTACCATAACCACCGTAGCCGGCAATCACGCCGAGGGATTTAGCGGAGACAACGGCCAGGCCACCAACGCAACGCTATATGCCCCGGCTGGCGTCGCTCTTGATACCGCGGGCAATCTCTATATCGCAGATGCAGGCAACAACCGGATACGCCTGGTAAACACAGCGGGCACGATCACGACCTTCGCAGGGAATGGCACCGCAGGCTACAGCGGAGATAACGGCCCAGCCGCCGCGGCGACGTTGAGCAAGCCCTCTAGCCTCGTAGCGGACGCGAAAAACAATCTCTACCTCGCGGACACAGGCAATAACGTGATCCGCCTGGTGAACACGACGGGCACCATCACCACCATCGCCGGCAATGGCACAGCCGGCTACAGCGGAGACAACGGCTCGGCGATCAGCGCGACGTTGAATGCACCTTACGGCCTACAGATAGATAGTGCAGGCAACTTCTACATTGCGGACACAAAGAACAACGTCATTCGCATGGTCACTGTTGCGGGAAACATCACCACCATCGCCGGCAACGGCACATCTGGCTTTAGCGGAGACGGCGGTCCGGCTACGGACGCAAACCTGAATAATCCCATTGGCGTCGTCTTCGGTAGCCAGGGCAATCTCGACGTCTCTGATCAAGGCAACAATCGCGTCCGCGAAGTAAGCACGCCGGCGGGCAGTGTGGCATTCCCCGTCACAGCTGTCACTTCGACCAGCACGGCTGTGACTATACCGCTTCAGGTCAATACATCAGGGACGACGATCACCAGCATCACGGTCCCGGTATCGCAGGGAGGTAAGCAGGAATACACAGTAACCGCACCAGGTTGCCCCCTCAACACGTCTTTGAATGGTGGTTCGGCCTGCAATGTGACGGTAACCTTCTCGCCGGGTTACCCTGGCCTGCGGCCGGTGCCTTTGCAAGTAGCCACGTCATCCGAGACATTCAACTTCGGGATGTCCGGTATCGGGACTGCACCCCAGGTAGCCCTTTCGCCGGGCATCATCGCCACCATGGCGTCGACAGTCCCTGGCAATTATTCGGCGACATCCGCTCTCTACCTCCAGTATGGATATACAGCGCACATAAGCGGTGGAGTCGTTGTCGATAACGCAGGCAATGTTTACGCTTCGGTCGACGCCCCCGACGGCATGGACCAAACTGGAGACGTCGCAGAGTTTCCCGCGGGCACCAACACGGCAATTCCCATACTTGGATTCGGGGTGGGCGCCGGTAGCCTCGGCTTGGCATTGGATAGCGCGGATAATGTGTATGCCGCGGCTCCAGGATCCAATTGCATCGCAGAATTTGTCCCGGGGTCGCCGCTTTTTCCCGCTGTCGTCGCTGGTACCTGTAACAACGGCCCCTACACTGCCGGACCAGGAGGTTACAGCGGGGACAATGGTCTAGCCGTAAGCGCGCAGCTGAATGGTCCCACGTCGGTGACAGTGGATACCGCGGGCAATCTCTACATCGCGGATAGCGGCAACAATCGAATCCGCAAGGTCACAGCGGTAAGCGGCATCATTACTACGATAGCGGGCAACGGAACTGCCGGTTTCAGCGGGGATAACGGTCCGGCCGGAGACGCGGAACTGCACGATCCTACCGCAGTGGCGTTGGACAACCTCGGCAATCTCTACATCGCGGATAGCGGTAACAATCGCATCCGCAAGATGACGTTGGCAAGCGGCATGATCACCACCGTGGCGGGTAATGGCACAGCTGGCTACAGCGGGGACAATGGTTTGGCAACCAGCGCGGAACTGAACAGCCCGGCAAGCCTGGCGACCGATAGCGCCGGCGATGTGTACATTGTGGACTCCTCGAACAACGTAGTCCGCATGGTGAACACGGCAGGCATTATTACCACCGTCGCAGGTAACGGTGGGACCGGCGCAACCGGAGATGGAGGTCCGGCGACCGGCGCTGGCCTATTAGAAGCCTCTGGCGTTACTCTCGACAGCCTGGGTAATCTGTACATTTCGACATTCACAGGCGTGCGTACCGTAAATGTTTCTGCAAGTGCGCTGAACTTTCCGAGCGCGCAAATAGGCTCGACCAGCCAGCAGACGGTAACCGTGACAAATATCGGTAACGGCCCCCTCTCATTCACCGTGCCTACATCAAGCGAGAATCCCAGTATCCCCACCGGCTTCGCGCTAGACAGCAGCAGCACTTGTCCGCAACTGAGTCCGGGGTCTCAGCCGGCCACGTTGGCGTCTGGTGCAAGCTGCGCACTTGTGGTGAATTTTTTGCCCTCGACAACCACCGCCATCACCGGAACGGCCAGCATCACCGACAGCGCTCTGAATACAAGCCTCACGCAGACGGTACAGTTGACTGCTGCAGCGGGCGAGACCGTTGCGACCACCACCACATTGAATGTGGCCACGCCTACCTTCGGTTCAACCGCGGTGAGTGCCACGATTTTGGCCACGGCCGGAACGCTCGTGCCCGTTGGATCGGTGGTCTTCACGGTAGACGGAGCGATCCAGCCTGCAGTCACGGTCAATAATTCCGGGACTGCCACACTACCGCCGGCTGTCTCAAACCCACTGGCAGTTGGGTCACACACCATCGATGCAACCTATACCAGTAGCTCTCTTGGATTCAGCAATAGCGTTGCCACCCGCATCTTCTCCGTAAGCCAGATACCCCCATCGGTCACCATGGCCTCCAGCGCTTCCTCGTTGAGCGTCGCATCCGGTAGTTCTGTAACCGACACGCTAACAATTACATCCGTAGGCGGATATGCAGGATCACTGCAATTTTCCTGCAGCAACCTGCCGCAAAACGCGACCTGCAGTTTCCAGCCCTCCACCGTAGCGCTGAGCGGTACCACCGGTCCTCAAACGACCGTCGTTACCATAAAAACCGTGGGCAGCACAGCGGGAGTCCATCTGGAGAAGCCATTCACGTCCCAGGGCAATCCAATTAGATTGGCGGCGGCATTTTGGGCTCCAGGGCTGCTCGTAATCGTCTTGGCCGATAGAAAGCGGAGAATTTCTTCGCGTCAATACTATTGGGTCGTTATGCTGGCCTTGCTTGCCGCAACGCTGGTAGTGAGTGGATGCGGTGGTGGCGGGTCTGCAACAGCAAGTAAGACTCCCAACACGCCTCCGAGCGCACCTGCCACTCCTGCGGGAACCTCAACGGTGCAAATCGCTGCCACTGCTGCGGGCAATACAGTGCAATCCTTTGCCCTGACGCTCACGGTGCAGTAAGTGTCTCCGAAGCATCCCAAACCGACTTTTAATGTCCCCGTGATGCCGGCGTAACTTACAACCGGCACAGTAAGTTTGGTAACACTTAACATCGATTCATTTAAGCCCGACTATGGCGGTAACCAGGTATGTTCGCAAGGCCTTACCCCCGCTTTGGCCGGACAAAGATTCCCATTGCCTAAATCAACCCAGCATGTCTAGAATTGCTCCGCATTCTTGAAAGCATGGTTGTCCTCCCCTGCCAGGTGCATTATGCTCCACCGGACTTCTCGTATCTTCGTTCCGTTCCTTGGTTGCTTACTAACCCTGACCATGGCGGGCTGTGGCTACACCAGCAACTTACCTGAATCGGGCGTTAATTCTGTTCAGTCAGATATATCGGATGTCGCCCCCAAGGGGACCATCCAGCACGTGGTGGTGATCTTTCAGGAAAATGTTTCGTTTGACCATTACTTCGGCACCTATCCGAAGGCACTGAACCTTCCTGGCGAGTCGCCTTTTAGAGCGCTTCCTCGGACTCCGCAGGTCGACGGTCTCTCTCCTGAGCTGCTCAAAAACAACCCGAACTCCCATAATTCCGGCAACGGCGCCGGGGCCACCAACCCATTCCGGTTGTCCCCTGCCGAGGCCACGACATCCGATCAGGATCATAGCTACAAGGCAGAACAGTTGGCCTTTCACGGCGGCGCCATGGATCTGTTCCCGCGTTCTGTGGGCGCCGCCGACGGGCCTGGCTTGGGCAGTGGCATTGCCGCAACGACCGGCTTGACGATGGCCTATTACGACGGCAATACAGTCACTGCTATGTGGAATTATGCCCAGCATTACGCGATGAGCGACCGCTTTTTCGGCACTACCTTTGGACCGTCCACCGTCGGTGCCATCAATCTCATCTCCGGCCAGACCAACGGCGTCGTAGACGACGGCGGCGCTGCAGGCACCATGGTCTCCGACGGGAACGGGGGATTTACGCTGTTTGCCAATGCTGCCCCGTTGAATGAGGTATGTGCCGGCAGAGGCGACCTGGTCCATATGACCGGCAAGAACATTGGCGACCTGCTGAACGCAGCCGCCGTGACCTGGGGATTCTTCGCCGAGGGGTTCGACCGCACCGTAGTCAACAGCAACGGCACCGTTGGCTGCTTGCGGAGCAACACCTCGACCATCACCAAACAGACGAAGCTGGACTACACACCATTTCTCGACCCGTTCCAGTATTACGCCTCAACCGAGAATCCAGCGCACGCTCGCCCTACCTCCGTGCAAATGATCGGGCACGCGGGCGACGGCAAGACCAACCATCAGTACGACATTCATGACTTCTTTGACGCCGTGAAAGCGGGCAATTTTCCCGCTGTCAGTTACCTCAAGTCCGCAGCGTATCGTGACGGGCATGCCGGCTACTCTGACCCTCTGGATGAGCAGGCTTTTCTAGTGCACGTCATCAACACCATTGAGCAGACACCGGAGTGGGCCCACACGGTCATTCTCATAACCTACGACGATTCCGACGGCTGGTATGACCACGTTTACAAGGTGATCAACGGCAGTGCGACGGCCCGCGACGCTTTTTCGTCGGCGGGCACCTGTGGGAACGCGGATACCGCGCTCCCCGGCGTGGGTCCGGCCACTTTGCACGCACAGGGCAGGTGCGGTTATGGCCCAAGACTTCCATTGTTATTAATCTCGCCCTGGGCCAAGCCGAATTACGTTTCCCATGCCGTAGCTGACCAGACTTCCATCCTGCGTTTTATCGAAGACAACTTCCTCAACCAGCAGCGGATCGGTCAAGGCTCCTACGACGAGATTGCCGGCTCCATCGGCGATATGCTCGACTTCAGCAGCCCCACACCACAGAACGGCGCAACCCTCCTACTCGACCCCACCACCGGCCAAATCACAAACAACGACTAGCTTTTTAGGATCTCTCCCCGCCAAGTGCCAAGGTGTGCCCTACATCTCTAAACCGGCTTGCTCCGGACTGTCAAAACCCCTTGGAACGGAAAGACGGGTGCCCCACGTTCGCACGAGCGTACGTGGGACGAAAAAGATGGGCGAAGCCCTACAATCGCCTTCTGCCATTTCGGGCATTGGACCCTCAGCCACGAACCAGGGTGGACGCCTACCATTGACTCGTCAGACCCTTCTGTTCAGCAACGCGCACAACAGTAGGTCCAGGGTTCACAACGGAGAGCCAGTTGGGTAAGCCTGGCGGAAGCGAGCAAAGGCGTCGACATAACCGATTCCGGTCCCAAGAACACCCGCTACTCGATAGAAAGCGAGCACTTCGAGATTCACAGCGACCTTCCCCCGGGGCAGATCCCGCAGTATGGCTATCCGTGGCCGGAGCCTCCCCAGCGCCAGTTCTTCAGCAACGACGGTGTACCGAAGCCGCTCGGAGGCGCCTCCAGGCCACCCTGGGGTTATCCCTTAAGGATTTAAGACCCCAGCAGAACCGTGTCGAACGTCTGGACGCGTAAAGGTTTATTAATCTCTTCCGCGGAATCTCAAACTAACCGGATAGATACCCGCGCCATTGATACCAAACAGGTTAAGATCAAGGAATGGCCCAAAAGGTCCTGATTACCGGGGGGCTAGGGTTCATCGGTCTGTCGCTTGCCCGGACACTCGTCCAGCGCGGCATGCAGGTGCGCCTGATGGACAATCTCAGCCCGCAAATCCATGGGGTGGACCAACTCCCGGAGCTGGGCGCTCTGCTCGAGGAACACCGGGTTGAAGTCATGCGCGGCGATGTATGCCAGCGCCGGGATTGGGTTGAGGCCCTGGGTGACGTCGCTTCGGTCGTCCATTTGGCCGCCGAGACGGGGACTGGTCAATCCATGTACAGGATCGGAGACTACACCAGCACCAACGTCCTGGGCACCGCCTTACTTCTCGACGTGCTGGCCAACAACCGCCATGAAGTCAAGAAATTGGTGCTTGCCTCATCCCGCTCCGTTTACGGCGAAGGCGCTTACGAATGTCCTCTGTGTGGCTTGGTCTATCCCCCAATGCGCAGCCCGGGCAGCCTGCAAGCAGGTCAGTGGGACCCACCTTGCCCTAGCTGTGGTGGCTTCATCCACCCCGTCGCCACCGACGAGACCGCCAGAACCAGCCCCGCCTCAGTCTATGCTGCTACCAAACTGGCCCAGGAAGATCTGGTCCGGATCGCGGCCAATGCCCTTGGTATCCCCTTCCTGGTGTTCCGCTTGCAGAATGTTTACGGAGAGGGCCAGTCTCTCAACAACCCCTACACCGGCATACTGTCCATCTTTTCGAATCGGATCCGGCAGGGCAAAGAAATTGTTCTGTTCGAGGATGGCCAGGAAAGCCGTGACTTTGTGCACGTATCCGACGTTGCTGAGGCGATGGCGCTCGGCCTCACTTCCGATGGCGGCGATGGGCTCACCATGAACGTTGGTTCAGGCGTCCAGGTGAGCGTGGAAACCATCGCACGCAGCCTTAGCAAACAGTGGAACGGCTCCGGCCCGCCGGTCGTCGTATCGGGTCAATATCGATTAGGCGATATCCGGCACAATTACGCGGATATTTCCACCATCGGGCGGCTTTTGGCGTTTTCCCCGAAAGTGCCGCTCGAGGAAGGCATGGCTCGCTTTGTACGCTGGGTGAATACCCAACCCATTGTCAAAAACGGCGCAGAGGATGGATTGGATCGCGCCAATCGGGAACTGATCGAGCGCGGCCTGATGAAGGCCTGACCCAGATGCGGAAATCACTCGTCTATTCAGAATGGTGGCAATCGGTAGGCTCACCTGGCGCTGGGGTTTTACCACGCTGGCTCCTGCGCAGGCCGATTCCCTCAACGAAACTCCTATTGTCTTATTGGAATCAAATTATTTTATCGGATAGCGATCTGACCCGGATGCGCCATTGGTCCCGGTATATTCTTTCCCCATACTTCAGGAGCTGCGATGGGCGCATCAAAACATTTGGCGGAGTTACCTTCTTCTGGAGTGAACCGGAACTAGGGCAATAATATGAGCTAGGCTTGTCTTTCAGACGCGAACTTGGTGACTATGTGGTAGTTGCACCCGGCGCCAGGATTCTGGGAGGGGCATCTTAGGCGATAATGGGAGGGTGGACACGAAGTTCTCTCATGCTGCGATCCGTGCCTGCCAACGTTGCCGTTGCCGGGATTTCCGCACGCGAAGCCCACTCATCCAAAAAGAACTGCCTGAGGTTTTGAAAGTTTGATGAATCTCTTGCTCGACCTGACCATCATCATTCCCAACTACAATACCAAAGCGTTGCTGCGGCAGTGCTTAGCGTCTATTTACCGCTATACCCGGGATATTCAATTTGAAGTGATTTGCATCGACGACGGGTCATCGGACGGGAGCCCGGAAATGGTCGAGTCGGATTTTCCCGAAGTCATTCTGGTGCGCAACCCGGTTCCACTGCTTTATTCCAAGAACAATAATCTGGGAATGAAGATGTCCCGCGCCCGCTATGCCTGCCTGTTGAACAGCGACACCAAGCTCCTGGGAAACGTCTTTAAGACTCTGGTCGCCTTTATGGATGCTCACCCGGAGGCTGCGGCATGTGGTCCGCGGCTGCTCAATCCGGATGGCACCACACAGTCGTGTGTGCGCAGTTTTGCCGGCCTTGGGACCATGATCCTACAGGGCCTGAATTGGCATAAGTTCTTTCCCAATGGCCAGGTATCGCGCGAATACTACGCTTGCGCTTTCGATTATTCGCGTGAACAGCAGGTGGAGAGCCTGGGCACCACTGCCTACGTGCTCCGCCGGGAAACGTGGGAAACCTTCGGCATGCTCGATGAACGCCTGCCTCACTTTCAGGTGGATTTGGCCTACAACCTGATGCTGAAGCGGAACGGCTGCAAAATCTACTACACTCCCACCGCTGAAGTCATTCACTACGGCAGCCAAAGTATCAACCAGATGCCCAGAAAGAAAATCATCGAGCAGCATAGGGCGATGGTTGACTTCAACGAGCACTACGATTATTTCGGCAAGAACCGGCTGCTCAAACTGATCGTGCGCGCGGCAGTTGCCGCCCGCTGTATGCTCAAAATCGCGGAATTTTACCTGAGTAGCGATAAGCGTGTGATAAAAGGACCGGGGGCGCCGCGCCTGAACGCCATCGATCGAACGGTTATGCAGCGGGAGGATTTGCGCACGGGCGCCGACTAGCACCTATGGGTTAATTGCGCCATGTCAAGCTTTTCTTATTATTAAAGCCAGGTTAAATCTCCTGGCGCGGTGTAAACCTTCGAATTGCTTTGGATTGGGCTCCAAAACCAGGAACCTTGGCTGTCATCAGGCGTGGGATTCCTTAGGAGCCCAAATACTGTTATTTTGGTTAAAGGGCTGAATCGGGAAAAGTTCTGCCCGGGCGCAACATCCTTTTTACCCACGGGTTCATCCGTGTAGATAGCTGGTGTTTGAGCTTCAACGCTCGTCGGCCAAATATTTTACGCGGTAGGTTGAGCCCCTTGTACCGCAGAAGGCTAAGGTATTCGCCACCTCGGCCGATCAAGCAAGTGTCTAAAAAGAGAATTGCAGCAGGCCGTGAGGCGTCGGTTTAGCAGGAAAAACTTGATCGACAAGACCCTGAACGAGAATTCAGCAAGCGCTCTAAAATTTTAGAACAGGTCTTAAAAAACGCATGGACACTAGCTTTGCTCCCCCGCAGCCCAGTGCGGCTCTGCTTTGGAATGATGTCGTCTCAGAGGTAAACGGTCACTCGACGACCCTATTTCCGCCATTCTGTGCTGTACCGCAAGACCCAACCGCCTACTATGCCGAACCGAGCGCCTGGAGTGTATCGGCGGTCAAGCGGTGCATCGACCTGGCCTTCGCCGCGGTGGCGCTTCTGCTTTTCTGGCCCTTGCTCTTGCTCGCCGCCATCCTCGTTCGCTACAAGTCTCCAGGCCCGGTGATCTTCCGCCAGAAGCGTGTCGGCCGCGATGGTGTCCTGTTTACCGTATTCAAGTTCAGAACCATGGCGATCGACGCACAGGAAGACGGACCCTGTCTGACCAAGCGGGGCGACCCGCGGGTCACGAGGTTCGGGGGGTTCCTCCGCAAGTACAAGCTCGATGAGCTTCCCCAGCTGGTCAACGTGTTGCGGGGTGACATGAGCCTGGTTGGGCCGCGGCCTAAGCTGCCCCACCTGGAAGTGATGCATATGCCCTTTCGGCCGGGCCTTACCGGGGCAGCAACCCTTGCCTTCCGCTGCGAGGAAGAGATGCTGCAGGATATTCCCGATGACGAGCTTGAGGCTTATTACTGCCGCATGATCAAACCCTTGAAAGCAAAAATCGATTGGGACTACATGCGCGAGGCAACTCTAGTGAGTGATTTCTCACTGCTCTATGAGACTGCCTACTGCTGTGTCTCCAGCCGCGCCAATTCCTGGGCAGTCGATTTTTCCAAGTCCGCGTAGAAATAATGAGCGTTTCCGAACAGGACGTCGAGCGTGTCGCCGAACTCGCGAATCTGGAATTAACCAGTACCGAGAAGACGGCCATGCTGCGCGATCTAAACTCCGTTCTTGCCTATTTTGCCCAGCTAAACGAACTCGACACCACCTCCGTGCCGCCCATGTTGCAGGTTGCCGCCCAGTCGACCGCGAGCGGAGAAACACAAGCCCTCCACTTGCGTCCGGACGAAATCGCGCCCTCCTTGGACCGTAACCGGGTTCTTGCCAGTGCTCCCGATACCGACGGCACCTTCTTCAAAGTGCCCAAAGTCATTGAGCGCTAGGCGGCGCCACCCCGCCGTTCACTCGGAACTCTTCTTGACCAGCTCCATCGTCCAGCCCTCAGGCACGATCGGGAAAACCACGTGGTCTCCCGGTTTGGCGTCACGCATGCGCTGTACAGATTCCACAAAGTGGTCGTCCGTGAGGGCTCTGTATTTCCAATCGTGAACAACGCCGAATGTCATGCAGAGAATGATCGAAACGCCGGCTATTTTAAAAAGACGATCGCGTCCATACATGACGCACCACACAGCACTCCACACAAAGGCCAGCATGGGAAAGAACCAGTACCGTGCAGATACAGCGCCGACCAGAAGATCCCAGAGAGGCTTGGATCCTCCGATCAGAGGACTGGACAGCGAGGCAGCGAACAAGGCCACACAGTAAATCAGGAACAGTTTCCACTGCAGATTGGCGAAGCGTAAGCAATAGAAAAAGATGCTCATGCCCGCAAAGGCGGCCGCCACCAGCAGAATCATGGGCAGCTTCGAGGCGAATGCGTAGCTGCCGAATAAAGCGCCCGCGACGATATTCCCGCCCACCATGCGTAGCAGGGGATCAAGCCTGACACCCAGTACGGTGTGCACGCGTACGCTGTTGTGCAGCAGCAGGCCAATTTGTATGCACGCCACAAGACTGACCAGGAGGGAAATCACCAGGCTCCAGCGCTGGCGGCGGAGCCACCAGAAAACCAGGGCTATCGGCGCAAGAAGGATACAGAAAGGTCCGCTGAAGGCTGCGGCAAGGACCACAGCGATATCGAAAAGGCGACCGAGCCATGTTCGCGGGCTGCTGGCCAATGCTAACAACAATGCCGCCAGAGCCAGGTGCCACTGGGTGTTGGTGGCTACGATCAGAATCTCCCTGGTATTGGGCATCGCGACATAAATGGCGGCCAGCAACAAACGGGTGGGCAGAGCAGCCCAGTTGCGCAAGCGCGGCGAAAGCACGATCGGCACCGCCAAGGCTTGGACCAATAAGCCCACGATGGCCATGACCAGCGGCGCACGCTCCAGCGGGACCAGCAGCGCCAGGCCGGCGGCAAGACGCGGCATAGTGTTGAAGTACCCGGCCTGGGGCAATAAGAGGGAGTGCAGCCATCCAAGATTGTAGGCTTGTGAAAACCAAAACATTCCGTCTTCAGCGTAGAACTGGGCGTGCGTCAGCAGGCTGGGTCTACGGGAAAATAGCGCGATCGTGGCCAAAGCGAAGCTCAGCAACTGACCGCCAGTGCTCAGGCCATCGCAATCGGCGAGAGCCTGCAGCTTGGTTTTCAGAAAGAGGAACCAGTTTTGCAGCCGGTTATCCTGGTCAGAGAATTTCGCTTGCTTCAAGCAGCATCGCCTCGATTGTGCAAGCCTTATCGCTAAGCAAAACTGCTACGCGGATGCTTCCGTCCCGAATGATAATAGAAGTATGAATTGGAAGCAGACCTGTATCTCTGAGGTTCAGGCAGCAGTGAGCCACGCAAAGCCCAGCGCCACCGAGTTGGCGGAGCTTTGTTTTGAGGAGATTGTAGCCCAAAATCCCGCAATCAATGCGTACCTTTCGCTGAGCCGCGAACGCGCGCTTAGCGCAGCCGCGAACATCGATCAACTTGCCGCGCAGGGCGCTCCCTTGCCCCCGCTGGCTGGTGTTCCCATCGGAATCAAGGACGTGTTGGTGATGAAGGGCTCTCCGGCGACGGCAGGCTCTCGCATCCTCGAAGGCTATATGCCTCCCTACGACGCGACCGCGGTGAAGCGCCTGGAAGCTGCCGGAGCGGTCTTGCTGGGCAAGCTGAATTGCGACGAGTTCGCCATGGGATCATCGACAGAAAACTCCGGCTACGGGCCAGTGCATAATCCCGTGGCGCTTGAACGGGTGCCCGGTGGTTCAAGTGGTGGATCGGCGGCAGCGGTGGCCGCGGGCATGGCGGTCGCCACCCTTGGGACTGACACTGGCGGATCCATTCGCCAGCCCGCATCCTTCTGCGGGGTTGTGGGCCTGCTCCCGACTTATGGGCGTGTTTCGCGTTACGGCTTGATTGCCTTTGCTTCCTCGCTCGACCGCGTCGGCCCGCTGACCCGCACGGTACGAGATGCGGCTATCTTGCTGGGTGTGATCGCAGGACCTGATCCGCTGGACGCTACCTCCGCCGATTTGCCCGTACCAGATTATGTCCAGGCTCTTGAGCAGCCGGTGAAGGGCCTACGCGTGGGTGTCCCGGCGGAGTATTTCGGCGACGGTCTTGACCCCGAGGTCCGCGCCGCGGTGGAAGCCGCCATTGAACATCTGCGCGCGGCTGGATGCACCATTCATCCTGTCTCTCTGCCCCACACCCGCTATGCGATTCCAACCTACTATCTGGTGGCCACTGCAGAGGCCAGTGCGAACCTGGCCAGGTTCGACGGCGTGCGTTACGGCTATCGAGCCAAGGATGCCAATACGCTTACGGCCATGTATCGCCAGTCGCGCGACATCGGCTTCGGCGCCGAAGTGAAGCGGCGCATCCTTTTGGGAACCTACGCTCTGAGCGCGGGCTATTACGATGCCTACTATAAGAAGGCGCAGCAGGTACGCACCCTGCTCACCCGCGACTTTCTCGCTGCGTTTCAGCAGGTGGATGTGCTGGTGACGCCCACGGCTCCAACCCCGGCCTTCAAGTTAGGCGAGAAAACCAACGATCCGCTCTCCATGTACCTTGCCGACATTTACACAGTAACTGCCAGTCTTGCCGGAATCTGCGGCATCTCCGTGCCCTGCGGGCATTCCTCCCAGGGACTGCCCATCGGCGCCCAGATTCTCGGCAAGCACTTTGATGAGGCAACCGTCTTGCGCGCAGCCCAGGCGGTTGAGGCTGCCGCGAAACAGTGAAGAGAAACACCTGGATGAGGAATGCGCTGTCGAAGAGCGAAGTCAGAGGAATCGACGGGTGCCCCACGCTCGCCCAGCGTACTCGGATTTCCTGTCAAACTTGCTGGCGCCCCGTGCAGGAAATCCGGATACGTGGGACGAAAATGATGGGCGCAGCCCAACGACCGCTTTTGATGCTCGACTGTCCAGATTACGCTCCGGGACCGGGATGACAATCCATCTTGGAAACTATACTTAGTAATCCCAAACAAATTTGTCATCCCGACCGGAGCATAGCGTAGTGGAGGGATCTGCGGTGCGCCCGTCGGCCCTCCCAAATTCTCTGTGGGACAACCGATTGCTCGATTCCGCTACTTTGGACAGCTCTGACGCTCAGCGCCCGTTCGTACGAGACTTAATTGGGACAGCATAGTCTCAAGCAGAAATAGAAGCCCAGCGATTCTTTGCGTTTAGGGACGGACTGAAGAGTCTGCGTGAGAACCGGAAGATAAGCCGCCGATATCATCCACCCCGTATTTGGTGGGAGCCCCCTGCTTCAGCAGGGGGAAGCTGGACTTCAGTCCAGCGGAAAAGCAATTCATTCCGAAAAGATGGGCTTTAGCCCTGGATTTTTCGAGGCCAGCGCTAAAGCGCATATCAATGTTCAACTCTTTTCCGCAACGCTAAAGCAGAGGGCTCCCACCAAGCTCGCAAGCAGCGCGGGAATGGAGCGCCCCGCTGCTTCCTTCACTCCCTGGCGACTTCCGGGAGCGCCTGGTAGTAGCGCTCCTCTGGCGAGGCACAAGAGAGGCAGAGTGTCAGCCCCTCCCGTACCAGAAATCGATCGTAGTTGATGCCCTCTCCGCACTGAGCGCAGGCTACGCGCTCTCCCTTGTATCCGGGAAATTCCCTGGCATCGAGCGTTACCTGCACCCACTGCTCATCGAACAGTTCCTGCTCGCTCATCTCCCGGTATGCGGCCATCTGTTGCAGGTTCTTATTTTCTATTTCCGGGTGCATCTCACGAGCGAGGTTCTTGGAAGATTCCCGGGCGGCGATGCGGATAGCGCGACCGGTTTCGACGTCTACAAAGGTTGCCGCCATCTTGCCCCAATCGCGAAACTTGAGCGCCCGCTTGCCCAGCCGGCAACCAGTCACGACGCCGATGGCGTCGGTAGCGCAGCGATCGATTTCGACGAAGGTGACCAGGCGTTTGCGATCCCGGCCGCGCGGCTCCTCGATCCCCAGTCGGCTGCACCCGAGCATCGCCATCCGGACACCCAGCACCTGTCCGGCACAGAGATGCCCGTGGGCCACCTTGGCTTCTTCCAGGAGTTCATCGAGGGTTGGAATCGTGAGCGGCATAGGATTGTGTCCTTATGTTGATGCGGAAACCGTAAACGCTAGCCTTTGAGACCAATGATGAAATCCTGGTAGCCTCCGTATTCGCTTTGCCGCCCACACCATCCGCCGTATTTCAGATCCTCAATCTGCATTGGCCCCTTTTGATACAGGTCGCGGATCGCGGTTTCGTCGAATGCGAGTGCAGCCTCAGGGTTATCCGGGTAGGCGGTCCAGCAGCCCTCTAATTTATCCCTGAAGTTCAAACTGCTCTTGCCCTCATTGGTCAGCGCGTTTGATTCCGCATTAACCAGAAAGTAAGTGATGAAACTGCGCCCGCCTTTGCCGAGAACTCGACTGATCTCGGAGAAGTAATTCTTCATGGCGTCAGGAAAGAGATGGGTAAAAACGGAGGTGAGAAAGATGAAATCGAAGGAATCGTCCGGATAGGGGAAGCGAAAATTTTCCGAATTATATTTACCCAGGGGGTTGTAAACATCATTGTGCAAGTCAGCGACTTCAAAGTGGAAATTGGGATAGCGGCTGGCGATGTGCTCGGTGCACCACTCGACGCTTTGGGCGGTAGGGTCAAAGCCGTAGTATTCGCTCTGGGCTGACAAGTATCGGGTAAGCGGCAAGGCCATTCTTCCGATACCGCACCCAACGTCGAGCACCTTGTGGTCGGAACGGAGCTTGCCGTACTTGATGAAATAGCGAAGATGCTCTTCCCCGACCGCAGTAAAATCTCCGTCGCCGATAAACTGTCGCAGCCGGTGCGGTGGCAGATCCAGACCGCGGGCTGAATCGATCAAGTCTAGAATCGCCCCTTGAGAATTCCTTAGAACTTTGCGTACCGGACTCGGCACCAGGCGCTTCAGTGTTGGCTGCATTCCAAAATTATAGCGTTTCAACTCTTCGCGGTTGTTTTATCAGGCCACAGCGATTGGGAAACTGTTCCCCCAGTTGCCTGCCCTCTCCGTCTCGCCCGTCTGGACTAGTTGGCCGGCACTGCAGCAGGCTCATCATTGCCATCGCCGTCCTCCACCAGGACAGCGGATAGGCCGACCAGGCTATAGCTGACCGAAGCGGCGTCCGTCGGCTGGAAGGTGACGCGCAGCGGCTCGCGTTGCCACACTGCGGCGGCACACGCGGCCGGATGGCTCTCTCCCGGCGACCAGGGGGAAAGCTTTTTTGCCACCACCGGCTTCCGGGCGGCGACTTGCGCCACCACCGCATACAGTTGCTTACCGCTCGCGGTCAGTCCGCAGTAAGCAGCATAGTCGCGAAACCAGACAACACTCGAAACCGCAGGGTCATAATCCGGTAAGTGCAGCGCGGTGACACTGCCTTTCACTCGATCGACCATGATCCAGGGTCCACGTTGCCAAATCCAATGTTCGCTCTTGTCGCCGGGAAGCGCATCATTCAGGCGCAGTGCGCGACGGATGACGAACGTGCGGTCTGTGATGGCGTGCGCTTCTCCGTTGGTCCATTCCTTAACCTTGCCATCGACCAGCAGGGGACGAACCCGTAACTGCTTTTCTGTGGACAGAGCTCCGGCGGGATCGCCGGCGATATTGTAGGGAACTGTTTTGTACGAACCCACGAAGACGACGTGCGGTTTGGTCGCCGCGGCCAGTGGATAGCCTCCCACGATCCAAAGCAGCATGAGCATGGCCCATCCCGTCGCTCGGCTTAAATCGAGGAATGGGAGCACCTCGTCGGTTCCCAACAGCCGTAACGACGAACCCCATCTGATTTTCATGGGTCAAAGCTTAGGAGTGCGGCGCCGCAAATTCAAGTTAACAAACGCTTATTTTTCCCCACTACCGCTGAGCTAGGGAAGGGCTCTCGGAGACGGTAGGCTTGAGCCCGGCCTGGGCTCCTTTAGATCCCTTAGTAGAAAAGCCTGCAAAACCGTCCTTCTCCACATTCGCGGATCTTTGCATGTCCGGCGAAGATTTCTGCTTTGCCGCAGAAGCCAGATCCGGAAAAGCAGCCTGTCCATGAAATTTCCGCTCCGTTTGACATAAAGGGTCTGCGCCATGAGCACGTTTTGCAGACGCCATATCGGCACACTGCCGATGTCGGAATGCGATGAGTCGTGCGCCAGCTTTGCCAGCATCACGTAGATGCGGTAACCATGGACATAGAGCGAGCGAAACACCGCATGATCGAGGTAGTCCAGCCAGAACTCTGGAGGAAAACCGCCGATCGATCGCAAGGCCGAGACTCTGATGGTGGATCCGGAGTTATAAGGACACAGCGGTTGTTTCATAATGCCGACGGCATTTTCCGGGATAGGTAGTTTGGGTGGCTGAAATTGATGCCGCATCTGTTCAATGAATTCGGTCGCAGGGGAGTGAATTCCACCCTCCACCACCAGCTTGGGAACGATGGCTGCGGCCTCGGGAGCGGCTTGTAAGGCAGTTGCGGTCTCCACCAACTCGAAAAGAAATTCCCGCGTTAGCGTGGTGTCCTGATCAAGCAACAGAAGCCATTCCCGCTCTTCTGACTCAGCTCGGGCCAGGGCAAAATTGTAGGCCGACGCCAACCCACCGTTGGCGGGATCATGTACGTAATGGATGGGAAAATCAGCCCCTGAAACCACACTCTGGGCGTCCGGCGAATTGTCATAGACAACCACCGAAAAGCGCCGGGCACACTCAGGATTCGCGTTCAACAGCTCTAACAGGGAGGAAAGAGAATGACTCCGGGAAAGCTCGCAGTTGTACAGAACGACGACCGCGAGTATCAACGACGTAGGATGTGAATCTGGGTTGGCTCGCATCAGCGCGGATCGTGCCGGAGAAGCTAGGTACGCTCTGTTCGCCAGTATAGCAGCCTGTGTACGAAAGATCCGAGCTCATGTCGATCCTCAGCAGTCAACACCACCCGCCACGCGATAAGCGCGGTCACGGCGGCCCAGATCACGAGTATGCCAGGCTGAGCCGGTAGTATGTCGAGTCTTCTCCAGAAAGGGTAGAGCAAAAGGGAAGGGATGACGATCAGGAGTGGACGCAGCAGTCCCTGTACCACGAAGCGCGAGCGTTGCATCTGAATGGTGGGCTGGGTGCGAGGCATGCTTACCAGCAGATGCATCCCCAAGCCGACGAAGGCGCCGATGAAGGTGCCAAGGGCAACGCCCACGGTTCCAATTCTCTGCACCAGCCAGATACTCAGGACAATATTGACACATGCCTCGGCGACCCCGGCGAGAGTGGCCAGATGTTGTCTTCCCGTGGCTATGACAACAAGAATGTAGGGAAAGCCAAGCTGGCGAACCACGTTGCAGAGAACCAGCACCTCTAGATAAAGGGCGCTCTGCACCGCATACCGTTTTCCAACCCATAAGCTGAGCAGCGGATAGGCGCCAAACAGCAGCGGCAATCCGAGCACCAAAAGTAGCAGGGTGCAGTAGCGCGTCGTTTTGATGCAAAGATCGCCGATTCGGCTTGGTGTTGAACTCGATTGCATCGAAGATACCGCTGGGACCAACGGGCCAAACGCGCTGGAAATGAGTGCCAGCATGAAATTGGCGGCGCCGTTAGCGACGTTGTAGAAGCCAGTGTCCTGATAATGGTAATGACCGACGATCACGATATCGAGGCCGCTGATCAGCAGCATGGCGAGGGTCCAGATGGAAAGCACGCTACCGTACTTTGCCAGCTTCACCGCCGATCGGCGATGGAACAACAGGAATGAGAAACCGACGCGCTCCCGCACAAGTCTTCGCCAGCCGAGAAACTGGGTGATCGCCGCGGCCACGTTAAACGCGGCCATTACCAGCGCCAGCTGCACCAGGGTGCCATGCAATATGAGAAGAACGATGAGTGTGACTGCGGATCCAACCCGGCTTGCCGTCGCCACAGCCGTGGGGAAGACATATTGTTGCAAGCCGGTAAAGGTGGAAGAAAAAGTACCAAACGGCAGCGCCACAGCGGCGGACAATCCGACCGCAAGCAGCGCGATTCGTACTTCAGGCACCAGCGCCGCCGGCATCTGGTGAAACAGGCGAGGCACACACCACGCCATCACAACAATTGCCACACAAGCGATGAGGGCGGCTAGCGCGAGCAGTGTAAACGATGTACTTACCAGGTGATGGCTAGCGTCGCGGTCGCCGCTCGCGTCGTACTCCGCCACATATTTGCCGATTGCGGTCTGCAACCCAAAATCCAGCAAATAGACATAGGCGCTCAATTGCAGGATCAGGGCCCAGGCACTGTATTCGGCGGGCCCCATGTGGTGCACCAGAAATGGCGGGAGCACCAATGAGACCAGCATCGAGAGCAGCACTCGCACCAGGTTGGAAGCAGAGCCTTGCAGTACTTTCCGCTTTTGCGACATTGAGCACTTCCAACAGGAGAGAGAGATTATTGCTGCAGAACTACCACAAATCCGATCTGCTCAACGATTCTGAAACCAAGCTGCTCGAGTCTGGTCATCATCGCGCCAAACTTTTCCTCTCCGATGTACCGGGCGTGTGTCTCCAGGATGATCGTGTCGGCATTCCTCAGAACGTCGGCTTCCTGGCAGACGAGATCGTACTCCAGGCCCTCAATATCGCACACCAATCCGAATCTGTTGAACCCGCGGTCGTGTGCCAGATCACCCAGCGCAACGGTCGGAACCGTGACCGGCGGTTCGTCCCCGTCCCGCGTAATCGAACTGCCGGCCAGGTCGCTGGAAGGACGAAAAGTGACGGAGTCTGCTCCGTAGGCGACAGCGCGATTCACGATCTCGAATCGGCATCCGTTCAAGTTCCTGTTGTATTCCAGTCGAGGAATAGCTAGAGGATTTGCCTCTACCACTACATGCGCCGTGGGGTCCGTGAGGCGTTTGTTGGTCACGCACGCCACCACTCCCATCGAGCCGCCGAACTCAATCACCGGTAAATCGCGTCTCAAGTAGCGAACAACCGCATGGCGTTCCGCCGACTCATATTTGTTGGTGATCAGCTCAATTCGGGTTGAATCATCCGTCACTCCCGCCAGGTCGAATGTGCATCCGTCCAGCCGCACTTGCTGCTGATGCTCCTTGGTTAAAACCTGGAGCCTGAGCCACAGGTATGCAAACAAGCTCTTCGGTCCGCCTTCACGAACGAGGTTTGAGATCGTCGATATTTTGTTCTTGAGCAAATCGTTCAACGAAGGTGCCAGCGGGTTTTAGCCGGCGGGCCGCCGATTTGTGGGGCGCTCTTGGCACCGTGCCGTCCTTTCTCAAAAACGACAATGCTGTCGTAGAAGTGCATCGACAGGGTGGTGCGGCTGAACTCAGTAGGCGCCAGCAACCCACGGGAGTGATCGGCATTCAGTTCGTCGATCAGGTCCTTGCAGGTTTCTATGAAAGATTCCTTTCGCTTGAGCCCTCCCTCAAATTCAGACCAGTAAGCAGTGTGTAAATCCTCGACCATGTACACACCGTTGCGCGGCACTCGAGGATAGAGCACGGAAAACGTCGCATGAATATGTGACATGATGTGGCTGCCGTCATCCAGTACAACATCGGGCGAGCCGAAATCTTTGCATACGTCCAGCAAAAACGCCTGGTCGGATTGATCGCCGATACGAATATCGATTTGATCTTCGGCGAACTCTTTACACTCAGGCCTAAGGTCGATGCCCACAATCCGTGCGTGTGGCCCAAGGAACCGCTTCCACATTTGCAGCGATCCTCCCTGGCCGCAGCCGATTTCGAAGAAGACGACATCGGTATTCACAAATTTGCCCAGGTGACGCTCGTATGCGGGGAAATAATGCTTCCACTTGTGAATGAGCCGCTGATCGTTCGTCAGAAAGTCGGACCAAAGAGTCATAAAGCTATCGTCCTCGCTCAGTCTCTGGCTGCGCGGAACGGGGGCAGGGGCAACAGGATTTCATCTCCAATAGGTTACCAGTAGCCAAGGTCGGTTTATACCAAATCCAATTTCCTCTATGGTGTAGAGGCGCGCATGTCTGCCTCCACGCCAAATCGAATCTCCGTTGCGCTGTGCACTTACAACGGTGAACGGTTTCTTCCCCAACAACTCGCCAGCATCGCGAAACAAACCAGGCCGCCGGACGAACTGGTGGTGTGCGACGATCGGTCGACCGACCGCACCGTGGCCTTGCTGCAGGAGTTTGCGGCTTCGAGTCCCTATCCCGTCAAAATCTTCGAGAACGAACACAATCTGGGCTATGCCGCCAACTTCGAGCGTGCCATCCGGCTTTGTGCCGGAAACCTGATTGCGCTGAGCGATCAGGACGACATCTGGTATCCCATTCGCCTGGAGCGCTCAGAAAAGGAGTTCGCTGCACACCCCCAGGCAGGCCTGGTTTTTTCCGATGCGGATGTTATCAACGACAGCAATGAGTTGGCCGGTCCAACGCTATGGCAGCGACTCGGCTTCGCCGGCAAGCGCGCGCAAGACTTGCTGGCCGGACACTACGTCGTCCTGGCCAAACACAGGTTTGTGACCGGAGCAACCGTGATGTTCCGCGCTGACCTGCGCGATCGCCTTTTGCCAATCGGTGATGGCTGGATCCACGACGAATGGATCGCACTAATCGCAGCTGCCTTCTCCGATTTGAGGCCGATTGACCAGCCCCTGATTCGCTATCGAATCCATGACTCCCAAGAGGTCGGCTTTCGCAACAAGCTGGAGCAGCGAGTTCAGGGAAATTCTCGAGCGCAAAGGCATTGGGGGCGGCTGGCAGAGTCGGTCAAGGAACTGCGGCAGTTATCGGATGCCTTGTCGGCGATGGTTCCTGACAAAAAGCGACCAGTTTTATCCGCCTACCAGGAACATCTGCAGTTTCTATCCTTCAGAGCCAGTCTCCCCGCCCCCCGCCTCGCCCGACTGGGCCGGATTCTCGGCAAGTACTCCCAATATGAAGTGCACGCCTCCGGCTTGGCCAGTGCGCTCAAAGACCTGGTACTCAAGAGAGAACGATAAAACCGCATGGGGTTCCTGGGGCAGCGGTCGAATGCTACACTGACGCCTGAATCCCCCTTTTGATCCGTGACAGAACCAGTGAATGAATTGCGCCGCTTGCGGCCTCAGTACGAGGTCTAGTAGTCAAACCATGGGTCAAACACGCGCGTGTAAGGGAATCATCGTTGTGCTGGGATTAGGATGCGCAGCCGGTTGCGGCGTAAGCTTCGCCCCCCTGCTACCCGGCTCGGTTGCGGGACGAGCTGGAATCTATGATTACGCTCCTTCAGTCATCAAATCGACGAATTTGCAGCAGTTCTGGTGGTGTGGCGCGGGCATCAACCCGACGGATGTCACGCAGTTCTCCGACACCATCCAGTATGAGTCGATTGATCAAACCACCAACGCTCACTACGGGCCCTTGCCGGTACTCGCCGAAACCCAGTACGCGTGGGATTCCGCATACGCCTGCAACCCTAAAGTCGTGAAGGGCACCTTCACCAATCCACTGGGCAATGGCGAGAACTTCACCTATGCCATGTACTACGTCGCGACCAGCTTTCCCCAGGGAAACGACAACCGTATCGGAGTGGCTTTTTCCAACGACGGCGTCATTTGGAAGAAGTATCCGCATCCGGTCATCTCGCCCGAAACAACACAGGGCTATGGTGTAGGCCAGCCGGCGGTCTACAACAGCGACCAGCATGCAGCGATCCGGATGTTCTATGAGGACAATTCCTTCGGCCTCCACCATGTGGAAGCCGTCTCCACCGACGGTGTGCACTTTACCGTCTCCGGCACCCTGACCACCAAAGGCCTGCAGGCAGACAGCCAGACCTGGGGTGACATGACCTATGACCCGCAGACTGATTATTGGTACGCAGCCTTCAATACTGCCCTTCGCAATCCCGCAACCACCGGAGGGGTGCTCGAGCGGGGTCAGTATGGGATCAAGCTTTACCGGATCCGGGATGCGTCGCTTTTGACCGGGGCCACTCCCTGGGAGTTGCTCACCACGGTCGACACCAGCCTGACAGGGTACGAATCAAATTTCCTCCCCGGGTTCGCACGCGATCAGTATGGCAACATCATTCCGGGTCCGGGGATACAGCTGTTCACCTCGATATCGAATCCACCACCGCCGTGGAATGCCTCACCTGCTGCCGCCGGTGCGTCCGGCGACATCGCAAGCTGGAAGATATCTTCATTTACCTGGGCGCAGAATCAGCCGCTGGCCGCGCTCAATCGATACTTCAACCAAACCGCACACGAAGTCACGACCGGCTGGATCGATCCCAAAGGCGGCTTTTCTTTGCAATCAACTCTGGGGCATCTTTACCAAAGTCCGCAACAGGGGGCGACCGTCCCTTTTTATGCCTGCAAGAGCGGTTCCCTGGACTATTTCGTCTCCCTGGACAGCGCCTGCGAAGGAGCCCGCATCCTGGGTACTAACGGTTACGCGTACTCCGCGCAGGTGGCCGGTCTTAACCTGGTCGCTCTCTACCGCTGCAGTACCGGCCACGATCATTTCGTCAGTACCGATCCCAAATGCGAAGGCCAGTCGACCCAGCAGCTTCTTGGCTATGTCCTTCCTTAAATAGTCTTGATTGGGTCACTAGGGCTTCCTTTGCCAGATCGACATAGTCCCAAAAGTTTCGCTGGGTTGATATTTGTCGTGAATGTAGTCGTCCAGCAGCGTGACTCCGCTGCTCTTCGCGCTGTCATTCGGCTCGCGCGACGATTCAAACTCGGAATCCAGAACGATATATGGGGGAGCTTTCTCTTCGAGCTCGCTGACCATTTGCGTTTGGATGTCGTACCGGTTCTGCAGGTCAGGGTCAAAATGAGACCAATGCGTTGCCGGCAGACGCTGGGTCGCAAAATAGATAAGGTTGTCGTTGGCAACGATTCTGTCGTGGTGGCTCAACCCTACATAAAGTGGCTGCCCAGGCTGGGTATGGCTGCTGATGAATGCGATGGCGTGCATGCGGTCTTCTTCCGGCAAAAAACAGTACCCCCGGGTAAGAGGATCGGTCATTTTGCACCAGGCTTTCCTCTCTGCGGATGCGTTTTGCGTCAGAGACATCAGGGCTGACTGCTGGAGGTATTCGAGTCTTATTTCGTGCAATGCCGACCAGACGGCGGGTACGGCGGATAGCCACATAAGCCAGCTGATAGCAATGCGGACCGGACGAGAGAAGGCTGACTGGTGCTGATACAGCACTGCAATGAGAAGTAACGATGGAATGATGGCAAGATACATCTGGACCACGGCAACGCGTACCAGGCCCTTGACGTACATGACCGCGAGAAGAAGCCCGAATGTGATCAGAAACCCCCTCCACTCCTTCCGCGGGAAACGAAGCTTTACCAACCCGTAGAGCGAGATACCGGCAATCGCGATGGGCAGGTAAATTCCCAGGTTCTCGAGCCCTCTTACCGACAGCGGAGGGAATGGAAGATTACGGGCGCGGGCATAGTACTTGCTGGGGAAAAGAATGATGTCGTGGAGTAGAGGAGCCGCCGGCGCAACCGAGAAATAGTAGAGGGCCGGTAGCAAGGTCAAAAAGGCAAACGCCAGCAGGTAGGGCCAAAAAGTAGATGCGAACGTACGCAATCTGTTTGCTGTGCCATTCGATCTAAGGTAGACCGCGATCGCGATCACGCAGGCATGGATTCCCAGCAGGGCGATGCCGGTGTCGTATCGGAACAACGAAGCGGCCCCCGAAACAGCTCCCGCGGCCAGCATCCGCCTGGTTGACACGCGGCCGGCGAAGACCGGGATGATTAAGGCCGAGCCAACTACATTGAACAGCGACACCGGTGTGATCGCGAGTCCGAATTCACTCATCCCAAAGAGCCACAGCACAGTAATGATGGATACGAAAACGGCGATGGACCTGCGGCAATAAGACGCAACGATGCCGTAGACGGATGTCACCAACAGCGCTTTGATCAATAAGTCGAACAGCCGCTCAACCAGGAGAGACGGACCAAAAGCTTTAAACAGGCCCGCCAGGGTGTAGATTTCTGCGGGGCCATAGATGAAGTAGAAGTCCCGATGAGGAATCTGGCCGGCCGCCACCCGCATCGCGCCTGTGAGCACAATGCCTTCATCGTACATATTGGGCCGCCGGGACATGCCGCAAAACAAAAGCAGGTACGATACCAGGAAAACCAAAACCAGCTGTCCCAGGAACCCACTCGAAATATCGTTGGAGCGCGCGCTGGCACTAATTTCGGGGGCCAATTCCATTTCGTGCACCCTGTCTTCTAGATCACGGCGATCTTGGCCTGTTTGCCAACGCGGACGGCGATCCGTGCCGGGCGATTTTCCAGGTGCAGCACCTTCTCCGAAATGGTCACGCCGTCGATGTTGACGCCGGCGGTCACCTGTCGATCTGCTTCCGCGCGCGAAGCCTTCAGGCCCAGGGCCACCAGCAACTTGGCTACGTAAATGTCGACCGGGTGGCTCGGATCCTGCAGCGCAGGTTCAAGCGACGCGGCGACCGCGACCTGGCGCAAATCGACCACGACTTCCTGCGCTACCGCTTCAACATTCCGCTGTTGGAACTGCATGGCCCAGTTCTCGTCGGCTTTCCGGGCAGCAGCCTCGGAATGGAACCCCGCAACAATCGTGCGCGCCAGCCTTTTCTTGGCTTCCATGGGGTGCAGAGCACCGCTCGCGACGTCTGCTTGCATCTGTTCAACCTCGCTCTGCCGCAGGTCGGTCAGGAAAATCCAGTACCGCCACATGAGCTCGTCGGAAATTGACATCAGCTTCCCATACATCTCCTGGGCCGGCTCGTGGATGCCGATCGCGTTGCCCAGCGACTTCGACATCTTCTGCACTCCATCCAGACCCTCGATGATGGGCGTCATCAGGACGATCTGGGATGGCTGATCGTAGTGACGCTGCAGTTCCCGCCCAATCAGCAGGTTGAATTTTTGGTCCGTGCCGCCCAGCTCCACATCCGCGCGCAGAGCCACAGAGTCGTACCCCTGTGACAGCGGATAGAGCATCTCATGCAGAGAAATCGGCTGTTCGTTGTTGAACCGGCGATGAAACTCTTCTCGCTCCAGCATCTGCGAGACGGTAAATCGCGATGCCAAACGGATAATGCCTTCGAATCCGAGGGTCGACAGCCATTCCGAGTTGAAGCGAACCTCTGTCTTTTCCCGGTTGAGTATTTTGAAAACCTGGTCGGTATAGGTTTTCGCATTCCGGGTGATTTCTTCGCTGGTGAGCGGCTTACGCGTGACCGAACGCCCCGTAGGATCGCCGATCAGCGAGGTGAAGTCTCCAATCAGAAAAATGACCTGGTGCCCCAGATCCTGAAAGTGTTTTAGCTTGCGCATCAGCACCGTATGGCCCAGGTGCAAATCGGGCGCGGTGGGGTCAAACCCTGCTTTGACCCGTAAAGGCCGGCCATCTTTCCTCGAAAGTTCCAGGCGCTCGCGAAGGTCAGACACGCGGATGATTTCCGCCGCACCCTTCTGCAGGTAGTCGAGTTGTTCATCAACCGGGGGGAAGTTTTCCATTGGCTTTTCAGTAGTATACGGGCTGCAATCGCCCGGGAAACGCCCCAGGCGTTGCTAGGACAGTGGCATGCGCGCGAGCAGGAAAATATGGCAGCTCGGCGCTGTTTCGACGGCGAGCACCTCCATCCCGCAGCGCGTTACTAGCTCGCGGCTGTTGGCCTCGTCAAAAACGTGGTGGTGCAGACAGCGGTTGTTGAAGTTGTCGAGAGATCGGCGGCGAAACTCTTCGGCGGAGCCCGCCAGGGGATCCATGATGAGATCGTGCTTGTCGAGAATTTCCGGCAGATGGGTAAGGTCGTCTTCCCCTGTCCCCCGTTCAAAATCCTCGAACATGTGGTCGACTGGTGTCGGCGTTCTTCGCCGGTCGAAGGTTTTTGAATAATTGGGCAGAACCAGGACCAGCGCGCCGCCCGGGCGAGTCACTCGTTTCCACTCTTCCAGAGCCTTGATGGGATTGGCAAAGTGCTCCAGATTGTGTGAAGACAAAACGAAATCGTAAGCGTTGTCGGCGATAGACGACAGGTTGGATGCGTCGCGAAAGATGTTCCGTCCGGGTGCTTTGTGCGGGCTGAAGACGTAGGTTTCTGCGTGCGTAGTCCAGGTCGTCTGACTCGAGAGATCGCAATTGTCCAGCGAGCCCACGCGGGGATAAATCGGCAGCGGCTTGAGCCCTGCTTCGAATACAACGCTTGGGCCGCCGATCTCCAGTCCCGCCTTACCTTCGACGAAGGGCAGCACTGCATCCAGGCATCGCAAACGCCCGTCAATCAGGGCGCGAACCGTATTCTTTGTCCGGCGAATGAGGGAAACTTTCACTACGAGACCTTCACGCGACCGTAAATGTACTGGCAACCAGGCATTCTTACCCTAATCTTAACGGAAAGGAATGGTGCGGGGAGTCATGCAAGGGAACTGGGACATCGCGCGGTTGCGGGCTGAGACCGCAGGCTGTGAGCATTCGATCTTTTTCAACAATGCCGGCGCGAGCCTGCAGCCGCGCCCTGTGGTCGCGCGTGTGATCGAGCACCTCCGGCTGGAAGAGCAGCTAGGTGGCTACGAGGCAGCCGACCAGGTAGGCCCGGAGCTCGAGGGACTCTACGGCAGTGTGGCACGGCTCTTACATTGCGCTCCGCAAGAAATAGCCTTGCTGGAGAGCGCGAGCCGGGCTTGGGAGATGGCTTTCTACGGGCTGCACTTCGCCCCTGGTGATCGCATCGTCACCGCGGCCAACGAATACGCCAGCAACTACATCGCATTGCTGCAGGTCGCCCAGCGCACCGGGGCTGAGATCCACGTCGTGGAAAGCGACCAGGCTGGAGCAGTGGATCTGGAGGCTTTAGGCAGCCTGCTCGACGAACGGGTGAAGCTGATCGCGCTCACCCACGTGCCCACGAATGGCGGCCTGGTACAGCCTGCAGCGCGGGTGGGCGAGCTAGCCCGGCGAGCGGGCATCCCCTTCCTGCTGGATGCCACGCAGTCCGCGGGGCAGATGCACCTGGACGTCAATAGCCTCGGATGCGATATGCTGTCCGCCACTGGGCGCAAGTACCTTCGGGGCCCACGCGGCACCGGCTTTCTCTACGTGCGCAGTGAAATCCTCGAGCGCCTGGAACCGCCCTCTCTGGATATGCACGCGGCCACGTGGGTTGCGCGGGGCAAATTCGAGGTTCGCGGTGATGCGAAGAAATTCGAAACCTGGGAGTCCTCTGCAGCGGTTCGGCTGGGCTTTGGTGTAGCCATCGAATATGCGTTGACGCTCGGCCTGGAGAATATCGAGCGCCGGGTTCAGGCCCTGGCGGCTCTCTTGCGTGAGCGGCTGGAACAAGTAAGGGGTGTGACGGTGCAAGACCAGGGCCGCATTCGTTGCGGTATCGTGACCTTTACCTGCGAGGGTCATCCCGCCACAGAGGTCATGCAGTATCTGCAGGCGAACGGCATCGCGGTGCGAATCACCGAGCGTTCCGCCACCCGCATTGACATGGAGAAGCGGGGGCTGGAAGAGCTGGTGAGGGCCTCCGTGCATTACTACAACACGGAACGGGAAATCGAACGTTTCTGCGAAGTGGTGCGGAAATACACGCTTCATTAGAATTTATCCCGCATCTCGCTCAACCCCAGAAAAGCCACCGCAGATCTCTCCACTCCGCTACGCTTCGGTCGAGATGACAATTCTTCTTGGAAACGATACTTAGCGTTCCCAAACAAAGTTGCCATCTCGACCGAAGCGTAGCGGAGTGGAGAGATCTGCGGTGGCTTTTCTGGGGTTGAACGAGATGTGGGCATCCAAGGTTCGCGGCAGAGACAACCGCGGACTGGAGTGAATTTGTACAATCAACCTAGGAGACAGCGAATGAACTCTGGGCCCATGCGGCTTGCCTGCCTATTGCTGATCATGTTCTCGTTACACCCCATCAGGGCGCAGGACCAGGATGCCGTGGCGAACCAAAAGAAGGCCCGGGCCACCCTGGATGCGATGGTGGCCGCTTTGGGTGGCCAGCGATGGCTTTCCCTCGTCAGCACCATGCAGCAGGGACGAACCTCCGGCTTTTACCAGGGCAAGCCCACCGGTGCGACCTCCGAATTCTACGAAATCCAAAAATTCCCCGACGAGACCCGCATTGAGCTGGGTAAGAAGCGGGATGTCGTAGAGATCATCGCGGGAGATAAGGTTTGGGAAGTCACTTACAAGGGCAAGAAGGAGCTTCCCCCGGACCAGGTCCAGGAACTCCTCCGGCGGCGCAACCATTCCATCCGGACTGCGATTACGGTCTGGCTCAACGACCCCAAAACGATTCTCATCTACAACGGGCAAGAACTGGTGGAGCGCCATCTGGCCGACAAAACGACGCTGATCAATTCAGAAAATGACAGCATCACCATCGAAACCGATGCGGAAACGCACTTACCCCTGCGCAGGAGTTATCAGTGGCGTGATCCACTCTACAAGGACAAAAATAACGACGCCGAGGAATACGACAACTACCAGCCGGTACAGGGCCTGCCGACCGCCTACACCCTCACCCGATTTCACAACGACGACATGACGAATCAGCGGTTTCTCTTTCGCGCCGGATACAACCTTGACCTACCCCCGGACACCTTCAATCCCGACCAGGCCGCGGCCAAAATCAAAAAATAGCCAACTGGATGCTCTACAATATGCCCTGCGACCATGGAAGACGAGAACCCTAAACCGGAGCCGCCGCGCGGGATGGACATTCGCCAGATCATGGCGATTCTGCCCCACCGTTATCCCTTTCTCTTGATTGACCGCATCCTCGAAAGCAGCCCCAAGAAGCGCATCGTGGCCATCAAGAACGTCACCATCAACGAGCCGTTTTTCCAGGGCCACTTTCCTGAATACGCCATCATGCCGGGAGTACTGATGGTAGAGGCAATCGCCCAGGCAGGTGGGGTCCTGCTGCTCCCCGAGGTTCCGGAACATGAAACCAAGCTCTTAGTCTTCTCCGGTATCAACGACGCTCGCTTTCGCAGACCGGTGACGCCTGGCGATCAGCTGCGCATCGAAGTGGACGTGTTGAACTGGAGGCCCCTGGCCGCGCGGTTGAAGGGCAAGGTCTACGTGGAAGGCAAGTTGGCGTGTGAAGCGACCATCATGTGCGCGGTGGTGCCCCGTCCGTCCAAAATCGGCGCGGAAGAACAGGCCGTTCGGGGAGCGGAGCCAGGCGTCGATTCGGCTGCCGTTGTTCCGGCTTTGGAGACGGTGAGTCAAGAGTGAGTATTCACCCAACAGCCATTGTGGCTGCTACGGCTTCCATCCCTGAGTCCTGTATTGTGGGTCCCTATTGCACTATAGGTGCTGATGTCGTCCTGGGAGAGGACTGTGAACTGGTTTCCCATGTGGTGCTCGACGGCAAGACCCACTTTGGCGCCCGAAATCGCGTCTACTCCTTTGCCTGCCTCGGCGTTGCCCCCCAGGACCTCAAGTACCGCGGCGAACCCACCGCCCTCGAAATCGGCGACGACAACACCATCCGTGAATGCGTGACCATCTCCCGCGGCACCCGGGGCGGCGGCGGCACGACCCGGGTCGGTAACCACTGCCTGATCATGGCCTACACCCACATCGGGCACGACAGCACCATCGGCAACCACTGCATCCTGGCCAATGGCGCCACCCTGGCTGGCCACGTCACCGTGGAGGACCATGCCAGCGTCGGCGCGCTCTGCCCGGTGCATCAGTTCTGCCGTATTGGGAAGCACGCCTACGTGGGTGGCGGCACCACTATCACCCAGGACGTTCTGCCCTACTCCTTGACCTCCGCCAAACGGGACACCCACGCCTACAGCCTCAATCGCATCGGACTGGAGCGCTCCGGCTTCAGCCAAAACCAATTGCGCGCCCTGCAGCACGCTTACCGCATCCTGCTCGCGGCCAAGCTGAACACCTCGCAGGCGCTCGAACGTTTGCGCGCTGAGGGCGAGCCGGAGGCCTGTGTGGCTTACCTGCTGGAGTTCATCGAAGCCTCGCAACGAGGCGTGATCAAGTAGGAGCGCGCAGGTGGACTCACAACCGATCACCAGGCTGGGTCTGATTGCTGGCAATGGACGATTTCCGTTTCTCCTGCTCGACGCCGCGCGCGCTCGGGGAGTCCATGTCGTCGTCGCCGCTATCAAAGAAGAAACCGAGCCGGAGATGGATGCACGGGCCGCCGCCGACCCAGGGGTTAAGGTTCATTGGCTCTCGCTCGGGGAGCTGTCGCGCTTGATCGACACCTTCCGCCAGGAAGGCGTGTCCCGCGCCGTGATGGCCGGCCAGGTCAAGCATAAGCAGATTTTCTCCAGCATTCGCCCCGACTGGCGCCTGGCCAAGCTGCTATTGAATCTGCGCACCCGGAACACAGACATGCTCCTCGGCGCCGTAGCCAAGGTCCTGAGCGACGAAGGGATCGAATTGATCTCCTCCACCACCTACCTGGAGCCGCTCCTGGCGCGCCCGGGCGTGCTGACAGCGCGCGCACCTACTGCGGAAGAGCAGCAGGATCTGGATTACGGACGCAAAGTGGCCGCCGCCCTGGCCGCCTATGACATCGGCCAGACCGTAGTGGTGGCCGGGCAGGCCTGCGTAGCGGTCGAGGCCATGGAAGGTACCGATGCCACCATCGCACGCGCCGGAGCCATCCTGCGTACCCTGGAGGCCGAGGGAGAGGCTTCTACGTTGGAGAGGAAACTCAGTGTCGTGAAGGTGGCCAAGCCGGCGCAGGACATGCGATTTGATGTGCCGGTGATTGGCACCGCCACCATCGCGGCCATGCGCTCGGCGGGGGCGACGTGTCTTTCGATTGAAGCCGGCCGCACCCTGATCTTCGATCTCGCCACGGTTCAACAGCTGGCCGCCGCCGCCGGCATTGCCATCGTTGCCGTGTGAGCGTCCCCCTAGACAGCTGGAGACCAAAAGCAGTCTAATCGTAAGGGGGATTTCTGTGAAAAAAACGAGAGTAGCTTTCGTCGCTGTTCTGGTGGTTCTGCTCGCCGGTGCCGCCCTGTCCATCCGTGGAAAAGCGGATGATACCGCCCTGCCGCAAGCCGGTCAGATGGCGCCCAACTTTACTCTGCCGTCGCAAGATGGTTCCGACATCAGTCTCAACAGTTTCCGTGGCAAGTGGGTGGTGCTTTACTTCTATCCCAAGGACATGACCACCGGCTGCACCATCGAAGCGCACAATTTTCAGCAGGACATGGACAAGTATCAAAAACTGGGTGCCGTGGTGGTGGGCGTCAGTGTCGACTCGACCGGCAGCCACAAGGAGTTCTGTGCCAAGGAAGGCCTGAGCTTCAAGCTTCTGAGCGATCAGGATAAGAAGGTGGTGGCGCTTTATGGATCCATGGGCGACCACATGGGCATCAAGATGGCCAAGCGCAACACCTTCCTCATCGATCCCCAGGGCAAAATCGTCCAGGTGTGGACAGCCGTAGACCCCTCCCATCACAGCGAGCAGGTACTGGCCGCGCTGAACGGCTACGAGAAAAAGGGCTAGCCGAACCGAAAGTTACGAAAACAGCAAGACCCTCCACTACTACGTGGAGGGTCTTGCTGTTTACCACCAAAAAATACCCCTTCTGTCCAGCACCCACCTTCCATGAACCTCCCCTTTATCATCCCAACCGAAGCGCAGCGAAGTGGAGGGATCTGCAGTGCGCCCGTCGGCGCTCCCGAATTCTCCGTCTAAAACCTCAACCTCCCAACAGAAGTGTCATCCCGACCGGAGCGAACCCGGATTTCCTGCCACGCTGCTCTAGACAGGTCCGCGTGTGCGCCTTTCTGTAAGGGAAAGGCGCATGAAGTGCACCAACGCCATCAAGTTCCACAGGAAATCCGGGGGAGCGCAGTGGAGGGACCTGCTGTTCTACGGACCCTTCTTGGAAATGTTTCGACAGAGCGGAGGGATCCGCCGTTTCCCACCAAAAAAATAAACCTCCAGACGCAAAAACGCCCGGCTGCTAGCCGGGCTCTTTTGCTTGCCTGTTTTTGTTGAAAGCTACTTCTTTTTTGCGATCTTCTTCGCCGGAGCCTTCTTGGCTGCCTTCTTTGCCGACGACTTCTTAGCTGCCTTCTTAGCTGGAGACTTCTTAGCTGCCTTCTTTGCTGCTTTCTTAACTGCCAAAGGAATACCTCGTTTGTTAGTAGATTTTTTGCTGCTGGCGCTCTTCTTGTTGCCGGCTGCTTTCGCAGCCTTTCTGCCGCTTTTCGCGCCTTTACTGCTCTTCTTCGCGGCAGATTTCTTAGCGGCCTTTTTGGCCGCAGCTTTTGCCGGTGCCTTTTTCGCCGGAGCCTTCTTAGCTACTGCTTTTTTGGCCGGGGGCGGGGCAACGGTCTTCTTCGCCGCAGCCTTTTTGGCTGGGGCTTTCGCGGGTGGTGGCACGCTCACCGGCGGCGGAGCGAACAACTCGGCAGCCAAAGGCGTGGAGGAGACGATGATGCTTACTTCTTCTTCCTCTTCATCATCTTCGAAGCCGTCTTCAACCTCATCCGGGTACTCGTCCGCCTCGGCTTCAAACTCATTATCAGCGTGTGCGTACAGCTTGAATTCGTCCTGCATTCTTATGCCTCCAAGGCTTTGATTGCTACGGATTCGGATCGCAGAGAACCACTTTCCATCATACTTGCCTGCGGCGCGGATTATAGCAACAGCATGCAACGGGATGCCAATGAACGCAAGTGAGAATTAAGTTTCTTTTCCATTCTTCGCGCTCGCGCGTGTGGCCGATGATGTGCTCGCCGGCGTTTTTCGCCGCGCAGCCGTGCTTGTCCGGTGCTTGCTCGATCGGCTGCTGCGGGTCACATGGGCTGGTTCGGCCACGTAAAGATGGCGGCCCGGTTCCAGGTGCGCCGCGCTCAAATGATTCCAACGACGCAGTTGCTGCACCGTAATGTTGAAGCGATCGGCGACCGTCACCAACGTGTCGCCGTGTTCGACCTTGTAAAGTGTGGACCGCGATTTGCTCGAAGGCGCCGGCGGCACCGGAATGATCAGCGAATCGGTCGCCGACAGGTTATCGCTGGGTTCCAATTGGTTGACAAAGACGATCTCAGACGCGCTGACGTGGTAATCGCGCGCCACGGTTTCGACCGTTTCTCCCGCAACCACCTTGTGAAACCGCCATTGATTGCGCTTGTCCACGGGAATTTCAGCGATCCGCTTCTCAAATATCTCTTTGCTCCCCGCAGGCAGATGCAGTTCGAAGGCACTGTCGGCCGGAGTGCTCATACGCAGCAGGCTCGGATTGAGATCCGCAATCTCCTGCACCGGCGTTCCGATCACGTCCGATACCAGGCGCAGGTCCACGCTGTAATTCGTGGTTACCGTATCGATGAGTAGAGGTGGGTCGGGCGTCAGCGACTGCAGTCCATACTGCTGCGGATTCTTCGCCATGATGGCCGCTGCGATGATGATGGGCACGTAGTTCTTGGTCTCCTGCGGCAACGCATTGCGGTGATACAGTTCCCAGAAATCCGCGTACCCGGTGCGCTCCACCGCCTTCTGCACGTTGCCCGGACCCCAATCGTAGGCTGCCATGGCCAGGTACCAATCACCCAATTGGGCGTACAACACCTTCATGTACCGGGCATAGGCGTGGGTTGATTTTTCCGGATCGAAGCGCTCATCGTACCAGCCATTGCGGTTGAGGCCGTAGACCCCGTAGGGCATAAACTGCCACATACCTGCGGCCCCCGAGCGTCCGTTCACGATCTGCGGCTGAAATCCCGATTCCGCCACCGCCTGGTAGATCAGGTCCTGGGGAACCTGCTCCTCCGCCAGCACCGCCGAGATCATCGCGTGGTAGCGGCCCGCGCGCTCCAGCGATCGCATCAGTGTGCCCCGCCCTTTGGAAGAAAAATAACTGATAAATCCCGCAACAGGATCGTTGATCACCAGCGGCAGGTCCGACTGCGTGGTCTTGAGTTCTGCGATTGCCTGCGCCTTGACTGTCGGGTCCACCGGGAAAGTGACGTCGTTGGCAATATCGACCGGAGCCGGCTCAATCTTGGGCGCGAATCCGTTGCCTTGCTTGAGCGCCTCCATCTCCAGCGTATTGACCGCATCGACTACCCGGTCGAACTCATCGCGCAACTGGGGTTGGGTTCGCAGATCGAAATTGCTGCTCAGCATCATGTCTACGGCGCGATCGAAGTCTACTTTGGCGGTCTGCAATTTGCCCGCGTGGTAGTCGGTGACTCCGCTCTGATAAGCCACCTCCACTGCGTCTATCAGGGTTTGCACCTCGGGGCTCGCGGGTGTGGCTGCCGGGGTTACCGGTGCGCTGGCTTGGGCGGGAGCGGTTTCAGAGGGCTTGAGCGCGGGAGCCGTGGCCTGGGGTGATTTGGCCGGCCCCTTGGTCACCCCGGTTTCCGGCACACACCCGGCAAGCACCAACGGCGCTGCGGCCACCACGACCATGAACACTTTACGAGCGATACTCAACCCTCCGGTATTCGATCCTTCCGATCGAGCAGTTTCGCAATGGATGTAGACCGAAGCGACAGTCCTTGCCCTTGATTGTATTGCCCGGAGCCCTCAGTGTGAATGATAAGATCGGGGGAGCGACCTACCTCTCGTATATCAACTGAGTCCTCACCCGCCGATCGGCACCCCTTCATGGATAGTAAGCACATCCGCAATTTCGCCATCATCGCCCACATTGATCACGGCAAATCCACGCTCTCCGACCGGTTGCTCGAACTGACCGGCTCCCTGACGGCGCGTGAGATGCAGGCGCAGGTGCTGGACGCGATGGATCTCGAGCGGGAGCGCGGCATCACCATCAAAGCCCATGCCGTGCGCATGAACTACCTCGCCCACGATGGCGAAATGTACCAGTTAAATCTGTTGGATACGCCCGGGCACGTCGACTTCTCCTACGAGGTCTCCCGCTCCCTGGCCTGCTGTGAAGGAGCTCTGCTGGTGGTCGACGCCTCGCAGGGCGTGGAGGCCCAGACCCTGGCGAATGCCTATCTGGCCATCAATAACGGCTTGGACATGATCCCCGTGATCAACAAAATCGATCTGCCCAGCGCCGATGTTTTGCGCACCCAGGAGATGATCGAATCCACCGTCGGACTGGACGCGACGGATGCGCTCCCCGTGAGTGCCAAAACCGGACTCGGCGTGCCCGACGTATTGGAAGCGATCGTGCGCCGCCTGCCCCCGCCAACAGGAGACGCGGAGGCGCCCCTGCAGGCCCTCATCTTCGATTGCCATTTCGACCCCTATCGCGGGGTGATTGTGTTGGCTCGGGTGATCAACGGCATTCTGCGCAAGGGTATGAAGATCCGCCTCATGTCCAATGGCCGGGTATTCGACGTGGAAGCCGTCGGTGTGCTCACACCCAAGCCGCTGGAGATTGAACAACTGTCAGCCGGCGAGGTTGGCTTTTTTTCCGCGACCATCAAGAATGTCGCCGACACCAAGATCGGCGACACCGTCACCGACGATACACGTCCCGCATCCGCGCCTCTGCCCGGATTCAAAGACATTCAGTCCATGGTTTTTGCCGGCCTCTACACCGTCGACTCGCATGAGCATACGCTGCTCCGCGACGCCCTCGAGAAGTTGCGCCTGAACGACTCCTCTTTCTTTTTTGAGCCCGAAAGCTCGGTCGCGCTGGGATTCGGATTTCGCTGTGGCTTCCTGGGCCTGCTTCACATGGAGATTATTCAGGAGCGTTTGGAGCGCGAATTCAACCTGGATCTCATTACTACTGCGCCCGGTGTGCGCTACAAAATTACCCTCACCGACGGGGCGGTCATCGAGGTCGAGAACCCATCCCGCTGGCCCGACCCGACCGACATCGTCAAAATCGAAGAGCCGGTGATCGTCGCCACCATCCTGACCAGCGAAGAATACGTCGGAGGCATCCTCAAGTTGGTAGAGGAAAAACGCGGCCGGCAGAAAAACTTCGAATACATGACCCCAACTCGAGTGATGCTGACCTATGAGTTGCCGCTCAACGAAATCGTGTTGGACTTTTACGACCGTCTGAAATCTGTCTCCCGCGGCTATGCATCGCTCGACTACCAACTGGCAGGCATGTGGGAGTCTCCCATGGTCAAGCTGGATATTCTCGTCTCCGGCGAACCGGTCGACGCGCTATCAATCATTGTCCATCGCGACTTTGCCTACGAGCGGGGACGAGCGCTCGTTTCAAAAATGCGCGAGCTTATCCCTCGACAGATGTTTGAGGTCGCAATCCAGGCCGCCATTGGAGCCAAAATCGTCTCCCGGGAAACCGTCGCTCCGTTGCGCAAGAATGTGCTCGCCAAGTGTTACGGCGGAGACATCAGCCGAAAACGCAAGCTCCTGGAGAAGCAAAAGGAAGGTAAAAAGCGCATGAAACGCATCGGTAAAGTTGACATCCCTCAGGAGGCGTTTCTCGCGGTTCTCAAGGTGGGCGAAGATTCAAGCAAATAGGCGAAATGAGCGGTTACCTTAGTCATAGTTCGTTTGGATTTGTGGAAACCTGTGAATGGCGGCGCGTGCTATGAAGGTTGGCGGCAAATGGCCCGCTACTCGCTGGCTTAACTGTAAACATATGACCCCACAAGGCTTAACTGCCAACTGGTGAGGCCTGCCCAAACCGTTGTGCTCGTTCAGTAGAACGCAGGAAAAAGGCCTACCCGGCTTTCCACAATTTTTTCCACAGCTCCGCGGGAACCTGTGATGCAGGCATTTTTGCTCTCTCGGAGAGGTGAAAGTGGAGTTTTTTACAGCCTTCTCTTTTGCCTCGGGGCAGGCATTCTGCCCCGAGGCAAGTGCAATAGAATTGCTCTACTGCGGCGGCTTGGTAGTGCTGGGCCGTGTGGTGGTTCCGCCCGTCCGGCCTGGAGTCGTGCTGGGCCGCGGAGCGCTCGGCGTGCCCGCTGCCGGCTGCGGAGGAACACCTGACTTGGCGTTATAGGCATCGACCACTGCCTTGGTAATGTCAGAGGACGGAGGCGCCCAGAGCACTGGTGTCTGCTGTGCGCTGGTATCCAGCACCAGCGTGAATTTATTCTGCTCCGAGTAACTCTCCAACACCGCATACACCTTTTGTGCCAGCTGCTGATACATGTCGTTCATCGCGCTGCTCGCCTCGTTTTGTGCATCTTCCGCGGAGCGTTGTAGCGACTTGGTCTTTTCATCGATGGTCCGCAGGCGGCTGTCGCGTTCCGGCTCACTTAGGGTAGAACCGGCGTCCTGCAACTGTTTCTTGAGTGAGTCGATCTCGTCGCTTTGCGATTTGAGTTGAGACTGCTTGGGTTCGAACTTCACCCGCAGTTGAGCGAAGTTCCGTTGCCCTTCATTGGTTGCTGCCACTGCCTGCTGAAAGGCAATGATCGCGATTTTGGCATTGGTTGGAACTGCAGGAGCCGCGGAAAGACCGGCCGTCGAATCGGCAGGGGTAGGGGCGGATGGAGTCTGGGCTAACGCGCTGCTGGTCGAGGTAATGATGCCCACGCCGGTAGCGGATGCGAGTAGGCAAACAAGTGTGAACGAACGCTTCATCGGAATACAGAACTCCTTTTGATCTTTGAATCCAGATCGCCCGCGTCTTTCAGCGGAAAGCGGGCCTTCGCTTGCGGGTCTCCCGCACGCGCATTTGCATTGCAGTCACCTGGCCAGCGCATCTGGCAGCAAACGCGAAGAAGAGACACGGACCGAGATAAACACAGGGCCAGCAGTGATTATAGGTGTGGGCCGAAGGAGCGTCAACGCAACCCCGAGCAAACAGCCGGCTTTCCGAATCTCTCCTAACGACCTGTCCTTCCCCCGAACCAAGGGGTGCCCCATATCTCGGTATCAAAGCCTATTAGGTACAAGGTCTTCCTGACCCAAACAGAGTGTCATCCCGACCGGAGCGTAGCGCACGCAGTGGAGGGGCCTGCTGTTCATCGTCCGAGTGATCGAATCTGAATGGAAGCGCAACCGTCCCCTTTGTCATCCCGACCGAAGCGAAGCGGAGGGATCTGCAGGTCAACGGACCTCTCCTGGAAATGTGTTTCGTCGGCGACCACCCAAACTTAGAACGTAGTGCTGACGCTCAATCGGAAGGTCTTCCGCGGCTCCCGGAAATGCAACAGGGAGTCGTACGCTGAAATCGCCTGGTTATACGTGTAATCGCCCGCCCCGCCGGCCGGGAACATGCTCCGCGTGATCAGGCTCTCTCCCTGAACATTCTCAAACAGGCGAGCGACGTTGTACGCGTAGTAAAGACGCATCGGTGCGTTCACAACCGGCAATAACGCCGAGATTTCACCACCGATCGAATCGCGTGGCACTACGTTCGTGCCGGAGATGGGTCGGATCAGGTTGATGAACTGGATGGACTGCCCGCCCTGGCAAGCACCGTTGTAGTACGAGGTGCAGCCGTAGAGAGGCGAATTGAGCTGATCTGCCCCCTCCACGCTTTGCCGCAACTGCGATTGGCGAACGACCGAGGTGATATCGAAGTCGTTGAAAACCGCAAAGCCGACCGGTCCGGCAATGGGAATGCGGTATTCAAGATTGTTCGTGAACTTGACATCGCCGCCGACCGAGACCGGGCGGTAGATGGGAATCGGAATCGTGATGTTGCCCAACGTGTAGTTATTGGGATCGATAGGTACGGGCGTGCCGTCGGGGTTGGTGAGGGTGATATTTTGCCGCACCGGAATGAAGGCATAGGGGGTTGCGGCGCGCACATCAAAGCCGCGCAACTCGTTGTCGCCGCCGGAGTAGAAGCGGGCGAACGGAGGAGCAACATCTCCGCTGTAACCCTGGATATAAGAAGCCTGCATGCGTATGGCAAGAACGTTCCGTCCATCCGGGTTGCGATGCAGACCAGACATCGCCATGTAGTGCTTGTATTGCACCACCGGGCTGAAATAGCGGACATTTCCGAACAGACCGGCGACCTGGAGCGCCGCGTTGATATCCGTCCCGAAGCGCGGCTTGAAGACGGATGGACCAGTCCTGTTGTAGCTATAGCTGAGCGAAACCGAGCTGGTGTAAATGCCTTCCAGCGCATTCGGGCCCTGAATCTGGCCACTGCGGAAGGCCAGCGTCTGGAAAAGGTTGGCGGAGGCCTGGCTGAACGTGGTGATAGTCGACTTATCCCAACTGTAGGTCAAACCAACCCGCTTGAACGTGCGCCGTATCGGATACGCCACCGAGAAATTCAACCCCGTCGAAGACTGGTTGTAATTCTGCGTGAGCGATTGCTGGGCCGCCGTCAGGTTGGATGACTGGCCGGTCACTTGAGCATAGTTGCGTGCGGAATTGTAATCCGACTTTCTGGAGAACAGCTGGAATCCCACGCTCACCGGCTTATTGCGCAGGTAGGGTTCATTGAACGCGAAGACCACACTGCGTGCCAGGTTGCCGAGGTTGCCCTGCAGACTCAGAGTTTCGCCCAACCCCAGGAAGTTATTGGTGGAGTAATTAAGCCCGAGGAACGTACCGGAAAGACCGCTCACACCGCCATTCAGGGCGATTGAGTTCTTGCCCTTCTCGTGCACTTTGAGCAGGAGCGAAACGGTGCCCGTCTGGTCGTCCGGGTGGGTCTCCGTATCCTGATCGACCTTCAGCGGGTCGAAGTAGTCCAGTTGATTCAAATGGAGCAGGCTGGCTTCCCAAAGATTGCTGTTGTACGGCGCGCCTTCTTCGATCAGCAACTCGCGCCGGATAACCCGGTCGCGGGTGATGGTGTTGCCCTGGAACTCGATGCGCGAGACCGTAAAAGCCTTACCCTCATCGCACTCGATAAGCAGGTTGACCACGTGCTTGGCGTCATCGGGCTGCGGAGTCGGCACCGCGGTGAAGTTGATGTAGCCCAGCGAACCGTAAGCCTTGCGCAGATTCTCCAGACCCTTACCCACGGCGGTGGCATTGAAATACTCACCGTCCTTGGTCGGGAACTGGGCGCGCAGTGCTTTGACGTTCGGCACATGCGTGTTCCCGGTGAAGGTAATGTGACCCAGACGGTAGCGCTCCCCCTCCTCGACTGGGATACGGATGTCGATGCGCTTGCCCTGACGTGGGCGGAAAGTGAAGAACGAGAGGCCGCCTTCATTCCGGATGTGGGTAATGGGATCGGCAACCCCTGCCCTGAAATAGCCCCGGTCCTGCAGCGCCCGGCGAACCCTCTCCGTATCTTCCTCGAGTTTGCTGGCATCGTAGGTCCGGGCGAAGATGTTCTCCAGGAAAATCGAGTGCGGAATCCCAATCGGCCGCAAATTCCTCATCGCCGCGCGCAGGTCGCGCGAAGGCACATTGCGGTTTCCGGTGAAGGTGATATTCCCCACCTTGACCGTCGGGCCTTCCTTGATGTTGAACGTGATCGACACCGAAGAGGGCGGAATGGTCTTGACGTCCGGCTTGACCGTCGCGAACTGATGTCCGTGCTCCGCCAGCAGGGCACGGATCACATCGATGGCCCGGGCCAGCCGCGTCGGATCATAGGGGCTTTCCACCGAAAACCCGGTGACATGCTCTTTCTTGAACCGGTCCAGAACGTCTGAGGTTGAGACCGAGTTCAGCCCCTTGTAATTAATCTCGCGTATGGTTGGCTTTTCTTTCACGATCACATCGAGAATGATGCCCTTGGGGGTATCCTCCCGGGCAATCTGCAGGTTCTCGAAGTATCCGGTGTTCCACAGTGAGTTGAAATCTCGCTCGATGGTCGCCGGATCGTAGGTATCTCCCTGATGGGTGAACAGCCGCGCCAGCACTGTCTCTCGGGGAATTTTCCGGTTGCCGATCACCCGGATTAGATAGATTACGTTCGCACCCCCGGCTGGCGGGGCGACGTCCTGCTGAGCCCAGGCCATCAGACTGGAACCGCAAAAGAGAAGCAAGCCCAAGATCCTGCACATCCAGAAAAAAAACCGTGCAGGTTGGTTTTGATGAAACCGGGAGCGAAGGCTCCCTGACACGACGCGAAGAATAGGCACACCCTCACTGCTGAAGATCGGATCCTGCTTGAGGAAAAGGCGATTATATGTGACGGAAGGGGTACTCCCCAACTCCGAGGATTGGTTTCTCACGCCGCCTACCATCCCGGAGATCCACTCAGCTTCGACACCCCAACCCCATTAACTCTCCAGTTCACCGCAAGCAAAATATTCGCCCAGTGCGCAATCCCACGAGACCGAGAGGAGGTTTGGCTTGCAACAGACCTGGCAGTCTTCCACATACTGCTGCCGTCCACCGGCAGACTCGTCCACCACGATCTCATTCCACTCTCCACAGCCCGCACACTGGAAACCCGCTGGAAACGGCATTGTCTATCTCACGCTTGGAGCAGGTGTTCTTAGTCTATCGGAGGGAAGAGGTTTTGCGCTTCTTCCGGGTTGAGCTTTCGAACTTCCACCAGGGTCGAGTAAAACGTCGGCCCGCGGCCTATATCAGTTAGACGCTCGGAAGTAAGAGCGTTTATATTATTTCCCCCGGTCGACAGCTTGTTCCAGTTGAGACTGGCGGCGACCACTCCAGCCGGCACGCTGCCATCGATGCGCGCACGCAGGCGTATTCTTCCGCGGGCATTGTATATTTCCACCCAGTCGGCCTCGCAGATCTGCCGGGCGCTGGCGTCGCTGGCATGCATCATCGCCAGACCGGGCGATTCCATCTTCTGGTGGCTGGGCAGGTTGGCGAAGGTCGAGTTCATATAGTTGTCGGCCTTGCGCGGCAAAAACTCCAACGGAAACGTGTGTGCATCCACGCCCCGGCGCGATTCGTCGGGTGGGTGAAAGGTAGGCAGGGGATCGATTCCCTGCGCTGCCAGCGCGCTCGAATAAAACTCAATCTTGCCGCTGGGTGTGTCAAAGACGCCATTAGCCAGCTGCTCTGCTTCGCACTGCATATGGATGCTCTTCTTCTCTTGCAACTCCTCCGCACGCCCTCCGAGCGCCTGCGCGATCAGATCGTCGACGCTGTCCCGGAAGCAGGGCTCGGTGAAGCCCATGCGTGGAGCCAGTTGGCTGAACAGCCAGATGTTCGACTGTGCCTCGCCCAGCGGTGCGATCGCCTGCTCTGACAGCTGCAGAAAGTAGTGACCATACGCTCCCTGAAAGTCTTTGTGCTCCAGGAAGGTGGTGGCTGGCAGCACGATATCGGCGTAATCAGTCGTGTCGGTGAAGAACTGCTCGTGAACCACGGTGAATAGGTCCCTGCGCATTAGACCCCGCATCACCGCATTTTGGTTGGGAGCAATGGCCGCCGGGTTCGAGTTGTAGACGAACAGCGCTTTGACCGGCGGGGAGTCGAGCTCGGTGAGCGCTTGACCGAACTGCGACATGTTGACAATCCGTGCCGGACGCCGGAGCGGGCTGGCCAGCATCAGATCGGGTCTTTCCAGAGCCGGGGAGTCGAATTCGAACGCTCCGCCAAGGGAAAGCTGCAGTCCCCCTCCGCGGTGCTTCCACGCTCCGATCAGGGCGGGCAGCATGCAAACAGCGCGTACGGCTGCCCCGCCGTTCTGCGACCGCTGAATACCGTAGTTCAAGCGGATGACGGCCGGCACGCTGCTTCCATACTCGTGGGCTAGGCGCTCGATATCGTCTGCCGCGATCCCGGTCAAGCTGGCGACATGCTCCGGCGTATAGGGCTGAACATGTTCCCGAAGCGCCTCAAATCCGTGCGTGTGTTGCGCCACGTAACCCTGGTCGTACAAACCTTCCTCGATGAGGATGCGCATCAGTCCCAGGGCCAACGCCGTATCCGTGCCCGGCTGAATGGGGATGTGCCAGTCCGCGACTCGCGCAGTGCGCGTGCGGTAGGGGTCGATTACGACCAGCTGCGCGCCGTTGCGCCGTGCTTCCTCAACAAAGGGCCAGAGGTGAACGTTGTTGCCGTGGATATTCGCGCCCCACGCGATGATGTACCTCGCATGGCGGAAGTCTTCCGGGGCAGTGCCGAGCTTTTTCCCATAGACCGATTTCAGCGCATCGCCGCCGGCAGTGGCACAAATGGTGCGATCGAGCTGCGAGGCGCCGAGCCGGTGAAAGAACCGGCGATCCATCGACCCATAGCCGAGCACCCCCATATTCCCGGCATAGGAATAGGGCAGAATCGACTCCGGACCGTGCTCCTCGGCAACTCGCTTCAGTCGTTCTGCGATCAGGTCCAGAGCCTCATCCCAGCCGATACGCTCAAAGACCTCATCCTCGCGCCCATAAGCCATCTTCCCCTTCGGCACACCCGGCCGTCGTCGCATAGGGTGCAACAGCCGGGAAGGAGAATAAACCCGATCCAGATATTTGGTGACTTTAGCGCAAAGAAAACCACGCGTCACCGGATGCGCCGGATCCCCTTGCACTCGGGTAGCCTTACCGACCTCGTCGACAGTCACAAGAACCGCGCAGGTATCCGGGCAATCATGAGAACAAACCGCGCGGACCGTTCTCGTAGGGGGCATACCTCATTGTAGCGATTTCCAAGTGTAAGATCTGTCTTTAACGCAGACCATCGGGCCAACAACAGTATCGGAGAACCATCGGGTGCCCCACGTTCGCCCAAGCGTACGTGGGACGAATAAGATGGGGCGAAGCCCCAACCATTGCGTTTCAGCCGAGGGCGATGAACACGGTCCACATGTTTTATCTTGAGTCAATGAGAAAAAGTCGATGAAGAAACGTGCTCTTCTGCTGGTTTTCGTCGTGACCCTGGTGGCCTCATCCCGTGCACAAACATCGGCAGAAACCGCCATTCGCCACTTGCTGGACCGACAAACCACCGATTGGAATCGCGGCGATGTAGATGCCTTCATGAGGGGCTACGAAGACTCCCCCAACACCACCTTCGTGGGCCAAACCGTGCAGTACGGCTACGCCACCATCCGCGATCGCTACAAGAAGCTCTACACCACCCCCGCGGCAATGGGCAAACTAACCTTCTCCCATCTCGCAATCCGCATGCTGGATGCCAATTACGCCACGGCTACCGGCAATTTTCACCTGGAGCGGACCACCGCGGGAGGCGGCAATGCCGACGGAATTTTCTCCCTCCTATTAAAGAAGGACGCGCAGGGCTGGAAGATTATTTTGGATCACAGCAGCCGCACCAGCTAACCGCACGTCAGATCTGCAGTACTTCTCTTTCCTTGTTGCGGCACATCTCTTCCATCCGTCTGATCTCATCGTCGGTGAGCTTCTGAATTTCCTCGAGCGACCTCTTCTCCTCATCCTCGGAGATCTTCTTGTCCTTAGCCGCCTTCTTGATCAACTCGTTGCCGTCGCGACGAATGTTGCGCACAGCGGTGCGATGGTCTTCGAGCGTCTTATTCAGATGCTTGACTACCTCACGCCGCCGTTCCTCCGTCATCGGAGGGATCGGAATGCGTACGATCTTGCCGTCATTCTGTGGATTGAACCCCAAATCGGATGCCCGCAGCGCCTTCTCGATATCGCCCAGGATACTGGGGTCCCAGGGCTGGATCAGGATCATGTTGGCCTCAGGAGCGGTCACCTGCGCCACCTGGTTGAGTGGCATATCGCTGCCATAGTAGGGGACCTTGACTTGGTCGAGCATGTGCACGGAAGCGCGGCCGGTGCGGGTTGATGCGAGATTAGCGCGGAAATCGTCGACCGCCTTCTCCATCCGCGTCTTCAGCTGCTGCTGGATTTCCTTCAATGCGGGAATACCCCCCATAACCGAGACTGCCATTTTCTTCTTCTCCCGAAATTAGATCGACATCGCCTGCTCGCGCGCATGGTACGAAGACCGCACCAGCGGGCCTGACTCCACGTGGCGGAATCCCATGCCCAGAGCCTCTTCACGCATGAATGCGAACTCCTCCGGCGTGTAATAGCGTGCCATTGGCAGATGATCTTTGGATGGACGCAAGTACTGCCCAATGGTCAACACGTCGGTCCCAACCGCGGCCAGGTCGCGGTACACCTGCAGCAGTTCATGCATTTCTTCGCCCAGGCCTACCATCACACCAGACTTGGTCGTCATGCGTGGGTCCACGATCTTGGCGTACTCCAGCAAGCGTAAGGTCCGCTCGTAACGCGCTCCGGAGCGCACCACGCGGTAGAGCCGCGGGACTGACTCGGTGTTGTGGTTCAGCATCTTCGGTTGGGCTTCGACCACGATGCGGATCGCCTCTTCCTGGCCTTGAAAATCCGGGATAAGCACTTCCACTTGGCAGCCAGGTGCCTGGCGCCGGATCTCCGCGATCACCATGGCAAAGGCGCGTGCCCCGCCAACAATATCGTCGTCACGATTCACGCTGGTGATCACTGCATGTTTCAACTCGAGCTTGGCCACCGCTTCGGCCACCCGGCGAGGTTCATCGAAGTCGATGGGATCCGGCCGGCCTTTGGGTACGGCGCAGAAGCCGCATCGGCGGGTACACGTGTTGCCCAGCATCATGAAAGTTGCGGTGCGCTGATTCCAGCACTCGCCGATATTCGGGCAGTGGGCCGACTCGCACACCGTATGCAGGTTGAGCGACCGCGCAAGACTCTTCAGCTCATGATAGTTTTCGCCCACTGGCGCACGTGCCTTGAGCCAGGCGGGCTTGGGGGCGGGACGGCGTGGGCCCGCGTCGATCTGAACAAGGTCAAGCACGCTGGTCCAATTGTATCGTGGCTAGCGAAGCCTCCCGATAACCTCGGATCGCACCAGGTAAAGAAAAAACACCAGGTCGATCACAACCATGACCACCCATTGGGTCTGGTGAAACCGGAAGAGGCTATAGCACCCGAAACACATGGAGCAGAAAACCGCCCCCAGGGTAAGCGCCCATCCCCATTTGCGCAGACGCATCAGTCCCAGCCCGGCGAGGGCAAAAACAGTACACAGGATCAGGATGCCGACCCGGGGCCCTCCAGCCGGATAGTGGCCGGTCAGCACCCCCGCCACGCCCATCAGGGCCAGCGCCAGCATCCAGAGTGAGATCGCCGCCATGCCAGGCAGCGGTAGCTTGCGGTCGGTCATAGCGTGTGCAGGTAGGCCATCAGGTCTTCCAGTTGCTGATCAGACAGTGTATTGCCCAGGGCAGGCATCATGTTTCTGCCCCGCACAATCACCGCCTCGACCCGGGCATCATTCGCCGCCCCGCCGCTGGGCAGGTAAGGCTTGCGAAACAGGCCTTCGAGTCCCGGACCGTTCAGGCCCTTTTCCGTGTTGGCGTAGTGGCAACTGGAACACTGGCTCACGAAGATCTGGTGTCCTGCGGCTTCTTGCGGTGTGAGCTCGTTCAGTGGCTTGGAAGGTGTCAGCTGATGACATCCCAATACCAACACCAATCCAGAAATCAAACCTGCCACAAAACCCTGGGATACCACGAATCTCAACGGGGAGCTTCTCAATGGCTTAATTAGCCCCCGCGATCGCGGCCACGATCTTGTCCATCGCCGCGCGGTCCGCCGAACCGGAGGGGTTGTGATCGGTGCACATAATAGAGAAGGCGACGGTCTGGCCGCTGGCTGTCACCACGTAGCCGCTCAGCGCGCGCGCTTCTCCCAGCGTCCCCGTCTTGGCGAAAACTTTGCCGTCGACCTCCCGTTGCTTGAACCGGCCAGAGAGAGAGCCGTCCACACCCCCGACCGGGAAAGAACTGCGGAATGCGTCACCCCAACTCTGCCGTGCCGCATAGGCAAGCAACGTGGTAAAGGCCCGCGGCGTGGCCAAATCCTGGATCGAAAGCCCGCAACCGTCATAAAGGACGAAGTCCGTGGGGGCGACCCCGGCGGAGATAAGAAACTGCCGCACCACCCGCGTACCCTCGAGCAGGGATCCATCCGAGCTTTCGAACTTGCCCAGCGTCCTGAGCGTGATCTCGGCATGCAAATTCTGGCTGACCTTGTTCGTCACCACCAGGTCGTCACCCAGTGGCGGCGAGACATGCGAGGCGAGCACGACCGGCCCGGCGGCGGCCGACTGAACCGTTTCGATGGTAATGGGATGAAGCGCGACCGGCACTTGCTGCGCCGCCAGAAAGTCACTGGTGTCTACTGGCGGGCGATGTTGCGCTCGCGCTTTGCCGTTGACCTGTACCCCACGCGCCAGCAGCATTCCCCGCAGTGCCTTGGCCGCGTACTCCGCCGGATCCTCGATCGCCAGGGCAGTGTGCAGGCCTTGTTGGCCCAGCGGGGTAAGACCGAAGATCCGCACCGTCATGGAGCCCGGAGAGCGCTCCACCCCAGGCTTGCCCGGGTCGCCCGGAGGGCTGGTGGTCAGCGAGTTCTCGACTGCGTAGTAGGGTGTCGCCGGTAGCCAGGAAACGACCGCGGTGTTTCCCACCTGCGCCGCCGGCATGGCGTTGAGATAAACCTCATTATCGTTCACGCTCAAGGCGGAAACCGGTGCCCCATAACCCCATTGCAGATCATCCCAGCTCCAGCCGGCCCCATAGCGTTCGTAGACAAACCAGGTGTCGTCGCCCACGATATCTCCCGTCACCGAGTGCACCCCGTGGCGCACGATCTGGTCGGCCATATCCTCCAGTGCCGCAAGTGGCGGCCCGGTACGTTCCGTCTTCAGGCCAAAGGGCATGGTGCGTCCGGAAATATTCGGATCACCCACCCCAAAAATGGTGATATCGCCCCCAACCTCTCCTGCGCTGCCGACCGGCGCAGTCGCTGAGACCAGCGTGGTGAAGGTAAGGCCGCTGGGTAAAAGGGCGTAAGCCGTCGCGGTGGTGAACATCTTGGCGTTGGACGCCGGGTTGAAGTACTGGTTGTCATTGAGCTTGTAGATTGGGTTCCCGCTAAGCGCGACGACAGACACGCCCCAGTGCGCCTGGCTCACAGAGGGATCGGCAAGAATGCGCCCAACCGCCAGAGGCAGGGGCACCACCTTGTGTTTCGGCCGGGGCGCAGGAGAAAGCATGGCGCCAAGCAGCAACAGGCTGAGATAGGGAGAGCTCGGTGGCATGTCTTCGCGGAGTGTACCTCACTAGAATGGCAGAAGATGTCCTTTGCCGTACGTTCTCGCTGCGACTGGAAGCTGCGCACTCGATCCCTGCCCCTGGGCGAGCGGACCGTGGTCATGGGAGTGCTGAATACCACTCCCGACTCCTTTTCTGACGCCGGCGCCTTCAGCACGCCCGCCGCTGCGATCGAGCACGCCCTCGCCATGTTCGAGCAGGGGGCCGACATCGTTGACATCGGGGGCGAATCCACGCGGCCGGGAAAGCGCAAGCCAGTGGGCGCCCGGGAGGAGATCGACCGCATGCTCCCCGTGCTCAAAGGCATCCTGCGCCATCATCCGCAGGCAATACTCTCCATCGATACCTATAAATCGCAGACCGCCGCCGCTGCCCTGGACGCCGGAGCCGAGATCGTCAACGATGTGAGCGGATTTCTCTGGGATGAAGCAATGTCCCAAGTCTGTGTAGCCGCCCGCTGCGGAGTGGTCCTGATGCACACTCGCGGCCGGCCGGAGGAGTGGAGTTCGCTCCCCGCTTTGGATCCGAAGCAAATCCTGCCCCATGTCCGCCAGGCATTGGCTCAGCGGCTACAGCAAGCGGCGGAAGCGGGAATCGAGCGGCAGCAGATAGTCCTCGACCCGGGCTTTGGTTTTGGCATCCTCTACGACCAGAACTATTCCTTGCTTGCGGGCTTGGAAGGACTAGGAAGCCTGGGACAACCACTGCTTGCCGGCCCCTCTCGCAAAGGCTTTCTGGGCAGAACCCTGGGCCGCCTCAATAACGGAGTGGATGTGCCGGTCGACCGCCGGAGAGACGCCTCCCTGGCAGCCGCAACCGCCGCCATTCTGGCCGGAGCCCATCTGGTAAGGGTTCACGACGTGCGTTCGACCCGAGAAGCCGCATCCATAGCCGACGCCATCCTGGCCGCGCGCTAGGATCGATCCCATCCACTTTTGTCCCTTCCACAAAGCGTGGGGTGCCCCATATCTCGCTGGTTTTTCGCGAGATGTGGGATACCACGAACCTCAACCTTTTTCCCGACCCTGGAAGGAAGCACGTGGAGCGCTGTGGTCTCCCACATCTCGCGAAAAACCAGCGAGATATGGGGCACCCCACGCTTTGTGGAAGGGACAAAAGTGGATGGGATCGCTCGTAATTCCTACTTCTTGTCTTCCTCAGGATTGCCCGAAATCCGGCTGGCCTCAAAGCTCACGATTCGCCACTGACCGTCCCGATTGCTATAAACCCGTGTATACCGGAATCGTCCGCTGATATCGCGATCGCCATTCTTCCCCACCACATCGGCCTTCGATGTGACGACGGCAGTGTCCCCGTAAATCCTTACCTTGATATCGCTTAGATCGAGCTGTGTGATGTGGAGAGTTCCACTGCGCCTGCGGGTGAGTTCATCCGCCTTGGTCTCCAGGGTGCCATTGGCGCTTATCCCCAGATAGTCATCAGCCAACAGTCGATCGACGACCGAGACGTTATTGGTCAGCTGGGCCTGCCGCCAGTCCAGTTCGAGTCCTTCGATTTCCTTATGGGCGCTGTCATGGTGGGGAAAACCGGCATGGGCCTGATTGCCAGCCCCGCAGAGCAATATAAGGACAAGGGACAGTCTGCCGACCGTGGGAAACAGCCAACGATGCTCGGAATGAGCGCCCATAGCGTATCGGATGTTAGTCCGCGTCCGGATAACCAGTCAAAATTGAAACTCCAGAGTGACAGTTTTCGGGGTTGAACGCAATGCCACGTGCATTGGATGGGGAACCCGCCCCGGGAGCTGTCAATCTAGACCACTGCGGTCAAATTCTCCACCTCTCGCTCCCGCATCAACTGATAAAGCCCGCCAACGACGAACTTCTTGAAATGAGGAGTGGTGCGATGGAGTTCACTCGCTGCCCGGTCCTTGTATTGCTCATAGATCACCACCGTGGTTGGGTCGTCCTCGACGGTATGCGGGACAAAGTAGACACAGCCCGGCTCCTGGCGTGACGCGAGGGCTAACTGGCGCAGAATATCGCTAACATTTTCACGTTCTTCGGCGGCGAATCGCATGCGTACGATATAGCTGACCATGGTGCCTATAATCTATCCGATCAAACCGAGTGCATCCAGTCCAGCGCAGCGGAGAATCCGGGAAGGATCATGGTTTGCTCCCGGTCTGGGCCAGTCGACACCATCCCGATGTGTGCGCCCGACTCCGCTTCCAGAAAACGAAGGTATTTCTGCGCCGCCTTAGGTAGCTGCTCAAAGTCGGAGATGCCTTCGGTCGATGTCTGCCATCCCTCAAGCTTGGTATAAACCGGCTCAATCTTTTCAAAGCCGCTCACATCCGCCGGGATGGTGTCACTGTTCTTGCCCTCAATGCGATAGCCGGTGCAGATCGGGATCTCTGCCAGGCTGTCCAGCACATCCAGCTTGGTCACCACCAGCCATTCCGTGCCGTTGATTTCGTTTGCATACCGCAACAGGGGCAGATCGAGCCAGCCGCAGCGGCGCGGCCGCCCGGTAACCGCCCCGTACTCCTGCCCGCGAGCCCGCAGCAGGTCGCTGGTCTCGCCCCAGATCTCGGTCGGGAAGGGACCCTCGCCCACCCGCGTCACATAAGCCTTGGTCACGCCGATCACCGTGCCGATCATGGTCGGCCCAACACCCGTACCGATCACCGCGCCTCCGGCAGTGGCCGAGGAAGAGGTCACAAACGGATACGTGCCGTGATCAATGTCCAGCATGGTGCCCTGGGCGCCTTCAAACATGACGCTCTTACCCTCGCGGATGGCGTCGTTCAGCAGCCTCTCCGTGTCGGTAACGAACGGCCGAACACGCTCCGCCGCCTCCGCGTATTCGTCGTACATCTTGATCGGGTCCAGTGGATCCGTCCCGAAAAGCGCGTGTGCCACCGCATTCTTCTCATTGCACGCGTTTTCGATGTGTGTCTTGAGCAGGCTTCGATTGAGCAGATCAATCACGCGCAGCCCACTGCGATGCATCTTATCTTCATACGCGGGACCAATGCCGCGGCTGGTGGTGCCGATCTTCTGCCGACCGGGAGCATTCTCCGATGCCAGCTCGATCATGCGATGGTAGGGAAGGATCACCTGGGCGCGATTGGAAACAAAAAGCTGCTCGTCGACGTTCACTCCCAGCTCGCGAAGCTTGCCGATTTCCTTAAGGAAGGCCAGCGGGTCGAGCACCACGCCGTTGCCGATCACGGCACGGCAATCGGGCCGCAAAACCCCGCATGGCACCAGTTGCAGAACGAACTTCTGTCCCCGAATGATGACCGTGTGGCCGGCGTTGTGGCCGCCGGCGTACCGCGCGACGACTGCAAATCTGTCGGAAAGAACATCGACGATCTTTCCCTTACCCTCATCGCCCCATTGGGCACCTAGTACTACCGCAGTCTTGGCTCGCATGAACTCCAATCAATTTCGTGTGACGCACTCTTCCCCTGCCGGTTCGGCCTTTTGATCCAAAATCTTTAAACCTGCGAAGGGGTTGGCTTGGAAATGTTGCAGACCAGTCTGGCGCGGCGGCGCGACCGGTTCCGACTCTTGATCATATAACGCGGCGGGGTGCCGGCCAAGCCTCTGCGACAATGACAGACAGGGAACCATGCCGGAACTGCCTGAGGTTGAAACCATTGCGCGCGGAGTCGATGAGCGTCTGCGGGGGGACCGCATCGAAAACACCTGGTTCAGCGAAAAACCAGAGCCGTTCAAGACCTCTCCCCGGCTCATGGCCGCCGAGCTACCGGGCCGGCGCATCGACCACGTCCACCGTGTGGGCAAACACATTGTCTTCGATCTCGGGGAAGGCTCTACGCCTGGCTTGCAATGGATCGTTCACCTGGGTATGACCGGCCGCCTGCTGGTCGCCGATCCCGAAACGCCCGTTCCGCGTCACACGCATGGCGTCCTGCATCTCGCTTCGGGCAGGGAACTCCGCTTTGTAGACCCCAGGCGCTTCGGCCGCATGGAACTGCACGGCCTCCCCACCAAGAAGACGACCCGCTTTGCAGGCACAGGCCTTGAGCCTCTCAAGATTTCTCAGGAGGAGTTTGCCGCCCTCTTCCGGTCCCGCCGTACATCCATTAAGGCGGCGCTGCTGAACCAGAAACTGCTCCAGGGCGTGGGAAATATTTATGCCGATGAAAGTCTGTTCCGCGCCGGCATCCGCCCTCGCAGAATGGCGTCCCGGCTGAAACGAGCCGAATTGGAACGCCTCCATGCCAGCGTGCAGAGCGTCCTCGCAGAGGCAATCTCGCTGGGTGGGTCGTCTGTTTCTGATTATGTGGACGCGGCCGGTATGGAAGGCTTCTTCCAACTCGAGCATCGCGTCTACATGCGCACCGGACAGCCCTGCCTGGTATGCAGGACTCCGATTCGGCGCATGCTCCTGGCCGGGCGCGGAACGCACTATTGTCCTCACTGCCAGCGCTAGGTTTCTATGAATTCCAGAATCATTCTTCCGGAAAGGCTTCCATAAACCGGACACTGTGAGACCGAGGTCTGAGCTAACTATCTGATAACAGGTAACATGGTAAACGGCACGTAAACTGCTATTAGAAAGACAGCCAGCGACGCACGTGGCTCGCCTTGTAGAGCGAGTCCGGCGCCTCAGATCCGGCGAGCAGAGCCCAGGTTCTACCGGGACCAGCCGCAAACCGGAGCTTTACATCCCGCGGACCAGGTTTCGCGGGGGACCCTTGGGAGGCCAGTGATTGGCCATCAGAAAAGCCACTCAATCGTGGCTTTTCCATTTTAAAGGTACTCATTACTGCTGGTTCTCCTGTGTGACTCCCCCGTAACACGATTGTTCTTACTACTGGGACCTTAGCTCTCCGAATAGCACTTGCTCTTGGGTGCACTCTCTGTGTATTATCGGTTTTGCCTATCGAGCGGCTGAAGCCAGTACTCCTAAGTGAGCCAGGCTCGCCGCAATTCTCGAGAGTCAATAGGGTTTTTCTGCCGCGTCGCACCTGCTGGCCCAAATAGTGATGTTCGTCGCTGGGTCAATCAATAGCGGTACAGACAACACCAGTAGTTTGTTTGAGAGATCAAACCATAGGTTCCACCCCAAACCGTAATCTTTTGGAAAAGTTCCTTTTGAGTGCGTGGGACATGGCCTCTGGCCATCAACCAAGTGGAAACATGAGTTGCAGCGAAGCTCTGCCTTCCCCGGTCTGGGGATGGCTTTACCAGAGGAAGCTGCAAGAATTGCCAACGCACCGGGATGTGCATGCATGACAGAGCAAAACCAACCCTTGGCTCAGCCTAATCAGGCCCAGCCTGCGGGACAAAGTGAAGGGCAAGGGCATCGTCGCCGGCGCCGCAGACGTAAAGGATATTCGAACAATCAGGCAAAGGCCGGCGCTGAGCCGGGTCCAGGGACTGGCCAGTCCCATCCGCCCAAAAAGGCGGCTAAGCCCAAGTCTTCCGGCCAAAACCGCTTCACTGCCAAGAACGGCAATGGCAGTCCCCACGGGGCGGTCAACAACGGCGGCAATGGCGGTGGTCGGCGCAAGGGCAAGCAGCGTCGCCAGCAGACATTTGTCGGCCCCATGGATCACAGCTATCGCGTGGTGAACGGAAACACGGCGGATGCTCCCTACGCCGCGGCCGAGTTCCGTGGCAACGGCCAGAATGGTCACTACCAAAATGGCCACTTTGCAGAACCTGTGCCCAGGGAGTCTGTCGTGGCCCCGCTCCGCGAGGACGCTCCGGTGCGCATTTACTGCTTCATCGAAGATCTCTTCTTCCTTGCCAAGATTCAGGAGACGGCGCGAAAGATAGGCGTGAAGGTAGCCTTTGTCAAGGCTGACAAGGACATCGTGTCCCGTCTTGCGGATGTGCCGGAGGGAAGCCGTCCCTCGCTGATCGTCTTTGATTTGAACAACGTCGGCGCCAAACCCCTCACGCTGATCCCCCGTCTCAAGAGCAAGATGAAGCGGGGCACCTCAGTGATCGGTTTCCTCTCTCACCTGCAAGGCGACCTGAAGGCAAAGGCCATGGAAGCCGGTTGTGACATGGTCATGCCGCGCTCCGCCTTTTCGCAAAACCTGCCAAATCTGCTCCGGCGTCACGGGCTTGACGCAGAGATCGAAGCCGTAGAAGCCTAAGCAATCCTGGCCCTCGGAGATCGGATACACATCCGATCTCCCGCCTCTCTGCTGCCCGATGAATGATCGTCGCGACTTCCCGTCGCTCTAATGAAGTATCATCCCGACCGGAGCGTACCCGGATTTCCTGCCGCGCAGCACTAGACAAGTCCGCGTGTGCGCCTTTCTGTAAGGGAAAGGCGTATGAAGTGGACCAACGCCACTAAGTTCCACAGGAAATCCGGGGGAGCGTAGTGGAGGGACCTGCTGGTCAACCCTACAAGGCCACGCGTATGGCCTTCCGACCCCTCAGCCACTATTCCATCTTCGATGGACGCGCCACGCCCCCCTTTGTCATCCCGACCGGAGCGTAGCGCAGTGGAGGGATCTGCAGTTCCGCGGACCCTTCTTGGAAATGTTTTCGACAACCAATAAAGCTCAATCTTAGTTACGAAAATCGCGGGGACCTTAACCCGGAGGCCAACCCATCCCGCGTCCGCCAAGCAAATGCACGTGAAGGTGATCAACCGTCTGGCCCCCATCGGGCCCGGTATTGATCACCGTGCGAAACCCATTCGCCAATCCCTCACTCCGGGCGATTCGCGCCGCGACCAAATGCAGATAACCCAGCAATTCCTGATCTGCATCACTCGTCTCCGCCAGGGATGCAATGTGTTTGCGCGGCACCACCAGGACATGCGTGGGCGCCTGCGGGTGGATATCTCTAAATGCATAGGTAAGATCGTCTTCAAACACCTTCTTCGAAGGAATCTCCCCGGCAACAATTTTGCAGAATAAACAGGCCATACGTAACCATCCTACTTGCTGAAATACCGGGGCTGGGCGCCTTGCCGCCAGGGAGCGTAGTTTGCGGCGAATGCCTCCCGTTCGGCAATCGGCGGATGAGTATAGGTCCAGAAAACTACGAAAGGCGATGGGTAAGGATACTCGAGCGATTCTTCCCCCAGGCGCTGGAACGACTGTGCGCCTACCCTTTGCGGCTCCGCCACGATGCCACGCACCACCTCACTGCCGAAGACATCCGCCTGGTGCTCTTGTGCGCGGCTGATACTGTTGCCGATCGGTTCGGCAACAAAGGTCAGGATCGTCAGCACCAGCAACAAGACGGCCGTCGCTCCCCAGTCTTCGAGCGATGCGATATGCCAGCGCAGACCGTAGCGCAAGACCAGGAAGCGTGCCAGGCGAGATCCGATCCATAAAAAGAAGAAAGACAGGACTGCTCCGATAGCCAGGCCGCGCTCGATATGGTGCAGCACGTAATGGCCAAGCTCGTGGCCGAAGACCAACAGAATTTCATCTGGAGGAGAATGCTTGATCGTGTTGTCCCACACCACCACGCGCCGTGACGAACCAAAACCGGTGACGTAGGCATTGGAACTGGTGTACTTTTCGCTGGCATTCATTAGAAACATTCGTGCCGGCGGGATGGAAACCCCGGTCTTATCCACGACTTGCTCTAGTTTCTGCACCAGCGCCGGATTGGTCTGTGCCAGGGGCTCGAAATGATTGAACATGGGATCGACCACCAGCGGTAGCACGAAGACAACCAGGACCTGCATCGGCAGCGACACCACCCATAACCAGAGCCACCACCGGCGCGATTTTCGGATGAGCATGAAGAGCACGGAAAGCACCACGGTTCCGGAAATCAGATCGAGCATGAGTGCCTTGCCCCAGTCGACAAACCAGCTGCCCCAACTCTGGATCGATTGACCGTAGCTGAGCGAGATGTCGTGCCGCAGGATAGCGATTGGCAAGTCGAACAGCGTGAGCAGCAGGAGAAACACCGGGGCGAAGCAAAGCCCTTGCATCCACGGTTTCGCGGTGACCGAAGCTGCCCACGCGCCGAGGCTCGCGGCCCAGCGAAAGTTCAGCAAGGCCAGTAGAACCAGGACACTCCAAAGCGTTGAGCCGAAATCAAGACCGGTCCGCCAATGGTAGAGCGAACGGGCGCGTTCTAACTCACCGGGGGGCAGTGAATAAACCAGCTTCGGAATAGCAGTGAGCAACGCCACCATCAATAGCTCTCCCCACAAGAAACAAAACAAACCGCAAATCTCTCCAATACGTCCAAAGGTTCCCCATATCCTGCTTAGCGCTTTGCTTTGTATCAGGGCACGACTTTAGTCGTGCCGTTACCGGTCCAGAATGACCCGGGCTTTAGCCCCTGCCACTCCTGACTGGTCCAAAAACACCACAGGGGCTGAAGCCCAACGTTGTTTTATCTCTTTCCGGCACGACTAAAGTCGTGCCCTGATACAAAGCAAAGCGCTAAGCAGGATATGGGGAATCTTTGGACGCAGGGGAAGATCTGCAGTTCAATGGACCCGTCATGGAAATGTTTTTCTAACCCCACCCTCAATCAAGCCGCACCAGATACGCCTCGCCCTCACTCGGCTCAAGCTCATGAGCAATCTCAACGGCTCGTCCCTTATCGTCCCCCAGCGGACGAATCCGCACCCAATGCCCGGTAGGCCCGGTGAACTCGATCACGTTCGCCGTACGGTATTTGTGCATGAGTTGGTCACGCAGCTTATACGCTCCCTTTTCACTCTTGAACGCACCCACCTGCACGCACCACCGGCCGCCGTGGTCCAGAGGAGACGGAGCGGCGAACACTTCTACCCGCACCTTGGCCACGCCAGGTCGCCACACCCCAATCGCTTTGGCGGATGCCAGGGATAGATCCAGCATTCGATCGGGAACAAACGGTCCGCGATCGGTAATCCGTAAAACCGCCGATTGCCCGGTGGACAGGTTCGTGACCTTAATCAGGGAATTCATAGGAAGCGTTCGGTGAGCGGCCGTCAACGCGTCCTTGTTGAAGATCTCGCCGTTTGCGCCCCGCCGCTTGTCATAAGGGGGGCCATACCAGCTAGCCAAGCCCTCCTCGCTGTAGATTACCGGGTGCGAGCCGACAAAATCCGCGTCTGCCTGGCTGTCGGCTACTCCGGCTGGCGGAGGCGCAGGCGCGGGTGAATTGGAAATTGGGCCGGAAGGGGGACCAGGACTAACCGGGGGTGCCGGGTTAAGCGCAGGCGGCGCAGCCACCGCAACCGGCGACGCTTTATGTCGACATCCAGCACCAAGCGCCGTTACAGCGCCCATCAGCACAATTTGCGGTAGTGTGCGCAGCACCTGGCGGCACCCACCGGTTGCCCGCGACACCTTAGCGCGCTCCGCTGCCGGGGCCGTCGTCGAGCTGTTCGGCCAATTTGCGCAATCGATCCGCCGCAGCGTGCAGCGCCTGCGAGGAATCCTGCCGTAGCCGAGGCACCACTTGATCGTTGAGAAAGGCGATCACCTTTTTCACTTCTTCTTCAACTTTCGGCAAACCCTGACTGAAGCGCTCGTCCACCCTCTTGCCGAAATTTTCAAAGCGGCTCTTGCCCTTGTCTTCAAACGGACCCTGGCTCTGCTGGTCAACCATAACCCCTCACTCCTGCATCTTCTCTCGTAGCCCTGTGTTCACGGGAGTGTCTGCACAGGTAGAGTACCGCACCGGAACCCTCAAGGAACTACCCGGCCCCGTGTTTGCGCCCTCAGCCCATGGCTCGCATAGACTGGAAGTAGGTCGAACTTGGAAGCTGAAAGGGGTGCTTTGACGAACTCTCTGCAACGCTGTCGCCGTTTGCTGTTATTGCCGGTGATCCTTACCGGCTTGGGCCTGGCACAGGAACCCGCCCAGCAATTTGCCCCTTCGGCTCAACCAGCGGCCGTCGCTCCCCTCCCGCCGGCACGAAAATATGCCCAGGTGATTGAGCCGGGCCAGCAGGCACAGCAGTTCACCCCCACCGACAAAGTGGTCTTTTCCTTCACCGAAGTTGCCCGGCCCATTACTTTGCTTCCTGGCCTGTATTCCGCCAGCTATGAACAGATCTTTGAAACCGACCCCAAATACGGCCATGATCTGGGCGCCTTTGGCGACAAGTTTGGCGCAGCTATGCTGCGATCCGCAAGCGTGCGTGTTTTCTCCGATGGACTCCTGGCCGCGGCCTTTCATCAGGATCCACGGTATTACCGCGTCGCTCGAGGCAGCTTCATCCGTCGCAGTCTGCTTTCCGCCCGCCAGGCGATTATTCGACGCAGTGACGATGGGACCGAGCAGTTCAACTATTCCGGGATCACCGGGCGCGCGGCTGCTGCCGCGCTCACGCTTACCTATTATCCCGAACCCAGTCATACTGCCAAGGTCGTAGGGCTCACTTTCGCAACGTCGATCGCCACCGACGCAGGCGGCAACCTGGTCCTCGAGTTCCTACCCAATATCGTGCGCAAGTTTCCCATCATGAAGAAACTTCGCCTCGAGTAAATGGCGAACGGGTCCTTCCGCTGAGAGGTTGATGAGACCAGTTGTTAACCGAGTTCTCCTGCTGGCGACCCTTCTGCTGGGGCGGGAGGCAGTCCTCGGGCAGCAGCAAGCTTCGCCCCAGAACCTGCCCGACGCACCCCAGCCGTCGGTCTCCGTCCCCGTTCAGGGGCCCTCTCCGGCCGGCACGGCCCCCAGCCGCCCTCCCGAGGGAGTCACCGGTCAAAAGCAAAACCCGGGACAGCGCGGTAACAGCCGACCCGGGTTCCCCCCCATCAGCCCGCCCGCTCCGGGCCTCATGCCGGTACCGCCCGCCGCCCGCCCGAACATTTTCGGCGTCCGCTCTGACTGCCGTCCGGACTCTTCCAGCCCGGCGGAGACGATCATGAGTTGCCAGCCCAACATTCCCATCTACAACCGGTTCCTGGACTCGGCGACGCCCCTTCCCCTCACCGCCAGGCAGAAGTTCATCCTGGCTGCGAGAAATGTCAGTGATCCTTTCAATCTGCTGACTATCGGCGGTCTCTCTGCGATCAGCGTCATCGCCGACTCCCATACCGCGGATGGACCCGGATTCGATGGATTTGCCAAGAATGCAGGTGTGTCGCTCTCCCAGGATATGACCGGCGAATTCTTCGGCACTTTTCTCATCCCGGCCATCACCCACCAGGATCCGCATTACCATCGCATGCCCAATCTTTCCGTTCGCCGCCGAATCCTGCATGTCATCGATGCGGTCGTAATCTCACAGAGTGACCAGGGCGCACCCATGTTCAACTACTCCACCGTGGTTGGCACCCTCTGCACCAACTCGCTTGGCAACGTGTATGTCCCCGGCCGCAAGCATAGTTTTGGCGCCAGTGCAGCGCGCATCTCGACCTCGCTGGCCACCGACCCGATCGGCAATGCCATCACCGAATTCGTCCCTGACCTGGCGCGCCACGTCAATATTCAAGTGGTCATCGTGCAGAGGTTAATCAATCGCGTAGCTATCGCCGAGGGCGGCTCGTCCCAGGAATAGCCCGAACGTGGCCCCGAACCCAGATCGACACCGTCATGGTGTGCCCCCATAACCGTTCAAATCAATACCTTGCCGTCCGGCTCGTCTTTAACGCAGTTCACCGCGACTCGTTTCGGCCTGCCGCGCGAAGCTCGTACTCTATAACTGGGTTGAGCCCGCTTTAACAGGGCCCAACCACCAGATTCTTCAGTGCCTTCGGCCCCGCACTTCAGCTTCGATCAAATTCAGGAGACCTTATGTCCAGAGCCGTCAAATATACAGAGAGAGCGGTAACGATTCTCGCGCAGGGCGCCTGGTCGGTTTTTGAACGAGTGAACCGCATCAGTCCTAATGCTTCCTTCACCCCGAAGTGGTCTGATAAGCCGCTGCTGAAGTCGTACCAAAAAGAAAAACCCCCGCTCGGCTGGCCGCGCAGCACTGACTCGCTGTGTCCCAAGTGCGTACCTGAGATCCGCCAGCAGATCATCGACGGCAAGCTGCCCCACGAAGTGCTCCTGAATGAGAAAGTGGGCGAGATCAAGGCCCAGATCATCGAGCGCGACGGCAAGATTCTGATGGTGAAAGATTGCCCCACGCATGGTCATTTCGAAGATGTAATGTCCATCGACCCGGCTTTCTTCAAGCACCTCGAAGAGGTTTTCCCCGGCCGCGACATCGTGGCTCACAATGACGAAAAACTGCATAACCATGGCACCTCGACGGTGACCCATGGCCGCGGTTCGGTTCTGACCATTGATTTGACCAACCGCTGCAACATGATGTGTGATCCCTGCTTCATGGATGCGAATCAGGTCGGCTTTGTCCATGAGCTTACCTGGGACGAGATCAAGACCATGCTGGACAATGCGGTCAGCATCAAACCGCGCCGCCAGATGTCGGTGCAGTTTTCCGGCGGTGAGCCGACCCTCTCGCCCTACTTCCTGGACGCGATTGCCTACGCCCGCAAAGTAGGGTATGAGTCAGTTCAGGCCGCGACCAACGGCATCGAGTTTGCCAAGAGCAAGGAGCTCTGCCGCGCCGCAGCCGAGGCTGGCCTGCGCTACGCCTATCTCCAGTTCGACGGCATCGGCAATGCGGCGAACTCTCACCGCAAGGTCGGCAACCTGTTCGACGTGAAGCTTCAGGCGATCCATAACCTGCATGAAGCCGGGGTCGATATCGTGCCCGTGACCACGATCATCAACGGTATCAATAACGAGCAGGTCGGCCACATTATTCAGTTCGCGCTGGATAATCCGAAGAAGATCAACTTCCTCAGCTTCCAGCCGGTTTCCTTTACCGGCCGGGACGAGGCGGTCAGCGACGAGCGCCGTCAGGCGCAGCGCTACACCCTCAGCCACATGGCTCATGATGTGAAGAACCAGACCGGTCTGGGCGAGCCCACTCGGGACTGGTTCCCCATCAGCTTCATGAGCACCTTCTCCGATTTCGCCGATCTGGTCCACGGACCGGATCGCGAGTGGGGCCAGATCTCCTGCGGATGCCACCCCAACTGCGGCATCGGCATGGCGATCATGATCGATAAGGAAACCAAGGAAGCCGTTCCGGTCACTGCGTTTTTGAATGCAGACCGCTTGGCTAAGGATATTGCCAAACTGAACGACGCGGCACGCGGCAAGACCCTCTCACTCTTCGGCATCACGCTGGCCCTCTTGCGGAACTACAATCCGCTCAAGGCGCCGACCCACATGCGCATTACGGATTTGTTGAAGAAGTTTGACAAGTTCTCCGGCTCAACCAAGCGCAACTACGGTTCGGTGAAGGCGGATCGCACCATGGCTGATATTGAAATGCGCCGTGCCGACCGCTGGAACTTCCTCTTCATCGCCGGCATGTGGTTCCAGGACCTCTTCAACTACGACTTCCGCCGCACCGAGCAGTGCATCATTCCTTACGCCACGCAGGAAGGTGAGATTTCCTTCTGCGCCTACAACACCGGCGTGGGCTGGCGCAACATCATCGAAAAAATGCACATGACCTCGACCCTCACCAAGTGGTACGAGGAGCATGGCAGGCACGAAATCTTTGCCGGCGGCAAGAAGGTCGGCATGGGCGATGCGCAGCACACGCTTCTGCTTAACCAGGAGCATGTGATGGCCTCGGCCAACGACACGCTCGACAAGCTGGGCATTGCCAAGAACTCCCGCGAGGAAAAGCTGAGAGCCCGCGACACCAAGATCAAGGCGGACGCAGAAAACGCAAAAATGGCTCGGCTTTACCGCGAGCATGTCCTGGGAGAGAAGCCGAAGGAAGGCTTCATTCCGCTCGACACCTTGATCGCGCCGGCGCCTAAGACGGCTCCGAAGGCGGCCAGTGAAGAGCCAGTCATGGGTGACTAGCATTTCGTAGCCATACCAGTACAGAAAGGCTGCCAACAATGGCAGCCTTTTTTGTGCTCCAATGGGGGCAATGCGCGCGATCTGGATTGCCAGTCTACTTGCTGCCGCCATGACTCTGAGCGGCTGCACTATTTATGGAGTAAAAAATCCGCCCACGCTCAAGACCACAACCAGTGCGGAGCAATACGAACGAATCTTCTGGTCTGCGGTCAAAGCCAAGAACTGGCAGCAGGTCCCGGGAATGCTTGCCGCCAACGTCATGTACAGCGCTGGAGGCAAGATACTGGCCAAAGATCAGGTCGTGCCCTATCTGCAGGGGCTAAACCTCACCGATTTCACCATCACCTCGATGGTCGTCAAGCCAAACGGCCCAGACATGACCCTCAACTACACCCTGCAGCTATCCTCCGCAGGAGGCCCGCCCCAGACCATCTCTGCGATCAGCGTCTGGCAGCAAGTAGCCCAGGGCTGGATCCTCACAGTCCACACCGAACAACCGCAAACCCTAAACCCTTAGCCCGCCTTGGAGGGAATCGACGGGTGTCCCACGTTCGCCCCAGCGTACGTGGGACGAAAATGATGGGCGCAGCCCCACGATCGCTCTCTCTCCATCGACAGGCAAATTCATATCAGTCGATCCCAGATCGATCCACCCGTGACCTGACCCAGTCCCGAAGGGACGTCTGAAAGTAGCCCAGGACGCAGTCCTGGGTTGAATTTGTGAAAACCGAACCAGTCCCCTGAGGGACGGCTGAAACTCTACGCGTCTGCTGTTTCTCCTCTCCCCTCTGATACATTCGAAACGTGGTGATCCGTCCGGCAGTGATCCTAAAGTTTCAGCGAGAGCTGTTGGCCTGGTTTGATTCTCACGCGCGCGATCTTCCCTGGCGGCAAACCTCCGACCCTTATCGCATCTGGGTCTCCGAAATCATGCTGCAGCAGACCCGGGTCACCGCCGTCCTCGATTACTACGCCCGCTTTCTGGCCTTATTTCCCACCGTTACCGCTCTCGCCCTGGCGGAAGAACCAGCAGTACTAGCCGCCTGGAGCGGCCTCGGCTACTACCGCCGGGCCAAGCTGATGCACCAAGCAGCCAAGGTAGTCGTCGACGAGCACCAGGGAGTCCTGCCCCGCACCGTTGAACAACTCCGCAAGCTACCGGGGATCGGAGAGTACACCTCCTCGGCCATCGCCAGCATCGCCTTCGGCGAGTCGGCCGCGGTGGTTGATGGCAACGTCGAGCGCGTCCTTCTGAGGGTCTTTCCAGAACACGAGCAGCCCGCAGCCCAGGCAAAATGGCTCCGCAGCCGTGCCGCCAGCCTGCTGGACCCTAAGCGCCCTGGAGACTTCAACCAGTCGATGATGGAGCTGGGAGCAATGATCTGTCTGCCCCAGCGCCCTTTATGTCTCCAGTGTCCGGTACAGCCATTTTGTGCCACCAGGGGAGAACATCGGGCGTCCCCGCCGAAGAAGATGCACAGCCGCCAGATCTCCTACGCGCTATTGCGTCGCAATCGATCAGGCACAGCGCAGATCTTGCTCCAGCAGCGTCCCTCCTCCGCCTCGCTGATGCCCGGCATGTGGGAACTGCCCGAGGTGACGATGTCGGAGCGTGATCACGAGCGCGTTGAGATCACGCTGCGCCACGCCATCACCGTGACCAATTACCAGGTTCAGGTTCTCCGTTTCTCCGAGCAGGAAGCCACTCTTCGTTTTCCATCCGGGGAAAATCCCCGTCAATGGACGAAGAGTTCCGAACTAAGCACCTTGCCGTTGACCGGGTTGGCGCGCAAGGTGCTGCGGCGGTTACAAATCATGCCGAAGGATATGAAATGAAGAAATTTCTCTGCCCCGTGCTCTTGCTCATTGCATCGTTTGCCCACGCATTGCAAATGCCCGAGGTGCCGGCCCTAGACACGGTTCCAGCAGCTGCCCGCCAGGCTGCGGCCGGCATTGATCCGGAGAAAATCCGCGCGCACGTTCGCTTTCTGTCCAGCGATCTGCTCGAAGGCCGCGGCCCGGGCAAACGCGGCGGTCAGTTGGCGGCAGAATACATCGCTACCCAATTCGCTCTGGCCGGAGCCCGCCCTGCGGGCGAGAACGGCACCTATTTCCAGGCTGTCCCCCTCATGGCCGTGCACACCGACGTCGACCAGACCAGCTTTACCTTTGCCCCCGCCAGGGGAGCCCCCATCAAGCTGAAGTACGGCGAAGACTACGTCGTCAAGAATCAAACCGGTACGCCCAGCGTGGACCTGGACGCTCCCATCGTATTCGTGGGCTATGGGATCGACGCACCCGAGTATCAATGGCATGACTTCGATGGCGTCGATGTCAAAGGAAAAATCCTGCTCGCGATCGTCAACGAGCCGCCCTCGGTGGACGAAAATTTTTTCCACGGCAAATCGCTCACCTACTACGGCCGTTGGACCTACAAGTTCGAAGAAGGAGTTCGCCGGGGCGCAGCCGGAGTGCTGGTCATTCACCGCACCGATCTCGCCAGCTACGGTTGGGATGTAGTACGCAACTCCGAATCAACCGAGACCTCCTACCTGCGCCACGATCCCCTTTCCGCGCTTGAAGCCGCCAGTTGGATACAACTCGATGTTGCCCGCAAACTCTTCGCCGCCGCGGGAATGAATGCAGATCAGATGATCGAAGCTGCCGGCAAGCGCGGGTTCAAGTCAGTCGAACTGCCCGTACGCCTTAAGGCCCACATCGTCAGCCAGGTGCGCAATTATGACTCGGCCAATGTGATCGCCATGGTGCCGGGAGCAGACGCGAGCCCGGGCGGGAACGTCCTCTATACCGCCCATTACGATCACCTGGGAATCGATCCCTCTGGCTCCGGCGACAAGATCTACAATGGCGCCGTGGACAATGCGACTGGCTGCGGCATCCTCCTGGAAATGTCGCGTGCTTATGCAACCGCGAAAACTCCTCCCCCGCGCAACGTCTTTTTCGCGTCGGTAACCGCGGAAGAGCAGGGCTTGTTAGGGTCCAAATATCTGGGTATGCATCCACCCGAGCCCATTCGCGACCTCGACCTCGATCTCAACTTCGATGAGCTACTGCCCATTGGCCTTCCTGCCTCGGTGAAAGTCCAGGGCTCGGAGCGCACCAGCTTTTATCCCGTGGTCGAGAAAACAGCGGCCGCCTTCGATTTCGAGATCCAGCCGGATGATGCGCCGATGGCGGGCGTCTACTACCGCTCCGACCACTTCAGCCTGGCCCGTGTAGGCGTGCCGGCCTTCTCGGTTGATGAAGGGAATCTATTCGAGGGCCATCCGGCGGCGTGGGGAAAGCAGCAAAAAGAGGAATACGACGCCCAGCGATACCACCGCCCCACCGACGAATATCACGCCGATATGGATTTCCGCGCCGATGCCAGATTGGCTCAGTTCGGGTTCTTATTAGGGTGGCAGGCTTTGTCGTCCGCGCCCGTGACCTGGAAGCCGGGGGACGAGTTTGAAGCTGCTCGAAAGAAGAGCAACGGGCAATCCGGCCCGTAGAGGCAACCGTGCGATTTTCGCGTTGGCAAGTTATAGTGCTACTCTCCTTAGCCTTTCCTCCGTGTGGGCCGCCGCTGCTGAGAGGGCAGACGAGAGCGCCCCAGCCGGTATTGCATCGGCGCAGCGTTAACCAGGGCTACGACGAGCTCGATCTCGACACCCGGTCGAGCGGCAGAACCATACTCCCGGTGGAGGCTTCGGGCGAGTACTCGCTGGGCTCCGGGGGAGTGGTGGATGTGGAGTTGCAGCCCGACCGGTTGAGCGGCTTCATTACCCGGTTGGGCGACCGTGAGAGTGATGAGGGCACGCTGCTCACTTTCTTTTTCGCGACCAGCCGCTTGTCGGGGCAGCAACTGGCGTTCACCACCCGGCAAGTCCACGGCGTGTGGTTCTCGTTTGAGGGAACGATTGTGCGTGGATCCGCCCGCACCCGCGACCAGCAGGGATATTACCTGTTGGAAGGGAAGCTGGTGCTGCATGACGTGGCCAGCCAGACAGAGCAGGCGCGTATGGTCTCACTGCCCCTGGCCCGGCAATCTCCCGCATCAATACAATGAGACGGGACGGTTCTCACGCGTCCAATTCGCCTCAAGAGGAGTTTGTATGGATCGCACAGCAAGCGCAGTGTGGCACGGCGGCCTGAAAGATGGCAAAGGCACGATTTCGACCCAGAGCGGCGTATTAAAGGACAGCCAATACTCGTTTGGCACTCGATTCGAAAATGGAATCGGCACCAACCCGGAAGAATTGATTGCGGCGGCTCATGCCGGCTGCTTCACCATGGCGTTGAGCGCTCAGCTCACCACCGCGAACTTGCCGCCCGAATCGATCGAGACCAAGGCCAGCGTCACCTTTGAAAAAACGGATGCCGGTCCCACCATCACCAAGATCCTTCTGGCGACGACGGCCAAGGTGCCGGGTGCAGACAAGGCCGCCTTTGACAAGGCAGCCCAGGATGCAAAGGCAAACTGCCCTATCTCACGCCTCTTCAAAAACAACACCGAGATCACCCTGGACGCCAAACTGGCCTAGCCCCCGAGCCCATCCTTCGCAAAATCCGGAGGGTGGGCTAATTCTCCTCACGGAAGTTAAAGGAAATTGACGGGTGCCCCACGTTCGCCCCAGCGTACGTGGGCCGAAAACGATGGGCGCAGCCCAACGACCGCTTTCACTTCATCGACTGCCCCAACCAAATTGTCATCCCGACCGGAGGAGTCATGGGCCTTCGGCCCACCCAACAGGATGAAAACATGCGACCAAAGTCTGCTTGGCTTTGTATCAGGGCACGACTTTAGTCGTGCCGTAGAGGCTCACTCAAGGGTGGGCTTTAGCCCCTGCCAGGGCAGTCGGCAAGGGCTAAAAGCCCCGGGTCATTTGGCCCGAGGTGGCACGACTAAAGTCGTGCCCTGATACAAAGCCAGAAGCCCTGGCCAGCCACCCAAAGTTCACTGTCGGCAGAATGTTTTTCCACAGAGTGCCGCGATGACCCAAAACCCCTTAGCTATTGGCCACAATATATTCGCGGAGACTGCGGTTAATCCCGGCCGCCTGAAGCACGCCATTATCCAGCATTTGTACCCACTGCTTGGCCGACTCATCGGTCGACATTGCGCCCAGCAAATAATTAGCCTGCACAATGATTTCCAGCGCGTTGCTCAAATCGTGCGACAGGCGGCGTATCTCTTTTGCCTGTTCTGCGGGGATGGTCGGGGGATTTAGCGTCATTCATACCTCAGCCGTCGTGCTGGTGTTAGCGTGGACGGTTCCAGCGCCGTAGAGGTTGTCCCAAAATACAGCACTGTGACCATCGGCGCGTCGGTAACCTCGCCCGGTAATTTGAGAAGAGGCGCCCGCAGACGTTATTGTAATGGGATGAACCCTTATGCACGACAGCTAGGCGGTCGCGACCCCCTCAAGGTTGTGGCCACCACAGCCAGGCATCTTGAACAGCTATCCGTTGCGCTCGGTCCGGCGCGGATAGAAGAATCGCCGGCTCTGGGAAAGTGGAGCCCACATGAGATCTTGTGCCACCTGGCGGATTGCGAACTCGTTTTCAGCTACCGTTTACGCCAAACCCTGGCGCAGGATCATCACGTCATCCAACCCTTCGACCAGGAGCTCTGGGCAGCCAATTATGCGGGCTACGATCCTCAAGCCGCGATGATGACTTTCTCCTGTGTGCGCCAGTGGAACCTGATGCTGCTCCGATCGATCCCGGCGGAGGCGATGGCAAAGCCGGTTCTGCATCCCGAGCGTGGAGAGATGACGTTTCGCGATCTCATTGAAACCATGGCGGGACACGATCTGAATCACTTGGCGCAACTCGAAGCGATTGCCGTGCAAGTGCCTCTAAGCCGTTAGAGTCTTCATTCGTCAGTGGTGGGAGCCCCGCATTCATGCGGGGGAAGGAGCGCTTCAGCGTTCCGCTGAAGGCGTTTGACTGTAATCGTGCGCTTTTAGCGCTGGCGACTCCTGGGGCCTTCAGCGTTTGACATCGGCCCCGGCTTTTGTACACTAGACGTTGCTGCCTATCCAGGCAATCGCGCTGGATACGATCGTGCCGGAGTGGCGGAATTGGCAGACGCGCATGGTTCAGGTCCATGTACTCGCAAGGGTGTGGGGGTTCGAGTCCCTTCTTCGGCACCAATTAACCAAGAAATCTTTTGCTGGAAGTGGATCAGCGGCGGGAGCCGCCGCTCGGTCTTTTCCAGGCCCTGAAAGAGGCGTCTCAGTCATCGCGACATCGGCGCACTGATGCCCCAGTCAGCTAATTTTGGAAGCGTCAGAGAATATGAGGGGCGGAGGCGCGTTGACCTCTGTCCAGTAAAGGCTAAGCTGCTGTGTCGTCGATACAAATTGATCGTAATCCATAGCCTTGACTACGTAGCTGTTGGCGTAGCTGTTGTAGGCGCCTAACCGATCCCTCTCCTCGTCCGAGGAAGTGTGAATAATGACCGGCAAACACCTGGTTCGCTGATTCTCCCGGATTGCCTCCAGAACCTTCAACCCGCTGATCTTAGGAATGTTGAGATCGAGTAGCACGAACGCTGGCAGATCGTATGCGTCTCTCGATGCATATTTACCGCGGGCAAAAAGGTAGTCGAGTGCCTCTAATCCATCGCGCACCCGGACCAACGGATTCTTCACGTGGCTCTTTTGGAACGCTCTCGAAGCCAGCTCGGCGTCGGCGTCATCGTCCTCGACAAGGAGGATCTTCCTTCCTGGGTCAATCATCGTAACTCCCCCGCCATGGAAGTTACTTTCCACGGTCTTCAACCGATCTTGTGGGATTTTCCCTTGCTTGGCGTATCTCTTTGCGTCGAGCGCCAACAAACATGAGCCTCTTCTTGGCCCCTGCGACATATATCGTCCAGAAGAGGGAATTACTTGAATAACGTTTCAGTCCACATAGGTAGCGACCCAGGCCAGTTCATGAAAGTACTGTTGCCTTTGCTGCCGTCCCGATTTGCTCCGTCATCTGCAGGGCAAAATAGAAAGTGGCTCCGTGATCGGGCTCTGCCTCGGCCCAGATCATCCCACCGTGCTTTTGAATGATCCGCTGCACGGTAGCCAGACCCACTCCGCTTCCTTCAAACTCTGATTCCGTGTGGAAGCGCTGGAATACCCCGAACAGCCTCTCGGCGTATTTCATGTTGAAGCCCGCACCGTTATCGCGCACGAAAATGATGGGCGGCTTATCCGGCTGCTGGATACTGTCGACTTCGATCACGGCCCTCGCCCGTCCACGGGAGTACTTCAGAGCATTGCCTATTAGATTTTGAAAAACCTGGGCCATCAAGACTGGGTCGCAATTCAGAGCGGGCAACTTCGCAATGCGCCACTCCACATCGCGCCCTTGGCCTTCCGCCTTCAGCATCGAAATCACCTCATCGACGATGGGATTTAGCTCGCTGTGCTCTGGCTGCAACGATCGCCGGCGAAGCACGGCCATCTTTAACAACGCATCGATCAGTAAACCCATCCGTGATACGGCGTTTTCGATATGCTGCAAATGCTCTCGTGCTTCGATGGGCATCACGGGACCAAAGTCATTCACCAGGATCCTGGAAAAACTGGCGATGTGGCGAAGTGGTGAGCGCAGATCATGGGAAACGGAATAGGAAAAAGCCTCCAATTCACGGTTGGTGGCCTCCAGTTGCTCGGTACGTTTGGCTATCCTCTCTTCCAGGTTCTCGTTGAGCTTGCGGATCTCGAGTTCGTCCGCTTTTCTCTGAGTAATATCTCGGAACGCGAGCACTCCACCCCGCATCACTCCATCCTTATCGATCAGAGGGGCACCATTGGTCTCAAGCCATAGTCCGCGGTCGACTCCGCCTTGACGCAGGAATATCTCGCTGCTGCCAGTCTCCCCGCGAAGGGTGCGCTCCAGAGGAGTTTCCCCAGGTGGTATCGGCGTGATCGTGTCTTGCGAGAAAAGGCCATAATATGTGCTCCAGTCACTGGGGGGTAGCTTAGCCGGCCCAAGCCCCATGATTTTTTCTGCTGCCGGATTCCAGAGAATGAAGTTTCCTTGCTGATCGGCGGCGACCAGGCCCTCGACCATGCTATCCAGCACGCTCCGCAGCATGAAAGTCTGGGTCTCCAGGGCCTCCCGGGAGTGCCGCAATTCTTCGGCTTGCACTGCCAGCCGCTCTTCCGTCCGTTTGAGTTCTTCGATATCGGTGTTGGTGCCAAACCAGCGGACCACTCGGCCTGCCGAATCCTTCAGGGCCATCACGCGAGTCAGGAATGCGCGAAAGTTGCCGTCAGCGCCGCGTAAAGGGAACTCCATTTCAAAAGGTTTGCCCTCGGCGATGGCGGCCGTCCATTCTGCCAGCACTTTGGGCAGAAAGTCGGGATGGTGGACGCTCTGCCAGCCCCACCCCTGCATCTGTTCAAGCGTTGTCCCGGTGAATTCATACCAGCGCTGGTTGTACCAATAGATCGAACCATCAGCCTCCGCTATGAAGGCGAGCTGGGGTATGCCGTTGGCCATGGCCAGGAGCCGCTCCTCGCTCTCGCGCAGCGCCTCCTGCGCAGCGCGCCGGTCTGTTATATCGAAGAGGATGCCCCGCACGTCGACGTTTTTGCCGCCTGCATTTTGGTAAACTCGCCCCCTGGCGGCGATCCAGCGCTCCGTTCCGTCCGGCCAAATCGTGCGATATTCCACGTCGTATTCTGCTTCGCCTGCGAGGCAACGTCGCATGGCTTCGCCGACATGGGCTCGGTCTTCGGGATGAAGGCTGGCGCCAAACCGTGCAAAGTTGAATTTTGTGTCTGCGGGTAAGCCGAACAGGGCAAACGACAGCGGAGATCCCTCGAGTTCATCCGTCTCAAGTTTCCACTGCCAGGTACCCAACCGTGCACCGTCAAGGGCAAGACGCAAATTTTCCTCGCTGTCGCGCAATGCCTGTTCCGCGCGCTTGCGGCCGGTGATGTCACGCGCGACTGCTGACGCGCCGATAACGGCCCCATTGCCGTCCCGCATCGGCGAAATCGTCACCGAAACGTCGATGTTCGTGCCGTCCTTTCGCACCCGCACAGTTTCAAAATGTTCAAAGCTCTCGCCGGACCTGATGCCTGCCAGGACGTCGGCCGCCTCGTTGAAGCGCTCCGGCGGCAACAACACCAGCAGGGGTTTTCCCACAATCTCTGCTGCTGAGTAGCCGAACACCTTCTCGGCGCCCCGATTCCAGGCGCCGATCGTCCCATCAGGGGTACTGCTGATAATGGCGTCATCGGAGGAATCAACCACGGCTGCCAGCCGTTCGCGGGCTTGTTCCGCCTGCTTGCGCTCCGTGACATCCCGCAGAATGACGGTGAACATCTTTTGGCCCGCGACTTCCACCTGAGAGATGGAGGCTTCGATCTGAAACTCCTCGCCGTCTGCGCGAACCGCCCAGAGAGCGCCCAGTTGGCCCATCGCACGATTCGTGCTGCCGGTCTGCCCAAATTCACGAACATGAGCAGCATGCGCCGCATGAAAACGCTGGGGGATGAAGCGTTCGATCGACTGTCCCAGGGCCTCTGCCTCGGAACAGAGGAAGATCTTCGTCGCGGCGGCGTTGAACACCACGATGCGCTGTTGGCTATTTACCGTAATGATCGCGTCCATGGCCGATGCGACGATACCGCTCATGCGCGCCTGGGCCTCGACCAGAGCCTGCTGTGCCTGCACCCGCTCTGTGACGTCGCGCAGGATGACAGTGAACAGCTTTTTGCCCCCAGTGACCACCTGAGAGATGGAGGCTTCGATTTGAAACTCCTGGCCGTCCGCGCGTAGTGCCCACAGTACATCTTTGGGGCCCATGGCCCGGTTCGTGACGCCGAGTTCGCCAAACTTACGGATGTGTCCGGCGTGGGCGTCGTGAAATCGCCGGGGAATGAAGCGCGTGATGGGTTGCCCCAACGCCTCGCTCGCAACGCAGCGGAACATCTTTTCCGCGGCGCGATTAAACAGCAAGATGCACTGCTGCTCGTCCACGGTAATGATCGAATCCATGGCCGATGCGATGACCCCCGCCAGACGGCCCTCACTCTCGCCTAACGCGGCCTCGGCCAGCTTTCGGTCGGTGATATCCCGATTGATCTCCAGAATTGCCGTGGGCGTCCCGTGACTGTCCCGTTGCACCGACCAACGGCTTGCTACAACCACCTCCACGCCGGTGCGCGTTCTATGGCGTAACTCACCTTCCCACTCCCCTTTACTTGTCACGACTTCTTCTATCGCAGGCAGGGGGCTGGGAAACACGGTATGCAGAAGTTCATGGGTTACCCGGCCCGCGACCTCGTCTGCAGACCAGCCGTACATGCGCTGCGCTCCCCGGTTCCAGAAGATGACACGGTCCCCAAGGTCGCGCACCAGAATGGCGTCGTGCGCCAGATCCAGCAAATTCGCCTGTTTCTTTAGTTCCTCTTCCGCTTGCTTGCGCGCCGAGATGTCGCGCACCACTTTGGAATAACCGCTCAGGCTTCCGTCCGCCCCGTACAACGGGGTGATCACGGCATTGGCCCAGAACGTCGAGCCATCCTTACGTACCCGCCATCCTTCCCCCTCGAAGCGGCCGGTAGATGCGGCCTCTTGCAACGATCTCTGAGGGTCATTGCGCTCACGGTCTGTTGCTGTGTAGAAGCAGGAAACGTGCTTGCCGATAATCTCTTCTCTCTGGTAGCCCTTGATGCGGACCGCACCCGCGTTCCAGCTAGCCACGCGGCCTTCGCTATCAAGCATGTAAACGGCGTAGTCCTTGATTCCGTCGAGCAGTAAGCGGAACATCTGCTCGCTGCCGCGCAGCTTTACTTCGGTTTCCCGGCGTGTTGTGGCCTCGGCTTCGAGTTCTTTCGTTCGCTGCTCCACCCGCCGTTCCAGATTGGCATTCAGGACCCTGACCTGAGCCTGCGATCTGGCGGCGGCACGGATCTCCTGGTTAATCTTGGCCCCGGCGATGATGAGAAAGATCACACCCAGGAATGAGCCCAGCCCAATGGCGAAATTAGTGAATCGCCGGGTTTCCCTGGCGCGCTGTTCTCGCAACGCAAGCAGCCGCTTTTCGGCCGCCACCATCTCTGCAATGGTGGCGCGGACCGCGTTCATAACCCGCTTGCCACGCTCGAGGTAGGCGGCCGGTGGTATCCTGCTTGAGCTCCGTCGTGAGTCCACCAAAATAGCAGCTTCATTCAACCGGGCTCTGGCCAGCTCTATCAGTGCATCGAGGCGGCGCTGTTGATCGGGATTATCCATGGTAAGAAGGCGCAACCTCTCCAGGTCCTTCCCCGTCGCAGACCGTCCTGACTCATAAGGCTCCAGGAATTGCTCTTGTCCGGTCAGGGCGAATCCGCGTGCCCCAGTCTCGACGTCGTCGAAATGCCTGAATGTGAGTTCCAGCGTTCCGGTCACGTCATAGGTGTGGGCGACCCAATCGGCGTCTTCCGTCGCCTGACGTGCAATTCGCCATGAGAGTAACCCCATCACTGCAGTCATGAGTACGGCCACCGCCACGCCCACCCTGACCCGGCGTCGCAAAGCGGCCTCGCTGTCCGTTTCCTCAATCTTGTCCAGCACCCGGCCCACCAGTTCGGGTCCGAGCTGGTGTGCTACTGCCAGTTGTCTTCGTTCGTCATCGCTACGATCGACGGTGAATGCAGTCCAACCAATGAAGGCCGACAGCAACGTGCTGGTGAGCATTGCCAGCACGCTTACTTCAACCCAGGTGAAGTGCTCATCGGTAAGCAGAGCCTTCGAGATGAACCAGCCAATCAGACTCAGGACCAGCACGGAAGCGGGAAGCGCTCTCCTCAAGAACCGCGCTCCCAGGCTGCGACTGGTGAGAAATCCTCCCAGGGCCCAGGTCGCGCGGGAACAGATCAACCCGGAAGTGAGCAGGACGTAGCTGGCCACGGCTGGCAGCGCCACCGTAAAAGGCGTGACGCTTGGCCCCAGGAGCAAGCTCAAGAGACCAAACAGCGTGGCCATTGCCGTCCCGAGACAAAGAAATTGGGCCGGCCAACCCTCTCGCCGTGTCCGCCAATCGATCACCAGCAGGGCCGCGCCGAACAGCAAAAAATTTGCTGCGCCAGCCGGCGCCATTAGGATGTGTGCATCGGCAAGTTGCGGCGGAAGCGGCCCCACCAACAGCAGCCGGTCTATCCCGAAGTTGAGGCGGAAGATGTGTTCCGCCAGGGTAAGCAGGCCGGCCACGCTGACCAGGCCGGCCGCGGTTTTAGCGGCCAGCGTGCTAACCCGCGTTCGCGCCTGATCATTCTCTTTTTTGAGCAGCCACAAGGAGACCCCGGCAAGTATGGTGCAGCCTGCGGCGTTCGGCGCTGTGGGGGTACTGAGTCCCCAGGTGAGAAGGTGTGTGATGCCAAGCTTCCACGCGACGAGTTCCGAGACTCCGATCGCGATAGAAAACAGGCTGGCTGCCGAGGCAAAGGTGCTCAGCCGTTTGACCAGGTCGGGATCGGCAGACGCTCTCATGCCATGAAGTAAGGGATCTAAACGAGACTCTGCAATATCGCGTGCAACACAGCCTCATCCTCATCGACTATCGGCGGTGTGGAGGCTATCTTTAGGCGGAAAAAAGTTGGGCCTTACTCGTGAAGAGGGGTTCGAAGACTTGCTTGCCGGTGGTGGCATCCCATTCCCGATCCGGGGTCCCGAATTCAAAGCTGCATGTATTCCCCGCTGCTCACTCGTTGGCCGTTGATTTGATCCCGCACTTCCGCGGCCACTCGTTCGGCAAATGCTTCCATAGATTCCCTTGCCTCTCTTGATATTGGAGGCAGGAAAACGTGTGAAACGGAGATGTTGAAGTTGCCCGATTGGAATTCCTGGCGGCAGTCTACCTGCTGGAGAACTCGGTTCTCAATGATCTCCGCTCCCCGTTGTTGGGTGTTCGCAACGACGAAGAAAAGCTTGTGCTCGCCGGCCCCGCCTATGCGCGGTAGCAGCACGGATGTATCGGCACGCAGGCACTGTTGCAGTGTCTTGCGCGTCACATCCAGGGCTTTCCCCGCTTCATGGGGCGAACCCTTCCGGCATTCGATCTGCGCGACAAATAACGCAATCAGACCGCATGGCTCTTTCTGTTCAGGCAGGATCGGACGAATCAGGCTCGCCAGAGAAAAAGTGGGGAGAGTGAAGGAAAAGCGGCTGCCCTTCCCTGGCACACTGGTCACCCAGATTCTTCCGCCCTGCCGCGTGACCAGATCCTTGGCAATGTGCAACCCGAGCCCGAGGCCTCGGCGACCCGCGCTGCCGGGATCCGTCACCTGATACAGATGCTCAAAAATTCGCTCTGTCTCCTCCGCCTTGATACCGCATCCGGTGTCAGAGACTTCCACCAGCACCATGCTCCCATCCTTCTCGTACTCCCTGGCTTCGACCGTCACCGTGCCGCCAGCCGGCGTAAACTTAACCGCGTTGTCCAACAGTATGGTTAGAACTTGCCGCACGCGCGTAGCATCCGCATAAGCCGATGGCAGGCCTGCGGATGGAAGGAAGGATAGAGTGATCTCCTTTTGCTTAGCGGCTCCTCTTACGGTATCAACGGCATAGGCTGCGGCCTCGTTGACCGAAACAGACTGCAGCTCAACCGTGAGTTTACCTGTCCGCTCCTGGTTCAGCTCCAGCAGATCATCAACCATCGCTCGTAGCTGGCCAACATTCCTCAAAATAATCTGCAGATACTCGTCCTGTTGCGGAGTCGTTGGCCCCGCCAGGCCGTCGGCGATGATCGAATTGAAGGAATAGATCGATGTCAGCGGCGACCGCAGCTCGTGTGACACATGAGAGAGAAAGTCATCCCTCAGCCTTACCTCGTTTCTCCGCAACAGATCGGTTTCGTCCTGCATGCGTTGGCGCTCCATCGCGTGACGAAGAGCCTGGGGAAGGGCTCGGCTTTCGATCTGGCCTTTAATCAGATAATCCTGCGCGCCCTCTTTCAAGGCAGCGGTTACCATTGCTTCGTCGTCAAAGCCGGTCAGCACAATCATCACAACGGCGGGGGACGCTGCCCGGGCTCTGCGCACGATATCGATTCCGTGCCCATCCGGCAGGCCCAGGTCCAGCAAAACGATATCGACCCCGCCCTTCGATAGCCGGAGCTCGGCTTCGCACATGTGCGTCAGGTGGGTTAATTCGAAGCAAACCTGCCTTTCCTTACTGAGCATCGCGCGCAGCAAGCAGGCGTCGGATGCATTATCCTCGACGAGCAGAACCTGCAGCATCTTGTTATGCGCGCGCACATGTTCTCCGCGCAACGGACAACTGCTGTTGCCAAAGCACAAATTGGAAGAGCTTGAAATAAATAACGGCCATGGCTACCCGGACAGTCTTGACAAGACCACCGTCGGCAAGAGGCACGCCGATGCAACTTGGAAAGCCGCTGTTGCTGGAGCTGGCTGGCTGTGCCCCGATCACCGCATCGACGGAGTACTCCGGCATATTTCGACCCATTTCTGTACAATCGGATCCGGCCTTCCGGCCGAAAAACAATCACAAAAAACTCGTCATGCCGCGTATACCCCACTGTCTCCTCATCGGCCATTGGTTGTAATTGCCATTGTTGTGTATGACTGAAGTCACAGAATGTGCGAGCAGGGGATCGTGTTCTCCGGCCACATTGCCGATAAGTTTACGGATACATGGCGATGGATCCGGACATGACTCATCCCAGGGAGCATGGGTCCTGCACCTGCCTTACAAAGATGAGAGCATCTTGGATTCGCGGTCTGCGACGGGTCTCTTCGGCACCAATGCACGGAATGATTTTTGCTGGAAGCGGATCACCGGCGGCTAGCCGCTGCCCCGGTCTTTTCCAACGCATGAAAGAAGCGATCGCGCCAGGTCAGGATATCCGCCTCGCGAATCTGATGCCGTAAGCGAAGCATCCGCCGCCGCCGCTCATCTGGTTTCATTTCCAACGCTTGCTTCAGTGCCGCCGCCACCCCAACCTCATCATTGGGATTGACCAAAATCGCGCCCACCCGAAGCTCCGGCGCCGCGCCCGCAAATTCGCTCAAGACCAGCACTCCGTTCACTTCCGTTTTAGCCGCGCAGTATTCCTTCGCCACCAGATTCATGCCGTCTTTGAGGCAAGTGATCAGAGCCACATCGGCGGCTCGGTAGATCGCGACCAGCTCGTCCCGTGGAACCGACCGATAGATATAGTTGATCGGCACCCACCCCGGCTCGCTGAATTCGCCGTTCACGTGGGTCACCAGGCGCTCTACTTCTCGCTTGAGCTGGTCGTAGCGAGGAATGCCCTCGCGGCTGGGCACGACAATCTGGATCAGCTCAACCTTACGGTGGAACTGCGGGTAATTACGTAGAAAATAGCCGAACGCCTTGAGCCGCTCCGGGATCCCCTTGGTGTAATCAAGGCGGTCCACCCCCAGAGTGATCTGAATATCATGCACCTTGGTCTTGATCTGCTTCACCCGTTCCAGCACCGGCGGTGATTCGGATTGTTCCGAGAAGGCGCGATAGTCGATGCTGATGGGGAAAGCCTCGATGTGCGTGTGCCCCTGCGCGCTGATTACCATGCGGCTCTCACCTCGGCCGGAAATTTTGAGCGAAGGAACAAAGCAGCGAAGGCAGGCGATCAGGTTCCGCTGGTCCCGGCCGGTTTGCACCCCGATTAGGTCGTGCGCCAGCAGGTCCTCCAGGATCGTCTGCCGCCAGGGCAGCTTGGCAAAAATGTCGGGCGATGGAAAAGGGATGTGAAGAAAGAACGCGAGCCGCGATTTGGGGCGCCGGCAGCGCAGGGTCTTACCCACCTGCATGAGCTGGTAGTCGTGGATCCAGATCAGGTCGCCAGGCTTTGAGGAGTGTTCCACAGCATCGGCGAATTTACGATTAACCCGTTCGTAAAATTCCCAGTACCGGGGATCGAAGTTGCAGCGCGATTGCAGGTCGTGGAACAGCGGCCACACAATCTCGTTGGAGAAGCCTTCATAGAAGTTGCTCTGCTCCTCTTCGGTCAGGAAGAGGGGTGCGTATCTAAAGCGGCTATTCCCGCTCGCCTTCTCCAGGATCTTGCGGATCTGCGGAGAATCTTCAGTGCCGCCCGAGCCAACCCAGATGCCGCCGTGATCTTTCAGCAGCGGCTCCAGTGCACTCACCAGGCCACCGCTGCTGGGCTGTCCTTTGAGTTTTCCATTCTCCGTCGTGAACGTGATCGGGATGCGATTGGAAACCAACACCAGTTTGGCTGAGCTCATCGCGAAGCCCCCGCAATAGCGGCCGGGGCGGGGCTCCGTGAATTGGCGATCCACTCATCCAGGAACCCCAGCAGCTCTTCCGGTGGCCGTAGCCAAAAACGGGCCCGCGACTTGCGAACCTCGGTTCGTACCAGGATGGAGTAACCTCCGCTGCCCATGGCGGCAAAGGCGTCCTCATCGGTAAGATCGTCGCCCAGGTAGGCAGCGGGCAGCGCAGGCAGTTCTTGCAAGAGGATCTCCTTCACTGCAGTTCCCTTGTTGCGATCGGTCGAACGCAACTCCAAACCGCCGTCGAATGGCAGTAGCTGCAGCCCGCCTGCGTCCTTTAGGCGGGCGAAGATGGATTGGACTAAAGAGCGAATCCGCTCCTGGGTCGCGGCGTCGAAGGTGCGCCAATGGATGGCCATCGAAGCGGGTTTGACTTCCAGCGTTTTTGAAAACCCAAGAGAGGACATTTCCAGGCCAACCTGTTCCAGGGCAGCCTGCTGTAGCGGGTCAAGCGCGAACAATTGATAGGCCCCATCGGTTTTCAACTGCTCCTGGCCGTGGCTGCCCCAGATCTCAGCTTTGATGCCGGGAGGCAGCAGGTCACGAAGCTCGTGGGCCGAGCGGCCGGAGACCAGCACCAGCCGAACCCGGGACAGCGCAGACAACGTTGCCAGCCGATCCTGCACCCCAGGGTAAGGGGTCGCCGCAAATCGATCGATGTGGAAGGGTGCGAGGGTGCCGTCGTAGTCGAGCATCAACACCGACCGTGGGGCGGATCGAAGGCGCTGCCCCAGATTTCTCGCTTCTGCCGACGTCGCCCAACGGGGAGGGAAATGGGTCATAGGCAACTACTTGGATGCTGCGTGTGAAGGGTTCGGGCCAGCAATCGAGTCTACCCCGACTCGCGAGTGCCCCGTCCCGGCGGCATATACTTGTATTTACGAGCGAAACAGCCAAAAAGTAGAGATGGACACTCAACTTACAAGAATACTCGCCACCACCCGGCGTGGACTGCAGGAACGGAAAGCCACATCGTCCATTCGGCATCTGGAGCAGGCGGCAGCCGCCCACCAGCCGCGCGGCTTCGCCCGTGCGCTGCGGCAAAAGGCGGTCAACGGGCCGGCAGTCATCGCCGAGCTGAAAAAAGCATCCCCGTCTCGGGGACTGATCCGCCCGGACTTCGATCCGGCTACCTTGGCATCGACGGTCGCGCACGGGGGTGCTGCGGCGCTCTCTGTTCTCACGGAAGGGCACTTTTTCCAGGGCAGCTTGCATAATCTGGAAGTAGCCTCCCAATCCTGTGAACTGCCCTGCCTGCGAAAAGATTTTATGGTGGACGAGTTCCAGTTGCTGGAAGCACGCGCTCACCGGGCGGATGCCGTTCTGCTGATTGCCGCAGCGCTCAGCGACCAGGAGCTCCGCCAATTAGCAGCGCAGGCCCATGCCCTGGAGCTCGACGTACTCTGCGAAGTGCATACGGCAGAAGAACTGGATCGAGTCCTGGACCTCGATTGCGACGCCATCGGAGTCAATAATCGTGATCTCAAGACGTTTGCGGTACGGCTCGAAGTTTCGCTCGATCTCGCGGCACGGCTGCCTGCCGGTTCGGTTCGCGTGAGCGAAAGCGGTATCGAGACGGCCGAGGATATGAACCGGTTGCGGGCAGTGGGATTCCAGGCCTTTCTCATCGGGGAGTCATTGATGCGCCAGCCCGACCCCGGAAAAGCGCTCGAGGTCTTGCTCCAGGCTTCCCCAGTGAGCAGGTGAGCAGCCGCCATGTGGATCAAGATTTGCGGTAACACGAATCTCGAGGATGCGCGTTTCGCAGCTGAGTGCGGCGCCCAGGCGGTAGGCTTTGTCTTTGCGCCCAGCCCAAGGCGGGTCGAAGCGGATCTGGTTCGGAGCATCACCGAACATCTCCCCCCGCAGCTGGAGAAATATGGCGTTTTTGCCGACGCAGGGTTCGACGAAATTGTCTCTACGGTCAACGCCAGTGGTTTAACCGGGGTGCAGCTCCATCGGACCTCTGACCCGCTTCTGCCCTCCCGCCTGCGCCAGCACTTTGCCGCCCGGATTAGCATCCTGCGTGTCGTGCACTTCATGAGCCCTGAATTCGAGCAGCAATGGAATGAGCTCAGCCGGAGCGAGGATACGGTACTGGTGGACTCTTCGACGCCGCGAGCCATTGGCGGCACCGGTACCAGCTTCGACTGGCATAAGGCGAGAAGCTTTCTTCGGGGTGCGCCCCATTTGCGCTGGGTTGCAGCCGGCGGCCTGGCGCCGGAAAACGTGAAGCAGGCGATTCAGACACTGCGGCCCTGGGGCGTAGACGTAGTGAGCGGAGTCGAAAGCGCACCGGGCAAGAAAGACCCTGCGCGAGTGCTGGCCTTCATACGGTCCGCGCAAGAGGCATCCGCGGAGCTGCAGGAAACGGTAGCCGCCACGAAAAGTACAGACGGAGAGGAAGGTCGATCATGAGCACAGCCACTGAGACCGTTGCCGGCCGCTTCGGCGCCTATGGGGGGCGCTATGTTCCCGAGACGCTGATGGCCGCACTGGAGGAGCTGGAGCACGCCTATGCCGAAGCCCAGGCGGATCCCCTGTTCCACGCCGAGCTTGATTCGCTGCTGACAGACTACGCCGGGCGTCCGACGCCACTGTACCTGGCATCGCGTCTCACCAGCCAGCTGGGTGGAGCGAAGATCTACCTCAAACGCGAGGATCTGCTCCACACCGGCGCCCACAAGATCAACAACTGCCTTGGCCAGGGGCTGTTAGCGCGACGCATGGGCAAGCATCGCGTCATCGCCGAAACCGGCGCCGGGCAGCACGGTGTGGCCACCGCAACCGTGTGTGCCCTCTTCGGGATGGAGTGCATTGTCTACATGGGAGAGGAAGACATGCAGCGCCAGGAGCTCAACGTCTACCGTATGCGCCTGCTCGGGGCGGAGGTGCGCGGCGTCTCTTCCGGATCCCGCACCTTGAAGGATGCGATTAACGAAGCCATGCGCGACTGGGTCACCAATGTGCGCACCACCCACTACCTGCTGGGCAGTGTTCTCGGCGCTCATCCCTATCCCACCATGGTGCGCGACTTTCATCGCGTGATTGGTCAGGAGATCAAGCAGCAGATCCTGGAAAAGGAATCCAAACTGCCCACGGCGGTGTTGGCCTGCGTGGGCGGCGGTTCCAACGCGATTGGCGCATTTTATGACTTCATTGAAGAGCCGGGCGTCCGCCTGGTCGGCGTCGAAGCCGGCGGCCGGGGCAAGGGCCTGGGCGAGCACGCTGCCCGCTTTAGCGGCGGAAGCCCCGGCGTGCTGCAGGGCACCTTCTCCTACGTATTGCAGGATGATGCCGGCCAGGTGTCCTTGACCCATTCCGTTTCTGCCGGCCTGGACTACGCTTCGGTAGGGCCGGAACATGCCGCCCTTCATGATTCCGGCCGCGCCGAATATGTTTCTGCTTCCGATGAAGAAGCCCTCGAGGCCGCGTTGCGCTTAGCCCGGACCGAAGGCATTGTGCCCGCGCTCGAGAGCGCGCATGCGGTCGCGGAATGCATCCGTTTGGCTCCCAGGCTCACCCCGGATGACATACTGGTAGTCAACCTATCCGGGCGCGGCGACAAAGATATGGGCATCATGGCGCGCGAGCTGCACCTTGCCTCGAAAGGGGCCTCGGAAGCAAAATCCAATGGCGATTGAATTCAAGCGAAAGCCCGGCCTGGTCATCTACCTCACTGCCGGAGATCCTGATCTGGCGACCTCACGGGACGTTGCCCTGGCCGCGATCGATGCGGGCGCCGACGTGCTCGAGCTAGGGGTGCCGTTCAGCGATCCGATCGCCGATGGTCCGGTCATCCAGCGGGCCAGTGAGCGCGCGCTGGCCCAGGGAACTCGCCTGCAGGACGTGCTCGCGCTGGCAGCGGAAATACGTGCCTTGAGGCCCTCCGCCGGCCTGGTCATCTTTTCCTATTTCAATCCCGTTCTGCGCCTCGGCCTGAAACGCTTTTGCGCGGAAGCCGCCCATTGCGGTGTGGATGCGGTATTGATTACTGACCTGATCGTCGAAGAGTCGGAAGAATATCTGACTCAGTTGCACCACAACGGGTTGATGCCGATTTTTCTGGCTGCGCCCACCAGCACCGATCACCGGCTGAAAATGATTGCCAACGTCTCCCAGGGATTCATCTATGCCATCTCGCGGGTAGGCATTACCGGGGCGCAGCAAAACCTGGCCTCCGATGCGCGCCGCCTGGTGGAGCGCATCCGCCGTTTTACCAGCTTGCCGATTGCCGTAGGTTTCGGCATCTCGACGGCGGATCACGTGGCCGCCGTGGGCGAGTTCGCCGATGCGGCCGTAATTGGCACCGCCATTGTTTCTTTGATTGAGAAAGCGGAGCCGGGCACGGCTCCGGCCAGAATTACCGCTTTTCTTCAGGGGCTGAGGCAGGTTGCCGTTCAAAGCTAGCAGAACAAGGGAAGTGCATGGATATTGCCGACTGGCGAAAGAAGATTGATGAACTGGATCTTCAAATCGTAGCGCTGATCAGTGCGCGGGCGCAGGCCGCGCAGGAGATTGGCAAGTTGAAACGTACCACCTCACTGCCGGTCTATGAGCCGAACCGTGAGCGCGTGATTTTCGAGAATGTTCGCGCGGCCAATAAAGGACCGCTTCCGGATATCGAACTAACCCACATTTACGAACGAATCATCGATGTGATGCGGGCGCTGCAAAAAAATGAGCTGGCGTCCAAAACAGGCGAGACGGGAAAGTAACCATGATTGTTGCCATGCAGGAGAGAGCGACCGAGGAAGACATCCAGGGGGTGATCGAACGCCTCGTTCAGGTGGGCTTCAACGTTCATCGCACCACAGGAGCTATCCAGACCGTGTTGGCGGGCGTGGGCACGCCCTCCCATTTTGATCACAAGGACTTTGAATTGCTCCCCGGGGTTGCCGAGGTGGTACGCATCTCTTCCCCGTACAAGCTGGCCGGCCGGGGTTTCCGGCCGGAAGGAACCATCGTTCGTTTCCCCAACGGAGTGGCGGTGGGTGGTGATGAGATTGTGGTCATGGCCGGCCCCTGCTCGGTGGAATCGAGAGAGCAGATCTTTACCATTGCCGATCAGGTGAAGTCCGCAGGCGCCTCGTTCTTGCGCGGAGGGGCCTTCAAACCCCGAAGCTCCCCCTATTCCTTCCAGGGAATGGGCCTCGATGGGCTCAAGCTGTTGAAGGAAGTAGGCGACCGGACAGGTCTGCTCATTATCAGTGAGGTCATGGAAATTTCCCAGATCGACCTCATGCTCCCCTACGTGGATGTGCTCCAGGTGGGCGCTCGCAATATGCAGAATTTCAACCTGTTGCGCGAGATTGGGCTGGTGCGCAAACCGGTGTTGCTGAAGCGCGGCATAGCAGCAACCCTCGAAGAGCTGCTGCTATCGGCGGAGTACATCCTGGCCGGCGGAAATTACGACGTGATGCTCTGTGAAAGGGGCATTCGCACGTTCGAGACCTACACTCGCAACACCATGGACATTTCGGCCATACCGGTGATCAAGAAGCTCTCGCATCTGCCCATGCTGGCCGATCCTTCGCATGGTGTCGGCCGCCGCGATAAGGTTGCGCCGATGGCCCGTGCTGCAGTCGCCGCGGGATGTGACGGACTGCTCATCGAAGTGCACCCCAATCCAGATAAGGCGCTTTCCGACGGGGCGCAATCGCTGTTTCCGGAGCAATTCGACAAACTGATGGACCAGCTCCGCATCATCGCCACGGCCGTAAATCGAAACATAAGAGCCGAGATCCCGGTACTTTGATTCTGTCCCCGTGACCATCCAGCGCATAACCATCATCGGCACCGGGCTCATAGGCGCTTCTGCCGGACTCGCACTTCGAGCAGCGCACTTCCCCGGCGAGATAGTCGGATGGGACCGCCACCCCGATCAGGCGCAGCTGGCGTTGGATCGCGGAGCAGTGGATAAAATCGCCGGCGAAGCAATTGCCGCTGCCGAGACCAGCGACCTCGTGCTGCTCAGCGGTCCGGTCTTCGCCATTCAGGATTGGCTCGAGAAACTCGCCCCGCACCTCAAGCCCCATCAACTGGTAACCGATGTTGGCAGCGTCAAAGTAGCCATCGTCGAACGTGCACGGCCTTTGTTCGGCGGACCTGGCCAGGCAGGCTTTCTCCCCGGGCACCCCATGGCAGGCAAAGAAGTGAGTGGCGCTGCGCATGCTGACGCCCAACTCTTCGCCAACGCGGTGTGGCTATTTACCGAGTTTCCCGGCCATCCGCTGGCCGCCGAGTGGCGCTCGTGGGTGGAGCGCTTCGGCTGTCGCACCATGGACATCCAGGCCGCCAGGCACGACGAAATATGTGCCTGGGTCAGCCATCTCCCTCAGTTCCTATCCACCGCGTTGAGTGCCATGCTGGAAGACCGCTTCGGCGACGCCCCCGACCTGCGGGCAATTGGGGGGCGGGCCCTCCGCGAAATGACACGTCTGGGAGCCAGCCCCTACTCCATGTGGCGCGACATTGCCCATACCAACGAAGCCGCGATAGCCGAGTCGCTATTGTCAATGGAACAGCGGCTCACCCACATGCGTGAAAACCTAAAGACCCCCGAACTGCGAGATGAGTTTGTACGGGCCAACCGTTTCCGCCCACCCAACCCAAAATAAGCCCTCCGCTACGCAACGCTCGGGACGACAATCGGCTTCCACGACAGAATCGTCCGCTCCCCCCGTCCTAAACAGAAAAGTCTTCGCTCCCCATTCCGTTCCTAAAACAGAGGTGTCATCCCGACCGAAGCGTAGCGAAGTGGAGGGACCTGCTGTCCCTCTCAGCCACTAACCAACCTTTCCTGAGAGCGCCTCCGTCCCCTTTGTCATCCCGACCGGAGCGCAGCGTAGTGGAGGGATCCGCAGTTCAACGGACCCGTCCTGGAAATGTTTTCGACAGAGCGTAGTGCAGAATTGTCCTCCCGGCCGAAGCGCTAGGGACCTGCTGTTCAGAAAAGTACGCATCTCATTCACGTACCTGTCGCGATGATTGGAGCAAAATAGGTCCATGTCAATTTCTGACATCCTGATCGGGCGTCCCCTGGCCAACTGGGAGGAACACGGAGAGCAGGTCGGACCCTCTGCAGGAATTCCCATCTTCGGACTGGATGCCCTAAGCTCTGCAGCGTACGGCCCGGAAGCTGCTCTCACTCTGCTCATCCCGCTAGGGCTGCTCGGCGTCCACTACATTGTCCCGGTGATCACCGCCATCGTGGTGTTGTTGATCATCGTCTATTTCTCCTACCGTCAAACCATCGAAGCCTACCCTCAGGGTGGCGGCTCCTACACGGTGGCGTCGGAGAACCTGGGCCCTCACGTCGGGTTGTTGGCGGCGGCCGCACTCATGATCGACTACGTCCTGACCGCGGCGGTGGGCATCTCCGCAGGCGTGGGAGCATTGGTGTCTGCCCTGCCGAGTCTGCAACCGCATACCCTCGCCCTCTGCCTCTTCATTCTTTTGCTCCTGAGCTTTGTCAACATGCGCGGTGTGCGAGACACCGGCGTGGCCTTTCTCGTCCCGACCTATTTGTTTGTCGGCTGCCTGCTGATCGTGATTCTTCTCGGAATCTTTCACGTGGTGGTAACCGGAGGCCATCCGGTACCGGTGATGGCCGTCCCCAAACTGCCCGCCGCCACTGCCACCTTGACCCTTTGGCTGTTGGCCAAGGTCTTCGCCAGCGGCTGCACTGCCATGACGGGCGTAGAAGCCGTGAGCAACGGAGTCATGGCCTTTCGTGACCCCACGACAGTGAATGCCAGGCGCACGCTGACCGTCATCATCGCCTTGCTCATCGTCCTGCTGCTGGGCATTGCCTTTATGTGCCGCGCGTATGGCATCGGTGCGACGGATCCTGACGGATCCGCCTACCAGAGCGTGCTGTCGCAACTGACCACCGCGGTCGCCGGGCGGGGAATTTTCTACTACGTGACCATTGGTTCCATACTGCTGGTACTTTCCCTCTCGGCCAATACTGCTTTCGCCGACTTTCCCCGGCTAACCAGGGCGGTAGCCATGCACGACTATCTACCCCACTTCTTCGCCCTGCGCGGCCGTCGGCTGCTCTACTCCGCAGGAGTCTATGGCCTGGTCTTCCTCACCGCCGCATTGCTGATTCTGTTTCGCGGGGTGACCGACCGTCTCATTCCTCTGTATGCCATCGGCGCCTTCCTGGCGTTCACCCTCTCCCAGGCCGGCATGGTCATGCACTGGAAGCGCAATGGAGGATCCGGCTGGCAATGGAAAATGCTGGTGAACGGAGTAGGAGCGACCGCCACCGGTTTGACCCTGCTCGTCGTGTTGGTGGCCAAGTTCGTGGCTGGCGCATGGATAACAGCCCTGCTGATCCCGCTGATGATTCTGCTTATGAGCATGGTCAAACGCCATTACGCCCGCGTGGATTCACAGACTGCCGACGACACTCCGCTCGACATGAGTGACGTCAGACCTCCCTTTGTAATCGTCCCACTCGACCGCTGGAGCAGGATTACAGAGAAGGGAATGCGCTTTGCCCTCGCCCTCTCCCGCGACGTGCGCGCCGTGCACATCGACTGCGGAGAACACAACGAAGAGCTCGAAGCGGTCTGGCAGCGCAATGTGGTCGTTCCCGTGCAGGCTGCAGGCTTACCGGTGCCCGAACTAATCACCTTGCAATCTCCCTACCGCGTCATCATCGTGCCCCTGGTGGATTTTGTACTGAAAATGGAGCAGGAAAATAAGGGCCGCACCATCGCCGTCCTCGTACCGGAGTTGGTAGTGAAGCACTGGTGGGAAAACCTGATGCACAACCAGCGAGCCCAGCTGCTAAAGCTGCTATTACTGGTCAAGGGCAACCAGGCAATCGTGGTCTTGAATATTCCCTGGTATCTGCAGGAATAGTCGTAACTTCTATCTCATCAAAACAGTCACATCAGTTGCAGGAACATCTCGCGGCGCGGCTCGGGGTATGATGCGGGTGGGAGAACCGGACTCACACGATGGCAATTGAAAATTTGCGAGCAAAATATCCTGGCCCACTCCCGGGAGATCCGGAAAGCCTGTTCGAACGATGTTCATGGTTTTATGCATTCTGTCGTGAGCACTTGTTCCGCGATCACACTACCGCAATCTCCAATGCTCTTTGGCCCGACGATCGGCCCAGTCCTGAAACCCACCTTCTTGAAATCGCTTGTGGCCCCGGCTTCTACGCCTGCAGTCTCGCCCAACGCTACCCTGACATGCACATTACCGGTGTTGACCTCTCTGAGCGATTGCTCTCCCGTGCCAAAGACAGGGCAGACATCCGGCGTTTGAAGAACTGTCATTTCGTCAAAGCCAACGTGCTCGCTCTCTCCGAGTCGCTCTCCCCGGTGGATGCGATTGTCGCCTCCCGTTTGTTCATGGTGGTCGGGGATCGTCCCCAGGCCCTGCGAGAAATATTTTCCGCTCTGCGCCCTGGTGGGCGCTGCTTCATTGCCGAGCCTACCTCCGCCCTGCGCGCCATGCTTCCGTTGTCCTGCATGTGGCTTTTCGCGCGCATGATGGGCGACTGGAGCACCCGGTTCCCTGAACCCGGCCGCGCGGCGGTGCTGAATCAGCAGGAATTCCGGTCCCTGATCGGTTCCCAACCCTGGAGCACGGTCAGCTTTTGGCAGGACAACTGGTATCAGTACGCGGTCTGTGACCGGAGCTGCTGAAGCTTGGCCTATAAGGTACTGCAACCCGGAGAGCCGGCAGGGGTTGGCGAGAGTTGCTGCGCACTTGTGGTGATGGCCAAGGCCCCGCGGCCGGGCAAGGTCAAGACTCGACTCTCGCCACCTTTAAGCCCGGACCAGGCCTCGGCGCTCAACATCTGCTTTATCAGGGACACCACGGAGAACATCCAGCAGGTGACAGAAGCCAGCAACAGCGCCGGCCTCGTGGCCTACACGCCGGCCGGGGATGAGGCGGCCTTCGACGGCCTGCTGCCCGCTGGGTTCCAACTACTGGCGCAGCGAGGAGACGGCTTCGGAGAACGCCTTCTCTTTGTCTGTGAGGATCTGTTCGCCTGTGGATTCAGTTCCGTGTGCCTGATTGATTCCGATAGCCCCACCATGCCCCAGACCGCGTTGTTACAGGCGGTGAAGGAGCTGGCGCGTGCAGGTGATCGAATGGTGCTGGGCGGCTCCGATGACGGCGGCTACTACCTGGTTGGCATCAAGCACCTACACCATCGGCTGTTTGAGCAAATCGACTGGAGCACGGAGCGGGTGTTTGCCCAGACATTGGAGCGAGCCAAGGAAATCGCCTTACCCACCGAACTACTGCCCACCTGGTACGACGTGGACGACGCAGCCACCCTCGACCGGCTGCACAGGGAACTCGCCTCTCCTCACGCTGGAGCCCCAAGTGCTTCGGCCTATGACGCGAAGCACACGCGAGCCTATCTGGAAAGCCTGCGGTCCTGCACCCAGAGCAGGGCATGTTGACTCGTCAGCCCTGGGCCACCAACAGTGCGCTGGCCTTGCTGGGGCTTTCGTTAATGGCGCTCTGCCGCCAGGGAGTAAACGAGATTCATCATTTCGTAATTGGGTTTGGGCTGGTCGCGATGTACCAGGCGCTGCTTTATCTGGTGGCGGTCTGGGTGGTGCTCAATCGGCCGGTGAATCGTTGGACGTTCGTGACCATCCTTGTCTGCGCCGCCGGCTGCAGGATGGTCTGCCTGTTTTCTCCGCCCTTTCTTTCTACTGATATCTTCCGCTACGTGTGGGATGGAAAAGTGCAGGCCGCCGGTATCAATCCGTTTCGCTACATTCCCGCCGATCCGCATCTCGCATTCCTGCGCGACCTCGACATTTATCCTCACATCAACCGGCGGGACTACGCGCACACGATCTATCCCCCGGGAGCCCAGATGCTTTTCCTGCTCTTCACCAGGATTGGCGCATCGGTGCGCTGGATGAAGGCAGGCATGGTGGGCCTGGAAGCGCTCACCATTTGGGCTCTGGTGAAACTCCTGGCGGCGGTCGGCATACGCCGCGAACAGGTGTTGATCTACGCCTGGCACCCAATGGTTCTATGGGAGGTGGCCAGCAGCGGACATGTGGATGGCGCGGCACTTCCCTTGATTGTCCTTGCGCTGCTCTTCTACGTTCGCCACAGGCCGGTGGCCACTGGATTGGCCCTGGCCGCTGCAACCCTGATCAAGCTCTACCCCATCGCCCTTTTCCCCGCGCTCTATCGGCGGAGTGAATGGCGTGATTGGAGGACGCCCGCTGTGGTGATCGGCGTCGTTGCGGCGGGATACGCCTGCTACGCAAGCGTAGGCCGCCAGGTGCTCGGCTTTTTGCCCGAGTACGCTCGGGAGGAGGGGTTGGAGTCCGGGAGCCGCTACTTTCTGCTCACCCTGGCGCGGCATGGCTTGCATTGGGACACGCTTCCCACAGGCGCGTTCTATGGCTTTGCCGCATTGCTGCTGTTGGGGTTAGCCCTTTGGGCGTGGGCTAAGAGCGAAGCCGATGCACTGTTTGCGATTCGCTGTGCCTTTGTCCTCGCCACCGCGCTCATGTTGCTCTTCTCCTCCCACTACCCCTGGTACTACCTGTGGCTGCTGCCGTTCGTGAGTGTAATTCCCTACGTCCCTATGCTTTATTTCTCCACCGCCTGCTTCTACCTCTACACCACCTCGCTTGCTAATCCCGGGCCGGCGATGTACTACATGTTTGAGTGGCTATATGGCACGACCGCACTGCTGGCGTTGTGGTGCGCGGGCTACAAAGCGTTTGTCACACCCCCGAGGAACTCATGACCGAGACCCTTTCTGTAGTCCCGCAGCGGCGTTATTTTGAGAAGCCGGAAGACCAGCTCTCGGTAATCATGGACGCGGATCCGGTCTGCCTCTACCTGGAAACCACAAACCGCTGCAACCTCTTGTGCACCACCTGTCCGCGCACCTTTGAGGAGCTTGAACCCGAGAAGGATATGTCGTGGGAGTTGTTTACCAGCATCATCGATCAGTTCCCCAAGATTGCGCGCGTGGTGCTTCATGGCGTGGGCGAGCCGATGCTGGTGAAGGAGCTGCCGCGCATGATCCGTTATCTGAAAGAGCGCGGGGTCTATGTGCTCTTCAATACCAATGGAACTCTGTTGACTAAAAGCAATGGGCAGGCCCTGATCGATGCCGGCCTCGATGAATTGCGCGTTTCGCTCGATGCGGCAGAGTCTTCGGTCTTCCAGATGGTGCGCGGCAAAGACATGTTCGACCGCATCGTGACCAACGTGGGCAACTTCGTCGCCATGCAGCGCGCGAACAATACAGAGTTGCCGCGGGTTTCTCTCTGGCTCACTGGCTTGCGCGAGACCCTGGCGCAGTTGGAGGCATTTATCCGCCTCGCCCATAAGCTGGGTGTCATGGAAGTCTATCTGCAGCGGATGGTGTATCTCCCCGAAGGGCAGGGGTTGGCCCGGCCCGAATCGGCGTTATTTGAGCACACCACCCGGCAGGAGGAAGAGGTTGTCGAACGAGCGCAAGATGTTGCCCGGGAGCTGGGCGTCATGTTTAGCGCTTCAGGGGCAACCGAGCCGCAGGTCAGCATCAAAAAGCAAAAGGATGACAGCCCCTGGTCGCTGTGCCGCCGCCCCTGGAGCCTGATGTACATCACCGCGAACGGACAGGCCCTGCCTTGTTGCATTGCTCCATTCTCGATGCGCGGCTATGACAGCTTTACTTTGGGCAACGCGACTCAGCAGACCATGCGCGAGATCTGGAACGGCGAAAAATACCAGGACTTTCGCCGTGCGCTGCTAAGTCCGCAGCCGCCTCCGGCCTGTGCCAGTTGCGGCTTGCGCTGGAGCCTCTGATTTGGGCCACGGGGTCTCGGTTGTGATTCCCGCCTTGAATGAGGCCGAGAGCATAGCGGCCGTCGTCCGCGAAATGCCGTGGTCTCTGATTCACGAGTGCATTGTGGTGGACAATGGCAGCACCGACGCAACCGCGGCTGCAGCCTTGGCCGCAGGCGCGCGGGTAGTTGCTGCACCGCAGCGTGGATATGGCAGGGCCTGCGCTGCGGGAGCCGCCACTGCCGAAGGCGACATCCTGGTCTTCATGGACGGCGACGGCAGCGATGTGTCCGCCGAAATGGATCAACTGTTGCAACCGATCGTAGCCGGGGAATGTGATTTCGTGATCGGCTCACGTCTGCGCGGTGCCCGCGAGCCAGGCAGCATGCAACTCTCGCAAATCTTCGCCGGATGGATGGCGGGAGTCCTTCTCCGCTTGCTCTACCATGTCCAATACACCGACATGGGCCCCTTCCGCGCCATCACGCGCCAAGCACTGGAAAGCCTGCACATGCGCGAAGAAACCTACGGCTGGAATTTGGAGATGCAGATGCGGGCCGCCCAATGCGGGCTGCGCATCCGCGAAATTCCAGTGAGCTATCGCAAACGATCCGGAGGAGAAAGCAAAGTTGCCGGTTCGCTCAGCGGCTCTGTGCGAGCCGCCATTCGCATCATCCAGACACTTTTCCGAGTGGCCTCAACCCCGAAGCCGTAGCGAAGCGCAGTGGAGGGACCTGCTGTTCGTCCCCCCCAAAAAGGCGTCATCCTGAGCGGAGCGCCTCACAAATCTATCGCGTGACACGGCGCTGGTAGCGCGGAGTCGAAGGACCCCAGCGCTGCTTATCTTACCGCGCTGCTCGGACCTTTTCGACCACCTGTTCCTCATCCCTGGTACTGAATCTAAATGGGAGCGCCACCCTCCCCTTTGTCATCCCGAACCGGAGGAACCATAGGCCTGCCACTCGTTCTTTTGCCCCTTCCTAACAGATGCGTCATCCCGACCGAAGCGAAGCGCAGTGGAGGGACCTGCTGTTCATCGTCCGCATCATCGAATCTGAATGGGAGCGCCGCCCTCCCCTTTGTCATCCCGACCGAAGCGTAGCGAAGTGGAGGGATCTGCAGTTCAGCGGACCCTTCTTGGAAATGTTTTCCCCCCAACTCAAACCCAAATCACGCAGCCTCTTCAATCGCCTTCCACTCCGCATCCGAAAGCTGCACCTTTGTCGCGGCCATATTCTCCTCCAGGTGCTTCACCGAAGAAGTTCCCGGTATAGGAATCAACACCGGCGAGTGATGAAGCAGCCAAGCGAGCGAAAGTTGGACCACGCTGGCGTCATGTTCCTTAGCAGCCCGCCCCAGCCGGCCGTCAGGCTGCGCCAATTTTCCCGCCGCAACCGGATACCACGGGATAAACCCCATGCCGTTCTTCTCACAATATTGCAGCGCCTTCTCATGCCGGCGATCGCTCAAGTTGTACTGGTTCTGCACGCTGACGATCTTGACTGTCTTCCCGGCCTCGTCAATCTGCGCTGGGGTCACCTCTGACAGCCCGATATGACGGATCTTGCCCGCGTCCTGGAACTCTTTGAGCACCCCGAGGCTCTCTGCTACCGGCACCTTGGGATCGATACGATGCAATTGATATAAATCGATGCATTCCAGTTTCAGTCGCCGCAAACTCATTTCGATGCACTGCCGCAGGTACTCCGGCCGCCCATCTTCCTTCCACTTATTAGGACCGGGCCGCGTGAACCCACCCTTCGTCGCAATCACCAGACCCTTCGGATAGGGATAAAGTGCTTCGGCGATGATGTTCTCGCTCACCTCAGGACCGTACGAATCTGCGGTGTCGATGAAATTAACGCCGAGTTCGACCGCCCGTTGCAGCACTCTGCGTGCCTCAGCGCGATCTTTCGGCTCCCCCCAGATCCCCGAGCCCGTGATGCGCATGGCGCCAAATCCGAGCCGGTTGATGGTCAAATCACCACCCAGAGCAAAAGTTCCATTAGTTTCCGTCGGCAACGTTGTCATATCCCTTCTGATTCGCCACCCTTATGATTGGTTACTCATTGTGCCACGCACCGCCACCATCGTCGGAGCAGGTCCCAATGGTTTGGCTGCGGCCATAGTCATGGCCGGCGCCGGTTTCGCGGTCGACGTGCGGGAGGCGGCTTCGGTCCCCGGGGGCGCCGCGCGCTCAGCCGAACTGACCTTGCCCGGTTTCGTTCACGATTTAGGATCCGCGGTTCATCCCATGGCCGTGGCCTCGCCCTTCTTCTCGACTCTGCCGCTGACCCAGGCCGGATTGCACTGGATTTGGCCGTCCGCGGAGCTGGCCCACCCGCTGGACGATGGAACCGCAGTCACGCTGGAACGGGATCTTGGGAACACCGCCTGCCAGCTCGGCACCGATGCAGCCGCCTACCGCCGCCTCTACGGTCCGCTCTTAGCAAACTGGGACGGCCTGCGCCACGATTTGCTCAAGCCCGTCGGCTGGCCGAAACATCCGATCGCCATGGCTCGTTTCGGCCTCCTAGGATTGCGCTCCGGGCGATCCGTTGCCGATAGCTACTTCAAGGGGGCGCGTGCTCGCGCCCTGTTCGCTGGATTAGCTGCGCATTCCTTTCTTCCTCTCGAATCACCAATCTCCGCCTCCTTCGGACTGGTATTAGGATTGGCCGCCCACGCTGTGGGCTGGCCCATTCCCCAGGGCGGGGCACAGTCTATCGCCAATGCGCTCGTGGCCTGCCTGAAGAACGCCGGCGGATCGGTCACCACCGGTGCGCCCGTGCTATCGCTGCGGGACCGCGCGGACGTGACACTCCTCGACGTGACTCCTCGGCAATTGCTGACCATCGGCGGCGGCGAACTTCCGCCCTCGTTCCGCCGCCAACTGGAGCGATACCGCTACGGTCCCGGCGTGTTCAAGGTGGACTGGGCGCTGAGCCAGCCGATTCCCTGGCGAGCCCGCGAATGCCTGCGTGCCGGTACCGTCCACCTGGGCGGAACCTTCGATGAAATTGCAGCTTCCGAACGCGCGCCGGCACTCGGGGAAATGAGCGACCGCCCCTTTGTCCTGCTATCCCAGCCGACGCTGTTTGACCCCAGCCGTGCGCCTGCGGGTAAGCACGTTGCCTGGGCCTACTGTCACGTGCCCAACGGTTGGTCCGGATCAGCCCTGGAGGCGATCGAATCGCAGGTGGAACGCTTCGCTCCCGGTTTTCGCGAGTGCATCCTCGCCCGGGCGGTCTTTAACACAGCGGCCATGCAGTCATGGAATGCAAACCTGGTCGGAGGCGACATCAACGGGGGCTCGTTTTCCGGTCTGCAGTTTTTTCTGCGGCCGACCTGGCGCCGGTATGCCACCCCGCTTCAGGATGTATACCTCTGCTCGTCCTCCACCCCACCCGGTGGAGCGGTCCACGGTATGTGTGGCTACTGGGCAGCCCAACGCGCGCTCAAACGCTATAAAGGACCTCGAGCATCGTGAAGTCGTCATTCGGGGGAGCGCCGTTCATGAAGCTCTCGACTTTGCTGAACACCCCCTCGATGGTCGTACCTTCGAGAGCGGCTTCCAGCCGATCTTCCCCGAAAAACTCACCGTCCGTGCTTTCCGCCTCGGTAACACCATCCGTTGCCAGAACGATCCGGTCCCCGGCTTTCAGCTGCAGGCGTTCAGAAGTGAAGGTAGCCTCTTCGATCAGGCCCACCACCATGTTGGCATTCTCCAGCCTTCTGACGCCCGTGCGGTTGGCCAGCATGGGCTGCACATGTCCACAATTGACATACTCGAAGGTGCCGTCTGGCCCCAGCTTGACCAGGATCATGGTCGCGTACTTCTGCACATTTTTCTCGCAAATGTAACGATTGGCGACATCCGCGATCTCGGACAACGGCTGACCGGCGAGCAGCAGCCCGTAGAGCAAGCCTTGCAGCGTGGAAGCGAGAATAGCTGCCGACACACCTTTACCGGAGATGTCGGCGATCACGACATACAGGCCGTCCGGGGTTGCGATCACGTCGTAAAAGTCTCCCCCAACCTCCTTGCATGCAACACTTCGAGCGTGCACCCGGGCGTAGGGCAGATTGGGGATGGCAAACTCCATCAGCCCCTGTTGGATGGCGGCGGCGATGTTGAGTTCTTCGCGGTAGCGGCGCGCCGATTCTTCCGCTTGCGCAAGAAACGCGTTCTCCACCAGGGCCGCGGCTTCGGTCGAGATCGTCTCCAGAAGATCGTTATCCACCTGGCTCAGTTTGCCCGGCTGCAGCCGGCTGTCCAGGTAAAGGACGCCGAGGATATCTTTGTCATGGAACTCGCTTCCGGCCGCGCGCTTGCGCAGCGGAATGCAATACACCATGCGGATACTCTGCTGCACCATGCTTTCTGTCCGCGAATTGGCCTCGGCCGATAGCGTGTCGGTCACGATAAACTTCGAGGCCTTGCAGGCCTGGGCGATGGCGCTGTGGGAAATGGTGGAGTCGTCTTCCAGGCGATCTCCCTTGAGACTTCGCCCCGCCGCGAGGGCGAGCTTTCCCTTCTCGTCGCGGAGGAAGACGTAGCCTCGCTCCACCTGCGTCAACTCCAGCGTCGCTTCCACCAGCGTCGCCAAAATCTCGTTGACTGCCCCCGTGGTGTTCAATCGTTGTGCGGCGCTGAGGAACCAACTCAGTTTCTCCAGGTCTGAGGTAGGCGTCGAAATCGCATGCAGTTCGTCCAACAATTTGTGAATGGTGGAAGTGTTCTCTCTTGGCGGTCCAAAGCGAAGCGACGGGCCGTTCAGCGAACCCAGACGAATCTCATCGCCCGGCTTCAACATCTGACGATCGATCAGGGGTTGGGCGTTGAGAAAGGTACCGTGGCGGCTCCCCTTGTCGACCACATGAAACTGGCCCTTCTCATAGAGAATGGCGGCGTGGTCGCGGGAAATGAAAGCGTGCGTCAGTACCAGGTCGCGGTCTTGCAGCCTCCCAATCGTGAATGGCGTGTGGGTTACGTTAATCTCTTCTTGTCGGGATTCGTCGACGAGCAACAAAGCAGTAGCTGGAATTGGTTCGGCCATAAGGCGATAGCTCCGGAGATTGGTTACTTGCCGGGATCACCGGGCTGATGTTAAGAAAATTACCACATGCCGGAGACGAGAAATTCTCACAGCGGGTACAGCTACGTTTGCCTTCCACCGGCATCCAAGCGTGGAGAAACTCGGACGCGAGCCATGCGCCATGTACATTCAAGGCATAGGAGAAGAGAAATCGTGCGAATGTCCCTTACACCGCTCCCCCACACCGAAGGCTATGCCGGCTACCTCGCCTTCATGGACGAACCGCGCTGGCCTCTAACCCTTGAGCTTCTCAAATCGCTGGACGATCTGGATGAAGAAGAAGACGAGGATGACGAAGACGAAGAGGACGACGACGATCTCGAAGACCTCGAAGACGAGGATGAAGACGATTTAGATGAAGATTACGACGAGGACGAAGACGAGGATGAAGACGAAGAAGAGGACGACGATGAGGACGGAGGCGTCAAGCCGTTGAAGATGGTTACCCCTGCCCTCCAGTAAGTGCGAGAAAAGAAACGACCTCCGGGATTCCCGGGGGTAATTGCCTGAAAGTGGAAGCTCGAATTGGTGTCAAGTGGGGTACCTTGTGACTGGCCCCACTTACCCGGAGAGTGACTGTGAAAAGGCGCATTCTGGTTGTGGACGATGATGATGCAGCACGCGAGGCCGTGGCGTACAGCCTGCAGACGATGGCGGGCTGGGACGTGGTCGAGGCCTATTGCGGCGCGCAGGCAATTGAGAGTGCTACGCGGCATCAACCGGACGCCATCCTGCTCGATGTCATGATGCCGGCGATGGACGGCCCCGCAATGCTGGGCAAACTAAGGACCGCCCGCGCCACCAGCCACATCCCAATCGTGTTGTTGACGGCGAAAGTGCACGCGGCCTACGACGGCTCGCTCTCCCATCTCCCGGTTGCTGGTATCTTGCTGAAGCCATTTGATCCGAAGCGCCTGGCCCATCAGGTCGCGGACGCGCTGGGATGGGAACGGGAATGACTTCAGCTCAATAGCGGACGCCCGGCGCGAAAGGATTGCACGATCTGACCGTTAGGCGACAGCGCGACAAAGTTAGCCTCCCGACCTTCTTCAAGGCAACCCCAATGTTGATCCAGGCCCATTAATGTGGCGGGATTGCGCGACGCTAATCGTGCGCTGGCCAGAAGACTGATGCCGGTAAACGTAGAGAAGTTACGCACCGCCTTATCCATGGTCAACACGCTGCCTGCTAGCACTCCGGGCGATCCGGCTGAAGTGCAACGACCATGGGAAACCTCTACATCCAGATCGCCCAGTTTGTACTTCCCATCAGGCATACCCGTGGCGGCCATGCCATCGGTGATCAGAATCGTCTTGTCGACTCCTTTGGCCTTGAAGAACAGCCGGATCATTGCCGGATCGACGTGGATGCCGTCACAGATAATCTCCGCAAACAGCGCGTCCTGATCTAAAACGTAGGCTGCAATCCCCGGATCGCGGTGGTCCAGGCTGCGCATGGCATTAAAGGTGTGGGTGGCGCTGCGCGCGCCGGCGCGGAAACCGGCCTCCGCTTCTGCCAGGCTGGCGTCGCTGTGACCCAGACTGCAGACCACGCCGAAGCTCCGGGCGTACTCGATCAACTCCAGCGCATTTGGCAGCTCAGGAGCAATTGTCATGATGCGGATTTGACCTCGAGCGGCTTGCCAGAACCGGTCGAATAGCCATATCGACGGCGCCACCAGGAGCGAGGCGGGGTGGACGCCCCGCTTGGCGGCAGAAAGGAACGGGCCCTCCAGATGAATGCCCACCGGCGCCGCGCAATCGGGTGCCGGTTCGCGCTCGATCACGCGGGCAATCATGTCCAGGGCGCGCAGAGTTTCCTCGGTGGATGAGGTAACGGTTGTGGGGTAGTACGCTCCTACCCCATGCCCGGCAAGCGCAGCTCCCACGGCGTGCAGTGCCTCCGGAGTGCCCTCCATCACGTCGTGGCCCACCGCTCCGTGAACATGGATATTCACATAGGCCGGTACCAGTATGGCGCCGGGATAGGAATCGCCTGCATCGTCTCGGTCCCGCCTAAGAATGGAAGTGATGCGCCCGTCTTCGACGGTGATCAGCGGATACTCAACGATTTCATTTCCACGTAAGAGTTGCCGTGCGGTAATTGTGCTGGTCATCCTGTTGTCCCGTTGTCATCCACCGAAAAGGATATAGCAACAGAGAAATGTCCCGAAACGAGTCTCGCCGCCAGAAGCAATCTCCTGGCGGCGAGAACAATCGAGAACCCCGGCAATGAAAGCAATCGGACCGATCGAGCTAGATGAAAAAGCCGATTGCTTCGAGAACCTCGTCGCTCATTTCGATGTCGCTGAGTTTGGCGGCATGGGTGAACTTCAGTTCTTCCCGGAACCGGTCCAGAACGGCCGCGTTGAGGTCCGTTCGCTTGTCCAGCAGATGGAGTAGTTCCGCAGCCGTGGTTGCGTGCTGATAGTTGGCCTTGACGCCGCGTGAATTCTCGATGGTGACGGCCAAGGGTAAAGTGCGAAAATCACTGGCTTGCTGGTGGGGTAAGCGGGCTCGAATGTTGACTCGCATATTGGAGACGATATTGTCATGCGAATTTGAGGTAGAAAATACTACCTTAAGGGCGAACGAATACCTGGTCGGGGTATGAACTAAGGCGCAAAAGGCCAGTACCGTTGCTTCCGGGCCAGGATCAGGAACAGACCGGTACCGCTGACAAAGACCGCGAGAACCCAGAGCATGTATCGCCAGCCCTGGGGCTCGAAGGCTTGCACCAGGAAGATGTAGATCCAACAAGCCATGGCGAACAGGGCGGGCAACGGATAGAGCCACATGCGGAAGGGACGCGGCGCTTCCGGGCGCCGCTTTCGGAGCAGCAGCAGACCGATGATCTGGCCCACGAACATGATCAGAATGCGAGCCAGGATGAGCGCGGTGATGATCTGCACCAGGTCGAACAGGCTGGCAATGGCGGAGACGATACCGACCAGCAGCAACGACCGGTGAGGAAAGTCTTTGCGTGGGTGGGTCTTCCCGAAGAAGCGGAAAAACGTCCCGTCGAGAGCCGCCGCGTAGGGAATGCGTGAATAGCCCAGCATCATGGAGTAGACCGAGGCAAAAGCCGTGACCAGCACCATGACGGTCAACCACTGCGAAGCCCAGAAACCGGCAACCCGTTGCATGAAGACCGAGCCGACGGCGTCGTAGATGACGGTGCCGGGTACGATCATCTCCCGCCACGGCAAGACTCCGGCAAAGGCGACTGAAATCGCTAGGTCCAGCACCAGGACGAGGAGAATCGACCCGATAATGGCTCGGGGAATCACCCGCTCTGGCTCGCGGACCTCATCTCCCAGGTGGCAGATGTTGTAGTAGCCCAGGAAATTAAACATCACCAGCATCGTCCCATTGCCCAGACCCAACAGGAACGCGATATTCAAGTGAAACGCTCCGGGTGGAAAGTCGAAAAGCAGCCGCGTGTTCAAGTGCACCATTCCCTCAACGGCGACCCAGATGCTGGTCAGCAGGAGACCCGTCCAAAGCACCAGCATGATGCGGGCAATATCGCGAATCTTGCGATAAAGCAGGATCATGGCAGCCAGGGCGAAGGCGGCGGCGAGCAAGCGCATCGCCCACGGCCGCGCGACTAACCCTTTGAACACAAAACCGGTGTAGAGTGCCATGCCGACGGTACCGGTGGCGATCTCCAGGGTGGCGCTGAAAAGGAACTGCCAGACGAAGAGCCACGCCATCAGTCGTCCCAGACCTTCTCGTCCGAAGCACTCGCGGAGGTAGGTATAGGAACCGCCGGAACTGGGGAAGGTGGTGCCCAGCTCGGCAAACACCAGGCCATCCGCGATCGCGATCAGCGCTCCCACGAACCAGCACACCAGGGCTTGCGGTCCGCCCATGGTGGCCAGGATTGCCGGCACGGTAATAAACGGTCCCGTGCCCACCATGTTTGACATGTTGATGGAGACTGCATTGAGCAAGCCGAACTTCTTGGGCAGGTGGACAGTGGGCATGAAAAGGGTCGAGAGTTCAATCTAAACCAAAAGATAGTCCGAGGGAATCTAGCGGGAAGCCGAACCCCCTTGTAGTATTCCCTAAGCGGTTAGTGGGAAGCGGTGAGGTCGGGTCACCAAATGCAAGAGGAAAGTGTAATACGTGCGCGCCATTTGCCTCTGGATCAGGCTGGAAAGCTGGTAAGTTTCACCCGCCAGGAGGCCGGCTGGGAGTGGATGAGTTTTGTTGTGACGCGCTTGTTGCCCGGGCAGACGTTGGAGTTGCGCACCGGGGGCGAGGAGATGGTTCTCGTATGGTTGGGAGGAAGCTCGATTGCCGACTGGGGAGTGGGGCCGCAATCCTTAGGCCGTAGAAAGAGCGTTTTCGATGGTCTTCCGTATGCACTCTACCTCCCCATAGGCCATAGGGTCACCTTGAAGGCGGAAACGGTTTGCGAAATAGCCGAGTGCCGCGTGCCCTCCAGCGCCAGGCTCGAACCCAGGCTGGTGACGCCACATGACGTAGAGAGCGGCCTGCGTGGGGGCGAGAATGCCTCGCGTCAGATCGTCGAAGTAGTAGGGTCTTCCTTCCCAGCCGACAAGCTGGTGGTCTTCGAGGTCTACACCCCAGGTGGCAACTGGTCCAGCTATCCTCCGCACAAGCACGATGTCGACCAACCGCCGCTGGAAGTTGATCTGGATGAGATTTACTACTACCGAATGAGAGATGCGCGCGGCTTTGCGTTGCAGAATCTATACCGATCCGATCGATCGCGCGAAGCCGTGATCAAGGTGCACGACGGCGACGTGGTGCTTGTAAGAGACGGTTACCATCCGGTAGTCGCGGGTCCGGGCTACGACACCTATTATCTGAACTTCCTGGCCGGCACAGCCCGCACCATGACAGTGACAGAAGATCCCGAGCACGTATGGCTACGCTCCACCTGGAAACAAACCGATCCGCGCCTCCCTCTGGTACATGGTTAAACCGCCGATCTCTAGTCCCATAGCCGCTAACTAGTTCGGGATGCTTCCGTCAAAAGCCCACAAAATCGTCATCCTGAGCGGAGCGCGTCACAAATTTATCGCGTGACATAGCGCTAGGTGGCGCGGAGTCGAAGGACCCCGGCGGTGCTTATCTTACCGATGCTGCTCCGGCCTTTTCAACCACCAGCTCGCACCTTTCCCCGCTAACGAGCTTTGCGCCGCGACCGGCTCACCAGCGCGGGAAGCCCCGGCGCGGCATTCACGCTCGTCGCGCCGTTCCGCAGCCCAAAGCCGCACGACTCCCGCACACAAAGATGAGGAGCAATCCTATGGGTGATGGCAGGCGTTTTCTTCCCCTCGATCCTGTCGATGAGAAGCTCGGTCGCTTGACAGCCAACTTCATACTTAGGCAATTCCATAGCCGTAAGCGGCGGATCGAACAAACGCAGCCAGGGGTAATCATCCAGGGTGACCAAGCCGAAATCCTCCGGGCACCGCATACCCATCTCCTGGGCTGCCTGCAGAAAGCCGACGGTCATGAGGAAATTTGCCACAAACACAGCATCCGGACGATGGGGTAACAGAGACAGACCCGCCCGGTGCCCGGAGTCGATACGATAGTCTCCCTCATACACCAGCTTAGGGTTGAAGCGCAGACCGCTGGCTTTAAGCGCCTTCTTGAAGCCCTGCAGCCGCGCTCGGCCGTTGCTTACGCTGAGTGGGCCACCCACCATCGCGATCGTTTTATGCCCGATCCTGGCCAGGTGCGAAACCGCTTCAAAGCTGCCCTGGAGATCGTCGGTGATCACGGCGTCGTCCGTCAGGCTGGGATAGGTGCGCATCATGAGCACCGTGGGAACGTTCATGCCCGAAAGCAGACTGAGGGTTTGCGGGCTTAGCTCGCCCGGCGACTTGGTAAGCAGAATCCCGTCGACCCGCTTAGCCAGCAACAAGTCGAGGTAGAGTTCTTCCTTCTCCAGCAGTCCGTCGCTGTTACAGAGAAGGATACTGTAACCACGTTTTTGCGCGGTATCTTCGGCGCCGCGCACCAGCATGGGAAAAAACGGGTTAGAGATATCGGGAACAATCACACCCAGCGTGCGGGTGCGCTCGTTGGCCAGACTTTGGGCCAGAGAATTAGGGCGGTAATGCAGCTTGAGGATGGCGGCATCGACACGCTTCTTGAGCGGCGCGCCGACATGACTCTTGTTATTGATCACTGCCGACACGGTGAAAACCGAAACCCGTGCTTCGCGCGCTACGTCGTAAATAGTCGGCGTCTTACGCTTCGACGCCCTTGAACCCCGTGGTGAATCGACCATGCCTCTTTGTCCCCAAATCCAGCCAACAGAAGGATCAAGACTCCACAGATTCTAGCACCCGAGCTAATCGCTTCGTCGCGGTTGCAGAATGGCCGTCAACAGGTCCGGCTTCCCCGAGATTCGGGTGAGATGGGGCGAACGCAGACCCTGGTGATAATCCACTGGTAACTCGGCATAATAACCATCCGTCAGCGTCAGTAAATCGATGGCTTGCGGCGTACCTTCCGCATTCACCATGGCCTGGCGGAGTAAGTCAGGCGAATAGACGCGATGGTTAACCCCCATCAGCTTCGATGCCGGCGCGAGCCCGGCACGGCCTGCGGCTGAGTCCGGAACGACGTCAAGGATCGTTCCATCCTGATCGATGGTCAGCCCGATCGAGGTGGATAGATCGGCCTGTTGGGAGGTAATTTCCGCGTCCACCGCCGCCTGGTTAGGCTCGTCCGTATAAGCCACGGTCCAACCGGCGGCCTCCAGGCCTGGGGAAACTGGTGTGGGCCGCGTGGCCAGCAGATTGCGCTGAAGCAGACTGTTCCAGTCAAAGGGAACGACCTGGTTCAACCCTGCGACCAGCTCTTCGTAGGTGTAAGGCTTTACGGTAATGACTCCGTCGGGTGGTCCAAAGAAGGCTGCGGCGAAGGTATCGAGACTGCGTGCTCCCTTGCTTTTTTCTCGCAGAAGACTATCGACTTGCAGCCACAGCAGCGGCCCTTCCCGGTAAAAGTCCGTGGATCGGCGAACCGCCGTCCACTGCTGTCCTGCGGAATAGAGCAACTGCGCCGATCGCGAAACATCCTGCAGGTTTCGCCAGCTGCGGCCCGTGCGCACGTCTAACTCTGCTTGGTAAAGCGCCAGCCGGTCCTTTACCTGGTCCCCCGTTTCCAGGCCGGCACGCGTTGCCAGTACTTCTGCCCAATAGCTGGTAAGGCCCTCGTACACCCACAGCAGGTCGCCAACCATCGGCTGCTGATAGTCGGGGGTTGTCAGGCCGGCAGGCCGTCTGAACTTTCCGTTCCAGGAATGGATCATCTCGTGCGCCAGTAAATTTCCTGCCTCAGCGGAAAAGGAAGCGCTCACCATGCCCAGCTCCGGGATCTGTTCGTCGCTGGACTCGTGATGCTCCAATCCGTCGCTGCTCTCGCTTTGCGCTTCCACCAGAAAGTGATAGCTCGCGTAGTGATGTGAGCGGAATAACGCTCCGGCTTCGGATACGAGATTGCGGAACGCAACGATTCGTTCCGGCGGCACGTTGAGGCCTTCGGGCGACTCCGCAAAGAGATCCAGCAGATGACGCTGCGGAACTCCTTTGGGCGTGATATCGAATTCGCGCATGATGGATCCACACATCAGGGGAGAATCGATCAGCGTGGTGAGCGGCACAGGATCGAAGTGAATGGCGCCCCCCTGCGGCGACGGGTGCGGCAACGCGGTAGCGTAAGACCATTTGTCAGGAAGCCTGACCGACGCTGAGACGGTTACCTGTTCGGCGAGCGTGTCCGCAGGGTAGAGCAACAGTTGATCCCAGTTCACGTCCCCCTGCACCGGGGTCGAGGTATTGCCGGGAGCGAAGTCATTTCCCGCCTGGTACGCTCCGACGAGACTGAAATCGGCGGCCAGCAGATTAGTTCCAGCGGGAACTGGGATATGAAAGCGGAACATATCCACCGGGTCGCGGACCCAGGCAACACTCTTGCCGTCCGCGGTAAACCGCAGGCTCACCAGGTCGGCGATCGGGCCGGTCGGCGCGTGGTTTCCGGGTATCCATTTTGGATAGACAAGGTCTATGGTGTGAGCAGACGGCGAAGCCACCGGAAAAGACTCACGGACGGACAGGATCTTTCTTGAGATGGTGGTTGCGTCGACGTCGAGGAGGATGGTTGACGTCTTTTCCTGCGGCCAGGCAGCTGTAGCTGATAAAACAACACCGAGCCACCAGACACGTTGCAAAAATGAAAAAGGCAATCCGCTCTTCACTCCTCTGCTAACTGTAAGACATCATCGTACCCTGTATACGAAGGCTGAAGGCGGACGACTGAAACTAGCCCAGCACGCAGTGCTGGGTCGGCCCGGCAACAAGGTTCTGGCTTTGTATCAGGGCACGACTTTAGTCGTGCCATAAAGGTGCAAAAAACAAGGGCTTTGGCCCCTGCGCTTTTCCTGATTCAAGAACGAGTGCGATTGACGTGAAGCATAGCCTGTTTGAACTATTCAAGATTGGCATCGGGCCGTCGAGCTCACACACCATGGGCCCGATGCGGGCCGCGCTTCGTTTTGCCCGCGAGTTGGAGTCAACCGGCCTGACATATCAGACTGCATCTTTGCGTGTCGATCTTTATGGCTCGCTGGCGCTCACTGGTCTGGGACATGGCACCGACCGCGCCATCCTGCTTGGACTCTCCGGTCAAACGCCGGAAGGCGTTGATCCCAACCAAATCGAAGCGGAACTCGCTGCCATTCGCGCCGCCAAAAAAATGGAATTGCCCGGTCACCACACCATCGCCTTCGATGAAGCGAAGCATTTGATTTTTCATCGCGACCAGATGTATCCCGTCGCCAATGTCATCTCTCATCCCAATGGCATGCGTTTTTCCGCATTCGACAGCAATGGTGCGTTACTTTTGCAGCAAATTTTCTTTTCAATTGGCGGCGGTTTTATCCTCTCCGACGCGGAGCGAGCCGCCGCGGAAGCCACTCACGCTCCACTTGACGGTCAAACAGCAAAGGTTCCGTATTCCTTCCACAGCGCACAGGAACTGCTGGAGAAAGCAGCAGCCGCCAACATCACCATCTCGCAGTTGATGTTGGCCAACGAATGTGCCCTGGTCAAGCATGGCCACGCAACCTCCCCTGAGGAAGAAGTTCGTCGCGGCATTCTTCACATCTGGCAAGTCATGCGGGCCTGCACCCGGCACGGCATCGAAACCGAGGGCATTCTCCCCGGCGGCCTCAAGGTCCGCCGACGCGCCGCAAAGCTCGCCGCCCGTTTGCGTGCCGGCCTCTCAAAGGATCCGCTCTCGCAACTCGATTGGATTACCGTCTACGCCATGGCGGTCAACGAAGAGAACGCAGCCGGGGGGCGTGTCGTCACCGCTCCCACCAACGGTGCCGCTGGCGTCGTGCCTGCTGTCGCTCATTACTATCTGGAGTTTGTCGAGGGAGCAAACGAAGAAGGGATTCTTCGCTATTTTCTAACCGCGGCGGCCATCGGCATTCTTTACAAGGAAAATGCTTCCATCTCCGGTGCGGAAGTCGGCTGCCAGGGCGAAGTCGGTGTGGCCTGCTCCATGGCCGCAGCCGGATTGGTTTCGGCGATCAACGGCCCACAGGAAACAACGCTAACCGCAGCAGAGATCAATGACCGCATTGAACACGCCGCGGAGATAGGAATGGAGCACCATCTTGGTATGACCTGCGACCCCATCGGAGGGCTGGTACAGGTTCCCTGCATAGAGCGCAATGCAGTGGGAGCCATCAAGGCCATCAACGCGAGTCGCATGGCTATGTATGAGTCGGAGGGCCATAAAGTTTCACTAGACCAGGTCATCAAGACGATGTATCAGACCGGACTGGACATGCAGTCGCGCTATAAGGAAACCTCATTAGCCGGTCTCGCGCTTAATGTCATCGAGTGTTGAGCCTTGCATTCCTGGTAGAGCGAATCCACGTCCGCCCGGTTGCGCACAATGGAGCACTCACCACGTCCGAGCTGGGCCTGCGTGCACACCGTGACTCCGCCCTTCGGGCACATCTTGAGACAAGACACCTCGATGACCCGCAGCTTCGGGCCATCCTCATCCCGCCGTGCTCGCCTCTTTAGGGCTTTGCTCAGCTTTGCCGCTCCCTTCCCTCGCTTTAATTTATTCTGGCATTTCCGGCAAGCCAAAACCAGTTGGCCCTTCCAGGGGATCGGATAGGTTGGACGATTCGCAATCGTGGACATAAATAATGAGATGCAACCCGCGGCGGGGATCACCGCATGACCAAAATCGACACCAGAACGGCCGCTGATACAACCATCCATGGGCGCGCCTTGACGAAAGTCAGCAGGGCAAAAGCGGTGGCCGCGACCACCCCATCCAGCACGGAATGGATGGCGGTGCTGCAGACAGGTCGCAGAAAGGCGGCCGCCAGCACACCCACGACGCTCGCATTGACGCCCGGAAGAATCTTCTGCAAGTGACGAATCTCTCTCATCCTTGACCAGAAGGAGAGCGCCGCCCCAATTGCCAGCAAGCCGGGAAGAGAAATCGCGATCAGCGCGACCAATCCGAAAGCGATGCGCGAGCTGTGGGATGGAATAGCAGTGCCCAGAAAGGCGGCAAACGTGAACAGTGGGCCCGGCAACGCCTGCGCAAACCCATAACCAGCCAGGAATGTCGGCTGCGTCACCCAACCGGGCAATACAACCGCGTGTTCCAGCAGAGGCAGAACAACATGGCCACCGCCAAACACCAATGCTCCAGTCTGATAGAACGCGCTCCAGACCTGAAGAACTCCGCTGCCGGTCTGTTTAATCAGCAAACTCGCGATCAGTAAGCCGAAATAAGCAACGCCCGCAATCGTTCCTCCATGCCTGGATAAGTGAAGGTCAAGCGGGGGCAGCAGAGGTGCAGAACTGCCGCGCAAAAGGAATAGCCCACACGCAGCGCCAAACGCGATTGCCAGCAAAGTGTTTACCGACGTCGCCGCATACAGGGCGATTACCCCGGCGACGAGCGCGATCACCAGGCGCTGCCAATCCGGCGTGAGACGCTTCCCCAGCACGAGAACGGCCTGCGCCACCACCGCGACCGCGGCAAGCTGAAGCCCATGCACGACGGCCATCCCTGTTTTGCCATGAAGCGATGGTTCAGCAAAGGCGAACCATATCATCAGAGCCGCCGAGGGAGCGGCAAAACCTATCCACGCAGCCAACCCGCCCAGCCATCCGCCGCGCAACAAGCCGAGAGCAAAGGCCACTTGACTGCTAGCCGGCCCGGGCAACGACTGTGCCACGGCGATGATCTCGGCATAGGTCTCCTCAGAGCACCATGCCCGCCGCTCAACCAGTTCCGCGCGAAAGTACCCCAGGTGAGCAATCGGTCCGCCGAAGGATGTGCAGCCCAGGCGGAGAAATACGCTCAGGATCTCCAGGCTCATACATAGTCGAACAGCGACATAAACCCGTAATCCATATGCAATTGCTGGTGACAATGAAAGAGAGTCAGTCCTGGATTGTCAGCCGTGAAGTCAATCTCTGTTTCCTGATAGCCGCCCACCATCACCACGTCCTTCAACACCCCGGACGTCCGCTGCCCCGCGATCCGCGTGAGTTCGAAGGTGTGCCGGTGTAGATGGATAGGATGGATGTCGTCGCTGGCATTCCGCATCCGCAGGCGATAGCGCTTGCCTCGCTTGAGATGAAAAGCCGGTGCAGCCATCATTTGTTTCAGCGGATAAGAGACACCGTTGATGGTCCAGCGATTGAATCCGTCGAGAGCGGCATTGTCCTTGGCGAAGGTCATGTCAATCACTTCGTCGGGTGTGGGCGTATGAGCGTCTGCCGGACCGAAATGGGCGTAATTCCAGTGAAACGGATGTGGAGCGATCCACTGAGGCTTCCCCGAGTGTCCCGCATACTCGACCACGATTCCCATACCGTGGCGACGGTCGTCGTCACCTGTATCACCCATCACCCAAACACCCGGATGATTCATCTCCACGATCGCAGAGATCCGCTCCGCAGTACCAATCCACAAGCCGGGCACCCTAACCGGTTTTGGCAGCGGATTTCCATCCATCGCCACGACGAGAAATGTGTGCCCAGGGAGCGCCAGGCTGCGGATCTCGCCCGCACTCCCGTTAAGGACGTGAAAAAGAACCCGCTCGCCCTGTTTTACCCGGACCGGATCACCATGCCCGAGCATACGTCCATTGATGGTGAATGCGTCGTACCCTACCTCGTATCCTTTCGGCATGCCCTTGGCGAGCGATGCTTTCATCGCGCTCTCGCCAGTATCTTTCAGTTCTTTCACGGTTGCCGAAGGCGAGAGAAAATCCATATCCATATCGCCGCCCCGGCTGAACGTGGGTTGAAACTCCTTCAGCGTGAGAAAGACTTCGCGGTCATATCTGCCCGGATTGTTCTTCGGTTCTATATAGACCGGACCAACCAAACCGCTGTACTGGCCAAGGCTCAGGTCGGCGCCGGCGCGAACATGCGTGTGATAGAACCGAAATCCGGAGGGGCGGGGCACAAATGAGATCCGCCTGCTGCCATGGGGCGGGATGAACGGTGTCCCTTCCTCGGCCGCCCCATCCACCTCCGAGGGGATAGACTGCCCATGCCAATGAAGCTGTTCCGGCGTGTCGGTGTCGTTGTGCACATCCACCGTGACGCGCACGCCCTCTTTGAATCGGAGGAGCGGTGCCGGGAACTGCCCGTTGTAAGCGGTGACGGAAACGATGCGATTCGGCGCCAGTTCAATCGGCTGGGTGGCGATGGTGACCGTGTAGTCGGCTTTGGTTTCGTCCGCCATCCACGCTATTGCGGCGCGGCTGCTAAGCGCCGCGCCGCCCACGAGTGCCGTGCCGGCCGATAGAAAATTTCTGCGAGAGAGGTCCATGGCACCCAATTATGTAACATCGGCTTAAGCTGTTGCTATGGAAGTGCACCTCATTGACGGAACGTACGAGCTGTTTCGGCATTATTATGCGCTGCCGAAAGTACGCGACAGCACCGGGCGGGAAGTGGCCGCTGTGCGCGGCGTCACTGCCTCGCTGATCGGCATGCTGGGCAGTGGCGCGACTCACATTGCAGTAGCCACCGATCACGTCATTGAGTCCTTCAGAAATGATCTCTGGCCCGGCTATAAGACGGGCGAAGGCATCGAGCCCGATCTGTTAGCCCAGTTTCCGCTTCTGGAGGAGGCGCTCGCCGCGCTTGGGATCGTGGTCTGGCCCATGGTGGAGTTCGAGGCAGATGACGCCTTAGCGGCGGCCGCCCTCGCTGCTGCGAACGACGAGCGTGTAAAGCGAGTCATCATCTGTACCCCAGACAAGGATCTGGCGCAATGCGTCAGAGGCACGCGAATTGTGCAACTGGATCGGCGCAAAAACATCGTTCGCGACGAAGCCGGCGTAGTCGCCAGGTTCGGGGTAATGCCCGCATCCATACCCGATTATCTTGCTCTCGTAGGCGATTCGGCCGACGGCTTCCCAGGCCTGGCAGGCTGGGGTGCCAAGTCGGCTTCCGCAGTCCTCGCGCGATTCGGCCATATCGAATCCATTCCTGCAGACTGGCGAGAGTGGGGCGTCAGCGTCGCCAGCCCTAAGGCCCTGTCGAGCAAGCTCGTCGCCGATCGTGAACTCGCTTTGCTCTTTCGTGTCCTGGCGACCTTGCGCACAGATATCCCCCTGTTCAAATCCGTCGACGAACTGGAATGGAAAGGCTCCACCGCCGATTTTGCTCCCCTGGCCGCCCGCCTTGATTCCAAGTAGCTAGCTCACACCGGAGGAAATCGACGGATGAGGAAATCGACGGATGAGGGAACCGACGGATGAGGGAATCGACGGGTGCCCCACGTTCGCACCAGCGTACGTGGGACGAAAAAGATGGGCGAAGCCCAACGACCGCTTTTGCTCTATCGGCCATCACACTCCCACAGTAGAGTGCCGCACGATCAGCTTCGGTTCGACAAAAGCAGTCTGCGGTGCATCGTCAGGCTTGGTAGCCAAAGTCAGCACGCGCCGTGCAGCCGCCTCGCCCATACGCTCGATAGACTGGTCTACCGAAGTAAGTGGCACCTTCAGATACTCCGCGTAGCGAAGGTTGCCGCAGCCCGCAAATGCGATGTCGCCTGGGATGCTGAGGCCGGCTTGCATCGCCGCCTGCATGGCACCGATCGCCGACAAATCGTTGTAGCAGAAAACAGCATCCGGCCGCTGCTTCTGCGCCAGCAACTCCTGCATCGCCCGGTAGCCGGCAGAGTCACCCGTCTCCTCAAACCGTTCCCGGGTGACGACGTAGCTTTTCGGCAGCTTGATTCCCGCCACGCCGAGAGCGTTGCGAAACCCCTTGAAGCGATCCACTGAAGGACTCGTTCCATGACCCCCGATATGGGCGAGCCGCCTGCGTCCCAGCCCGATCAGGTGACGCGTTGCCAGTTCGCCCACCAGCACGTCGTTCGATCCCACAAAGTCGGCCCTCAATCTGGGGATGTTGCGGTCGATCAGCAAAATCGGTGGACCGCCATCGGTGACGAACTCCGCCTCTTCGAGGTGCTGGCATGACGCCACCAGGAGAACGTCCACCCCCCGGTTCACCAGGGTGCGAATCTCCTGCCGCTCCAGCTCCGGGTCTTCCTCTGAGGACGCCAGCACCAATGCCAGCCCGCTTGCCCGCAGCGCTCCGGCGAGCGACTTGGCAAGCTCGCCGAAGAACGGATGCACCAGGTCCGGCACAACCAGCCCAACTGCAAACGAGCGCCCGCTTGCCAGCCCGCGCGCCTGCATATTGGGCTGGTAATTCAGCTCGGCCATGCGCTTCAGCACTCGCGCCCGTGTTCGCTCGCCGATGTCCAGGCCGCCGCGCAGAACTTTCGACACGGTCACTGTGGACACGCCGAGATCCGCAGCGATGTCTTTCAGCCTTACTGCCATATCGCTCCTCGATTGGTCATCCGAAGCGCGTCTGCCGCCATAGCGCCCATCCGGCGCCCACCAGCGCGGCCAACAGCGCCACCGTCAGCACCGCGATCCACCCCAGGTTCATTGCCAGGGGAGGCACGACCGCGTTCAACCCGAGCCACAGAAAGAGGCCGGTTGCCGCCACCACGATGGCTACATCCCACCAGCGGCGTCGCTGGCTACGGCCGCTGAATTCGTCGCCGCTCTGCGCCAGCAATACCTCGCGATACTCGAGGCCGTAGCGATCGCATTCACGTGCCAGCGCCTCGTTGCGCGACATATTCTCGCGCGAAGAAGCCACCGCGGTACTGATGGCCAGCGCCCCCAGGATCATCAGCACCGATCCACCCAAAACCAGGGCAAGATGAGCCCGGTTGGCCGAGGCCAGCTCTCCGAATACCAGCGCACCCCAGGCCAGACCCCAGAACTGGTTCGTATTCGAGAGCGGAATGCCACGCCCGATACCCAAATACTTGGTGGCGAACTGCTGAAACAGGTCGCCGACCACCCACACGAAACCTCCCAGAAACAACCAGAACAGGAGCTGCCTGCTTTCGAGCAGCCGGAATGCAGACGACTTCATGCCCCCATCGAGAGTCCAGGTGAGGAGAAACATCGTCCCCAGTTCGCCTGCCGTAAACGCGGTAACGAACGAGAGCGGATTCATGCCGCTGAGATAAGCCTTCCGGTACGGCACATACATGGTTCCCCACATCAGGCTTGCGCCGGCCGCCGCCAGCAGTCCCCTGACCGCGTGCGGAGAGGCCGCGCTGCCGCCCTGGATGGTGCTGAATCCCAGCATGATCGCCGCGCCGACGATGCAGATACCGCCGCAGACGACTTTAGCGATATTCTTCGCCGGTGCTCCCTTAAGCTCGCGGAACAGCAGCACCCCCCAGAGCAGTCCGATCAGTGAGTTCGTGTTCCACAGCGGAAAAGCCGTGGCCAAACCCACGTCGCGAATCGCGAAGACAGTCAATGTATTCGCGACCGCCCACAGCGCTCCCGCGAGGACCGCCCAGACAATCAGGTGCTTCTTCGCAAACAGATCGGCGAAGACATAACTCGTTCCTTTGAGCAAGGTGGGAAAGGTCCAGCGTGCGGTAAAGACGCCGGCGACCATGCACAGGGAAACAGCGAAGGGGGAGAAGCCCGCATTGACCAGCTTCGTCGGCGCTTCGGCCGCCCCCAGCCAGACACCTGCGGCGAGACCGCAGATCACTCCCAGCCCGTGAAGCGAGCGGTCCCCACGACTAGTTGCCATGAATGAAGACCAGCAGACCAACTCCCAGGGCCAGCACGACGGCGGGAATCCAGAACTGAACATCCGTCAGAATGGCGCGCCAGGTTTTCACGAGATCCTCCGCTGCCTACCGAGAGTTACGTAACCGATAACGGAAAGTAACGTTATCGGCCGTACCGCACAACTGTCAAGTAAAACGAGTGAGTACGTTGGTGCATTGCCGGTAGCCGGAAATTCATGTACGTTAGCGGTAACGCTAAAAGTCCAACCAAGGAGACGCACCCGTGACCCGGTCCGCAATTATTCCCAACCAGCCTTTGCAGGATCTTGACCAGTGGGATGACTTCCTTGAGGGCCGCTACCGGGAAGGCAAGACCCAGGAGGAGTTCCGTCAGTACGATGCAACCGCAACTCCCGGTGTCGCAGAGTTCTACCGTTTGAACCACGAGAACATGACGGTGGACTACGTGATGGCGAAGGAAGAGGAGTACTTCACCCTGCGCAAGGGGCAAAAGACCATTTGGGAAGCCGCCGAATTTCTCAACACCCTGGTCGACGACAGCGATCCCGACACCGACCTCACTCAGATTGAGCACCTTTTGCAGACCTCGGAGGCGATGCGTCGCGACGGCCAGCCCCGTTGGATGATTCTGACCGGCTTCATCCACGATCTGGGCAAGTGTTTATGTCTTTATGGTGAGCCGCAATGGGGTGTGGTCGGCGATACTTTTCCCGTCGGCTGTGCCTGGTCGAACGACATCGTCTTCCCCGAATACTTTGCCAAAAACCCGGACCGCAAGGTCGCACTTTACCAAACCAAATACGGCATCTACGAGCCCAACTGCGGGCTCGACGACCTGCATATGTCCTTCGGGCACGATGGCTACATCGCCAAGGTGATGAAGCCCTATCTACGCGACGAATCGCTTTACATGCTTCGCTATCACTCGTTCTATCCCTGGCACAAACACGGAGCATACGACCATCTGTGCAACGAGAAAGATCGTTCCATGTTGGACTGGGTACTCAAATTCAATCAATACGATCTCTACTCGAAGGGCCACACCAAGCCTGATCTGGCGCAGCTAAAGCCGTATTACGACGACCTGTTTGCCGAGTTCCTGCCCCCGACGGTGGCGTGGTAGCACCCGCCAAGAGAGGAACCCCAGATCTCTCCACTACACTTCGCTCCAGTCGAGACGACAAATTTGTTGCACTCCCACGAAACCGTCATCCTGAGCGAAGCGCATCACAGCTTTACCGCGTGACACAGCGCTGTGGCGCGGAGTCGAAGGACCCCGGCGCTGCTTGTCTTAGGTATCCGGCTCGGAGCTTTTCAACCACCGAAGCCCGCAACGAGCGCCTGCAAAACATGCGAACCAAGATCTGCATGGCTTTATATCAGGGCACGACTTTAGTCGTGCCGTAAAGGAGCAAGAAAGAGTGGGCTTTTAGCCCCTGCCAGGGCAGGAGGCAGGCGATATAAGCCCCGGATTATTGGTCCGAGGATGGCACGACTAGAGTTGTGCTCTGAATCTCATCAACCGCACGGGTAGAGGGCTAATACATACCTCGTTCTCCCTCATGCTCCAGAAGCCAGCGCTTGCGTTCGATACCCCCACCATATCCTGTGAGCGAACCATTGGCACCGATCACACGATGACACGGCACCACAACCCCGATGGGATTAGAACCGTTGGCAAGGCCAACCGCCCGGATCGCGGCCGGCAGGCCGATTTGCTGAGCAAGCTTTGCGTAAGAAACCGTTGACCCGCAGGGGATCTCCCTGAGAGCACGCCAAACCTCACGCTGAAAAGGAGTGCCCGCCGTCTTCACCGGCAAGGTATCAATCACCTTAAGGTCTCCCGCGAAGTAGCGATGGATGGCACTGGTCAAGCCTTTAATATCCGGAACCGCCTCGAGACTAAATCCGCCCTTGCCACAGTGAAGCCGCAAGAAGCGAAGCATCCGTGGCTCGTGGTCCGTCCAATCAATGGCACGTAGATTTCCATCGTGGTCCGCGACCACCACCATCTCGCCAATCGGCGTGTCGATCCGGTTAAGTAACAACTGCAGTACTTCAGCCATTGGCTGCCCACAAATGTTGCGCAGCATAGGCACGCCACGGTCGCCACGCTTCAGAACGGCTCAGTAGATGGGCCGAACTCGATGGTGTCCCATCCATCACTGCCGCGCCACGAAGCAACCCAATGTCGGACGCAGGAAATGCATCCATTTCCCGCAGCGCGCGCAACGCGATATATTGTGCCGTCCATTCGCCAACCCCGCGGATGGAACGCAGTCGTGCGATTGCCTCTTCAATGGTTCCAAATGGGCGAAACAGGTTCGGGTCGTTCTCTGTTGCCTCCGCCAATGCTTTCAATGACAACTGGCGTGCCAACGGCATCCCAAGCCTGATGGACTTTGCCGTTGCAACACTCCGCGCCGTAGGAAAAACACGAGACAGGCCCGGATAACCGCCATGTCCCTCCGGCACGGCCTTGCCATGCAATGCCACGAGCTCTCCGGCAAGCCGTCGTGCAGCGACAACGGTAATCTGCTGGCCGAGAATGGCGCGCACCGCCAATTCAAAGCCATCCCATCCGCCCGGCGCGCGTAGTCCGGGACGTTGCGCCACCAAAGGTGCAAGCAGCGGATCATGCGAGAGGTGCGCATCAATGGTTTCGATATCCGCGCCAAGATCGAATACCCGGCGCACGCGCGCCACGATCGCCGGGAGTGACGCAACGTTAGGGAATCGGATGGTAACGCTCAGGCTTTGCCGTTGCGGCAGGTGTGCTACTTCCACACTGCCGATAAAACCGTCAATCTCAACCGTACGCCGATAGACCCCATTCTCCACCGTTTCAACCTGGGGGATCGCACGCACCCGCAGATAACCAAGCATGGAATCCCAGTCATAGGGAGGCCGGTAACGCAGCCGCAGGGTGACCCCTGCCTCAGCGCTCTCCGGGCTCGCAGAACTCTTTCGCCGCAACGCACTGGGCGGACGCTGAAACAGATCGCGAAAGGTTTCATTGAATCGCCGGATGCTTCCGAATCCGGCTGCCAACGCAACTTCGGTCATAGGCATGCGCGTTTCGTGAATCAGCTGTTTGGCGAAGAGAACACGCCGGGTTTGCGCAACTGCGATGGGTGAAGCTCCCAGGTGCTGGAGAAACAATCGCCGCAGTTGGCGCTCACCCAGGCCAAGGCGTTCTGCTAGTTTCTCTACATTTGTGCCGTCACCATCGAGCGCCCCATCGGTGATCAGCGCCAGCGCCCTGGACACTGTATTCGAAGTACCGCGCCATGAAGCCATATCCGGAGCAGTCTCTGGCCGGCACCGCAGGCACGGACGGAAGCCCGCTTCCTGTGCCGCTGCCGCTGAACCAAAGAAGCGGCAATTTCCAAACTTCGGCGTGCGTGCCGGGCAAACCGGCCGGCAATAGATGCCTGTCGAGGTGACAGCTACAAACAGCAAGCCATCGAAACGGGCATCCCGGCTCTGCAAAGCGCGATAGCAAATCTCCCGGTCAGGCAATTCCATAGACAAATTCTCTCACTCGATCAGGCGGCAAACTGGCGCTTTTCGGACATGGTCACGGACAACTGCGGATGCAGGTTCAAACGCCCTGCCTTTATGGGAAGGAACCGCAGGTCTCTCCACTTCGCTACACTCCGGTCGAGATGACAATCCTTCTTGGGAACGAGGATGAGAGCTCCCAAACAAACTTGTCATCTCGACCGGAGCGCAGCGTAGTGGAGAGATCTGCGGTTCCTCTTTCGGGTCTTTACGCAGACTCCAGAGGCCCTGGTACTGCCAGCGTCAAAGCGCATGATTGAAAGGTGCCCTTCAATGCTCAGCGTGGTGGCGCACATGGTTTTGTTCGCTCATGGCTTCCAATTCCGCCTCGTTGAGGGTGATCACAAGTTGCTCCTCTGACTGGCCGGTCAGGCGAGTCCACGCAGCCGAAACCGACTTCATCAGTTTCGGCCCGACTGCTCCCCTGCTGTCGTGAAAGTTGGCCATGATGACCGAGGTCCGATGGTCGCACTTGCCTGCAAGGAAATGCGAGCCTACCGACAGATCTTGAAAGACCACGTGAATGAACGCTGCCGGCGCTCCGGTGGCCTCAATGTGTAGACGGGTTATCTCCTTGGCAATCCCGGATTTCACGGGACCCGGAATCGCGCCGTGTGGGGTAAAGCAAAAATACAGTGGCATCGTTCGCCTCCATGACTGGGAATGCTAGCCTCGGCATGGAAGAGCGTCCACTATTAAAAGCGCCGTCGCAGCGCGAACGTTACTCGGGCCGTACCTGCCGGTCCAATTCTGTCCCGACCACGAATCATAGGGTGCCCCATATCTCGCTCGTTTTTCGCGAGATGTGGGAGACCACGGCTTCCGATCTACATTCTTCGGCTCCCCAGGAACTGCCAATCGAGGTCCGTGGTCTCCCACATCTCGCGAAAAACGGGCAAGATATGGGGCACCCTATGATTCGTGGTCGAGACAGAAATTGGACCGGCAGGTTCTCACGCAGACTCTAAAGCCCTGGTGTCAGTCTTGCCTGCAGCCACATTGAGGCCCAAAATGAACGCGTAAGTCCTACGCGGGGTTGTGTTCCGCCTGGAAAGGATGCCAACCTCGCCATGGAACTTGCCCACAAGGCGTCACCCATCCCGGAAATAGACGTTCTATGGATAACCGCGGGCCTGGGTTGCGACGGAGACACCATCGCGATGACCGCAGCCACGCAGCCCAGCATCGAAGACATCGTCATGGGAGCCCTTCCCTGGATTCCCAAAGTAAATTTCCATAACCCCTTTCTCACCTTCGATGTTGGGGAAGACTTTATGCGCCATTTTCATCTCGCTGCGGAAGGAAAATCGAAACCCTTCATTCTCGTGATGGAGGGGTCTATTCCCGACGAAACCAACAAAGCGGAAGGCTACTGGGCATCTTTCGGCACGGACGCCGCAACGGGTCAGCCCATCACGACCTGTGAATGGATCGACCGGCTGGCGCCAAAAGCCTGGGCCGTCATCGCGGCGGGAACCTGCGCCACCTACGGCGGAATTCATGCCATGGAAGGCAATCCCACCGGTTGCATGGGACTTCCGGACTACCTTGGCTGGCAATGGCGCTCGCAAGCGGACATTCCCATCGTCTGCGTTCCCGGCTGCCCCGTTCAACCGGACAATTTCATGGAGACGCTGCTCTATCTGCTCAACTTCGCCGCCGGCCGGGCCCCCATGATCCCGCTCGACGACGCCCTGCGTCCTACCTGGCTCTTCGGAAGTACCGTGCACGAGGGCTGTGATCGCGGCGGATACTACGAGCAGGCGCAGTTTGCCGAAGAGTATGGGTCGCCGCTCTGCATCGTAAAACTGGGATGCTGGGGACCGGTGGTGCAGTGCAATGTGGGCAAGCGGGGCTGGATGGCCGGCATCGGCGGATGCCCCAATGTTGGGGGTATCTGCATAGGGTGTACGATGCCGGGTTTTCCTGATAAGTTTATGCCGTTCATGAATCAGCCCCCGGGCTCATTGTTATCTTCCGCGGCCGTTCAAACATATGGCCGGGCCATTCATGCGTTGCGCCGATTTACCCAGGCGTCGCTCAACAAGGAGCCAAGCTGGCGGCAAAGACGCCGCGGTCCGGAGTAAACAATGTCTTCGTTTGCGCGAACCGTCCAAAAACCGATGAACGGCAACAGTCAGCTCTACGACGCCGGCGCAGACTTGCCAGACATTGCCGAAGCGGAGGCCGTGCTTCTCGACCTGGCCAAAGTATTTGCTGACCCAGCCCTGAACCCCGCTCCTCCCCCGGAACATGGCGGTGAAAAGGGGCCAAACCTCGAAGCCAAGTACCGTGCTTTGCTGGAGCAGATACCGGCGGTCGTGTTCATGGCTTCTCTCGACCGGGGTATCAGCGAGGCGTATGTAAGTCCCCAGATCGAAGCCGCCCTGGGATATTCGCGCGAGGAGTGGCTGGAGGATCCGGTTCGCTGGTATCAGCGCATTCACCCCGATGACAAGCAGCGTTGGAGCCTGGAAGCAGCGGACATGTTCCTCTCCGGCAAACCCCTGCGATCGGCATATCGGGTGATTGCGCGCGATGGCAGAGTTATCTGGTTCCACTGCGACGCCAGGATGATGCGTTGGGAAGATGGCCGCCCCTGGTGCATTCATGGCGTTGCCTTTGACATCTCAGATATCAAACGCATCGAAGAGGAGCTGCAGGAGGAGCGTAACTTTGTTTCCGCAATCCTGGATACGGTAGGAGCACTGGTCGTCGTCCTCGACAGCGAAGGACGCATCCTGCGATTCAACCCCGCTTGTGAACTGACCACCGGATACGCGATGGAGGAAGTTCAGGGCAAATGTATTTGGGACCTGTTTCTCGTTCCTGAGGAAACTGAACGCTTTCGTTCCATGTTTGAAGTGCTGCGTACCGATCTTCTTGCCCAGGACTATCAGACCTATTGGGTAACGCGGCGTGGAGAAAAACGGCTGATTGCGTGGTCGAGCACCCTGCTGCCGGGAGTTGGAGAGAGCGCCCATTACGTCATCGCCACTGGTATCGACATCACCGAACGAAAGCACCTGGAAAAGGCGATCCTGGATATAAGTGCGCGAGAACAGCGGCGCATCGGGCAGGATCTGCATGATGGTCTCGGTCAACATCTGACCGGCATCGCGTTCATGGCTAAGGTGCATGAAGCGAAGTTGGCAGAGCAAAAGCGATCAGAAACTGAGGATGCGGCCAAGATCGTAAAGCTGGTGAACGAAGCGATTCATAAGACTCGTGAATTAGCCAGGGGACTGCTGCCCGTAGTTTCTGATTCCCAGGGTCTGATGTCCGCATTGCAGCTATGGGCGGCTGAAGTGGAAGATCTGTTTCGCGTACCCTGTCGCTTTCAGTGTGAGACCCCAGTTCTGATTCACGATGATACGATGGCCACGCATCTCTACCACATCGCTCAGGAAGCTGTGAATAATGCGATCAAGCATGGCGACCCGCAGAGAGTCCTGATTCAGTTGTCAGCCGCACAGGGGCGGGGAACGTTGCTGGTAAAAGATGACGGCACAGGCGTTGCGGATAATCCTGCGAATGCCCAGGGTATGGGCCTGCACATCATGAATTACCGGGCAGGAGTGATCGGCGGCACTTTGGAAGTACGGCGAGACACTCCGCGAGGAACGGTCGTTACTTGTATCTTTCCGGTGAGAGACAATGGATAGCGCGCGCCTGGCTCAGACCCACAACTCGCCTGCCGTCCCGCAAGTGAAGAAGAAAACCGTCTTTGTAGTGGACGACCATCCTTTATTGCGCCAGGGGCTGGCGCTGATGATTAATCGGGAACAGGATCTTACGGTTTGCGGTGAGGCGGAAGAGGCACACACGGCCATGCGAGAGATCGCGGCCAAACAGCCGGACATCGTGATTGCGGATATTTCTCTGAATGGTCCGGATGGATTAGACCTGCTGAAGAGCCTGCGCATGTTATACCCGACTCTTCCTGTCTTGATCCTCTCCATGCATGACGAGTCAATTTACGCAGAGCGCTCGTTGCGCGCCCGGGCCAACGGCTACATCATGAAGGCGGAGGCCACGGAGAAAGTCCTGGTTGCCGTGCGGCGCATTCTCGGCGGAGATATCTACCTCAGCGATCGCATGGCAAACAAGCTGCTTCACCAATACGTCAGCGGTGCTGCCGCGGATGTGAATTCGCGCCTCTCCGCTCTTTCCGATCGGGAACTGGAAGTTTTCCGCCTGATCGGCGAAGGCAACAGCACACGCCAGATTGCCGAGAAACTACACCTCAGCGTAAAAACCGTCGAAACCTACCAGGCTCACATCAAAGAAAAGCTGTCTCTCCACAGCGGGCGCGAACTTGTGCAACACGCCATCCAATCCAACATCACCGACAAGACCACCTAAGCACTTACACCAGCGTCGGACCTTACCGCGAATCTCCACCTTCCATCCCATCGGTCGTAACAACCTCGAAGGAAATCGACGGGTCTCCCACCACCTCCCATCCCATCGGTCGTAACAACCTCGAAGGTAATCGACGGGTGTGAGCTAGTCGACGGGTGCCCCACGTTCGCCCAAGCGTACGTGGGACGAAAACGATGGGCGAAGCCCAAACAATCGCTCTTAGCTCGATTCGTAACAAACCCATCCCCAAATCTCATCAGGAAATCCCTTAACCCACCTCAAGTACTTGCTACGAACCACAAATAAGGTCAGTCCTGCTTGTGAGCGGAAGACTGCTTCTGTTTCTATGGCTTGTCGCTGGACACGGCGCGCGGCAATCTGCCCGCGACCCGCGAAGAGCGTGACAGATTCGAGAGGAGAGTCCAGCCTATGACTGACAAAGCAGCGCCCTACGGCCGAGTTACGCAGAAGAAACCTGCTGTGGCGGAAATACACATACTCTGGATTACCGCCGGCCTCGGATGCGATGGAGACTCGGTATCCATCACCGCGGCGACCCAGCCCAGCGTTGAGGATGTCTTATTAGGCGCAATTCCCGGCTTACCGACCGTGCATCTACACAATCCTGTTCTCGCTTACGAGAACGGCGACGACTTTCTCAAATACTGGTACATGGCCGAGCAGGGCAAACTTGATCCATTCGTCCTCGTCGTGGAGGGCTCCATCCCCAACGAGAAGATCAAGAAGGAGGGCTACTGGGCGGGATTAGGAACGAACCCTCATACAGGTCAACCGATTACCACCAATGAATGGATTGATCGTCTGACTCCGAAGGCCCTCGCCGTCGTAGCCTGCGGTACCTGTGCCACCTATGGCGGCATTCACGCCATGGAAGGAAACCCCACCGGATGCATGGGCCTGGCCGATTACTTGGGCTGGGAGTGGAAATCCAAGGTGGGCCTCCCCATCGTGAATGTCCCTGGTTGCCCGGTACAGCCAGACAACTTCATGGAAACGCTTCTCTATCTCCTGTATCAAGTCGCCGGCCACGCTCCGATGATTCCTCTTGATGCTCAACTGCGGCCCACCTGGCTGTTCGGAAAAACCGTACACGATGGATGCGACCGCGCTGGGTCCTACGAACAGGGCGATTTCGCCACCTCTTACAGCTCTTCCAAGTGCATCGTGAAACTCGGCTGTTGGGGACCCGTGGTGAACTGCAACGTACCCAAGAGAGGCTGGATGGCCGGACTCGGCGGCTGCCCCAACGTGGGAGGCATCTGCATCGGTTGCACGATGCCGGGCTTCCCGGATAAATTCATGCCCTTCATGGACGAGCCCCCCGGCGCGAAAATATCGAGCGCGGCGATCGGCATTTACGGCCAGGCCATTCGCGCTCTTCGGTCGATCACCAACGAAACTGTGAATCAAGAACCTGCGTGGCGGCACCCGCGTGCCGAGCTGACAACCGGCTATCACCCAAGTTCCTACTAACCCAAGACTGATCAAAGGAGCCACCACGATGGGCACAGTTACCTCTGAACTCAAGAAGGAAGACAAGAAGGCAAGCCAGCTAGTAGAGATGAATTGGGATCCGATTACACGGATCGTCGGCAGCCTCGGCATCTTTACCAAGATTGATTTCGGCAAACGGAAGGTTGCTGAATGTCACAGCACCTCCTCGATCTTTCGCGGTTACAGTATTTTCATGAAGGGGAAGGATCCCCGCGACGCGCATTTCATCACCAGCCGCATCTGCGGCATCTGTGGTGACAACCATGCCACCTGTGCCACCTACGCACAGAACATGGCATTCGGCGTAAAGCCTCCCCCAATCGCCGAATGGATCGTCAACCTGGGCGAAGCCGCCGAATACATGTTCGACCACAATATCTTCCAGGACAACCTGGTGGGCGTCGACTTCTGCGAGCAGATGGTGAAGGAGACCAACCCCGGCGTCTGGGAGAAGGCCACAAAAACTGCGGCGCCGCACGCTGAACTCCACGGCTACCGCACCATCGCCGAAATCATGACTGCGCTCAATCCCTTCAAGGGAGCGTTCTATCTGGAAGCATTGCAGATGAGCCGCATGACCAGGGAGATGTTCTGCCTGATGGAAGGCCGCCACGTGCATCCTTCCACGCTGTATCCGGGCGGAGTCGGCACCGTGCCGACGATTCAACTCTTCACGGATTACATCGTACGGCTGATGAAATACGTGGAATTCATGAAGAAGGTTGTGCCGCTGCATGACGATCTGTTTGATTTTTTCTATGAAGCCCTCCCCGGTTATGAAGAGGTCGGCAGGCGGCGCATCCTTCTCGGTTGCTGGGGGTCGTTCAACAATCCTGATGTCTGCGACTACACCTACAAGAAGATGACCGATTGGGGCCGGGGCATGTACGTCACTCCCGGCGTGGTGGTGGACGGCAAGCTCGTAACCACCGACCTGGTGGACATCAACCTGAATATCCGCATCCTGCTGGGCAGCTCGTACTACGACGATTGGCAGAACTCACAGACCTTTGTGAAGCAGGACCCGCTAGGAAATCCCGTGGATCAACGGCACCCGTGGAATCAGAGCACGTTCCCCAGGCCGCAGAAGCGTGACTTTAAGGCCAACTACACCTGGGTCATGTCTCCCCGTTGGTACGACAAGCGCACCGGAGACTATCTCGCGCTCGATACCGGCGGCGGCCCCATCGCGCGTTTCTGGGCGACTGCGCTGGCCGGCATCGTAGACATCGGCTACATCAAAGCCACCGGCCACAGTGTAAAGATCTACCTTCCCAAGACCATGTCAAAGCCCGAAGTCGAGTTCGAGTGGAAGATTCCCAAGTGGAGTAACGCGATTGAACGCGATCGTGCTCGCACCTACTTCCAGGCCTATTCTGCTGCGGCCGCTCTTTACTTCGCCGAGCAGGCACTGGCCGAGTTGCATGCCGGCAGAACCAAGACCTGGAACGATTTCAAGGTTCCCGAAGAAGGCCTGGGATGCGGTTTCCACGAAGCGGTGCGCGGAGTGTTATCGCATCACGTGGTCATCAGGAATCACAAAATCGCCAACTATCACCCCTATCCCCCAACCCCCTGGAACGCAAATCCGCGCGACAGTTTTGGCACCCCCGGGCCCTATGAAGACGCAGTGCAGAATACCCCCATCTTCGAAGAAAACGGTCCGGAGAATTTCAAGGGCATCGATATCATGCGGGCAGTCAGAAGCTTTGATCCATGCCTGCCTTGCGGTGTGCACATGTATCTGGGAAACGGCAAGGTACTGGAGACGCATCACTCTCCGATGTTCGGGCAGTCGCGTGGTTAGCGAAAAGGAATTTCAGGAAAAGATGCGCCGGCTCGGCGCCCTGGTCGGCGAACTCGACCAGATGCCGGGTGGTAGTTCAAAGGTGGCGGCCAGGGAGTTGGTCCAGCTGCTTATGGAAGTCCATGGCACGGGGCTGGAACGAATCCTGGAGCTTGTCAAAGAATCGGCAACGGGCAAAGCAATCGTCGAGCGATTCGGTGATGATCCACTCGCCCGCAACCTGCTACTGCTCTATGGCCTGCATCCCGATGGCCTGGAGACCCGCGTGGTGAAGGCACTCGACGCCATGAAAGGGCGTCTGCGCAAGTTGGATTGCGAAGTAAAGCTGATCAGCATGGAAGAAGGAGCTGTTCAAGTCCGGCTGCACCTCTTCGGCCGTGCCCACGGTACCAGGAAGGACCTTCGGTCCATCGTGGAGGGAGGCATGTACGATCTGGCGCCGGATTTGACTTCGCTAACCATTCTCGGAGCGGAAGACGAGTCTTCTGGCTTTGTTCCGCTCGAGAGCTTGCGGAAGCACTCGTTCGCCGCGCAGACGGCGGAGAGAGGCTGAAGATGCCTGCATCTCCTTCGTTCGATCAAGCGTTTGCCACGCTTCGCCAGTTCGCCCGGTCGCCGCGGCCGGAAGAGCGCTGCGAATTGTGCAGCGCAGGCTTAGCGCACGAGCATCCGCACCTGGTTGAGATTTCGTCGAGACAAATCGTTTGTGCCTGTGAAGCCTGTGCGACCTTATTTGACGGGATGGCAGCAAGGAAGTACCGTCGGGTGGCCAGGCGCGCTCAACTTCTGGTTAATTTCCGCATGACCGAAGCGCAGTGGGAAGATCTCCTGATCCCCATCAACATGGCGTTCTTCTTCCAATCAAGCGTGGAAGGAAGAGTGGTCGCACTTTACCCCAGCCCTGCCGGACCAGTGGAATCCCTGCTCCCACTCGACGCCTGGAATGAGATCGTGCAGCAAAACGAAATCCTCGGTCAGTTGCAGCCCGATATCGAGGCGTTGCTCGTCAACCGCGTCGGCCACGCGCGCGAATTCTCACAGGCGGAGTACTTTATCGCTCCCATCGATGAGTGTTACAAGCTCGTCGGTCTGATTCGCGCCAACTGGAAAGGACTCTCCGGAGGCTCCGAGGTTTGGGCGGAGATCGGGCGTTTCTTCTCCGACCTGCGCTGGCAGGCAGACAACGTTCTCGAATGAAAGGAGATATACCGTGGCTTTTGAACTGGAAACTACCGCCAATGGGGACACTCGTGACAAGGAGACTCTTTACATGCTCGGGGGCTTGTCCATGATCGTCTTTGGGGCGGGATTGATTCTTTCCAATCCTTTTGTCCGCCGCTACATGTCGCAAATGGGAGTTGGCAACCTGGCCGGAGCTGCCATGCCCGATATCGAGCGATACTTGAAAATGCGGGCGATGTCGAAGCGGAGCTAGCTAAGACCTCAATGGACCGCTATGTAATCGATGGCCGGACAAGCCGGTTCACGGTGCGTGCCTTTGCGACTGGGTTGCTGGCCAAGATGGGTCACAATCCAACCATTGGCATTCGCGACCTCAGCGGTGAGATGACCTTCAATCCTGACAAGCTCGAAGCCGGCTTTTTCCGGATCGTCATCCAGTCGGCTTCCTTAAGCGTGCAGGATGACATCAGCAGCAAAGATCTCCGTGAAATGGAACGCCTGATGAATCAGGAAGTTCTTGAGACGGAAAAGTTTCCGGAAATCCTCTATGAGGCTTCCGCGATTTCGGTGACGAAAATGGCGGACATGCTTTATTCGGCCACGTTGAACGGGAGCCTGACGATGCACGGCGTCACCCGCAATCAGCCCATCGTCACCCGGGTCGCGTTATTAGGGAGCATGCTTCGGGCGTCCGGCGACTTCTCTTTGAATCAGACTGACTACAACATCAAATTGATTTCTGTCGCCGGGGGCGCACTCAAGTTGAAGGACGAGCTTAGCTTCTCCTTCGAGATCGTCGCTCGCAAACAAGAATGAGCGCGTTCGTCTCGGGACCTACGCGCTTTTCGATCATTATCAAACTTCCCACAAAACCGTCACCTTGAGCGGCGCCTGGAAAACGAGGTTCCAGGTTTGATGAAACAGGGCGGAGATGACCACATTCGGATTGTGAGCTGGAAGAGCCTTCATCTCACATAGCCGCGCGGTCCATTGCCGCAGGATAAGCGAATAAGCCTGGCAAGCCGCCGGTATGCAGCCAGATCACGGTGTCATCGGAGCTAAAGCGGCCGGCTCGTATCAGACCAATCAATCCTTGCATTCCCTTCCCTGAATAAACCGGATCCAGAAGAAGCCCTTCAAGACGGGCCGCCATACGGATTGCCTCCAGCGTTGACGGGTCAGGAATGCCATACCCAGGTCCTGCGAAGCCGGCAACCACTTCGACAAGTCCGCTGTCCCAGCTGCTCTCGGCTCCCAGTCGACATGCGGCCTCGCGCCCTATACGACGCACGTCGGCTTTTACTCGCTCGGCTTGCGCGTCAATGTCAATGCCGATGCAACGCATCGGCCAATCTAATACCGCCAGACCGGCAGTGATGCCGGCTTGCGTGCCGCCACTCCCTGATGCGTGAACAATGAAATTCGGGGATATCCCCATCGTGGCGCACTGGTCGAGAAGTTCCACGACCATGGCCGCGTAGCCCATAGCGCCAACGGGGTTCGACGCCCCATAAGGCACTAGGAAAGGCTTGCGTCCTTCTCGGGTGAGACAATCCCTGATGCTTTCAAGATGGGTGTTGCGATCCTCACTCCAGGGAATCTTGTGAATGGTTGCACCATACAGACGGCTGAGCAAAAGATTGCCCGAAACTTCATATTCAGGCTCCACATTTGAAACTCGGCCATACATGACCCCAACATGACATTCGAGGCCGAGCTTGGCGCAGGCAGCAGCCACCTGGCGTGATGTGTTGGATTGCGGAACGCCCCCGCAAACGATGCAGTCTGCACCTTCAGCGAGTGCTGCCGCCATCACAAATTCCAACTTTCGAATCTTATTTCCGCCCGCGCCGAGGCCCGTGCAGTCATCGCGTTTCACGAGAAGGCTAGGGCCGCCAAGCTCTGCCGAGAGCCGAGGCAGAGTCTCAAGCGGAGTGGGCAGGTGAGCCAATGGTATACGCGTGGCGGCAGCAATTAATTCGGAGAGTTTCCTCGACCCTGGATTGGACGTCGTCACAGCGTTCCTTTCGATTGGTGCCGATAGCTCGCGATCTGCAACTTAAGTCAACCCTAACCGTTTGGCGCTTCGATGGGCAAAGTGGATTGATGCAAATTCGCCAACTCACTCACTGAATTTTGCACCCGCACAGGAACGGAGATCTCCTTGAGGTATTTGGTGAGGTCGATTTCCGAAAAGGCCTTGATGCAGTCATACTGTCCCTTGGTTTAGACCCTGCGCCCTTTTGATCGACAGGAAGATCCGCCGTTTGGTGTCCACGAACCACTGTCTTCGTAAGTTCGAGACCGCCTTTTTCGCACTTGTCAGGAACTTGTAAGGTTTTACCGCGAAGGCCCCTCCTATACTCCTTGCAGGTCTGGTCTCATTCGGTCGCCAGGATGGTTGCCTGATATTAGTTGGCAATACACCGGGGGATGACTCAGTCAAACAAGGAATTCAGCTCCAGCCGTGAGCTTTTCAGTCCTGACATTTTTGACTTTTTCCATGAGAGTAGGTGGCTGGATCCGCGTCCTCTGTCCTGAGACCGTGGTGTCTCTCCTGCACCCGGCATCGAGCGCAGCTGGAATGGCTTGTGCCCGAACTCCTGCTCGGGTGAGGGAAGGGTTGTCTTACGCAGGAAACCACGGCCTTGCAAATCTTTCCTTCAGCCAGAGAAGGTGGAGGAAGCTCCAGATCATCCTGTTTCTGAGCCCCCTCGGACTGCTTGGCAGAGCTCCTTCATTAGCTGCACAAGCCGCGTCGTCACCTGCCATCGCACTGCCGACAAAACTTGATACACAACCCGCGGATCATGCACCCACGCTTTCCCTCGCAGATGCCGAGGCCCACGCCCTCCACAACCAGCCGCGCCTGGCCGCAGAAACCCTGCGCGCCGAGGCCATGGGCAAACGCGTTGAGGAAAGTCGCTCGGCATACTTCCCACAACTCACGGGAAACCTGACAGCCGTGAAAGCGAATGGTGACACGGCGGTCGCCGCCGGAGCAGTCACAACCTCCAGCACCTCGACAAGGGTAGCGGGTGGATTCACGCTCACGCAGCTGGTGACGGACTTCGGGCGCACCAGCGAGTTGGTGCGCTCTTCTCGGCTTACAGCCCTGGCCGCATCACAACATACCGAAGACGTAAAGCTCCAGATATTGCGCGACGTCGATCAAGCCTACTTCGCTACGGAAGCGGCGGAAAGCGTGCGTGGAACCGCGCAGGCCGTTCTTTCATTCCGGCAGACTTCTCTGCGCCAACTGACCGCCTTAGCGCAAAGCCAGCTCCGTTCGACCCTCGACGTTCAATTTGCGCAGGTACTCGTTTCAGAAGCACAAATAGCCGTGGTGCACGCTGACAGCGCCGTGCAAGAGGCGCGCGCCCAACTCGCCGCCGCAATGGGTGATGACACGGTCCCGAATTACGTGCTGGTCGAGCAACCGCAGCCGCCTTTGCTGGAAGACGATGTCCAGGTGTACATCCGCGAGGCTATCAGTACCCGCCCCGACCTGAAAGCCCTGCAGCTGCAGGCCCAGGCCGCGCAGCAGTTTGCGAAGTCGGAAAGCAAGCTGAACTATCCGGAGGTAAACCTGCTGGGCACAGCCGGCGAAGTCCCGGAGCGCGACCACACCCTCGAGCAAAACTACGGAGCAGCCGGCATTAACATCCGCGTGCCGGTCTTCAATGGTGGACTCTACTCCGCAAGGGCCGCCGAAGCCTCACTGCGCGCCCAGGCGGTCAACCGCGATGTGAGCAATCTAAGCTTGCTGATTGCTCGGGATGTGCGCACGAATTGGGCTCAGGCCAGGGATGCGTATCTCCAGATCCAGGTGACGCGTGACCTCGTGGACCAGACAGCGGTCGCTCTGCGGCTGGCGCAGGCACGCTACGACGCGGGCCTGGGCAGCATTGTCGAGCTCAACCAGGCCGAGCTCAGCCAGACTTCGGCGCTAATCTCCGCCGCCAGCGCGCGCTTTGACTACCTCAGTACCAGGGCTGCGCTCAACTACACATTAGGCATTCTGCGATGACCCCAAAGATGAGCTCATCAAAAACCCGCCACAGGCTGTTCATCCTCCTCTCGCCTGCACTTTTCTGGCCGCTGTCGGCCTGCTCGCATGACGCCGGCTCCGAAGGGTTGCAGGCCGTGCAGGTAGTCCCTGCTGCCAAAGTTGTCCAAGTCGACCTGCACAACACCATCACCCTCACCGCCGAGTTCGAACCTTTTTACGAGGTGGATGTAATGGCCAAAGAGGCGGGCTACATTCACCACATGCTGGTGGACATTGGGGACCGCGTACAGCAGGGGCAGCTACTCGCGACCCTGGAGATTCCCGAACTCCAGGCCGACCTGGTGAAAGCCAGGTCGGATGTTGAGACCGCCAGTGCGGAGCGCGCCGTCACCCGCGGCGATCTGCAGCGGGCCCAGGCCGGAGCGCAAATTGCTCAGCTGTCTTACAACCGCATCCAGGACGTTTCAAAAAAAGAGCCAGGCCTGGTCCCGTTGCAGGAAGTGGATGTGGCCCACTCCCACAACCTTGAGGCAGACGCCCAGGTAAGCGCGGCGCTTGAGCGCGTCCAGGCTGCGGAAAGTCGCTACCAGAGCGCCGTCGCCGGCCTCGCGCATGAAACCGCGCTGGTCGAATACACCAGGATCGTCGCCCCTTTTCGCGGCGTGGTTACCCAACGCTATGCGAGCGAGGGCTCCATGATCCAGGCCGGCATCGCCTCGCAGACCCAGGCGATGCCCGTGGTCAAGGTCTCGCAAAATGATTTGCTGCGGTTGATGCTCCCGGTGCCGGAAGACAACGTAACCTCCATCCACAACGGCCAACACGTAAGCGTGGTTGTCCCCGCCTTGAACCGCACCTTTGACGGCACGGTAACCCGTTTTGCCGATCGTCTGCAGATGTCCACCAGAACCATGACCGCGGAGGTCGACGTCAAAAATCCGCAACTGACATTGATTCCAGGCATGTATGCCCAGGTGACATTGGGAACGGCGGAGGCCAGGGATGCAAATGCCGTTCCCCCCGGCGCCATCGACGGCTCAGGAGATAACCAGAAACTCTTCGTGGTCGACCGCAACGGCATCGTGCATGTGCGCAAGGTAGTCACCGGCGTTCAGTCGCCCCAGTACATACAGATCCTCTCCGGAGCAATTGCTGGCGATGTCGTCATCACCGGCAGCCACTCCGGTCTCCATGATGGGCAGAAGGTTCAGCCCCGTCTGCAGCCCTCCTGAATGGAAAGGAGCTAGATGTCCGGCTTTGCTATCCGTACTCCGTATCTGATCATCGTCGCCTGCCTCATGGTCTTTGTGCTGGGCGTTAGCAGCGTTGCGCGCATGCCGGTCGACATGTTTCCTTCGATGAACGTGCCGGTCGTGATTGTGGCAACCTTCTACTCCGGAATGCCGCCGGAGCAGATCGAAGGCAACATCACCTATCACCTCGAGCGCTTCTTTACGCTTGCCAGCGGTATTGACCACATGGAATCGCGGTCGCTCGACGGTGTCAGCATTATCCGTGTTTACTTCCAGCCGGATACAAACGCCGATACCGATGCAGCGACCATCGCCAATCTTGCCGTGTCCGATATGAAGGATCTGCCGCCCGGCACCTTCCCACCCGTGGTGCTCAAATCCGATGCCTCCAGCCTGCCCGTCTGCCTCGTGACCATGAATGGTCCCGGTATGACCGATGGGGCGCTCAAGGATATCGCGCAGAACTTCGTGCGCAATCAACTGGCGGGCGTCCCCGGCGCATCGATCCCGCAGCCCTTTGGCGGTCCGTGGCGGCAGATACAGTTGTATGTCGATCCCTACAAGATGGAAGCCCGGCAGATGAGCGCCATGGACGTGGTCAGGGCCATGAACCAGGCCAACCTCATCATGCCTGCCGGCGACGTACAGATCGGCAATCTCGATTACGACATCTACTCCAACGCACAATTCAACCTGAAAGACGCCAGTCAGTACCCGGTAAAAATGAACGGCGAAAACCCGGTGCTGATGTCCGACATTGGTGAACTGAAAGACGCACACGCCCTGCAGTACAACGTAGTGCACGTGAACGGGCAGCGCTCCGTGTATCTGCCGGTACTGAAACAGGGAGGCAATTCCAACACCATCACGGTCGTCTCGGGGATTCGCAGCGCCCTGCACCACCTGGTCGACGTGCCCCCGGAAATGCGCACCACGGTCGTGTTTGACCAATCCCGGTTTGTCCGGACCGCGATCGAGACGCTGCTTCATGAGGGCGGCATCGGGCTTTTTCTCACCTGCCTGATGATTCTTATTTTCCTAGGCAGCCTGCGCGCCACGCTGGCGGTTTTCTTCTCCATTCCTCTGTCTGTGCTGGCCACCTTCATGGTCTTGCAGATGAATGGGTCGTCCGTCAACAGCATGGTCCTTGGCGGACTGGCGCTGGCGCTCTCGCGCTTGATTGACAACTCGGTGGTGGTGCTGGAGAACATCTATCGTCACCTCGAGATGGGCGAGGCTTCTGTGATTGCTGCGGAGAAGGGCGGCAAAGAGGTCGCGCTCCCCGTGCTTGCCTCCACCTTGACCACCGCGATCGTCTTCTTTCCCGTGACCTTGCTCTCAGGGGTCAGCAAATTTCTCTTTTCGGCCATGGCGTTGGCAGTTGTGGTAGCGCTCTTCGCCTCTTACGTCATTGCCATGACCGTCGTGCCGCTGTACTGCTCCAAATACCTCAAGCTCCACAACCCCGAAGGCTTCGGTGAAACCCATGCGGGCGAGGCGCGCACCCTGGAAGGTGGCAAAACCGGCTTCGCTGCGCGCTTCAACGCTGCCTTCAATAAGCACTTCGAGAAGATGCTGGCGGGCTATGAAGTATGGGTGCACAAGGTCCTCCGCCGGCCCGCGATGGTGTTGATCGGCTTTGCTGTCGTCTTTGTTCTCAGCCTGGGGTTGTATGGCCTGCTGGGCTTCTCGTACTTTCCCCAAACAGACGCTGGGCAGTTCGTGATCAACCTCAAGGCCCCGTCCGGTACCAGGCTGTTGGTGACGGAGCAGGAAGTGGCGAAGGCAGAAGCCATCATCAAACAGGTGGTCCACCCCGCCGATCTGAACATCATCGTCGATAACATCGGCGTCGATAATGGCTTCTCCGCTATCTATACGTCGAATGCCGCCATGCATACAGGCTTCATCCAGGTCGGGTTGACACCCGGGCACGAGGTGGGCAGCTATGCGTATATCGCGCGCATCAAGCGCCGCCTGGCAGAGGAGATGCCGGAGCTGACGACCTATTTCTCGACCGGCAGCCTGGTGGATGCGGTGGTCAACATGGGAGCGCCCGCGCCCATCGATATCCAGATTAGCAGCGCCGATTTGCAAGCCGCGAACCAGGTGGCCCAGAGCATTGCGTCAACCCTCCGCTCCTCGTCCGCGGCAGCCGACGTCTTCATCCCGCAAGATCTGGACTATCCATCGCTCCGCATCAACGTAGATCGGCTGCATGCGGCAAAGCTCGGGCTCACTGAGAAAGAAGTCCTGTCCAACGTGATCACCTCGTTGACTTCCAACCAGATGATCGCGCCCAACGTATGGATAGACCCCCGAAACGGAAATAACTACTTCCTCACTGTCCAGTACCCTGAGGCTCAGATCCGCACGGTGCAGGATTTGCAGGCGATTCCTCTTCACGCCGAGGGCGTCACGCAACCGACTCGGCTGGACATGGTGGCGAATATTCAACAGATCGAGGCTCCTACCGAGGTCGATCACTACCAGATTCGGCGCAAGCTGGATATCTACGTGCGTCCGGCTACGGAAGATCTGGGCAAGACCGCAGATGTGGTGCGTAGGGTCATTGCTCAGCAGCAAATCCCCGCGGGCATTTCCGTCGCGGTCCGAGGGAGCGCGTCGGCGATGAGCGAATCGTTCAGGAGCTTCACCGTCGGCTTGATGCTGTCAGTCATCCTGCTTTACCTGGTACTGGTGGCTCAATTCCGCTCTTTCGTCGACCCCTTTATCATCCTGCTTGCCCTGCCCCCCGGCATCACAGGTGTGCTGCTGGTGCTGGTCCTTACCGGGACAACCATGAATGTGATGTCTTTGATGGGAGTGGTCATGCTCGCTGGCATTGCCATGTCAAACAGCATTCTGATTGTGGAGTTTGCTCACCACCTGATGAGTGAAGGCCATCAGGTGGGTCAGGCCATTATCGAATCATGCCGGGTGCGGCTGCGCCCCATCCTGATGACTTCGCTAGCGACCGTGATCGGTCTCCTTCCCATGGCAATGAAGTTGGGTGAAGGCAGCGAGTCGTACGCACCGTTGGCGCGGGCCCTGGTAGGCGGCCTGATCGTCTCCACAACATTGGCCGTCTTCCTGGTGCCGGCCGGCTTCTTTCTGGTCTATGGCCGTAAGACTAGAGCGGGCGAAGGGATATAGCGGAGCGGAGGGAACCTGGAGGGAGCCCTCTGCTTTAGCAGAGGGAAACAACTCGATCTAATTCATGCGCTTTAGCGCTAGCCTCAAGAACCCCAGGGGACCTGCTGTTTCTTTCAGCCACTCATCAATCTTCACTGAGAGCGCCACCCTCCCCTTTGTCATCCCGACCGGAGGAATCATGGGCCTGCGGCCCACCCAAGCGAATGAAAGACTGCTGCTTCCGCTCTTTCTTTTGTCCGTTCCTAACAGAATTGTCATCCTGACCGTAGCGAAGCAAAGTGGAAGGATCTGCGGTTCCCTTTACCCTGATGTGAGAGCATTCGTTGCAAATCAACCCCAGGTCTCAATAGCGAGACCTGGGGGCCCGGGCGGGCGAGTCGGTGGGTTACTGTACTTGAAGCAGCGCGGCACTTCCTGAACGGATAATGACGGTGTAGTGCGTTGACGCGAGACGGAAGACGCCGTCCTTAGCCGTCAAGTGGTAGTCAACAAAGCCGTACAGACCGCATGCATAGGGAGAAAAAATAGCGACCGATTGCTCGGTCTGGGTTCCCTCGCAACCTCCACCAGCGGGAAGAAGACGGGCGAAGACTCCCTGTTTTTTGTTGTAGCCGACAATGTCGTCGTATGACCCGTCCGTGACACGCTTGCCGACGGGCGAATAGTGACCTCCGCCGACCAACACCATCGTGCCCGGTGAGTCAGTTTCGTCCATGCGCTGCGGCCTGAGGGCTTCCTCTACCGACTGCGCACTCGCTAGGGCGCGCACCGAAGTGGCAACCGGACTATCGGCCACGCGGTCGATCTGGATGGACAGATAGGAGGGTTGCTGGACAGCATACGGCGTTTCGTCAAACTGGAAGGGCCGCGTTTCGACCACATGCCCGGTGACCAAAGTTCCCTTGGGAAGCTGCTCACCATTGGGTAGCAGGACCACCTGCATGGTCTTGGCGGTCACGACATCGCCCGCGTGTGCCTTGCGAGAATCTACAGTGTGCATAAATACAACAGGAATGGTGGTCTCGCCGGGAAGCGTAATCGCCCGAGCTGCCGGGGCGAATGCTGCGCAGCCAAGCAATGCAAGAGAGAGCGCAGAACGGAAATTGGTCATGGTCGTGAACCTCCTGGAGCCCTTCACAACGGCATTTGAGCACTCATCCGCCTTACAAACACCTGACGTTTTCCTGACATTTTCCGGGGAACTGCGTAGAGTGGACGCGAAGCTTGTACATTTTTATGCAGGGCGGGAACAGGCTTGAATATTCTGTTGGTTGAGGACGAACGCAAGCTGGCTGACGCAGTTGCGGAGGGCCTCCACGGGGAGGGTTACGAGGTTACCCTCTCGCCGAATGGCGAAGATGCACTCTCTTCCATACGCCGTCTTCACTTCGACCTCGTTCTGCTTGATCTCATGCTCCCCACCCGCAGTGGTTTGGAAGTACTGGGTGATATGCGAAGAATCGGCCTGAACGTTCCGGTTCTGATCCTCACTTCCCGAGATTCAATCGAGGATCGCGTGATCGGCTTGGACGCAGGAGCCGATGACTATCTGGTAAAGCCCTTCGCGTTTACTGAATTGCTTGCTCGTATTCGCGCCCTCATGCGGCGTAACCTGCCTGCAGTTGTCTCCACTTTGCGGCTAGGCGATCTGACCCTTGAACTGGACGGCCGGGTAGCCACCCGAGGAGGCAGGAAACTTGACTTGACCGCACGAGAGTTCGACCTGCTCGAATATCTTCTATTGAACTGTGGCTCTGTCGTTTCCCGGGAGATGCTCGCGCGTGAAGTTTGGAAGCAGGTGATGCGTTATACCCCGCTCGATAACGTGATTGATGTGCAGATCACCCGGCTCCGGCGCAAGCTGGATGGCGACTTCCAGAAAAAGCTGCTTCATACCGTGCGCGGGGTGGGGTTCGTGCTCCGGGAAGACGAACCGTAAATGTTGCGATATGCCAACGTCCGCCATCGGCTCACACTGTGGTACGTCGGCGTATTTGGACTGATGTTGCTGCTTTTCATCTTTGCCGCAACGCTGCTGCAATATTGGCAGCTGACTCGCCAGCTCTATCATGCCGAGATACAGGACATTGAAACCGCCGAGGGCCTGCTTGCCTTTGCCCCTGACGGGCGCCTGGTACTCCACGAGGAATACCACAACCATCCTCAGTCGATACTCTTGCTCGACCGCTACATGGAAGTGCTCACTCCCGACGGTCGCGTGCTGCTGCGCAATGACAAGCTGCAGGGGCAGGACCTGGGAGGCCGGCCCTTCCCCGGCGAAGGTCTTTCCAGCTATCACCAACGCAGAATACGTTTGGCCGATGGAACGCGCCTGCTGCTCATCAGCCATATTCACGCCATCGGAAGCCAGCCGCTGCTGATTCGGCTGGCCTACAGTGCCGCACCGATCGAGCATGGCGTATTGCAGTTTGTCGCGCTCCTTCTTCTGGCAGTGCCGCCTGCACTTTTGCTCGCCGGCGCGGCCGGTTATCGTATGGCTCGCAAAGCTCTGCAGCCTTTGGATAAGATGGCGCTGCGCGCCGAGACCATTACGGCGAGTGATCTCGACCAGCGGCTGCCCATCGAGAACCCCAACGACGAATTGGGGCGCATGGCTCGAGTGCTAAACGACCTTCTCCAGCGGCTGCAGAATTCATTCGAAGTGCTCAAGCGCTTTACTGCCGACGCGTCGCACGAATTGAGAACCCCACTTACCTCCATTCGCAGCGTGGGCGAGGTTGGCCTGCAGCGGCAGCACACGACTGAGGAATACCGGGACACGATCGGAAGCATGTTGGAGGAAGTGACTCGACTGACCGAGATGGTTGACGGACTGCTTTCCATATCCAGGGCGGATGCCGGTCAGGTCGTGCTCCACCGGACCAGGTTCAGCGCGTTAGAGTTGGCCAGAGAGGTGGTCGCCCTTCTCGGCCTGTTGGCAGAGGAAAAGGGACAGCAGATCCATGTTGGGGGGGATGCGGACTTATATGTGGATGCAGACCGTGCAGTGCTGCATCGCGGGCTCGCGAACATAGTCGAGAATGCGATCAAGCATGGTCCTGGCGCAAGCCAGATTTCCATTCTAGTAGCGAGGACTGGAGATTATGCGGACATCTCAGTCGAAGACCGTGGGGAGACAATCCAGGAGGATCTACGAGACAAGATCTTCGAGAGGTTCTTCAGGATAGACGCCTCCCGCTCCCGTCAGGCCGGAGGAACCGGTCTCGGCTTGGCCATTGCAAGGTGGGCAATCGAGGTAAATGGGGGCACTATTAACCTGCAGCCGGGGCAACACGGAGGAAACCTCTTTCTGGTGAGGATTCCCGCGCTGGCCCGCGGTTCATCCACAAGCCGTCGCTTATCAGATGAGCCATAGAAGGGGGCTACTCCCGTGGCTGAACACCAGCCATCGGAAATCTCGCTCTCGGGCGCTCTCCTCAAGGAGTTACCTGGGCGCTCAACAGCCGAACCTGAATGGAAACGCGCGCCCTCCTTTGTCATCCCGACCCGGATTTCCTGCCACGCTTCGCTGGACAGGGCTGCGTGTGCGCCTTTCTTTAAGGGAAAGGCGCATGAAGTGCGACAGCGCCACCAACTCCCACAGGAAATCCGGGGGAGCGCAGCCGAGGGATCTGCGGTTCAGCGGACAAATCTTGGAAATGCTGGACGGAGCTTAGCTTCACGTTCGAGATCGTAGCTCATAAACAAGAATGAGCGCCTGGATCAGGGATTGCCCAGCGTCTTCTGAAGGGCCGCCGCCAGATCTTGTGGATGAAATCCGAATGGTCCCGCCTGGCTCTTATAGAGCACGCGGTTATCGGTTCCGATCAGATACATCCGGTCGGGCCATCCGGTGTAGGCAATCTCAACCTGGTTGTCGAAGCTATCGATAACGGCGGGAAATTTGATGCCCAGTGTCCGTACGCACTTCCCCGCTACCGAAGCGCGTTCTTCCTCATCGCGGGGACTACGAAACAGCACCTTGTCCTGAACATTGCTCTGCATTTCCCATACGTCCGTGGGATGAGCCTCCAGGATGTAGACCGCGTAGAAGTCAACTTTGCCCTTGTATCGCTCGGCCAATTTGTTCAGGGCGGGAACCTCCCGCCGAAAAGGCGGTCAAGTATAGCTACCGAAGACCAGAACGACCGGCTTCTCTCTCCACAAAGAAGATAGTCTTACGGGCGCTCTCGTATCGAGAGTCTCGACGGCGAAGTCGGGTGCTGTCCCGCCTGGTTCGAGAGAGCCCTTACGCGCATGCAACCACATCGTTTCAAACGGGAAGATAAAGTAGGCTGGCGTCGGCATTTTCGCCATGACGCGTCCAAATACTTCGGGTGGCTGGCCCATCGCCCAGCCGACATAGCCGAGGAAGCCGAGCCAAAGACAGAAGAGCACTGCGAAGATGGCCCCTAACCAGCGCTTTGTGCTCTTCTTGATCGCCAACACTCCACCTTCACTTGGTCATGGCATTCATTTCGAGATAACCCTGCGGCGGAACGCCAAAGGCATCGGCTACACGGTTGAAGAAGGCAAACATGGCGGTAATATACACAGCCTCTGCAATCTGTGGCTCGCTCCAGCCATGATCGCGGAGAATCTGCACATCTTCTGCGGTTGTGCGGTAGGCGGCTTCTGTCACCTTGGTGACGTAGTCAAGCAAAGCACGCTCAGGTGGGGTAAGCTCCGCTTCGTCGAGTTTCCCCTCCGCTATCGCCTGCACCGTTTTTTCGTTGGCTCCCTGAACCCGCAGGAAGTAAGCATGTGAGTCCAGTCAATAGGGGCAACGATTGAGCCACGAGACCCAGCTGGCGATTGCTTCCTTGGTACGGCGGTTGAGGTGGCCTTCAGAAAAATGCACGGTGTTACTGAAGCTCATCACGTCGCGCAGAAAATCGGGCCGATGACTGAAACACTTGAGGATACCGGGCATCTTTTGACGACCGGAGTGGGCGCGCCATTCGTCGTAGACTGTTGCGATCTCGCCGGTTGCGTCCGCGTCTTCCACTACATCGATTTTCGTCTTGTGATCACTCATGGTCTGCAGCACATTCTAGCGCGCCCCGACCGGGGTTGGAAGAGTAACGGTACAGGCCGGCTAGAGGACCAGGCGCGCGTCTCCGTCTTTGCGGGTAACTCTCTCGCGATCAAGGTATTCCAGCAGTGGGATAGCGTATTTTCTCGAGAGGCCCGTCATCTGCTTGAAGCGTGCCACGTCGATTCTCTGGCCACGCAGTTCGCGTATCCGTCCCCGCAATGTTCCGAGAACGCTTTGGTGCAGATACAGTCCGTCCGTGCTCATTTTGACCAGAACCTTGTCGCGCAGCAGCAATGTCATGAGCCTGCGCAACTCGAGTTCCGCAAGATTGAGAGTTCTCGCAACTTCAGAGACCGAGGGAACCGTGAGCCCAGCCGACTCATAGGCAGTTGTGATCGCGGAAAGTAAGTTGGCATCTCGATCGGGGAGTTGCCGGTTCGTTCCAGACAGGTAGACAAGCGCATCCTGCAGCCGGAGTCGTTGCTCGCGTACGAGTTGATCGAGGAGGAAATCGAATATCTCCTTGCCTAACCCGGTTTGGCCCTTGAGCTCAGATCGACTGAGTCCGGCGGATCTGTTTTCGCTCTTGACGCGGCTGATAACGCCGGCCGCGGCCGACGCGAGGGCCTCGTCGGTAAGTAGCAAATCCTCAGGAATGCGAAGCAGACGGTTGCTGCTCACCAGCGGTTGGATGAACTGGTCGAGCGCCTCTCGCGTCAAGCCGGTTTCCCCCATCAGCTTGCGCATCGTGAGGCCCGCTGTGGCGCGCCGTGCAACCCGCAGGCGAAGCTGTTCTTCGAGCGACGCATGCTTGAGAGCTTCCAGCCATGTGAGGCATTTTGCCTTGCGCAGGTTGGGCAACGGCTCGGCATCGAGCACGCGACCGCCACCGATGGTGGCCGGCGGCGAACTTTGCCGCAACACGAAACGGTCACCGGGTACGAGGACAATGGGCTTGTGTAGCCTGAGCCGCATGAATCGATGGCTGCCAGGTTCCACAGAGTCGTAGCCATACAAGGAAACCGTCGCCGGCGTCTCGGAGGTAAAGGCGTGAAAGTGAACCCGCGAGCGATGCTTCAGGCTGCCGGCACCGGGGAGCAGAGACGCTTCGACATCAATGGTTGTTACAGCAGTCAGTGTTTCCTGGGCGACGAGAGTTTGCCCCCGGCTCGCTTCCGAGACTTCGATACCAGCCAGATTCAGAGCCACACGCGAACCAGAGCGGGCATGTTCCTCCGGGTGGCCATGGGTCTGCATTCCTCGCACCCGCACACTGCAGCCTCCGGGTTCGAGCGAGAGGGATTCTCCGAGGTGGAATTCTCCCGAAAGCAGCGTACCCGTGACCACCGTGCCGAAACCTTTCATCACAAAGGCGCGATCCAGCGGGAGCCGGGGAAGATGGTGGGGATTCGCGACACTAGTCTTCATCGTCAGCACCAGGAGTTCCCGGCGAAGGTCGTCCAGCCCTTGTCCGGTTAGAGCGCTCACCGGGAGAATACTGGCTCCATCAAGAAACGTGCCCCTGACGAATGTTCTTATTTCGGAATGGACCTCTGCGAGACGCTCCGGGCTCACAGCGTCCACCTTGGTGATTGCGGTAAGTCCGCGGCAGACTCCGAGCAGGCTGCAGATAGCAAGATGCTCTTCAGTCTGCGGCTTCACGCCTTCTTCAGCGGAGATGACCAGCAGGGCAGCATCGACACAGCCTGCGCCTGCGAGCATGTTGCGAATAAAAAGCTTGTGCCCCGGAACATCGACAAAGCTGATGCGCAGCGGGTTATTGTCCTCCGTCGCTGCGTCCAGGGAAGCAAATCCCAGATCGATGGTGATGCCACGCCGCTTTTCCTCCGGCAGACGATCGGTGTCCACGCCGGTAAGTGCGCGGACCAGCGTGGTTTTCCCGTGATCGATGTGCCCCGCTGTTCCGATGACGACAGATTTGACCGCCGTGGTCATGCCGGCGCGGCCTGGCGCAGCAGGGATACAAGTTTGGCGTCGAATTCGGATTCAACCGTCCGCAGGTCCAGCAACACGGTGTCCTCACTGACGCGACCGATCACGGGCGGATCCAGTCGTCGCAGCGCCTGCAGCAAGGCTTGAGGTTCGAGCGTTGCATGGCGAAGAGATACGGCTGCACTCTGCAGGCGAGCTGCCGGCGCGGTTCCGCCGCCGATGAGGCTTAGGACCGGAACCGCTTCTGCGAAGAGATCGCTCGAGCACACCTGGGAGGCAATCCACTCGCACCGCCGAAGAATTTCTGATGCCGATGCGTGCAGCATGTTTGCCGTTGGGATCGGCCTTCCAGATAGGCGATCCATGAGCGTTGCTTCAAGCGCGGCGTACGTAAGTTTGTCGACGCGCAAGGTCCGCAGCAATGGATTTTTTCGAATGCGGTCGATGAGGTCAACTCTGCCTACAAGCAGACCGCACTGTGGACCGCCCAGCAATTTATCGCCGCTTGCAGCGGTCAGGTCGAGGCCAAGATGGAAGCTGTCGAGGAGCGTCGGTTCTGCATGGACTCCCAGGTCTTCCAAAGAGGAGACAAGGCCCGTGCCCTGGTCGTTGAATACCGGGACATTCTTGCGTTTTCCCAAAGCGGCGAGATCCTCGAGCGTGGGTCTTTCCGTGAAGCCCTCGATGCTGAAATTGGACTGATGAACGCGGAGGATCAGGCCGGTATCGGGCGAGATGGCCTTTTCATAATCGAGCAGGCGGGTCCGGTTCGTGGTGCCCACCTCACGCAAGCGCGCGCCTGACTTGGCAAGGATTTCAGGAATGCGGAAACCGCCCCCAATTTCGACCAGTTCTCCTCGAGAAACAATGACTTCGGTGCCCTCGGCCAGAGAATTGAGCGCGAGGAACGTAGCCGCAGCGCAGTTGTTTACCACAACTACTGCTGTTGTCGAGTCCTCGTCGAGGGTGTGGGCCTTGACGCGAAGCAGCTGCAAAAGTAGTTTCTCCGCGTGAACGTCCCGGCGGCTCCTCGCCCCGGTTTCGAGATCGAGTTCGAGGTTGGAATACCCAGTGGCAATTTCCACCATGTGTTCGAGCGCGGAGACGCTCAGCGGAGCCCGTCCTAAATTCGTATGCAGAATAACGCCGGTCGCGTTGATCACACGTCGCAGCGAGTAGCGCTTGTTCTGCTCGATCTCTCCGGCAACTGCGAGATGGAGTTCGCCGAGTCGCTGGTTCAGGCTGGCGGGATCATGTTGCCCTTCGCCGATTTCCTCCCGGATGCGAAGGAGGACGGCTCGCATGGAGCGAACCACACTGTCGCGAGATTCAACCTGAACCACCGCGGAGAAACGGGGATCGAGCAACAGATCGTTGAGCGAGGGCAGCAAGCTATACAGGCTGCGTAGATCAAGGCCACTTTTCATGGGTCGATTACTGCTTAGTAGCAGTGTATTGCGTTCGCTCGTCGGCTGCTACCGCAGCACAATGGCCGGCATACCCTGTCCAGCCGTATAGGGGCCGCGGACAGAGCCGATCTTTGCTGCGTTCAGACCTGCACTGCGCAGCGAGCCGAGGAGCGCGTTTGCATGCTCCGATGCAACTGAGATCAATAGGCCGCCCGCGGTCTGCGGATCGTAAAGCAGCGTACGCAAATCGTCAGCAATCTCAGAGCCCGGTTGATCCGCGGTGAGGCATTCTGCGAACTCACGATTAGACAGCAGACCTGCCGGGATCGCACCCAGGTGGACGGCATCGAGGGCGCCCTCAATGCGGGGCACCTCTTCCACGACGATCTCAATCGTCACCCCGCTGCCCAGCGCCAGTTCGCGACCGTGACCCATCAAGCCAAAACCCGTGATGTCCGTCATTGCATGGACGCCGGTCGACCCCGTGACGATCTCAGCCGCTGCGCGGTTGAGCGTGGTCATGGACTGCGCTGCGTTCTCCACCCACTGTGGTTCTGCCAGGCCGCGCTTCAAGGCGGTGGTGATGACGCCGGTGCCGATGGGCTTGGACAGGATCAGAGTATCGCCGGGGACCGCGCCCGTATTCGTAAAAACGCGGTCAGGAGCAATCAGTCCGGTAACTGCATATCCGAATTTGATTTCTGCGTCACGAACGCTATGCCCGCCCACGACAACGCAGCTGGCCTCGGCCATTTTCGCCAGTCCACCGCGCATGATCTGTTCGAGGATGTCCAGATCTCCATCCTGTGGAAAGCACACGATCGACAGAGCGCTGACTGGCCGGCCGCCCATCGCGTAGACGTCGCTCAGTGCATTGGTGGCGGCAATCTTGCCGAAGAGGAAAGGGTCGTCTACCAGCGGCGTAAAGAAATCGACGGTCTGAACGAGAGCAAGGTCAGGCGCAATCTGATAGATGCCTGCGTCATCGGAGGTGTCGAAACCAACCAGCAGGTTTGGGTCCCTTTGTTTCGGGAGCCTTGAAAGCACCGCAGCCAGTGAACCGGGCGCAAGCTTGCTCGCGCATCCCCCGGCCTTGACCTGTTGTGTCAGTCTCACAGTTGTAGAATCGTGCATTCCGCATTCCTATCTCGCCTGATCAGATAGGATCATAACGAATCCGATAGAGGAAGTGCTTAGGCTCCGGTGATCCTCCCGGTCTTCAAAACCGGTGGTCGCTCATAAAGGGCGACGGTGTGTTCGACTCACACGCACTTCCGCCACTCTTCTGCAGGGTCTAACGAGGCTAGCTGTCCCGAAGGTTGTAGCGAAACTATGGGGCACCCTCAGCTTAGTTGCTAAGCATAATTCGGAAGGTCCATCCATAGATGGATACGAACCCCCATCCTATTGGGGAAGACAGCCTCGACATTGACCGCTAGAGTTTCATTGCGCCGGTGACAGCAGATTCCGAAGAAAGCAGGAATTCTGCACCGCGGGCACAGATGCATCACGCACGACCTTCGAGGCCAATTCAATGAAAGCCGCTGTTCCCCAAGGGCCACTCTGTCGCCCAACCCGTATCCATTCCACTTGAGCTGGCCACAACCGCCGGCGACTCCGCGTCTCATAGCAACGGCCGCCGGATCACACCAAACAAGTTCGAAGAATGGAGTCTTCTTCAATGCTGAAGCGTGCAACGATTCGAGTCGTTTTGTTCTTGATGGTCGTGATGGTGGTCAGTATTGCCCAGGGGCAAATCCCGACGGGTAGCCTCAACGGCCGGGTCACCGATCCAAAGGATGCGATCATCGTCGGCGCCCGGGTCAGTGCGGTGAATGCGGCGCAAGGTTTCTTCCGCGATACGATCACCGACGGCAGTGGGCTTTACGTGTTGCCCGATCTGCCGGTCGGAGAGTACAGCCTGAAGATCGAGCAAACCGGTTTCGCCGTGACCGAGGTCAAGAGCGTCGTGCTCGAAGCCGGACGCAACACGACTGTGGACGCGAAGCTTCAGGTCGCTGCCGCCGGGACCACCGTAGACGTGAATGCATCCGCGGTGAGCGTGAATCTTACCCAGTCCATGATCCAGGGCGAGATCACCTCGAAGACGATCGAGAGCATTCCGTTGAACGGCAGAAATTTTCTGGAGTTGGCTTACCTGGTGCCTGGCAACCGGCCTGCTCCCACGTTTGACCCGACCAAGACCAATACGCTCGAAGTTAGCTCAGCGGGCGGCTTCGGCCGTGGTGGCAACATTACGGTCGACGGCGGCGACAACAACGACGAGGTGGTCGGCGGGACGCTGTCGAATTTCCCTGAAGACTCCGTACAGGAATTTCAAATCGCGACCGGCAGGTTTACTGCGGAGGTAGGACGCTCCGGCACCAGCATCGTGAATATTGTGAGCAAGGCGGGCACCAACAACTATCACGGTTCGGTATTCATCTTCGAGCGCAATCGGAACCTTCAGGCGCTGCCGGCTACCTTCAACCGTAGCCTGCCCACTCCCCCTTTTGATCGCGAGCAGATGGGCGTGTCCGTGGGGGGTCCTGTTCGCAAAGATCGAGCCTGGTGGTTTTCCTCCTTCGAGTTTCGCAATCAAAACGCAGCGATCCAGACCGGCGCACGCGACTTTACCACTGACTCGATCCTGAACACCTCGGCCTCGGCGCCGCTGCGCGACGCGCTGTGGTCCACCCGCTACGACCAGCAGCTCAGTGAACACAACAGCCTGATGTTCCGCTACTCCTTCAATCGTTCGACCGACACAGCGGAGGCCACGCCATCCCAGAGCACGCCCTCCTTCTCTTCGGCGGAACGTCAGAACTCGCTCAATCGATTCAATTCGCTCATTGCCAGCCTCACCACCGTTTTGTCGAACACACGGGTGAACAATTTCTCCTTTCACTACGACAACTTCTATAACAACATTCCCCCTTATCCCAACGACTTACCCACGACCAATCCACCGCTTAACCTGACCAACGAACTCATCTTTCCCGACCTTGCGGACGGCGCCAATTTCAACCTCCCGCAGGCGACGCATCTCGATCGATTCCAGTTCCGCGACTCGCTCTCCTGGATCCTGGGCAAGCACACCCTGCGTCTCGGTGGAGAGTTTCAGCACTATACCGCCTCCGGCGAAATCAACGTCTTTGGCACGGGTACAGTTATCCTCACCTCTGACTTTGGCTTCGCTGACCTCAACGGCGATGGCCAGGTGAACGATCTGGATATACCGATCGCCGTCGGGCTCAAGAGCAGCGCCCCGGTTACACCAGTGCCTATCCCAACTGTTTTCGACAGCTACGTCGCTTTTTATGGTCAGGATGATTGGCGCGTGAGCCCGAGGCTTACTCTGAACCTTGGTCTGCGCTGGGAGTATGATTCCAACCTCACCGGCAACTCCAGTGCCCACAATCCCTGCCCCAGCCTGACCGTCGAACCGACGACACCCTGCACCTGGATGGCGAACATCATCAACCTGAAGAAGCATCCGGACACTAAGGACTTCGGTCCGCGCGTAGGCTTCATCTTTGACCCGTTCGGCAAGGGCAAGTCGGTTCTTCGCGGCGGCTATGGCATCTACTACGACCGCATTATTCTTGAGGCCGGCGCGGAAGAACTGGTGCAGAACGACCGTGCCCTGACTGTCACCAGTTACGGTGGGTCCGCCTGCGCTTCGCCCTTTGTGCCCGGTCCCCCAGCCCTGAATACATGCTTCGCGCCAGGAGCGTTTTTCGTAGCCGCGACCCCGACGCTTGCCAGCCCTTTCAGCGGACCGCACCAGACGGGCGGGACGGGCATTCTGGCCATGGGACCCAATGCGCATCACCCCCTGTTCCAGCAATTCTCGCTGGGCGTGCAGCAACAGATAGCGAACAACTGGGTCTTATCCGCCGATGGTCTCCACGTCTTCGCCACCCGTCAGATCATCGGCCAGTTCCTGCGCAACACCAACTCGACCTCACCCTACGTCAGCTGCCCGGGAGATAACGCACCTTGCAGCATTACCGATCCACTCAGTGGCATCACCGATAACATCACCCTGTTGCAGTCGCAGGCGAAGTCCTGGTACGACGGATTGATCGTTAGCCTGCAGCACAGCGCCGCAAGAATCGGCCCGGTCGGCTATCGTTACAATCTCAGCTACACTCTCTCCAAGACGTTTGATTATTCAGATGATGATCAGCTCACCTCGAGTACTGCTGAGCAGGTGAACCTGGTCGAGGGCATCGACAATCTCCGCGGAGAAAAAGGCTACGCGGTCACGGATGAGCGCCATCGCCTCACGCTGTATGGCGAGGCCCAGTTGCCCTGGAGGTTCTCTCTGGCGCCGATCTACACCTACGGCTCCGGTGTGGCTGCCGACACATTTCTGCCGGGAACAGGCAACATCAATGGCGCCAGCGGCTCTCGTCTGCCTTTGTTGCCTCGCAACGCTATTGGCCGCGAAATCAAGAACGGCAACCAGCTGAATGCAGTCATCAATCGCTGGAATGCGCTGCCAGCCTGTCCTGCAGCCTATCCCTGCCTCGCCGGTGGCCCGATCCAGAACGTGCCTGCAGGCGGCAACTACTATAGCCCCTTTAGTTCGCTCGACCTCAGGCTTAAGAAAGACATCCGCCTTGGCGAGCATGCATCTCTCAGCTTAATCGGGGAAGGCTTTAATATGTTTAACGAGACGAATATCCGAGGCTCAAGCAATGCCAATTACGCTGGCCGTAGTATCTCCATCAGCCCGTACCAGGCGGCACAGAACGGGCAGCCCGCGCAGACGGTACAGACTAACTTCTATTCGCCTGTGACCACGGCGGGTGGATTTTTTGGATCGGGTGGGCCGAGAGCCTTCCAGTTCGCTGCACGCATTGAGTTTTAAGATAGGACCGCACTTGCCCCGACCCGAGTTCGAAACAATGAGGAGCACCCGCCGTATATCAGGGCTGCTGCTGGCGCTTTTTTGTGCCGCAGGTGCTGTCTCTGCGCAGACCGCAGCGCTCCGTCACGAGTGGGTTCGAGTCACGCTCGATAAGGCGCTCTCTCAACCAGTATCCGGACGCATGTTGATCTTCCTGGCGCCCGCGAGTGTTGAGACGAAAGACCCGAACACCGTAGATATAACCATGATGTCGCCAACCAGCGTATATGTCGCGGCGAAAGAGGTCGCACATCTGGCTCCAGGGGAATCTGTCGACGTCGACGTGGACGATGTTGTCTTTCCGCAGCCGTTCTCTCAGGCTCCCGCGGGTAGTTATCGTTTGCAGGCCGTTCTCGACGTTCACCACAACTACAACTATGATGGGCGCTCCGCCGGTGACCTCGTCAGCGTACCGGTGAACGTCAGCGCACCGTTGGCCGCTTCTTCGACGCCAGTGGTTGCTCTCAGTCAGTCTCTTTCCGAGCCACCCGACCCCTTGGCGCAACGGCCCGACGTAAGTTCTGCCCTCGAGCCCTTGGATGTGGTGAGCCCGGTGCTGACCAGCTTTTGGGGACGCGAGATTCATTTGCGCGGGTGGGTGTTGTTGCCGCCCGGATATGCCGCTCATCCCAAAGACCGCTATCCTACGGTGTATTTCACCCACGGTTTTGGTGACACGCTGAGCGGACTGCGTGAGCGCTTTCCCGCCATTTTCTACGACCGCATGAAGCAGGGCCGTATGCCCCAAATGATCTGGGTTCTGCTCGATGAGAGTAGCCCGACCGGGACCCACGAATTCGCCGACTCGGTGAACAATGGGCCGTGGGGCACCGCCCTCACCACCGAACTAATTCCTGGCTTGGAGAAGAAGTACCGCATGGATGCGCGTCCGACGGGCCGTTTCCTGCAGGGGCATTCCTCCGGTGGCTGGGCTACGTTGTGGCTGCAGACGCGCTATCCGAAAAGTTTCGGAGGAACGTGGTCCACGTCACCCGACCCGAGTGATTTTCACTACTTCAGCACCGTCGACATCTATGCCCCGCAACCGAATATGTTTTTCAGGCCCGATGGCACACTGCATCCGATGATTCGTGATCATGGCGAGCCGCGCACCAGCATGAAGGATCTGGCCGGGCTCGAGTCTGTCATTGGACCCTACGGTGGGCAACTCGCATCCTTTGAATGGGTGTTCTCACCCCGCGGCAAGGATGGCCGGCCTTCGCCGATTTTTGATCGCGTGACCGGCGCAATCGATCCAACGGTGGCCGCCTATTGGCGCGCGCACTACGATATCGTGCAGCGGCTGAACGACAACTGGAAAACGATCGGCCCCGATCTCCAGGGAAAAATCCACCTCGTCGTCGGCACCGACGACACCTTTTACCTGGACGGAGCGGCGCACAGTTTGCAGGCAACCCTCGATCGTCTGGGCTGCCGTGCGCAGTTTACCTTTCTACCGGGGCGTTCTCACTTCAATGTGTACACCGTTGGAGACGATCACTACGCTCTGTTCGATCGCATCGCAACTGAGATGTATCAAGTGGCTAGACCGAGTCACCCGGCACACTGAGGCTGATGCGGTTCCGGCGGTTGCTATTGCGGCAGCTCTTCTCCAGATTGCTCGCGCACCATGTACTCGGCGTACCAATCGGGCCAGTTTGGGTCAGCTTTCCCAATCCGCGCTTCATGCTTCCCGTGTGCCGTCGCCGCGCGACTCATCGCCTGGGCGAGGTCGCGCACCGATGAAAACGTTGTGTTGCCGCCGGCAACGCGTCCAGCAAGCCGCTTGGTGACTTCCTGCAGCACCCAGCCGTTGCCGTCCGGATCTTTGAAGGAGACAAACGATGCGTAACTGAGATGTTCGGGATGGGAGCCGTCGAGGCGGACGTCGACGCCGGGAAACCTGCAACCAGTCCCGGTCGCACAATGAAACACCTCGCTTGCGTCGACGCCGTGCGCGACCAGCTGTTGGCGCACAGCCTCAATGTCGGAGACGATGAGGAGCAGGGCCTGGGCCGAGCCGGGCGGCGCCGGCGTGAGGTTCACGCCGAATTGGACCGAGCAACCAGAACCGGTAGGAGTGAACTGGATCAAGCGGAATTCGTTACCGGCGGAGCGGTCGGCGTCGAGCCGCCACCCGAGCCTTGCGTAGAACTCTTTCGCGCGGTCGACATCCGAGACAGGGATGACCACCACCTCGAGCTTCATATCGTGGGTGCTCATAACGACCTCCTTCTACGCACCTTCGACGATGCGGAAATCGCGCTCTGCGCCGGAGCCGAGTGCGCCCAGCGCCTTTCGGTAAGCCTCGCTTTCGTACGTCGCGACAGCGATATCATAGCTGTCGAACTCGACCACGATCGTCCGCATTTGCAATCCGGCTTCATGGATCTGAATCCGGCTCGTAGACGTGGTCAAAACGCGTCCCCCGAAGGACTCAATTGCCGGCCGTGCTAATACCCCATAGGCCTTTACCGCCGACTCATCCGAAATCGACCGATATGCAACGACCCAATAACCCTTCGTCATGCTGCCTCCCTTTCAGTGTCAAGTGCACTGACAACCATTTTCTCCCAATTAGGTCCCTAGGGAGTCTCCGTCATACAGACTCGGAGGGAATCGACGGGTGCCCCACGTTCGCCAAAGCGTACGTGGGACGAAAACGATGGGCGCAGCCCAACGATCGCTTTCACTTGCTGACTTGCAGATCTAATTTGGACGAGTCTGATTGTCAGACGTCTAACTGCGTATAGAGCATCTTTCTGCTGGAGGGTTCTTGGAAAGACGTACGTTCCTGACTTCGTCGCTTGCCGCTTCGCTGCTCGCCATGGCAGGTGGATCCAGGTCACCTGCCTTCCCAAGTTCCGCACAACAGAATTTGCCTGTGTCTTCAGGAAGGCCTGCAAACCATCCTGCTCCGCCGATTCGCGACTATTCCTTCGATCGAACCATTTCGCGAAATGTATTGGATAACTTTCTTTCGCGATCCATCACCATGCAGAACCTGTTCGTCGGCGGCGGGGACCTTGAGGATGACCTTCGGATGCTCACGAGGATCGACGCAAAGTTCATTGGAAGAAGTCTCTGCTTTTGGGGCGGAGAGACCAGTTTGTCGAACAATCTGGAGAAAGCAAGACAGCAGGTCCTTGTGGCCGTCAAGGCTGATCCGGAGATGCTTTTTGAAGCCTGCATCTTCGAGATCGTCACTACGGAGGTAGAACAAGTCGCGGTGCCCGGCTGGGCTTTTTCGGCGTTGGGCCGGCCGGTAGAAAAGAGGAATTTCCGCTATGCCGACATGCTTTATCCCGACGGCCGGCGTGTCAACCAGTGGGGACCAGGTGGGTCGGTACCGGACGTGAGCCGGCCGGAAACAAAGCTCTATTTCTATTTTCTGGGAAGGTCGTTCATCGATGCGGGCTTTGAGGCCATCCACTATGGGCAGGTGGAAATCATGAACGGCAACGATCCTGATTTGACCCATTGGTCGCAGGTGTTCACGCTCGCTCGCGCCTATGCAGCAACCCACGCACGCAGACACATGCTGCTATGCAATGCCCATGTTCCTCACGGTGGGCTGGTCAGAGATGGACATCTCCTGCTCGATTTTCATGCGTTTCCGCTCAGGATCATGGAGCTGCCCGATAAGCCGCAGGAGGCGATCCTCAAACTCGGTTTTTCCGACGGCATTTATAACCGCAGCAGGGGCGGGATTGCTCCCAGCGGCTGGGCGTGCGATCACCTGCCGTATCTCGTCGAGTTCGACAACTACGGTGTCAGCAAACAACCCGGACAGGCCAGGGCCGATGGTGGCAAATTCAATTGGGTCTGGGGCTACGACGAGATCACGTGGTTTGCGCAGCAGAATAAGGCATATCGCGCCGATTGGCTGCGCTATGCCTGGCACTGGGTCCGGACCACCGACCCGAACGGCTACCTGGAAATGCCGGGCAGCCGGCAGATTACCACGGGACTTCACTCCGGTAAAAGGCCGTGGTATCACGCAAATGATCCAAGCCCAGCTGTCCCTGACGGGATGGCAGATGAAGAAACCATTCGCGCCATCTGGGCTGCAACATAACAAAATCAAGCTATCCACTGCCTGCAAGAGGAACAGCGGCCGCCGTCACCGAGCACGGCTCACGTTGCAACAAAGTTGCGGGTGCCCCATATCTCGCTCGTTTTTTGCGAGATGTGGGATACCGCGGCTCTCAATATCGTGTGCCTATTGCGCTCCAAAGTACGCGGGTTGCTGAGCCCAATTGGGACAAGTTTAGCATCGGATTGCTTACGCTCAGCCACGCTTTGGCCGCCGGACGACTCGCACCTTCCCGTTCTTTTGCCCTCCGCAGAAGAATCGATCGTTCCCATCGGACTCGAGTCCTGAAACCTTGAAACCGTCTTGCATCTCGAGACTCTCTTGCACTTCCCCCGTTTCCGCATCGATTCGCCTCAACTCGCTTTCGTCGCCTTCCGAGGTGGCATGCCAGAGTTCTCCGTCGACCCAGGTGACCCCAGTGACAAAGCGATTGGACTCGATAGTCCGAAGAATAGCTCCAGTGTCGGGATCGATCTGATGAATCTTCCGGTCATGATACTGCCCCACCCACAGCGTCCCTTCGGCCCACGCAAGCCCAGAGTCACCGCCGCCACCGGGCGCCGGAATGGTAGCGAGCACCTGGCCGCTCTTGGGATCAATCTTCTGGATGCGATCCTCGGCGATTTGAAACAGGTGCTGGCCGTCGAACGCGGTTCCTGCATGCGCGGCGATGTCGATCGAACGCACTGCCTGACCGCTCGCCGGATCGAAGACGTTCAACTTGTCTCCGGAGGCAAACCAGACGTGCCGGCCGTCATAGGTGACTCCATGCACTCTTTCTGCGCCTGGAAAGGGTCCGAACTCATTCACAAATTCGGCTTTTGCTGGTTTCATATTTTGACCTCAATCAATGGGCAGTGGAGCGGGGAGTAACAGAGTTGTCGTGAAGCCCGGCACAGAGGGCGTGATCCAACGGCGAGCTCGCGCGCGGCCAAACGACTGCACCTTGCCAGAAGCAGCCAGCGAATCGAGCGCCCGCTGCACGGTACGCTGGCTTGTGCCCAGCGCAATGGCCAGGGCAGAACTCGACCAGGACTCACCATCAGCGAGGAAAGCGAGCACAGCACCATTCTCCTCTTCGACCGGCCGCGCGAGAATAACCACTTCACCCGCGCCGCGGGATACCAATGCGAACCCACGTTTTGTTGCACTCACATCGGCCAGGGGCCGAAGCATCTTGCGCAGCCGCCCGATCTCAACTCGCAGCCGCATGCGATGCGATTCATCGACGAATCTTGCGCCGAACGCGCGGGTAAGCAGGTGGTCCCTTGGAACATCGCCGGGCCACGCCTCGCCCAGCGCGCGTGCGAGCGCGAACAATACCGGGCGCGTTACCAGCGACACCACCGTGTGTGGATCACGCACGACATTGCGGCACGCGTCCACGACCAGTGCTTTGGAAGCCAGCAACTTTTCGACCTCTTCCAATAGCAGCGGCCGCTCTTCGCCGCGCGCAATCAGGCGCGCCGCCGGCGTGTCTAGAACCTGGGACGCGTTTTCCACTTCCGCCGTCAGGGTGGCAATCCCGGCTTGCCGTGCGGTGCGCCGGGCCCGAGTGAGCGCCGCTCGTGCCGCTTTCGTCCGTAGCCGGCGCATCGCGATGCCGGCGACTACGAGTTCGTGGACCGTCCGTAACACTGGGGGGAAGGGTGCCGGGTCGAAATCGGCAAGCATGTGGTCCGCCTCGTCCAGGTGCCCGATGAGCACGAGACGTCTGACTTCAAGATACCGCGCATGCGCTGCGTTGAAGCGATCGCCGTGCGCGTCAAGCGTGGCTCGCGCCGAGCGAAGCGCCTTCGCAGGCCAGCTCAGGTCGCGTGAGGCAAGCGCGATCTCCGCTTCGGCGACGACGCACCTGGCGCGCGCCACAGATTCTTTCGGACTGAAGCCGCGTGCCGCCTTGCGAAGGAGTTCCTTCGCCCGTACAAACTCTCCCAGCTGTGCCATCGCGATCCCGCGAAGAGCGAGTGCTGGCGCATCGTCGCGCAGCGCGACTCGCTTCAATGCGCCGAGCGGATCACCTGCGGCGAGGGCTCGTCCTGCGGCTGTGATCAGAGAATCCATCAGAATCCCGCCACACTTGTCACTCCCAGGTCTTTCCATACCTGCATCAATATTTGTATATGACCGGCAGACAAAAGCCGATGATTGGAGAAAAGGACGATGACAACAGAGAAAACAACAGGCAAGGAACACGAGAAAGGGCCTCTCGCCATGAAGACACCCCCAATTGTGTCGCAGCAGGAGTGGGAGGCTGCTCACCAGCAGCTCCTGGTAAAGGAGAAGGCCTTCACCCGGTCCCGCGATGCGCTGGCCGCCGAACGCCGGCGGATGCCCTGGATGGCAGTGGAGAAGAAATACGAGTTCGACGGCCCCAAGGGTAAGGTGAGCCTGCTCGATTTGTTTGAAGGCCGCAGGCAATTGATTGTCTATCGCGCCTTCTTCGAGCCGGGGGTGTTCGGCTGGCCTGACCATGCCTGCCGCGGCTGCTCGTTCGGTGCAGATCAGGTTGCTCACCTGGCCCATTTGAACGCCCGCGACACCACCCTCGTCTACGCCTCACGCGCACCGCAGGCGGATATCGCCCGCCTGAAGACGCGGATGGAGTGGGACATACCTTGGTACACCATCACCGACAGCTTTGACGTGGACCACGGCGTCGATCAATGGCATGGCCACAATGCATTCTTCCGCGACGGCGACAAGGTGTCCCGCACGTACTTCATCAACAGCCGGGGAGACGAGGCGATGGGGACCACCTGGAGCTACCTCGATATGACAGCGCTCGGCCGTCAGGAGCTTTGGGAAGACTCGCCAGAGGGGTACCCAAAGACCCCAACATACAAATGGTGGAACTGGCATGACAACTACGCGGCTGAGTCAAAGCCCGACCAGAAGTGGGTCCAGGTATCGGACGCTGGAGAAGCCGCCTTCCGGAAGCACGACACAGAAGCGAAACCATAAACGAGGTGAGCGAAGGAGCCTTGTTTGCGCTCAAAATGACGGTTTTGCAGCGAGTTGAAGATGCAAAAAAGCCTCTTCTCGGACTTCTCACGCAGACAGTCTAGTCCGTCCCCTTCAACACATCGCAACGGAGACAGCGTCATGAGTCACATAACCATCGTCGAGTCGCCTACCTACCAGAGCATGAATGCAGGTGTGGCTTCGGAACGAACGTCCCATCGTGCCTTCATCGGTGTCTCCGCATTGCTTTTCGCTACCAGCGCAGCGTTAGCAATTTTCTGGTGTGCATCCATGTCGGCGATGCCAGGGATGCCGATGCCGGGCGGCTGGACGATGTCGATGGTGTGGATGCTTATGCCCCGACAGGCGGAGATCGAGGCCACGGCATCCTTCCTCGCCATGTGGGTTGTGATGATGATGGCGATGATGCTCCCTTCCCTGGTGCCAATGCTGTGGCGCTACCGTCAGGCGGTTGGCTGGAGGGGCAAATCGCACCTGGGACGTCTTACCTTGCTTGCCGGCCTCGGCTACTTCTTCGTGTGGACCTCATTCGGATTAGCCCTGTTTCCTTTGGGCGTCATGCTGGCGCAATTTGAGATGAAAATACCGGCATTGGCGCGCGCTGTTCCGGTTGCGGTTGCGCTGGTTGTGCTCATCGCCGGAGGGTTCCAGTTCAACCAGTGGAAGGCACATCACCTTGCCCGCTGCCGCGAGGAGCCGGGTCGTGGACGCACGTTGCCCGCCGACACCGGTACAGCGTGGCGACAGGGCTTGCAGCTCGGGATCCACTGCGGGCTAAGCTGCGCCAATCTAACGGCGATCCTCTTGGTGATTGGGGTCATGGACCCGCGAGCAATGGCACTTGTCACCGCAGCCATCACTGCTGAACGTCTCGCGCCGGCCGGCGAACGCGTCGCGCAAGCTATCGGAGCCGTTGTTGTCGGGGCAGGATTGATATTGCTCGCGCGAGCGGCCGGGCTCGGGTAGCTGTCTTGTAGTGAACTCGTTGTTGATAACATCCAACAGTTCGATCAGGAACGGAAGCTGCAACTAACCTACGACGCCTCGCTTGCGGCCCAAGCATCCTTATCAGACCTCGACTCGTCTACTCAACCTAGCCACATCTGCAATTTTCCAAAGATGTGTTGGGGTGGAAGATGAGTGTTCTATTGGGAAACGGGCCTGAGGGCGATGAAGTTGAACAGGAAGAGAAGGAACTTGAAAGGAACGGCCTGCACTTTGAGCTGAGCCGGCGCCGCTTCATGCAAACGGCCGGCGTCATTTCAGCTGGAATCGCCGTGGGAGTACCGAATGTATCTGCGGCGGAGACGCCGGGATCGAAGACTCAGGCAATCACATTAAAGGTCAATGGGCAGTCAAAGGCGCTCTCGCTCGACACCCGCACTTCTCTACTCGATGCTCTGCGGGAGTCTATGGAGCTCACCGGCAGCAAAAAGGGATGCGACCACGGACAGTGCGGGGCATGCACGGTGTTGATCGACGGACGCCGAGTGAATTCCTGTCTGACGCTGGCGTTTGCGGCAGAGGGCTCCGAGATCACCACCATCGAAGGGCTAGCTACCCACTCCGACCCGAAAGACGCAAGCGAACTGCACCCGATGCAAGCCGCGTTCCTCGAACATGATGGCTACCAATGCGGATACTGCACACCGGGTCAGATCTGCTCCGCGGTAGCAGCGGTCGAGGAGCACAAGCGCGGGGCACTATCGATAGTGAGCTTACACACCGGAAAGACCGAGCATCCGGAGATGACGGATGATGAGATCAAGGAGCGTATGAGTGGGAATATCTGTCGCTGTGGCGCATACCCTAACATCGTCGCTGCGGTTCGCGCAGTAGCAGGAGCGTCCGCATGAAATCTTTCAGCTACGAACGCGCGACAGCAACCGAAGACGCGATTCATGCTGGAGCGACGCGAGGCGCGAAGTTCCTGGCCGGCGGAACGAATCTCGTCGACCTCATGAAATATGGTGTCGAGTCGCCGACGGCACTCATCGATATCAACCATCTCGAGTTGAAGGAAATCGGCGAAGACTCCGATGGTGCAGTGAAGATTGGCGCCCTGGTTAAAAACTCCGACTTGGCCGATCATCCTCTCATCAAGACCCGGTATCCGCTCCTGTCGCAGGCGCTGCTAAGTGGCGCGTCTCCGCAGCTACGCAACATGGCGACGACCGGGGGAAACCTGCTGCAGCGGACGCGCTGCTACTACTTCACCGATATCACCTTTCCGTCTTGCAATAAACGGGAGCCGGGCTCGGGGTGTGCGGCGATTAAGGGTCATAACCGGATTCACGCAATCCTGGGCCAAACCGATAAGGGCCCGGCGAGCGGCGAAAGCTGCATTGCGACGAATCCATCGGACATGAATGTTGCGATGGCAGCGCTCGGGGCCAGGGTCGAAGTCGAGGGTCCAAAGAGCAAACGAACCATCCCCTTTGCCGAATTTCATAAACTGCCAGGTTCGACTCCATGGCTCGACACGACGCTGAGGCCGGACGAGTTGATCGTTGCGGTCACCTTGCCTCCAGCGAAGTTTGCCAGGAATGCCTATTACCTGAAGATTCGCGATCGCAACAGCTACGCCTTTGCCCTGATCTCTGTCGCCGCTGGTCTTGAGTTGGACGGCGGCCGGATCAAATCCGCTGGTCTCGCATTAGGCGGCGTCGCGCTCAAGCCTTGGCGAGACGTAGAAGCCGAGAAGGCGTTGGTCGGCCACCCCGCGGGGCCCGAAGCATTTCAGCGGGCAGCCGAGATCCTGCTCCACGGAGCAAAAGGTTACGAGCACAACAGCTTCAAGATTGAAATGGCAAAACAGGGTGTGGTGCGGGCATTGACGCTCGCCTCGCAGGGTACGACAGAAGGGATGCAGGCATAATGGCGACGGAAACCGCGCACGCGCCGGCGAAACAACTCAACCACCGCTATGAGGGCATTGCCAAGGTTACTGGGAAAGCAAAATATGCTGCAGAATTTTCGCAGCCATTCCCTAAAGCAGACCTCGCCTACGCCTACATTGTCCAGGCGACGATTCCCAGTGGAACAATCGCATCGATCGACCGCTACACCGCGGACCTGGCGCCCGGAGTCATTGCGATCCTCACGCCTTTCAATGCACCGAAGCTGAACCAGGCCCCGCCTGAACCCCCTGCAAGACGAAATCTAAGCTTGCTGCAAGATAAGGACGTTCATTACAACGGACAGCCGATCGCCGTTGTCGTGGCGAAATCGTTGAACGAGGCGAAGGCAGCGGCGCGTTTGCTGAAGGTCAAGTACGTCTCCAGGCCTGCGCAGGTAAACTTCATGGCAAAACTAGGGGATGCGCGCTGGCCAAAAAACCCGGGCAAGGAACCGCCGGGAAATCACCGGGGCGATGTGCAGGCCGGGTTTGCGAAATCATCGGTGATCCTGGAAGAGACCTACATCACACCGATCCAGCATCACAACCCGATGGAGCCACACGCGACGATCGCGTGGTGGGAGGGCGAACGGCTGAACGTTTTTGACGCGACCCAGTACATCTCTGGCGTCAAGACGTCCCTGGCGAAAACCCTCGATATTCCGGTCGACTATATCCGCGTCGTGAATCCGGTTGTGGGTGGTGGCTTTGGATCGAAGGGTTCCATGTGGTCCCATGTCCCGCTCTGCGCGATGGCAGCCAAGGTGACCGGACGACCGGTGAAGCTCGTTCTGGAACGGGAACAAATGTTTGGGCCGGTAGGCGGGCGCCCCTCGACGGTAAACAAGATCAAGCTTGGTGCGAGCGCCGATGGCAAGCTGCTGGCCATGCAGCAGGACGTTGTGATGAACGCCTCGGTCATGGAGGATTTCACAGAGCATTCGGCCGGCCCGACGAAGAACCTGTACATGAGCGAAGCGAACTCCGTGACCGAAAAAGTGGTCGAGGTCAATTTGGGAGTTTCAACGTTTACGCGGGCGCCGGGAGAGGCGCCAGGAACGGCAGTACTCGAGATCGCCATGGATGAGCTAGCCGAGAAGCTCAAAATGGATCCCGTGCAGCTGCGCCTGGTGAACTACGCGGAGAAGGATCCAAGCCACGATCGTCCATGGACGGACAAGCATCTTCGTGACTGTTATACCCAGGCGGCGCAGCGTTTCGGATGGTCGAAGCGTGTGGCAACACCGTGTACCGTCACCGAAGGCAATGCGATGATCGGTTACGGCATGGCGACCGCTACCTATCCCGCAAATCGAAGCGCGGCACAAGCCGTGGTCCGACTGCTGCCGGGCGGCAAGATGTTCGTAGGATCCGGCACGCAGGATCTGGGCACCGGCACATACACCATCATGGCTCAGCAAGCGGCGGCCGGCCTCGGAATTGATCCCTCACTCGTCGAAGTGAAGCTTGGTGATTCGACGCTCCCAAAGGCTCCCGTGTCAGGAGGTTCGCAGTCGTCCGCGTCCGTGTTGCCGGCAATTCAGGATGCAACCACGCAGTTGAAGTTGAAATTGGCCGATCTGGCTATAGCCGATGCAGCATCTCCCTTGCACGGGCTGAAGACCGTGGATATTGAAGCTAAGGACGGCAAGCTTTTCAACAAGAACAATCCCTCTCAAGCGGACAGTCTTACTGATCTGATTGCACGCAATGGGAACAAGCCAGTCGAGGCCAGCGGATCGGCGGAGCCTTCGGAAGCCAAGGACTCGATGAGTTCCTATTCATGGGGCGCGGTCTTCGTTGAAGTAGCGGTCGATAAGAACACCCACATGGTAAAGGTGCGCAAAGTTGTCGGCACCTATGACATCGGAACACTTCTCAACCACAAAACCGGGCTCAATCAATTGATGGGCGGCATCGTCTGGGGCATTTCCTTCGCGCTGTATGAAGGCGCGCAGATAGATCCTGTGTATGGCCGAGTCGTGAATGAATCCCTCGCCGAATATCACGTCCCTGTAAATGCGGATATCGGTGAGATCGACGTCACCGTGCTCAATATACCGGATGTGAAGTTCAATCCCGTCGGCTCGCGTGGCATCGGAGAGATCGGGATCACTGGTGCCGCAGCCGCGGTGGCGAACGCCATTTACAACGCGACTGGCAGGAGAATAAGGGAATATCCGATCACGCCAGACAAAATCATGACGGCTTAGAGTGGCTTAGCACGTAACAGGCTGCCGCCGTTCGCACCCAAAGCCCGACCTGCGGAATCGTCATTACCAAAAGCCCGCAACACCTTCAAGAAGAGATCGTCGATCGTCACGCAGACCCGCCGGCTCGGCGGGGTAAGGGAAAGTAAGGCGAATCCATGGACCCAGAGGAACCAATCATTACCGGCCGCCCGGCGCAACTCGCAGCGTGGCTTTCTGAAGAGGCTGACGGGTTTCCCGGTTGCACGATCGATCATGACACCGAAGGCGGTAAATACGAATACGCCTGGAAGGTCAACCTGAACGATGTCCAGATGGGAATGATCATTCTCACGAATGAGGCAACGTTGCCTGAAGGCAAAATTCGGGGCCTATTCCGGGTTGAGCTGAGGAAGATACTCGGACAGCCTGCTTAAAAACCCTCATCTTGCCCGGTCCGGGCAGCACCGCGAGCGCCTGGTCGGCTGGTTGATGGAACATGCGACATCGCTGGCTTTGTATCAGGGCACGACTTTAGTCGTGCCGTCACGCTTGAAAATGTCCGGGGCCTTAGCCCCTGAGGGATCCGGTTCCCCATGTCTTCCGTCATCCGCTTAATTCGTCGTAAATGATGCGTCTATTTGCCTTGCAGAGCGAGCAAAATGTTGAGCGGCCGTTAAACCCGGCTGCCCGGAGGATGACCCCGCGTAGCGCATCGCAGGCGGCATGATTCGATCCGAATCGAAGAGGGCATTCGGTGATCTAAGCGGCACTTGGGGTGAATAACGAACGCGAAGCCTCGACGCCATGTTTACCAGGTGCACAAAAGAGTCTGCCTTCATCTTCCGCATGACATTACCCCGATGTGCCTTGACTGTGATTTCGCTAATGCCTAGTTCTGCCCCAACCTGCTTGTTCAGTAAACCGGAGACCACCAAGGCCAGGATCTGTTGTTCCCGTGGAGTGAGCGAAGCGTAGCAGTTCCGAAGCTCGCGCATCTCCATTCCCCGTTCCAGAGCGGCACGGCTGCGCGTGAGGCTTTGACCAATGGCAGCCAGCAACAGCTCATCGCCGAACGGCTTAACGAGAAAGTCAACGGCCCCGGTTTTCATGGCTTGCACAGTCGTCGGAATATGACCATAGTCCGCAATGATCACGATAGGCGTATCTGCGCATTCTTTTGCGATTTTCCTTTGAACTTCGAGGCCGTTTGAATCGGTGGAAGAAAAGGCAAGGATCAAGCAACTGGGAACAGACGGGCGCGGTTGAGCGAGAAATTCACTCACTGAATCGCAGGTGTGGGGCTGCCAGCCCTGGGAGAGAATCAACAGTTCCAAGGACTGTCGAATATGAACGTCAGGGTCAACTACAAAAACTGTCGGAGCGGTATGTGAAGAGGCTATCGGGGATAGGTTGTCACTATATCCGGGCATCGGCATAGGTGTACTTCTCGTAGGAATCGCGACGGTTGCGGCTGAGCTCATCTGACTTCTCCTTAGAAATAGACTGCGTGAGATGTCCCTACTGACCGGCCGAACAGGACACATCATTGTTGGCTTGCATCGGCTGAACACAACAGTGAACTCGATCCGGTTTTCGCGCGACCCCCGTTGTGATGGAATCCGCACTACAAATTTCGGTAGCTGCCGACGTGGTGGATTTGGCCGGAAACAGGCCAACGTATACAATTTCAGCTATCTCCGAAGTTCCCTGATTAGAAGGAATAGCCATGACCGCCGGTCCGATTCGCATTCTCTGCGTTGAAGACCATCCGGTTTATCGTGAAGGGCTGAGAACGATCATCGGGTGCGAGCCGGATATGCTCCTGGTCGGATACGCCGGCAATTCCGCGCAGGCCATCGCGGAGTTTCGTCGTCATCAGCCGGACATCACTTTGATGGATCTCCGGCTCCCTGGAGCGGATGGCACGGATGTTCTGGTTACTATCCGTGGTGAGTTCCCGCGGGCCCGAGTCATCATGCTGACAACTTCCGACGGCGATGCCGATATTCAGCGGGCAATAAGGGCGGGAGCCGCGGGCTACATGCTGAAAAGCATGCCTATGGAGCAGTTGCTGGGCGTTATCCGGTCCGTCCACTCAGGGAAGCGACACATACCACCTGAGGTGGCGGCTCGTCTGGCCGAACACATGGGTGATGACGATCTTACGACCCGTGAGTTAGAAGTTCTCCGGCTGATTCGTGACGGGTATCGCAACAAACAGATTGCCGATCAACTGTCCATCTCGGAGAACACGGTTAATTTTCATATAAAGAACTTGATGGATAAGCTCCAGGCCAACGACCGGACGCATGCAGTCACCATCGGATTGCGGCGCGGACTCCTGCACATTTGACCCGGGTACCTACCCAAAATTGTAGGTACAGAACGGGACTTTTAGGGGGTTGTATATCCTTCGGACGGGCTAGAATTACCCGGGTTACTTGGATCCACCTGATTGGTATCGATCGTATCCCCTGTCCGTTTTCGCCTAGCCGTGAGGTCAGTTCGTGGCCAAAAGATCTGCCTTTCCCAAGACTGTGAACCGAACCGGCATTCGGCCGCCCATTTTCTCTTCCGTAACAAAGATCCTCGTTCTGATGATCCTCACGGCTGCATCATCGGTATCTGCCCTGCCCGTCAACGCGCCGCAAACAACAGGATCGGGCACCGAACTTAGAAACTTTCATCACACGGCGTGGTCCTCAGACAGCGCATTGGGTGCAGTGTCCGACATTCAACAAAGCGCGGACGGGTATTTATGGCTAACCACGTCGAGGGGTGTGTTCCGGTTCGACGGCGTCCGTTTTCAATCTGCCGATGAAATCACTGCGGGAGCTACCAAAAATATTGAGTTTGCCTCAGCTTTTGTTTCGTCTTCGGGAGATGTCTGGTTCAGGACGAGACTGCCAGGACTTCTGCTTTGGCGAGACGGTAAGTTATCGGCATTTCCCATCAAAGGATGCACGCCTGGATTGCTCACTGGCTCAATGGTTGAAGACCGTGATGGCGGAATCTGGGTTGCTGGGTCCGCCGGCCTCTTTAACGTGGGCGTAGGGAAATGCGAACGGGTCAGTGATAAGTACGGGCTGCCCGCTGGCTTTCCTTCTGCCATAACGGTCGACGCAGCCGGTACCCTCTGGGTCAAAATGCCCTCGGGGAAGCTCCTGTATCTGCCGCGCGGCGATCCTAAATTTAAGCCGAGTCCCTACGGTAATGGTCCGGTTGGAGACTTTGCTTATCTTCACGCGGGGCCCAACGGTTCCGTTTGGCTCTCCGATGCGGGAGGGTTGCGCCGTGTATCCGGGAATGACATTCCTTCGAAGCCAGAATCCAGAAGTGCTTCCAAACTGTCCAAGCCGTCGCGATTCGGCAATTTCACGTTCGATAACAGCGGCGCACTTTGGGCTGCGTCCCGCAACGGAATTCAGCGTATCCCCAGCGTGGGTGAGGTGCCAATTGACGTGAGTGTCGATTCGGCGGAAGGCCAAAACTTCACCCTTGCGCAGGGACTTAGTTCCGATGTCGTATGGAAGCTCCTTGTGGACCGGGAGGGCAGTCTTTGGGTCGGGACGAATTCGGGCCTGGATCAACTTCGGCGGAATGTGATATCGCAGCTGGAAATTCCGGCCACGAGAGAAAACCAGTTCGCCATAGCGGCGGGGGAGAACCACGACCTCTGGATCGGTAGCCGAAGCCTGCCTCTCACCCTGATGAACTCCGATGGTGTAACCAGGACGTTTCCGGAGACCCGGCAGTCTATTTCGATTCGGCGAGATTTCAAAGGCGGAGTCTGGTCGACTGGATTCGGCAAGAGTAACCTTTGGCGAGCCTTCCCCGATCGACTCGAACCGGTTCATTACCCACACGATGACGTTGAACTTGGGGCTTCGAGCACGATCGACAAAAATGGCAACATCTGGATTCTGACGTTTGCGCAGAACGTATATCGGCAAATCGGTGATAGTTGGCAAAATGAGAACAAAGCACTCGACAGAGAGCCAGGAATACTCGGTTCTATGGAAACGGATCAAGCGGGAAATGTCTGGTTCGCTTTTTCAAACCATGTTATCGAATGGGATGGTAGCGCGTACCGGAGGTACACCTACACGGGAAAAAATCGCTATCCGATCTGTCTGATGGTGAAAGGCAACCACGCATGGCTCGGCGCGGAAGATGGCGTGCAACTGTTCGCTCAGGGGCAATTCCACATGATGCGTTGGAAAGACCCAAATCTGCCCGGACGAGTCTCGGGTATGGTCGAAACAGACACCGGGGATCTTTGGGTGAGTGGATTTTCGGGAATTGCCCATGTGAAGGCGGAGGAGCTTCGAAAGTGGCTACAAGACCCGGATTACGCTGTCTCGGCAGAGGGCTTCAATACGCTGGATGGGCTTCCTGGTCTCGCAGCGGAGAGGTACCCTGAACCATCGGTCGTGGAAGCCGACGATGGCCGCTTATGGTTTGCGACCATAAAGGGAATTGCGTGGCTCGATCCGGCAGCCCTGGATAAAGCCTATAACTCGACGCCGCCAACCGTCATCATCGACTCGCTCGTTTCGAATGGTAAAGACCACTCAGATTTGAGGAACCTCGTGCTTCCGCCGCATCCTGGGCGGATACAAGTCGATTACTCCGCGCTTAGCCTGGCGATCCCTGAGCGAGTTCGCTTTCGCTACAAACTTGAGGGAGCGGACAGCGACTGGCAAGATGCAGGAACACGCCGCGAGGCCTTTTACACCAACCTCCGTCCAGGTCATTATCGGTTCCGCGTCATTGCATGCAACTACGATGGAGTTTGGAACAATGAGGGAGCCGATGTGCAGTTCACTGTTGAGGCTGCCTGGTACCAGACGCTCTGGTTCTACGCGCTCTGCGCCGCTTCGGTTTTCGTCGTCACGTGGGCGCTCTACCAGTTGCGTTTGCGACAGGTTGCGAGAGCGATATCAGCACGCTTCGACGAACGATTGTCAGAACGCACCCGGATCGCTCGAGATCTGCACGACACCTTTCTTCAGACCATACAAGGTAGCAAGTTGGTTGCGGACTCTGCCCTAAGACAGGCTCCTGACCCCGCCCGAATGCGTGGGGCTCTCGAACAATTGTCGGTGTGGTTGGGGCGAGCCACCGAAGAGGGCCGCGCAGCTCTCAACTCGCTACGCACCTCGACCACGGAGAAGAATGACCTGGCGGCAGCCTTCCAGCGAGCGATCGAAGAGTGCCGTATAGGAACATCGATCGAAGCCTCATTTTCCGTAGTTGGGGAGGTCAGCGAGATGCACCCCATCGTACGCGATGAGGTTTACCGCATCGGGTATGAAGCGACTCGCAACGCGTGCGTTCATTCGCAAGCCACTCAACTTCAAGTTGAGCTCACATATGCGGAGGACCTCGTGTTGCGTATCCGTGACAATGGCGTTGGTATTGATCCGGCCTTTGTAAACGGCGGAAGGCAAGGACATTTCGGACTGCAGGGAATGCGCGAACGGGCTGGCCGCATCATGGCCAAACTCACTGTCGAGACGTCTACGGTCTCAGGAACTGAGATCAGATTGGTTGTTCCCGGCAGTATTATCTATCGCAGCACGATTTCCGGGCGGAGAACATGAATGCTGTGACGCCGTTATTGCCGCTCTAATTTGTGCGTGACCACGAAAGAACTCGATCGTTTGTAATTTGCAAGGGAGACCAGAATGCGGCGACTGTTGCGGTTTGCGGTCCTTGTGTTTTTTGCGATCGTTGCCTTCGCGCCGAGCCCAGGCGCGGAGGTCGAAGCCGTCTTCACGACCATTGTCGCTGAGCCGCTGATCTCTCCTCGTCCCGTCGACGGCGCGGACGGCCGCACGCATATGGCCTACGAACTCTTGCTCGTCAACGGGACCTCGCTGGTAACGCAGATCGACTCGATCACCGCGTTCGACGCAGCCACCGGCGTGACGCTTGGCGAATGGAAGGGCGACGCACTGGCTGCGGTTCTTCGTCTCAACGCCCACCTGCCTGGCGTGACGCTCGGGCCGGCGCGTTCGGCATATGCGTTTCTTGACGCCACAGTACCCCGGGGTGCACCGCTTCCCAAAACCATCCGGCACCGCATTTCGGTAACGCGCCTCATGGCCTCGGCCGACGGCGAGCACCAGCCGGTTCCGCTTGATCCGAAAATCGGCATTGCGAGCCACGCGACATTTGAAGGCGTTGACGTAGCCGTCAACCCGCACAGAGCCGTCGTCATCGCGCCGCCGCTCCGAGGCTCGGGATGGGTTGATTTCAATGGCTGCTGCGGGTCCCTCCAACATCGCGGGAGCGTCATGGCGTTCAACGGTAAGCCGATCATCGCGGAACGCTTTGCCATCGACTTCATCAAGCTGGACGCCGAGCGGCGTCTTTTCGTGGGACCCATCGAGAACAACGAGAACTATCCGACCTACGGCGTTCCAGTCTATGCGGTTGCCGACGGAAAGGTAATCGAGGCGACCGACGGTGCTCCCGAGCGAATCCCCTCCAAGCCCCGCGAGCCGGTCACGATTGAAAACGCCGCCGGCAACCATATCGTGCTCGACATCGGAGACGGCAATTTCGTGCTTTTCGCTCACCTCAAGACTGGAACAGTGGCTGTCAAACCGGGTGACAGGGTCAAGGCTGGCGCCGTCATCGCTCGGGCGGGTGACACCGGTAATTCCGACGCCCCGCATCTGCATTTTCACGTGATGGACGGAGCTTCGCCGCTCTCCTCCAATGGAGTTCCCTACGTCTTCACGAAATTCGCGGGCGCTGGTCAGTTGACATCGAAGAACGACGACCTGTTCGAAAAGGGCGGCCCCGCGGACATCGACTCGAGCTGGCATGCCGGTCCCCATATGGCTGAGCTCCCGCTTGACGGCGAGGTGATCGACTTCCCATAAGTTGCGAAAGTCGCGCCGCAGTCCCGAATGGTTTGGCCGCGGCACCCACGAACTGCTAGACTTGCGCCGGGTGAGAAATAGGCGCCGAGAGAAACGGAAGTGACAAACGGTCAATTAGCGCCCGCTACAAAGCCGGAAGAGCTTACCATCGAGCAGATTCGGCAACAGCTGCAGCGGATCCTCCATTCCAACACTCTACGTAACTCTTTGACACTTCAACAGTTGTTGCAATTCCTGGGCACAAGAGCCATTGACGGGAACTCGGAAGTGCTCAAGGAATACACGATTGGGGTAGAGGCATTCGGCCGCAAGCCGGACTTCGACCCGAAAACGGATACGATCGTTCGCGTCCAGACCCATCGGTTGCGCCAGAAGATAAAGGAGTATTACCAGGACGAGGGCGTACACGATCTGATCCTGGTGGAGATTCCCCGGGGGCATTACCACCCCACATTTCGGCTCAAGGCAGATCTTCCCGAACATCAGGAACTCGATGGTGACGACCTCAGCGCAGCGCGCGATCCGGGGACGAACGCAAATGGCTCCTCTTTTGCTGATCATGAACCCGTGGACGCGAAGTTGGTCAATGACTCGGCCAGTCGTCACGCCAGACGATACTTTGCACGGCCGATCATCGTGGCCGTAGGGCTCCTCCTCACTCTGGTGGTTGGATATTTTGCCGGCAGCTATCGGGCGCGTACGGCGATTGCCGGGGATAGTCTCGCCTCGGGTACGAACCGGTTCGCCCCCAACCCGGCTGACCCGGTGAAGCTGTTCTGGGCAAACCTTGTCGGGAATGATCGCGCTCCGATCATCGCTTATCCGAATGCTGTTTTCCTCCTGGACGATTCCAACGATCTATTTCGCTTCCGCCAGGGCGCCAGCGACAATCGGGGGGCTCGAGTCGATCCGCATCTGGCGCGCGAGTTTGCATCCAATCCCGCGCTGGTGGCAAACGCTGGCCAGCTCTACTATGAGGACGGGTATACGGGTACGGGTGAACTTGAGGGCGTCGCCATGTTGTCGACCCTCTTCGCGCAGATGGGTCTGAAGCCGACAGTTAAAACCAGCCGCAACATCACTCCCGACGATTTGCAACAACACACCGTGATTTTACTGGGATCTCCTTTTCAAAATATCGCCGTGGCACAGCTAATAGCTCCCGGAGACTTTGCCTTTCAGAATCCTGATTCTCGCCGTGAGCAATGGCGAGCTCAGATAGTGAATGCTCATCCCGCCCCTAACGAAAGCTCGGTTTACCATACAGAACGCGATCCAGGCACCCAAATGCTGACCCGGGACTACAGCCTGATCTCTGTACAGCCCGGGGTCGTTGCTGAACGCAACATCGCGGTTCTTGGCGGCCTGGATACGAAAGGAACAGAGGGGGTGACCCGGTTCATCACCTCTCGGTCTGGAGTAGAGCAATTATCCGCGGCGTTGGCCGGCAAGGGGCTTCCCCTGCCTGACGGCAGATCTGCCGCAAGAGACGGTATGCCGCGGTTTCAAGCCCTGGTGCTCGTTCATCTGGAAAAAGGTGACCAGGTGCTAAGCACCGAGTTGGCAACGGTACATGCCCTTTCCCCCAGGAAATCGCCTGCGACCAACGTTGAAGCTTCTTCCGCCCCTACCAACAAATAGCCGACCCATCCCACTGGCGGGTTCGGCGCCTTACTCGCGCGTGAAGGGAACAGCGCGTGGGCATGTGAGGGCCCGATTTGCCTGGTGGGACATTCCTCGATTTGCCGGGGTAACCCTTTTTTCCCCTCTGAAAATGGCCCTGTAACGTCGGTAACATTGCTGTAACCTTCCTCGAATCTTGCAGATAAAACGCACAATTTTTCTTTGTATCTCTCCCGTATCTGTCGTGTAGCTAGACCGGCCTTTCTACGACCCTCTACCTTGGCTCGCGATTGAGAGCGACCATTTGGCGGAGCTGTTAGCCCACGATTGGCCGACTCGTCGACGCAATGGACGCCAAGGTAAGCGGATACACGAAGTCGCCAATCCGCAGTGACAGAACGCAGTTCCAGGTAACGATCTACGGAGGCTGTATGCAATCGCAAAAGAATCTTCACTCCAAACTCGGCAGCTACTGGTTGCCGCCAACATCGTTTCGCGGAATTTTGGCAGGTATCGCTTGCCTGCTCCTCTTTACGGCCGTGGGCTTTGGGCAGGGCGTCAGCGGCCGTCTCCAGGGCACCATTCAGGATGGAACTGGGGCCGTGGTCCCCGGCGCTAAGGTCAGCGTTACCGGCCAGGACACCGGCATCGTCAACCAATACGTCTCTGACAATCGCGGGGAGTACATCGCCAACCTGCTCCCTCCCGGTACCTATAAGGTCGAGGTCAGCGCTCCTGGATTTCGCACCACTGTTTCCACCGGGAATGTCGTCACCGTCGACGGCGTCACGCGCGTAGATGTAGCCCTGGCGTTGGGCGTCACGGCGGAGACTGTCCAGGTGGCCGCGGATAACCCCCTGGTCAACACCACAAGCTCCTCGCTGGGCGAGGTCCTGAACACGCGTGACATCGACAGTCTGCCACTCAACGGGAGGGTCTTCTCGCAGCTGGTGCAGACTGTTCCTGGAGCGGTTGCTACAGGATTTGGAAGCGCACCTGAAGCGGCCGCCGGCGCAGGCGCGGCGGGTCCCATCACGGCAAGCGTCAATGGACTGCCTTGGTCCGGCACCACCTATACTCTGGACGGTGTCAGCAACATGGAGTTGCTGAATGCGTTCATCAATGTCACGCCGGCGCTGGACTCACTGCAGGAGATCAAAGTCTCGACCAACAACGCAGAGGCAACGGTCGGCACTTACGGCGGCGCGCAGGTGAATGCCTTCGTCAAATCCGGGACAAACGCACTGCACGGATCGGCCTACGAGTTCTATCGCAGCGACAGCCTGAATGCTATTCAGTGGCAGGCGCAGACCAAAGCTCCCTATCGTTCCAACGAGTTCGGCGGGGCACTGGGCGGTCCAATCATTCGCAACAAAGCATTTTTCTTCATGGACTACCAGGGACTGCTGCTCAACAACGGCATTTCCTACAACCTCACGGTGCCCACGGACCTGATGAAACAGGGAAGCTTTCTTACCAGCCAATTCCCAACGTTGTATGACCCGTTGACAGGGAATCCCTTTCCCATCGTCAACACCAGCCAGGGACCGGCTTACCAGGTTCCTGCATCGCGCTTCGATCCTGTCTCAGCCAAAATCGTGGCAGGCGCAACCATCTGGCCCGAACCAACGGACCAGAGCAGTATCAGCCAGAACTACAAAGCAAACACCTCGGAGACGGACAACAATCACCAGTTCGACGTAAAAGCAGACTATCAATTGCGGAATGGCGATCGCCTCTTCGCTCGTGAATCCTACCAGCGGCGTGATTTGAATGCCCCATCGCCCGGCACCAGATTCATTCAGATCAATGACGTCAATGCCGCATCCAGGGATCACAACATCGCCGTCGGCTACGACCATACTTTCTCTCCCACCGCCACGAATGAGCTTCGCTTTGGCTTTAATCGCTTTCACACCCTGGATTTCGGGAATGATTTTCAGACCAACGAAAACACGACCCTGGGCATCCCTAACGGAAACAACGCTGACTTTCCCGGTGCTTCAGGGTTAGCCATCTTCGACATCGGCAATATCGCTCCCACCGGATCGCAAGACTGGACAAACTCGCACCGCATCACAAACGTCTATCAAATTACAGACAACTTCATTAAGGTTTTCGGCAAGCACACGATTACGGTCGGTGAAGACTATCGGCGCCTTCAGGCTTCTCTGACGAATGCCAACGCCAGCCAAAACGGCAGCTTCTCTTTCAATGCCGACTATACGAGCAGCTGCACGGAACAACCGAACTGCACCAGCAGTACTGGCGGAAATGCCTTCGCCAGTTTCCTGCTCGGCATTCCGTCCTCGCTCTATCGCGGGTTTGTCGATACCGATCCTGCGACCCGTGCAAACCTTGCAGGCGTCTATGTGCAAGACGAGTATCACCTGTTGAAGTCGCTTACCCTGAATGTGGCCCTGCGTTGGGACGTCATTACGCAGGCGATTGATAAATTCAACCGGCAGTCCAACTTCAACCTCTCGACCGGCCTGCTTGACATTGCAACTTCCAGCAATCGCGCCCCCAACGTCAACAACTATTACGGCAACTTCGCACCGCGAGTTGGATTCTCTTACTCGCCCAACAATGGAAAGACAGCTGTTCGGGGCGCCTTCGGCATCACCACCTTCCCGGGTAACTTCGGAGCGATCGGTGGCAATCTTGAGCGCAACTTCCCCTTCTTCCAGCAGTACTATCTCAACCAGCAGCTAGCCTATACGCCCTTCTGGCAGGTCAGCACCAACGGACTGCCGGGGTTCGTTCCTCTGTCGACCTCTGCGCCCGTAACCCCACAACCGAACTCCTCGGTCACCCTCATTCCTGAGAACTTCCGTCCAGACAACGCATATGCCTGGCATATCGGTGTAGAGCAACAGCTAACACCATCCTCAGCATTCAGGCTCAGCTATGTGGGAACGAGAGGAATCCATCTCTACCGTGACTACAACATCGATACCCCGGCACCCGGCCCAGGAGATCTGACAACTCGCAGACCTTATTATGGGATCGCACCGGAGGTGACGTCGATCAACTATGCCACCTCAGACGGCCTGTCCATCTACCATGCCCTGCAGGCGGAGCTTTGGAAGAACTTCTCCCACGGACTACAGGGGCGCGTCTCCTACACCTGGTCAAAGGAGATCGATGACATCAATGTCTTCTACCCTCTTCATGACAACCTGAACCGGGCGGTCGGAACAAGTCAGGCGCCCAATGTACCGCAGAACTTTATCGTCAACTTCGTCTATCAGCTTCCCTTCGGACGGGGCAGGCAGTGGCTATCCAACAGCTCCCGCACCACGGATCTTCTGTTGGGTGGTTGGCAGCTCAGCAGCATCACCATCCTGCAATCCGGACAGCCTTTGAGCTTCGGCATCTCGAACGACAATCTCAACAGCGGCTTCTCCAATCGCGCCGACCTTGCATGCCGCTCTATCCCAAAGATTGGAAAGACCTCGGAATGGTTTGACACGACCTGCCTCACAACCCCACCGCAGTATCAGCTCGGCAACTCTGGAGTTGGAAAGGTGCTCGGCCCCAGCTACAGGAACGCGGACGCCTCGTTGTCAAAGACGGTAAAGATTCGTGAGCGCATGACGGCGAGCTTTCAAGTGGATGCCTTCAACCTTACCAACACCCCTCACTACTCCAACCCAAATACCACCTGCTGCACGGCGCAGAACGCCAGCTTCGGCCAGATTACAGGTACCAACGGCACACCGCGCGACATCCAGCTCGGCGGTCACTTCACCTTCTGAGATTCGCGCCTCGATCCTACCCTTGATCCTACCCGTTGGCATCACTCACCCCGGGTGATGCCAACGCTCACTCAGCAGGCTACTCAGCGATTCGAGGAACTAACAGATGAGGATGAGCAGAAGGCGCTTTCTCGGCGCGTCGATGGCGACGACGATCGCGCCCGCGTTAACGGGCTTTGTGGAGGGCGCCGAAATAGAGTCGGGACAAGGCGCGAGCTTAGTTCCCGCGCAGTCTTCCGGCGCCCCGCACTACTGGTGCACCTGGGCGGTGCAGAACTATATGTATGGTCATGGTCTCCATGAGCTGGATGCGACGATTCTCCAGGGGGATTCCGGAGGAGATCTGGGGCGTAACGCCATGACGGAAGAGAACGTCTTCGCCCGGGCCGGGTGGGCGGAATCGTTTTATCCGAAGATTCGTAGTGATCTCTTCTTCCTGCTGGATGATGGTTGGCAGACGGGAGGTACTGCAACTTTCGAGCTTGATGCCGCAAAATTTCCCTCCTTCACCGGAACAGCTCCGGAACGCCTCAGCAAGCTGAACAGCGCGGTCCAGAAGGCGGGATGGCGTGGAGCCGCGCTTTGGTGCCGCAACACGCCAGAGGGAGAGAGAGTACGTAGTTTAGAGACGCTCAGCAACGCTGCCGACGTTCGCTATTGGAAGATCGACATCGGCGATCCGTCCTTTGATCTGATCCGTCTACGCAACCAGGCGCATATTCCTCTAACCCTCGAACATGTGCACGCAGAGCTGCCGGTCAATGGAGACTGGCACACGGACGGCCGCTTCGGTTCGCAATCCTGGGATTCGAGACGCATGACCATCCTGCGTAATACGGACGTGTACAGGACCTACGACGTGACGTCGATTCTCTCGCTGCCTACGACTTTAGATCGTCTCGCTGCCATGCTGAAAGGGGCAGAGGGTCATTCCGAAATAAAGAGTGTGCTCAATGTGGAAGACGAGGTTTATGTAGCCGCGGTGATGGGATGCACGATGGGGATCATGCGCCACCCGCTCACGGGCATGAGGCCCGGAGAAGACGCCGATCTCTTCTTTAACGGACCCAGACAGCCCAAGAAGCGACTCGACGAGGTTGTCCGGGCGCTTCGCTGGCAGCGGATTGCCCCACCGTTTTCCCCCGGGTTGGGAGAGGTTTCAATCGACCAGGAAGTTCTTCTCGACAGCTGGTGCGACTGTGCGCCAGGGAGCGCCTGCGCGGATCGCCAGAAACATGGCACTGCCGGCGGTGAAGGCCAAGGGAGAGAAGCCGTTTGTCTTTGCAGCGCGCTTTCCGAATGGTGCGGTTGCCGTTGCCGCGCTGGAAAGAACCCGTATCGGAGAGGCATGGTACATACCGGGATGCGATGTGACGCTGCCTGTTTCCGACGCGCCAGGGCCCTTCGGTGTCTTCGGTAACTTCGACAGTCTTAATATGGTCTTCGACAAAGAAATGAGAGGAAAGCGAGTTCTGGCGCAGGATCTGGCCGGCGAGGAGGCGATCGATATCTCCCATTCCGTGCAGATTCGGGGAAATATCGTGCATATACCGGGAACGCTGATTCGCAAGGTGGGGCTGCACAAGGCGACCCCTGGCGATCTGTCTGCGCCGGGTTTGGTCATTGCATTTTCATGAAGCCTCAGAGATGCTGAATTCCGCCCTATAACTTTTGGAGGATGCGATGTACTTCGGTCACACCGGATCAAGGCGCAGTCTGCGACGCCTGCACGCGGGTAAGCTCGGATGCCTTGTCCTGTTGGTGATGTCCTTCCCCGCATTTCCTCAACCGGCAGAGCGTGGAGCGCATTCGGACCTCGAGTTTTCTTCTTCCGATGCCCGTCTGGTCGACTCGTTCCGTTGGGCCAAGCAACAGGCACTGTCCTACGTCTCCGACAACGACCCCGTCGGCCCCTGGTACGAAGCAGCGCTTCCTGGACGTCACGCTTTCTGCATGCGCGATACTGCGCATCAAGCCGACGGTGCGCAGGCTCTAGGCCTTGCCCGGTACAACCACAATATGCTTCGAAGGTTCGCAGAAAATATCGCTGCTTCCAGAGACTGGTGTAGTTACTGGGAGATCGATCGGTTGAACCGGCCGGCCCCGGTCGACTATAAGAGCGATGCTGAGTTCTGGTACAACCTGCCCGCCAACTTCGATATTCTGGATACCTGCTACCGGATGTTTCTTTGGACCGGAGACAGGTCCTACATTGAAGATCCCGTCTTTCTGAACTTCTACGATCGTACGATCACCGACTACACGATACGTTGGGATCTGACCCCGGTTAGGATCATGAAACGGAGGAGCGAGATCCCGACTCCTCCTTTCTTTCGCGGTGACCCGACCTATGAGGAGAGCAGCAGGGACAACCTGGTGGGCATCGACCTGCTAGCGACACAGTACGCCGCGTTCCGAGCCTATGCTGCGATGGAGGCAATCCGGGGGAACAAGCAGGCGGCTCAGCTCTCCCTGCAGACCGCGGGGCAGATGAAATCACTCATCAATACCGAGTGGTGGAACGCTTCGCAGGGATATTTCTACGCTTTCCTGAATAAGCAGCATCACTTTACAGGCCGCGCGGGAAGCGATCTGCTCTATCGCGATGCGGCAGAGGATGGCGCCAGGACTGCAAGCGCCTTGCATACTCTTCTGGCAACGATGAACACCGAACCTGTAAGCGCAGTCGAGGCAAAGTCGCACTATGCAGAGATCCTTTACCGCTACGGGGATCCCGAGGCTGCCTATACACAAATCATGGACCTTACCCGCGCCGGTCGCGAACGGCGTGAATATCCCGAGGTCTCCTACTCCGTCATCGGAGCCCTCGTCACGGGGCTCATGGGTATCCGTGTCGAGCCCACCTTCCCGCTAACGGAGATTGTTGCCGGGAAACCCCTTGAAACCGCTGTCGAAACGCTGCCTCAGCTGACATCGAAAACCGGCTGGGCTGAACTCAGTCATCTTCCTGTTCAGGGCAATGTAATCAGCGTGCGGCACGAAGGAAATCGAAGCACGCGTCTTACCAACAACGGAAAGAGCGCGCTGAACTGGAAGGCCGCGTTTACCGGATCGTTCGAAATATTGTTTGTAGATGGGAAGCCACTCAATGCTCATGCCGACCCAAAGCACTTTGGTCGTAGCGTAACCTGGATCGTGTTGACAGTACCGGCAGGGGGTACCGTCGAGGTTAAAGCACCAAAGTGAGAGAGCAATTCCCCGACGCTTACTGTGTTCCGCAGCTGACGCGCCATCTCTTAATAGATGAGCTTCACGGAAAACTGAATTTGCCGAGAGGTCCCAGCCGTTTTGCTGATCACTCCAAACCCCGAGCCTTTGATTGTGTTCGCCGGCAAGCCCATGTTCACCACGTTGAACACATTGAAGAACTCCCCGCGGAACTGAAGGTCGGCACGCTCCAGACCGCTGCTTCGATGGGCAATCGGCGTTGTCTTGATGACAGCAAAGTCGAAGTCGTAATAAGCCGGCCCGCGGAAGCTATTCCGACCGAGCATTCCGAATCGTCCCGAGTTAGGTCCGGTTCCAGCCTGTATCCCGATGGGAATCGAAAAGAACGTAGCGTTGGCGGCGCCGAGCCCAAAATAATCTTCCCGTCGTCGAGTTGAGCTGTGAGCCGTTGAGAGGATCGGTTTGCCAATCTGGTCTGGCCGGTCCGCCCCAACTGTCCCTGCGCCGGTCTGCTGAATCCCTGAGTAGACGGTGAACGGCGCTCCACTGGTGATCGTCGAGATGCTCAGCAACTGCCAACCCTGAGTGAACACTCGGATCCCAGCGGGCTGGTCTCCCAGGCCCTGCAAATGCAGGTCCTGCGCCGCGCTCAAAGTGAGGGCGTGCGTCACGTCGAAGTTTGACGGACCTTTCTCTGCATGTGTGTCGAATGGGTTCTGCGGGCTGAACAGAGATATTGCGCCCGTCGAACCTGTTCCTCCTATCAGGCCGCTCACATCATCCAACGATTTGCTCCAGGTGTATCCCGCTTGCAATCCCGGACCACCGTGTCCGACCTGCCCTGCCAACGAAGTTTGCAACGCGTTATAGGACGAGTGCGCCGTATTGGTAACCACGGACTCGAACCCGAATCCTCCAGTTGCGACGCCGCCACTATCAAAGTTCGTAAACCTGGCGAAGCCCGGACCCGCTCCTTGATACGCGTTTGGGTATGAAATCCGGGGAAGACGAATCGCCGATGTTCCGACATATGCCGCATCGGCCGTCAACCCGCCGAATGCCCGCTCCAGTCCCAGCGTCCAGGTCTGGAGATAGGCATTGTTGAAGCGGCGATCCATCCCGTTCAAATTCAGCAGAGACAGCTGATTGCCCGGTGACAGTGTCGCCAGATCTTCCTGGTATCGATTCACGTCCATCACTGTGTTCGCTGGAACTTTCTTCGTATCGCCACTGGCTAACACGTTCACGCCATCCGGTGTATAGACCTGCGGTAGTTCGGCGGGTGTGATGTGAAATCCGTATGCAATTTCACCGTTCTTCGTCGCATTGACGCGCGGATAGATCACGAACGGCGTCGATCCTGTGAGAAAGTTGTCCTGCCAGATGTTCGGTGGAATCACAGTGATCGCTCCGCCTGCGTGCACATGCACAGCTTGTGGCGCGTTCCAATTCACCTGCACACGGGGCCCCCAGCCATTCCAACCCGTCTGATAGCCAGGCTGAGGATTGATCAAATACTCCTGTCCAACTCCTGCCGGCGGAAACGCGTCTAGAAAACCCGCTGTCCGCTTTGCCCGCTCAGTGATCGGTGTGTATAGCTCATACCGCAGCCCGTAATCGAGCACCCACTGCTGGTTGATTTTCCATGTGTCTTGCACATAGGCATTCACGTCGTTCCTGTTGACCGCCGCCGGCCCAATATGTGCTCCGTTCGACAAATAGGGCGGGGCGACCGCGATCGCGTATCCATACGGGTAACCGATCAGCAAACTGCTCAGCGTGTCCGGCAGGGGTTCGCCCACCTGCACGTTGTGCTCTCCGGATGCAGAAGGAATAAATACCGGCGAATAGACCGTTCCACCGCCCAGGTCGTATTCCCCGTTCGGGCTGGTGCCGAAATAGGTCGTGTCTCGATTGAGGCGTGCCTCGATACCCCACTTCGCTGCATGTCGCTGAGTCGTCCTGACGAAATTTAGCTGTCCGTGGAACAGATTGCCGAATGCGGACATTACCGATCCCGCCGCTGAATTAAATGCCTCGTAGAGGCCATCCGTGAACTTCAGTGCCGGGTCGGTGTAGTTTTGTGTAGGAAAGGATGGAGTCGTCCGCGTAATACTCAGTGATGACGACCAGAGAAATCGCGGCGACACTGTGCGCGTATAGGTGAATACTACGTTTCGTTGTCTATCTACATACTGCACACCGAAGGTCGGATCGAGCAGTGTCTGGTCGGGATTGGTCGTAGGTCCCGTCAGGTTGTCGTAGTTGAATCGACCAAGAAACTGCCCCTTCGCTCCCAACTTTTGATCGATGCGAATTGAAAACTGATCTGCATCCGTGTCTACCTTCGACGGTGCTGCGTATGTTCGAGGCCCATATGCGCCTGTCGGGTTGTTCGGAAGCGGGTAGCGGGCCAGTACAGTTGCGATCTCAGGATTAACCTTAACCTGCAGAGTGTCCGTGCTACCGTCCGGATAGGTCACCGTGTCCTGGCCTGCCCGCTCATCTGCTGTCGGCACGGCGAGCACCTGTGTCGTTCCAAGGACCTGCCGGAACCCCTGATACTGCCCAAAATAGAACGTACGGCCGCGCCCGTCGTAGACGTGGGGCAGGACGACTGGTCCACCGTTCGTGAATCCGAATTCATTTCTTCGGAACGGTGGGATCCTCCCAGGTTCCGCAATGGACGGGTGATCGAAATAATTCCGTGCGTCCAGAGCGGAGTTTCTTAGGAACTCGAAGAATGATCCGTGAAACCCACTCTGACCCGACCGTGTCACGATGTTTGTGAAACCGGCGGCACCCCGGCCGATCTCGGCCGGCATCCAGCCCGAACTTGATTGCAGATCCTGAATTGCATCCACGTTGAAATTCGTGAATGTGCTCCCGCCCATCTCCGGATCGCTGACGTCCGCTCCATCCATCGCGAACACCGCTTCAACCCCACGCTGCCCATCGATCGCAAACTGCTGCGTAAAGTTCGTAGCCCCATTCGCGTCCGTCATGGTGCCTGCCGCCAACAGAAGCAGGGTGCTGAAGTCGCGTCCGTTCAACGGTAACTCGTTGACCTTTTGACTGGAGAGTTTCTCGCCGCCGTTCTGATCCGTCTCCTGCTGCGCGGCCACTGTGATTTCACGGCGATTCGACACTGTGATCACTACCGCTGGTGAGTCCGCGGTCAAAGTAATCGTCTGCGCGTATGAGGCGGTCGTTCCATCCGCAACAATCGTGAGCTTGTACTTTCCGGCCGGCAAAGCAACAAGAGAAAAGCTCCCATCGGCCGCCGTGGTTGATTCAGCCGTGAAAGTTCCTTTCAGCCGCACTTTGGCTCCCACAATCGGCGTCCCGACGCTGCTTTTCACAAGACCACGCCATAGAGCGGAGGTGCTCTGTTCCTGTCCGAAAAGTGGTACTGTTAACGCCAATACAAGCACGAGTATCCGCCCTACAGAGCACCTTTTAGAAGTTCGACCCATCGTCTTTTCCAGTGGCCTCTCGCAAGCTTCCTATCCTAACGGCAGTAATTCTCGATCTCAGCAGACCTCTGTAGCGATTGAAAGTCTTCGAAAATGAAATCCGCCCCTACTCCGAGCAATTCATGGGCTCCGAAGGTTTGAGTCAGGGCCGAAACGCAGCATCCTGCACGCTTGGCAGAAAGGACTCCCGTCAGAGAGTCTTCCACCACCAGGCATTGGGACGGCTGAAGCGCAAGACGCGAAGTAACGGTTAAGTAGATCTCCGGCGAGGGTTTGGGCTCGGAAACATCTCCCAGATCCACGGTGGCCTCGAAAAGGTTTGCTATGCCAAGGCGGTTGAGAGTCGTCATTCGATTGCGCGGCGTTGCCGAGGTTGCAAGAGCCAAACGATAATGCTGAGCCGCCCACCGGACGAACTCAATCGCACCGGGAACTATCTTTATCCCTTGTTCTTCTTGTTCGTAGATCCGCTTCTTTTCATTCAGGACCGTCGATCTTTGCCCGTCAGTCAGTCCGTATCGAGCTCCGATCTCGTCGATCATAACGGCATCGCTCCGGCCTACATAGGAGCGCAGATCAGCATCTGACAACGCGATCCCTGCGTGCGCAAACGCGATGCGCTTCGCGCGTGCGTGCAATTCTTCGGAATCGATAAGCACCCCGTCCATATCGAAGACAATGGCTTGTGTTCTCGTCATAGGATTTATCCTGCCTGCTCGTTCAGTGAGAAGTTTCTGCCGTCACATGTTTGCCGAAGATCGGCACGCACGCCAGAAGGGCTGCCAGAAACCAGAACGCGTTGTGCAGGCCGAATCCCTTGGACAAAAAGCCAATGACGGCTGGTCCCGTCAGCAAGCCCCCGTAGCCCGCCGTAGTGAGGGCGGCAACGGCCAATCCCTTGGGCATTTTGTCTTGCGTACCCGCGAGCCTGAACAAGATGGGCACGATGTTTGCGGCTCCAAGGCCCACAAAGACAAAACTGACAAGCGCGATCCATGCGACCGGTGCGAGAAGCAGGCAGCACAACCCTAGAACCGCGATCACCCCACCCACTCTCAGCACAAAGCGGTTCCCGAATCGCGCTACAATGCCGTCGCCGACGAAACGGCTGAACGTCATCGCGATGGAGAAGAGCATGTATCCCAGCCCTCCGTGTGCAACAGAGACGAGGTGTTCGCCGACAAGCAAAAGCGCACTCCAGTCGAGCAGAGCCCCCTCAACCAGGAATGAGATTGCCGCGAAGATAGCGATGGCGAGCACGACACCTCTCGGGATTGCAAAGAGAGGCTGCTTCGTTCTCTCTCGATCGGAGAGCATGCGCGGAAGAGCCACAACAATCAGTGAAACAAGAATAATGGAGCTGAGAAGTGTGCTTGCACTGAGTGCGATGCCTCGAGAGAGAAGAGCTGTCACGATTCCCGATCCCAGAAACCCACCAACACTGAAGAGTGCGTGAAATCCAGACATCAACGGCTTCTCAGAGACGCGCTCAACTTCGACAGCATGCAGGTTCATTGCAACATCTAACGATCCCAGAGAAGCCCCGAAGGCGAACAGCGCGACTCCAAGGGCGATCGGCGACGATACGATGCTCAAGAGCGGCAATATGAGTGCCAGTCCTACTCCACCTGAGAGTACGACCGGCTTACTGCTGAAGCGCGCACTCAGGTTCGCAGCAAGCGGCATCGCAACGATGGAGCCGGCACCCAGGAGCAGAAGAACCAACCCCATGGTGTCGTCGCCGAGATGGCAGCGAGTCTTTGCGAAAGGCACCATGGGAGCCCAGCAAGCTACGCCGAAGCCTGCGGCAACGAACGCCAGCCTGGTCGATAGCTTCGCGCGCGATAGATACAAACTCTCTGTCATGAGAATTCCCGCTCCCGGTTGTGTCGAACGAGAGCCAACCTACGGCTGCCCAACGATGACTTTGGGGCCGGCATTGGAAAAGGTCGAGACAGTCTCCTCCGATGTACCGGACTCAAGAACGACATAGTCAAGGACTGCCAGTGCGGCCACCTGAAACGGCGCCCGAGTCTCAACTTTGTCGATAGTGACAAGCGCTGCGGTGCGATTACTTCTCGCAATGACTGTGCGTTTGAATTCGGCATCTGCCATGTAGAACGCGCCAATTCCAAGAGATACGGAAACGGCGCAAGCTCCGAGGAAACACAGATCAAAGCTCAAGCGTTCGACTTCGCGGATCGCAGACAGCCCGATGGCCGCCCCGGTATCACGATCGATCTCTCCTCCCAGAACAATGACTTTGAGATTCTTCCGCTCCAGGAGGGCGCTTGCGATTGAGATTGAATTTGTTGCGATTGTAAGAGAGCGATCGGGCGGCATCTCTCTGGCCAAGGCCAGGTTGGTACTGCCGCTGTCGAGGAACACCGTCGAAGCTTGAGAGACGAGGGTCAGGGCGCCCAAGGCTAAAGCGCGTTTTTCTTTCGAGCCGTACAAGAGTCTGTGTTCAAACGGGACTCCATCCGGCGATATCGGAAGCCCACCACCGTAAACCCGTTTGCACTTGCCCTCGGCGGCTAACGCCCGCAGATCTCGACGGATGGCGTCCTCGGACACCAGGAACTCCTTCGCGAGGGCAGTGGCATTGACGGGAAGGCCGCGTAGCAGTCGACTTTCAATCTCGTTTTTTCTTATTGCTCCTGATGAACCATGCACAAACAAGAAATATCATGCACGATCAAGAAGCACAACAGATCCACTATTCAGCGGCAAGGAGGTGCCGGCTCCTGAAATCACACCTCGGGCGCGTTGGGGATCATACGGAGAAAACCTGGCAGGACTGTTCCTGTCGTCTTCAGCAATGCAGATGGAAACGGACGTCTCGAGGAC